>JADQBR010000041.1 GCA_016278515.1 Bacillota bacterium
ACAAAACTTAACTGGAAATTCAATGATTTGACTTGTCAAAACATATTATACGAGGTGGAATAGTAGAAAATAGCATACATTACGCTTTTTAATAACAATATATATTAGAGTAAATTATGGGGAGGGATTAGCATACTAAACCTGACAGAAACAATCAAACCTGAATAAAGTTATTTAGAACGTCAATTAATATTTACGAAGGGATTGATTTAATTGGAAAAACAGATACTGCGTAACCTGTTAAGCCGGCTGAAAAACGGCTCTTTTATACTGACATATTGGGACGGGACAACAGAACATTATGGAGACGGAGAACCTCTTTGCCGAATTGTTCTCCGGGACCGGTTGGAATCTAAAAGGTTTTTACATGACCCGGTGCTGGCTTTCGGGGAAGGGTATGTAGATGGGACCATTGAAGTTGAAGGCAAAATTGAAGAAGCGCTTAAGCTGGCTTTTTATAACCAGGAGCATCTTGTGCCGTCTAATCAAGCGGTCAAAAAGGCCATGTCTCTGCTGCAGCGTAAAAGTTCATTGGATAAACAAAAAAAGGATGTGCAGCATCATTATGACCTGGGTAATGATTTTTTCTCCCTTTGGCTTGATGAGACCATGAGCTACTCCTGTGCCTATTTTCATTCCCCGGAAGATACATTATATCAGGCCCAGCTGCAGAAAATTGATTACGTACTAAAAAAACTGCAGCTGAAGCCGGGAGAGACTTTGCTGGATATAGGCAGCGGCTGGGGCTGGTTAATTATCAGGGCTGCTCAGCAGTATCAGGTTAAAGCTCTAGGCATTACTTTAAGTGAACAGCAATATCAGGAGACTAGGTGCAGAATTAAAGGCCTTAATTTAGAAGATTTGGTGGATGTTGAATTGATGGACTACCGGACTCTGGCCAAAACCGGTCGTATCTTTGACAAGATAGTCAGCGTCGGCATGCTTGAACACGTGGGCAAGACAAACCTGCCAGTATATACGGAATCAGTAGCTAAAATGCTGGCATCCGGAGGGCTTTCCCTGGTACATACCATTTCCCGTCAAAAAGAAGGTCCGATCAATGCCTGGATTGAAAAATATATTTTCCCCGGGGGATATATCCCCTCATATAGAGAAGTGATCTGGCAGCTGCCGGAGCATAATTTTCACCTGCTGGATGTAGAGAGTCTGCGGATGCATTATGCTATGACCCTTGATAGTTGGGCGGAAAGGTTTGAAAAGAATCTTGAGAAAGTCCAACAAATGTATGATGAGGGATTTGTCCGTATGTGGAGACTATACCTGCGTTCCTGCGCCGCTTCCTTCCGTTACAACGGCTTGGATATTCACCAGATAGTTTTCTCTAAGGGATTAAACAATCAATTACCCTTGAGCCGTAAGTATCTTTACTCATAGATACAGGTTTAAACTTTAAACTATTGGGAGATTTCCACAAATAATCCACAAGTTGTCCATAGACTTATCCACAATACGTTTGTTAGTAATTACCTCTATCCCCTTAGATCAGGGCATTTTGCAAATTGTGCTTCGATAAATTACGACAAAAATAGGCAATGAATCCTAAGGCATTTTTTTGGTCCTCCAGGTAGGCAATCCATATATGGTCGTGATATAAATAAAACCGGGGAAGTTGACCTATGAATGCTGCAATCTCATTGCCTTAGTCATAGACTTAGTCTATAATTAGGGTGAGGTGATTTTACATGGAAGTTAAAATAAATGTTCATGAAGCGAAAACTAAGTTTTCAAAGTTACTTGCACGAGTTAACGCAGGGGAAGAATTTATCATCGCCAAGGCGGGCACTCCTGTAGCACGATTGATACCTGTCAAAAGGCTACGTTCCAAAAGGATTCCCGGAAGTGCCAAGGGAAAAGTAGTGGTAGCAGAAGATTTTAACGCTCCTCTGCCTGAGGAGTTAATAAAGGAATTTGAAAAATGAAAGCCCTACTGGATACCCATACTTTTCTTTGGTGGATCACGGATGATTCCCATTTATCCGAGACTGCCGCAGCCATTATCAGTAACGGCGATAATGATATATTCCTGAGTGCTGCTAGCGGTTGGGAAATGGCCATCAAGGCCCGGTTGGGTAAACTGGAATTACCGCCTAATATTGAGCATTTTGTAGCCGAGCAGTTGGCTATCAACAACTTTACTGCGCTGCCTATCCAGATGACTCATGCTCTTCATGTTTATTCACTTCCCGATTATCATAAAGATCCTTTTGACCGCCTCCTGTTAGCACAGGCACAGCTAGAAGAATTGACTATTATTACTACCAATTCCCTGATCGCCCAATATTCTATAAAGGTAATATGGTAAGATGTGTAGGGAGCTCAACCTATGACCTCAGCATTGTCCAGCGAAAGAAATAAAATACTGCAAATTGCACTTCGATAAATTACGACAAAAATCGGCAGAGCGGGCAGCAAAAGCCATTTGACTGCTAACTGTCTAGATATTATCCTGTAGCTGGTTCAAAATAGTGCCGTCAATTTTTTTAACCAGGTTTAACACCAATTCCAAGGCGTTTTGATAGTCCTCTAGGTGAGCGATTCCCACATGGCCGTGGATATAGCGGACGGGGATACCGATGACAATAGAGGGCACTCCCTGGCGGTATACGTGTATTTTACCGGCATCAGTTCCCCCGCCGGTCATTACTTCTACCTGGTAAGGAATATTATTTTCCTCTGCAGTTTGTACCACTAGGTCCCTAAATGGAATGTGGGGGATCATACTAGCATCGTAAAAGCCAATCACCGGGCCTTTTCCCAGATATGTTTTGGTTGCCACAGCGCTGTCGCTGATACCGGGCGTGTCGGTACCCACTGTCACATCTATTATGATGGCCAGGTCAGGTTTAACCACATCAACGCTGGTTGCTGCACCGCGCAGGCCCACTTCCTCCTGCACCGTCATCACGCCATAGACTGTGTTTGGGTGGTCTGCTTTATCTAGGCTCTGAAAGACTTCCACCGTCATTGCGCACCCGGCCCGGTCGTCCAATGCTTTGGCCATGAAGGATTTTGAGTTTTTACAGACGGTAAATGGGCTGAAGGGGACTATCGGGTCTCCCTGTCTGATGCCTATTTTTTCAGTTTCTTCTTTACTGGTGGAACCTACATCTATAAACATGGTCTCTATTTTTACCGGTTGTTTTGTTTCTTCCGGTGTGAGGATGTGGGGCGCTTTGCTGCCGATCACACCGGGCACAGTATCGTTGGCAGTGAGAATTTCCACTCTTTGGTCAAGCATGACCTGATTCCACCAGCCGCCCAAGGGTTGAAACTTAATAAATCCTTCTTCGGTTATTTGTGTTACCATGAATCCCACTTCATCCATATGCGAAGCCAGCATGATTTTTGGTTCTACGCTGCGGCCCTCTTTAACGGCAATAAGACTGCCCAGTTTGTCAGTTTTAATTTCTGCGGACAAAGAAGAAAAATACTCAAACAGCAGCTGCCTGATTGGCCCTTCAAATCCTGATACTCCCGGGGTTTCGGTAAGGGTTTTCAACAGTTCCAGCGATTTTTCTTTCATAGATATCATCTCCTAGACAATGTTTTAATTTCATTGCACCATCTATAATCTCTTGAGACAGTTGAGGCTGAAAGGTGCCTACTACCTCTTAAAAAATGGGATAATGCTAATTTGCCCTATTTATGTTTTGAATATGTAACAGGAAGTTGACCATTAAATTTTTGTTACAAACCTACAAACCGGTAATAGCAGGTGCTACGAAAAACAGGACTGCAGATATGACGGCTGCGGAAAAGATGTATCAACTGTTGAGCCTGCTAGAAAGCCCGCTGGCGGAGAGCCCAAAAATAAAGATTAAATTCACATTTGGCAAAGGAGTTGATTAATGATATGGAATGGGTGGAGAACGGTTTATTACTGGTTGTACTAGCTGCAGGCGGATTGTTTGTCTGGTGGTTTTTTACCAACAGAAGAACAAATAGATAGGATTTGAAAAAACTATACCGAGGCACTAGCTTGGGCTGCAATAAGACAAATAAGACAACCAAACAGATATCCATTGACTCTTCCTACGCGTTGTAGTAGCATTTAAGATGGATACCCGGCGGGGGTAGACGGCGCAGCGAAATAATTGGTTAGTTAATGGAAGGATGAGATATATGAAGCAGGTGGTTGTTATAGGTGCCGGGCCGGCAGGCGCTTCAGCTGCATACTTTCTAAGTGCCTTGGGTTTTGAAGTACTTGTGGTGGAAAAACAACAGTTTCCAAGAAATAAAACGTGCGGCGGCGGGGTTACACCTAAAGTGTTACAAGAACTCCATTTTTCCTTAGAAACTGTTATCGAAAAGACTATTAAACAGACTATACTTACAAATAATAATAATCTGCCCATCACAATTACGCGAGAACATCCGATGGTTTATATGGTGGAACGGGCAAAATTTGATCAGTTTCTTTTAGATAAGGCAGTGGAAACTGGTGCAAAACTTAAGTATGGTAAGGTTATAAAAATAGTTTCTGTGAATGACGGATATGAGGTTCAGCTAGCGGATGGAACTGTCATTGCTGCGGATTATATTATTGGCGCCGATGGCGCGCAAGGCGTAAGCTATAAGCATGTCAATTACCGCAATAACAGGGAGTTGGCGGTGACTGTTGAAGCAGAGATACCTAATTACCATGATTTGTCCAGCATATTGGTTGATTATGGCATACATTTGCTGGAGTAACCGAAATTTCTAATGGCAATTCACTTTTGGTATCGCATAAGATATGGAGTTTCCAACCATGCCATCTTACTTGATTGCCATTTGTATCTCGCTTGGAACCTCAGTTCTGCGTAAAACCGTCATCAGTAAGTTGGCTTTTAGGTTTAGGGCTTTCATAGGAATCCATTTTAGTAGAAACTATAGCTATAGTTACGCCGTCAAGTGATGGAGAAAGGCAAATAGGGTTCATGGGGACAGAGGTTAATCTGTCATTCATTAACTGAGCCACTTTGGGGGGCTTTAAAGTGCAAGTCAGTAATCTCAAACAACTAACGGAGCAGTATAAATCTGATTCTGAGTCAGTATACAACACTTGGTTTATCGATAATCAAACTAGAATGAAAGCATTTCGTTCAATTAGACGCGGTGTAATTGATGTTATTTCGGCCATTAAGGAAGGAAACTTTGGTAATGATTTTAAAGGTTCACCTTTAGAATTTATACTAAATTGCATCACAGAACAGAAACAGGTCTTTGCGGGAGCAGCCCACCCGTTTTATTGGAAACCTAAGTTAAGGATTCCCGATATATATGAAAATGAGGCAAACAAACAAATTTTTGGGGAGTTTCTGGAAGCGTGTTTATCTACAACTACTGCAGATAAGTTAATCAAGGAAATTATTAGACTAGATGGTTATAAAATTAAAGGATTGGGGCCGGCTGTTAGTAATATCTTATATTTCTTGCATCCTACCATAATTCCCCCGTTTAATACGGCAATTGTGCAAGGTTTTAATGCAATCTTTTCTGAGAAGAAGAAATTGGGTTCATGGGAGCATTACTTGGCAATGCGAGAAATGATTATGGAAACTAATAAAGAGCTGCAGCCCATTTTATCGAAAGACTTGGGAGCAATCTCAGGTTTGTTGTTTGATGTTGGTATTGGAAAGATAGCACTCGATGAGAACTGGGAAACGGCTCTTAACTTTTCAACAGAGAAACTAAATAAAATAATAAAGAAGCGGCATTTAGACGTCCAAAACGAAATCAAGGAAGAAAATGAACATTTACGGGTACAGTTTTTGCTAACCGAAATGGGTCGTGAGCTGGGATATGACGTTTTTATTGCGGCAAATGACAGAAATAAATCTTTTGATGGGAAAAATCTTAAGTTTATAACTTTAGACAAGCTTCCTCCGCTAGAACTTCCTCAGGAGGTTCTAAAAACAGTCTCCCTCATAGACGTAATTTGGATAAATAGGGACACACAGCAAATAGAATGTGCCTTTGAAGTAGAAAAAAGCACCTCAATTTATTCGGGAATATTACGTTTAATTGACTTAGCTCGGTCACTTGGCAATAGGAAGTACAACTTCTTTTTAGTGGCGCCAGATTCTCGGGAGAAAGAAATAATGGCCCAGCTTCATAGACCCTCATTTAAGGATGTAGATTGTGTTACTATTAGGTATATACTATTTTCAGATTTATTCCAGCACTTCGAGGGGTTATGTAAGTTCGGAGACGACTACCAAATACTATTTAAAGTAGCTAAAGGAATACCCTGCTAGAGTTTGTTTCTACCAAGGTTTTTTGTGCCTAATTTTGGGACCTAGCGCTCCTTGGCTTTCCAGGCCAACAGAACCATTATGGGCATGGACCAGCATCTTGGTGATAGACAGGAAGTCGCAACTTTAGTTATTCGTTACGGACCTAGAGACCGGTAATAACGGGTACCACAAGAAGCAGAACTATAGAAATAACGGCGGTTGATAACAAAGAAGTTTAATTCGCGACTTAACAATACTTCACAAATTCTATATCTTTTTTTCACATTTTAAACAATTATCCTTGGTATACTAGAATCACAATGTATGAGGAGGTTGTTAGATGAATTTTGAATATACTTTAGTTACAAAAAAACCACTTGAACAGGCGGTTGATGATGTAAAAGAAGCATTGAAGGAACTGAAGTTTGGCACTTTGTGGGAGCTCGACGTACCGTCCAAGCTAAAGGAAAAGGGCGTAGAGTTCAAAGGTAAGGCAAGGATTTTGGAAGTATGCAACCCGCATAAGGCTAAAGCTGTATTGGAAACAAATATGAATGTTATTTATTTTTTACCATGTAAGGTGGTAGTGTATGAGGACCAGGGAGAAACTAGGTTGGGGATGATAAAGCCCACGGTATTTATGGATTTACTGGAGAGTGAGGGTTTGCAGGACTTTGCCCAAGAAGTGGAAGACACGATAAAAGCCGCTTTAGAGAAGGCCCAATAGAATATCAAATTAATAGGGGCTGCCCCTGAAAACACATTAAGGCAGCTCCCTATTTTTAGCGGTACGGGGATTATTTTAAATATGGGTACCGAAGTCAACTATACTTGTAAGCCACGAAAAGTAATCAAAATATATTATTACACCTAACATGATCATAAACACGCCGTTAACTTTTTCGATAATTGGTAAAAAGCGTTTCCAACGTTTTAGTAAACTTATTGCAGGTTTTGAAAATGCAGCAATTAGTAAGAATGGAAGTGAAAAACCGATAGAATATATAAGCAGTAGGTATCCGCCACTTTGAATCGTGGAAGAATTACTTGCTAATAATAGCACCGAACCTAGTGTGGGTCCAATACAGGGGGTCCATCCTGCGGAGAAAGCAATCCCTAGAAAAAAAGAATTAATTGGTGTTGGAGTATGGGGTATATGGAATAACCGTTTTTCTCTTTGAAGTAGTTTTAATTTAAGCAGTCCAACAAGATGTAATCCAAAAACAATAATAATCACTCCGCTTACCTGACGTATGAATTCCCTATTGCTTATCAAAAATCTTCCCAAAGTACTGGCTGTTAATCCCAAAATTATGAACAATAAAGAAAGTCCTGCAAGGAATGCCACAGCATTAAGTAAGAGGTTTCTTTCGTTGCGGTGGTTAACAGTTGAAACCGATACGCCGGTGAGTAAACTAAAGTAAGTAGGTAAAAGTGGGACTACGCAAGAGGAGAAAAATGAAAACAGCCCTGCCAAAAAAACTGCCCATAATGACAATGAACTTTGGTCAAGCATCTATAACGCCTCCGAAGATCTTTTACTGATTTAATTTATTGGTATATTGCTGTAGGATATCAAGGGTGACCGGCCCAAAATGTTTATAGCGGATATACCCGTCGGCACCTATAAAAAAAGTAACGGGGTGTCCCCATACTTCAAATGAATTTGAAACATTTTGATCTGAGTCCAGAGGCACCGGTATGGTGTATCCGTTTTCATTCATAAAGTCTTTTATGCCTTTTCTTGTTTCTTTTTCCATGACATTAACGGCCAATATTACGATATCTTTATTTCTGTGTTTATCATAAAATGCCTGCAACTCAGGCATTTGTCCTCTACATGCACCTCACCAAGTTGTCCAGAAAGATAATACCACCGGTTTACCTTTAAACTTCTTCAATGAGACAGTATTACCTGCCAATGTAGTTAGTGAAAAGTTGGGTGCCGGAATAGGATCAATAACATCATTTGTTTTGACATTATTAGGTGGGATCGAACTACCGGGCGGCAGTTTAGTTTTAGACATCTCTCGTGTCAATTGGGTACCCCAATAGATAGCCCCTATGAGTAAACTGATTATGATGAATGTTAAAGTAATATATTTTTTACTCATGCATGTTAACCTCCCTTAGGTGCATCTATTTTAGCAGTCTAACAGATGTTAAATACTTGTTTTGGCCATAACCTGTTTTTCGCTATTAGGCGGATTATCATCAAGATTCCAACTGTATTAATAATGATGCCAAACCACATTAAAAGGTAACGGTATTGTTCAAAGAACAGGACAGCACCTGACAGACCGATAAGTGGGAGTACATCGCCCACGTGGTGGAGGCAGCAAGCAACCATAGAGATTGTGGATGTTCCTGTGCCTGACACCGCAGCGGCAGTAATATTACGCGCAGCAATAATCTTTTGCAATTGTTTGATATAGCTGTAAAGACCTACTTGGATGCCAAAACCCAATGAAATTGTCCCAATGAAAAACGCGTCAGTTAAAAACAGTTCTTGTGCATGTTTCCACGATTCTACCAAACCAACAAGTAGAAAGTATACCAATAACAGACTAAAAAATGCAACAATACCGATAATAAAAGAACGCAGCAATACTTTAAACTTCTGACTCAAAGAATCCCCTCCAAACTATAAAAAAATTATGTATTTACCCAATTGTGGCGGGTTGTTTGCATTATTATATCTTAATAATTTGTAAAAACATTGTTCTTAATGTGAAAAAAATGTGAAGATGGCCAGTTACTCAGAGATAGAGTGTATCTACGTCTGATTATTAAGAATTAGTGAATTGATGGGCAAGTTTATTTGAATGTTAAGTTGCAATGTTTAATTATTTTAGTGGGGAACATACTTGACATAGTACTACAATAAGTAGTAACATGTAATTGTACCCCAAGGGGGTACTGTATAATAGTTCACAAGAAGGGGGTGTCAATATGCATACAATGAAATGGATGCTTCCTGCTGTTGCTCATTGTGATAAGGGACATTAGCTTTAGTCCTGGGTATGACGAAAAACTGCCCTGTTTTTTAATGTTTGGCTAGCTAAAAATAGATTTTATCAAGGAATGATAATGTGTTTAATAATATTACGAGTTATGATTACGGTAAGTCTAGGTACAAAAATTCTTCGTTGGGAGCTTAAAATAATATTACATTGCCCTTGTATAGAATGATAATAAAGTGAAATAAGCTTTATTTTGCAGGACTAAGTTTGCCCCACGCATAGATTACACAGGATACCGCGAGAAATAAGAAAAAAGGAGGGAGTATATTTTGCAAAACCATTCTAAATGGCATTCAATTTTGATGTGGGTTTGTGTCGGAATCATGGGTGTTTACGTGTTTAGTTTGTGGGGTGGCGGAATTAGAGAGGGAGGCAGTGGAGGTAGTTACTGGTGGGTTGGTCTACTGCTTTTATGCCCTTTGATGCACATTTTTATGATGCGTGGAATGCATGGCAGTTCTTACCATAAAGATAAAAAGGAAGATGCCAATAATTCATCGGAAGGCTCTTAAAATAGATTTAACATTATTGCAATTGTATTAATAATCCATCTTGTTTCCCGCTGATTAGCGGGGATTTTTTATATTGGAATTGTCGAAATGGCGGGAAAGTTAAGTAGCAATACATCTGCATATTAGTAATAGTATTTTTGTCCAATTTTTTGCTGCTTGACTAATACTACCACATGTAGTAACTTTAAAGGTGCCATTCTTTGGGTATCTTATCATCTTCACAAAATACACACAGATTATTCAAAATGCGTATATATTTTTATAGTATGATGCATGTGACTTAATAAATACTTAAACCTATAGGTTTTAAGTAGTTTAAAAAATGTTTAAATTTTAAAAGGTGGAGGAGGAGAAGAGTGAGCAAGGTAATATTTCAAATTGGACATTTGCAGATAAATATTTTTGGTTTAATGATAGTAATTGGCATTCTTGCAGGTTTATGGCTAGCCGTAAGGGAGGCAAAAAAAACTGGTGTGGACCCAGATAGCATCATGGAACTTGTATTGTATACGGTAATAGGCGGGGTTGTGGGCGCCAGGCTGATATATGTCTTAGTATATAATCCTCAATACTATATGGCTGAGCCTTTGGCGATATTAAAAATTTATGAAGGTGGTTTATCCATCCACGGCGGTCTCTTGGGTGGAATTCTAGTAGGCGGGTTATATGTTAAAAAGAAAGGTCTATCGTTTTGGAAGACTGCGGACCTTGTGACGCCATCTTTAATACTAGGCCAGGCCATTGGCAGGATTGGGTGCGATGTTTTCGGTAAACCTATCTTGGGAAGCTTACCTTGGGGCGTGTCAATAAATGGGCAATTATTGCATCCTGCCCAAGCGTATGAATTTTTATTGAACTATCTACTCTTTTTTGTATTGTGGCGTAAACGTAAGAACTTGGAGTATAATGGACAGCTATTTACTACCTATTTATGGGCATATCCTGTCATAAGAGCTTTTGTTGAAATATTTAGGACTAATCCGCAAATATTTGGAATTTCAGTATCCTATATTATTAGTTTAGTATTTGTAATTGCGGCAATACTGCTCAAACGTTATTTGAAGCAGACTATGCCGTTAGCTAAGAATAATAATAAAGAGTCAAGAAAGAGCTTTTTGTTTGACCTTGGCTCAGTATTAGTTGCTATAGTTATTTCCTTGGTTATTTACTACAGCCTTTATTAAGAAAAGGGCAAAAAGAAGGGGGTGTAATTATTAGTTACTTAGGCTCGTTTGCAGGCTGGTTAATTGTATTTGGAATTGTTTATTTTTCCGTACGCATGCTCCGAAAGGGAGGATGTGGTAGTGGGGGCTGCCATACTGAAAGTAGTACACTTGATAAAGAGCATGCGTGCTGTGAAACTGGTGATAAGCAGTCAAACTGCTGCAAATAATTTAGTAAACATTGGTGAAAGGTTGTGAAAGAAGATGAGGCGTGTAGCCTTTGTTGGAATGCTTCTAGCTTTATTTGTTTTGCTAGGGTGTACGGTTGGACCCCAGGAATATGATGTCTATGTACCCAATGCCGGAGACGGTACAGTAACCGTTTATAACACTTCAAGTCAGCAGATAAAACAAACCATTAAGGTTGGAGAAACAGCTTCCCATGGAGTAGCGGTCACTCCGGATAATAAATATTTATACACAGGTGACCTTGATGGCGGGAATGTTTACGTTATAGATACGACTAGTGGTAAGAAAATAAAAACCATCGAAGTCGGTGAACGTACCCACGGAATTGATATTAGCCCTGACGGCAAATATGTCTTGGTTGCTGCCGGCAGGTCCGGTGGGCCGATTTTGGCCATTATAGATACTAAAACTAATGAAATTGTTAGTACTGTTACTCAAAAACTTGAAGGGCCGACTCATATGAGCTTTTCACCAGACGGGAAAAAAGCCTATATAGCGGACCCGGTAGCTAACAAGGTTATTGAGCTGGATATGGAAGATCTAAGTACCGTCTGCGCTTGGGAAACTGGCAGTGAGGGGGCGCAGGAAACTACGACCTCACCAGACGGAGAAAATCTCTATGTTGCCAATTATGAAGGTGAAACTGTTTCAGTGATTGATACTGGTACGGGTAAAGTAAAAAGCGCTTTCGTAACTGGGAAGGATACCCATGCGGTTGCAGTATCACCTGATGGCCAATTTTTGTGGGTAGTTGTTCAAGGTGAAGCAAAAGTTAAGATATATGACATTGCAAATAATTACGAGCTAGTTCAGTCTATTGATAACATGCAGTTACCCAATCACATAAAATTTACTCCGGATGGGACAAAAGCATTTATTACTGAAAGACAGAACAATCAAGTGCACGTATTTGATGCCAATAATTTTGAAGAATTATCTCAGTACCAAGTAGGCATTTCGCCACATGAGATTGATTTTGTTGCCATTAAATAGTTAAAGGAGAGTTGCGTCTATGAAAAAGCCTTACATTAAGGTTCTGGTTTTAGTCCTATTAGTATTTTTAGTATTAGTCGGCTGTAGCTCCACTTCTCAACCGCAAGAAGAAAAAGAGGCAACTGAGAAGGAGCAGGTAGTAAAACAAGAAGAACCAAGCGGTCAAACCATCTCTGACGAACTATACTTTCGGACTGATGATGGTGAAGGAGGGGTCCAAGTTGGTGTGCTCTTGGGAGCCTTAGAATACTTTGAGGCAACCCAGAATCAAGAGGCTATTAAGTCATTTGACTTAGAAAATAATTTAGTGCTTAAAATATCAATGAACACCCATTCCGGAGATTTAAGAGAATTCCCTATGTTAGAGAAGGCAGAACTAACCGTAGATGACATAATAGTAAAGCCGAACAGTTGGGAGCTAGTGAGCAAAGATAGTCATCACCTGAACGGGATATTAACCTTCCCAGCTAAAAGTGCGGACGGTAATAGAATTGTACAAGCAGATTCTTTTGTTAAACTTAATATAAAAGATATGAGGGAAGTGTCCTCCAGAATCTTCACTTGGCAGTTACCTATTGCACAATAAATGCGATAGAGTAGGTGAAAAATATTTTTCGCCTACTCTATCAATGTTTAAGTTATTCCGGTTTTGTTGCTCTAATAAAGGCACTTACTATTGCCCCATTATAATCTGCCCTTTCAGAGTCTGTTAAATTGGGTAGTATGGATTTAGATGTCTCGCTAGTTAAATCATAATCACGGGTGATTTGAATGCTTATATTTTCAAATCCGACCTCTTGTAATAGAGACTGATAATCGTTGATTTGTAAGGCGCCGGCAATGCAGCCAGACCAAGCTAGAAGGTCTTGGCTAATTTTAGCAGGAAGTGGTTTAGTTAAAACTATGTCTGATATTGCAAATCGCCCACCGCTTTTTAAGACTCGAAATGCTTCTTGTAAAACCTTCTTCTTGTCAGTTGAAAGATTCACGACGCAATTTGATATTATTGCGTCAATAATGTTATCAGATAATGGGGTATCTTCGATATAACCTTTTAGAAACTCTACATTGTCTATGCCTAATTTTTGCTGGTTTTCTTTGGCAACTTTTAGCATCTCATCAGTCATATCTAACCCATAAACTTTGCCGTTGGGTCCTACCCGTTTGGCTGATAAGAATACATCTACTCCAGATCCGCTTCCCAAATCAAGAACAGTTTCACCAGGATTTAATTCCGCTAGGGCGGTAGGATTGCCACAACCAAATGATGCTTTAAATATCTCTTCTGGTAACCCGCCTTCTTTACTGCTATAGAGATTGGCTTTGATAATATCGGCATTATTGTTTAAAGAATTTCCACAACAATCACTATCACCACAACAGCTGGTCTTTTGACTAATGGCCTCCCCATATTTTTTTTGAACAAAATCTTTGATATTATCCATTTTACAATTCCTCCTTAATATATTTGTATTTTGCAAGTACTTGTTTTATGAAAACCTCCCTATAAGGGAGGAAGACAACATGTATCTGATTCTAGCATTGCCCGGTTTAGTAATGTAGCTGCGTCAATTACTTTTTTCTGTTCTTCTGGCGAAAGGTGAGAAAATATTTCGTCCAGATACGTATTTAGCTTTTTATCGATTTGTTCTTCGACTAAGAAACCTTTATCGGTTAAGGAAAGTAAGTAGACACGCTTATCTTCCGGGGCTTGCACTTTACTTACTAATCTCTTTCGCACCAGCGTCTGAATCTGTCGACTGAAAGTTGTTATGTCAAAGCCTAAGGTTTCAGCTACCTGTTGTATCGAGGGGTAGTCTTGACGTCTAATCTCATAAAGAATGTGGCTCTGAACTAAGGAGATATCTAAGGACTTATAATCACAACAGTTTTTATTTAACAAGCCGAGACGGCGCGTTAAAATCTGAAACAATTCTCTTTTATTTACCATAAGCACCACCTTTAACTAATTTATACCATATATATTTGTAAAATGCAACTAATATTTTTTGTTCTTGGTTTGAGAAATTGGATATGACCCTTGTCAAAGGTATGATATGGTGCTATATTTAGAGGGTACCCTTCAGGGGTATGGTGGTTTAAGGGGAAGGTATTCAAAGTAGAGTCAGAATAGGTTTTAGACTGCCCTTTCGTACTACTGGGTGTAGTATGAAAGGGGACATATCTTTTTTGGCTAGTATCTCCCCTGGCACAGTTTTGTTTAATGTTAAGAGGGACAAAGAATAAGATGTCTTAGAAAAACTATACATGCGCATAAAAGCACAAGGAAGAAGACTGACAGCCGCAGAATACCCAGGGTTTTTTATGCGACATAGTTAAGGAGGTGATTTTAAAAAGGACGGCCTGTTACAGTATCAAATTTAGGGAATTTAAGATTGGGGGACCCGATAATGGCGGAAATAGGCTATTTTGCAATTGTGTTAGCAGTAGCAATCAGTGCTTATACCATCACAGCATTTATTATTTCTATTATCACCAATAATGAGCGACTGAAAAGAAGTGCTAAAGGTGGAGTAACTGCAATCTGCATGTTAACTACTATCGCTTCTTTGGTACTTAGTTATCTATTAATAACTAGTGATTTTTCGGTAGAATACGTCTACAGATACACCAGCAAGAATCTACCGCTTTTTTATAAGTTTTCTGCATTCTGGGCAGGAAATGATGGTTCCATGCTGCTTTGGGCATGGGTTCTATCGATATATACTGGTATAGTGGCACTTTCTAAAAAACATAAAGAAGACGAAAAAATCCCATATGTGCTTACTATTTTAGTAATAATCAATCTATTTTTTCTAGCTGTTATTGCCTTTATTACTAATCCATTCGTCAATATACCTGGAGGAGTAGTGCCTGCTGAAGGTAATGGCCTTAATCCTATGCTTCAAAACCCAGGGATGGTGTTTCACCCGATTACTCTTTACTTAGGATATGTTGGTTTTGCCATACCATATGCGTTTGCTATGACAGCTTTGATTACCAGGAAAGTAGATGATAGTTGGATTAAAGTTACCAGACGCTGGACTGTAGTTGCATGGCTTTTTTTAACATTGGGTAACCTTTACGGAGCGCAATGGGCTTATGTAGAACTGGGTTGGGGCGGTTTCTGGGGTTGGGACCCTGTGGAAAACGCTTCGTTTATTCCTTGGTTAACAGGGACAGCATTTTTACACTCAATTATGATACAAGAACGAAAAGATATGCTAAAGATCTGGAACATGGCTTTAATTATTATGACATTCATTTTTACTTTGTTTGGTATTTATTTAGTAAGAAGCGGAATTTTGCAATCAGTGCATGCCTTTACTAATGAAGGTGGGACTTGGTTCCTGGCATTTATGACTCTTGCATTAGTAGTTTCTCTTTATCTGCTGCTAGAAAGAATACAACTACTACAGCAGGGAAACCAGTTTGAATCATTTTTATCAAAAGAAAGCAGCTTTTTGATAAATAACCTCTTATTGGTTGGAGCAGCGTTTGCTACATTTTGGGGTACCATTTTCCCATTGATTTCAGAAGCTGTTCGAGGGGTAAAAGTTACTGTCAGTGTACCATTTTTCAATCAGGTTAATGGTCCAATCCTTCTTGCCTTGCTATTCGTAATGGGTGTTTGCCCATTGATTGCCTGGCAGCGTTCAAGTATGAAAAACTTACGAAATAACTTTATGTGGCCTTTTATTGCGGCCATAATCACAGGGATAGCAATATACTTCTGGGTTCCAGGAAGAGAACTCTATGGAGCAGTTGCATTTACAGTTGCCACATTTGTTCTTTTTACTATTTTACAAGAATTCCATCGGGGTATCAGGGTACGTCGTAAAATGACAGGTGAAGGATTTCTAACAGCGCTGGCACATTTAACTGTGCGTAATCGACGTCGCTACGGAGGGTACGTCATTCACTTGGGAATAGTTTTGATGACTATAGCCATAATTGGTACCTACGGTTATAAACAAGAAGTAACCAAAACGGTAAATGCAGGTGATACCATTATAATCGGTAATTATACACTAGCATTTAATGGCTTAAGAGAAAAACCTGAAGGCGAAAACACTGTGGTCTATGCTGAAATGCCTGTAACGAAAAATGGAGAAGATCTTGGCGTAGTAATTCCTGAAAAGGTATTTTATGAAACATGGGATCAGCCTTCCACCGAGGTGGCCATATTGGGTTCGATTATAGAAGATTTTTATGTAATTCTAGCCGATTGGGAAGACCGTGGTCAGACCGCTACTTTCAAAGTACACATTAATCCGTTGATGAGTTGGATGTGGATTGGTGGCTACGTATTAGTGGTAGGTACAATTTTTTCAGTATGGCCGGGTAAGGGTAGTAAATTAGGTCCTAAATATAACCAATAGGATAAAGCTATGTTTAAAGGAGGATAAGTAAGCGTGGAACCTTTTTCATTGATTGTAGAACTGATATTAGTGTTAGTATCTGTATTCTTGATAGGCTATCCCTTGGTGAAAGAAGCCGATGATATGTTTGTTGAAGGTAATTTAAAGGAAGCGGTCTTTGGGCAGGAAAAAGAATCGGTATTTACTACACTGGGAGAGATTGAGTTCGATTATCAAATGAAAAAACTATCCGAACAAGATTATCATAAATTAAATACAAATTACAAGAAACAGGCAGTAGCTTTGTTAAAAGCTGAGGAAGGCAACATAGATAATGTAAATTTGGCTCAAATAAAGGATTTAGAACTGGAAGTTGAAAAGGATATTGAGTCTGAACTTGAGGCTATTAAGAAAGTTACTGCAGAAGCCAAACGATAAGTGAGGTGACGATAATGACTAAATTTAGGGTGATGACTGTGGCGTTATTACTAATTCTATTCTCTGCAAACCCTGCATTCAGCCAGGATATTGGGCAGAATAATGGTGTAGGGGTTACTGTTGCGCTGCGTCATCAAATGATTACTGCTACGGATCAGGTGAACGTGTTAAGCGTTAAAGACACAATTATAGTGAACAATCCTTTAGAGTCTCAAGCAAAAGAAACATCTATTACAATAGGGCTCCCTAAAAACCATAGCCAATTAATAATTTTGTCTGCCCAAGGTGAAGATGAGCTAATTGAAAAAGAGGGTAAACTGATATATTCAAAGATTCCATCCGGTAAAAGTCAAATAGAAGTCGGGTATCTAGTTATTATCCCGGATAATTCAACCCGCTTCATATTGTCTACTACTCTTGATAATCCAACTGCGGAATACTCCATTTTCGCACCTGTAAAAATATTTAATATGTATAGTAATGAACTTCGTGAAGGCGCTATCCAGCGGGTCGGGGATAACGACTACCAGTTGATGGGTGCTAGTGATTTGGAGTCCGGAACCGTTATAGAAGCAACAGTGATGCAAGTTAGTAATGGCGGTATCGAGGAATCCTATAATCCCGAGTTTCATAGTCCTGGGCACGTGAAATTTTGGAGACAGTCCCCATTTTCTGGGATAGATGCTCACTTGTTTATTCTATTGGTGGTAATAATTCCTGCGGGATTAATAGGGTTTGCCTTTTATAAGCGGAAACAGGGTAGTCCGGAACCGCCTACGGAAGAAGATAATGAAGAAAGACTATTTCAAATGTTAACTAAGAGAAATAACGCTTTACAGAAAAAAATTAAAGAATTGGAACAGCAGCGAACCGGCGGGCAAATAGATGATGAAACCTATAGCCAGCTTTCTCAGGCATACCGGAAGAGATTGCAGTCTGTTAAAATAAGGCTCAAGGAGTTTACCGATTAAAAGAGTGTCTTAGGGGGAGGTTTGCCTGTTATAACTACTAGTCGTAGTACG
>JADQBR010000070.1 GCA_016278515.1 Bacillota bacterium
CGTTTACCGTTGCGGGCATTACCGCGATAATTGGACTTGTACTAGCATTTTTCATTAAAAGCAAACGGAATGAAGAGAAGGAAGAGCCAAGAGAAGAGCCGGTGCCAGGCACTTAACTTATTTTCATTGGGAGAAAAAACTAGGATAGAGTAAAAGGACGAGGTATCAATTTATCCAAAATTTGGCTGGTAAAATAGTAATCTAATTGATAAAATGATAGCAGTACCATTTAATTATAGAAACAAAAGAAAGCTTGTTGCTGGCAATTATTGGATTGATTATATTAGGTTTGTTATTTTTTTAAACCATCGTTAAGCGTTGAATGGCGGTGTTTGAATTATGAATAAATAAAACTTGCCTATGAACAGGAGTTGGTAGATGAATGGGTTATTTGTATAAAAGATATTGAAAGAACATGAAATATTATGCCAATTGTGCACAGACTTCATCCAGACATTCTGGATTGGATATAGCTATACATGGCGTTTGGTATATCTTTTGATGGAGAGTGAAAACTAAAGAATAAAATCATTACTACAAATTTTAATAGGAGGTTTTTTTAGTGGCAGTTTTTCAGAGAAAAAATATTTTTTCGATTCTAGTAATCATGATGGTTTTAGGCTTAATGTTTACAGGAGTGGCTTGTACACAACAGGATGAAGCCGCAAATGATAAAAATGAAACGATTAATTTTGCAGCAAGCACATGGGATAGTTCAAAGGTCAATACAGAAATTGTATCTTTTATTATTACAAATGGAATAGGTTATAAAACTCAAATTACGTCGGCTGCATCCAACATAGAATTGGTTGGAATAGGTAAAGGCGATTTAGATGTTCGTATTGAAAATTGGACAAAAACATATGGTGAAGAATATTATGAACCTGTTGAAGAAGGAAAAGTGTTAGAAATAAATGAAATAATGAAAAAGAATAGGCAGGGGATATATGTACCAACCTTTATGATAGAGGGAGATGCTGAAAGAGGAATAGAGCCTATGGCTCCAGACTTAAAATCAATTTTTGATTTACCGGATTACTGGGAACTATTTAAGGACCCTGAAAACCCTGAAAAAGGTCGTATCGTAGGTGCTCCAACGACATGGTCAACGGGCGAAACGCTAGTTCCCAAAATTAAAGCCTATGGACTTGATGAATACTTCACTTACTTTACACCGGGTTCGGGACCAACATTGGCAACCGCTATTGCTAGTGCGGTGGAAAAGGGTGAACCTGTAGTAGCTTATTATTGGGAACCGACTTGGCTGTTGGGTAAGTATGATATGACTCGACTTGAAGAACCGGAATTTGATGAAAGTAAATATACTGAAGAAGCCGGTTATGCTTGCCAATACCCTGCAGACAGGATTACGGTAACTATTAACAAGAGCATGACTGAAAAGGCACCGGAAGTAGTAGATTTATTAAAGAACTTTGAGATGACTGCCGCTAAAATGAATGAGATTCTTGCTTATATGCAAGATAATGATGCGGAAGCAAAGGATGCTGCTATTTGGTATCTAAAGAATAATAAAGATGTTTGGACTAAATGGGTTGGGGACGATGTAGCCGAAAAGGTGAACTCCGAGCTTTAAATAATTAGCAGTTGGCTTGTAAAACAAGCCAACTGCTGGGTTTTTGGCCTTTTTAAAAAACAATGGAGAAAAGTGGGGTGAAAACGGCTGCGAATTTTGATGCGGCCGGAAAGATGATTGATTTTCCTGAGTTTTTGCAATTTAAGCTAGGTATCTATGTGGATCAGTTTGTAAAGTGGCTCATGAATAATTTCGGAGGTTTTTTTGATGCAATCAGCAGTGGGCTATTGTGGTTTTTATTAAATATTCAAGCTTTTCTACTGTGGTTACCCTGGTGGCTGTTGCTGGTTGCAGTTTTTATACTTGGCTGGAAATTAAAATCGTTCTCATCCGGTCTGACTTATGCCTTCTTAATTTTCCTGATAGGTGCTTTCGGCCTTTGGGACTTAATGATGTCCACCTTGGCCATAGTACTTACATCTGTCGTAATATCCATTTTATTGGGAGTACCTTTGGGTATCTTAATGGCTTATTATAGTAACGTGGAAGCAGGCATGAAACCTCTCTTGGACGGGATGCAGACCATGCCCAGTTTTGTATATTTGATTCCGGCCATGATGCTCTTTGGAATGGGGAAGGTTCCGGCAGTTTTCGCTACTACGATTTATGCTATTCCACCGGTAATACGTCTTACAAATCTCGGTATTCGCGGAGTATCTAGTGAGATGGTGGAAGCAGCAGTATCATTTGGTTCTTCGAGCTGGCAGCTTTTGACGAGGATCCAGATACCCCAGGCATTACCTACAATTATGGCGGGAATCAACCAAACCACAATGATGGCACTGGCGATGGTTGTCATATCTTCTATGATAGGGGTTAAAGGACTGGGGATGGAGGTTCTGATTGCAATTAACCGTATTGACATAGCTCGCGGGTTTGAAGCGGGATTTAGTATAGTAATTCTGGCAATTATCATTGATAGACTTTCCCAGGGAATAGCTGACAGGTCAAAAGTTCCTGAGTAAAGGTAGGGGTTGAAAGATGGTTGAAAAGGTAAAGGTAGAAAATGTAACAAAGATTTTTGGGCGGCATCCCAGAAGCATACTTAAAAAGGTTAAGGCCGGGGTCTCAAAAGAGCAGTTACTAAAACAAACGGGACATACTGTGGGAGTGCAAGAAGTGTCTTTTGAGGTAAATGATGGTGAAATTTTTGTCATCATGGGTCTGTCAGGTAGCGGGAAGTCTACCCTGATACGCTGTTTAAATCTGCTCAACAGACCTACTGAAGGCAGGATCTATATTGACGGAGAAAATATAATAGAATTTGATAAGAAAAGTCTTAAGGAATTAAGACAAAAAAAGATTGCCATGGTTTTTCAACATTTTGGTCTTTTTACACATATGAGTGTGATAGAAAATGTTAAATACGGTCTTGACATCAGGGGAATTTCCAAAAGTGAAAGTCAAGAAACTGCACTAGAAGTGCTTAAGACTGTAGGACTGGGAGGATGGGAGCATAAGCTTCCCGTGGAACTCAGCGGCGGAATGCAGCAACGTGTAGGGCTGGCACGTGCCTTGGCCAACGATCCTGACATTCTCTTAATGGACGAACCTTTCAGTGCGTTAGATCCTTTAATCAGGCGTGAAATGCAGCTTGAACTACTTGAAATACATTCCAGACTGAAGAAGACTATTATTTTTATTACCCACGATGTTAATGAAGCTTTCAAACTTGGGGACAGGGTTGCAGTGATGAAGGACGGAAAGGTGGAGCAGATAGGAGTTCCTGAAGAGATACTTTCTTCTCCTGCCAGCGAGTATATTGAGGACTTTGTCAAAGATATCGATCGTTCGAAGGTGTTGCAGGCTAAAAATATTATGACTAAACCGATGGCCCTTGTTTTTATTAGTGCAGGTCCCAAAGTTGCTTTGAAAGAAATGCGCTCTAATAGTATTTCAAGTGTATTTGTAGTGGATAGGGAAAGAAAACTCCAAGGTATCGTAACTGTTGAGGATACGGTCATGGCAATCAAAGAGAACAAGTCATTACAGGAGATACTTAAAAAGGATTATTCCACCACGGATCCCGAAACATATATCCAGGAGCTTATTCCCGATGCAACAGACAGCAAATATCCGCTGGCAGTGGTAGACCAGGATAATGAATTAAAGGGTATTATTGTTCGTGTATCAGTTCTTTCGGGGTTGGTTTAAGAAAGAGCCGGTGCCAGGCACTTAACTTATTCTTAACTTATTAACTTATCGCAAGTAATACACCTTCTGTAGAATAAAACCGGGAGGTGTTTTTTCATTGGGGGAAAAAACTAGATACTGCTAGCAGCTGGCAAACAAAACGTCCCCGTGGCTCGTCCTGTCACAAGTAGGTCCTGTGTTATGGCAAAAAAAGCCATACTCCCATGCAGGAATTATAAGATTTAACGGTCAGTTGACTACATATATTCCGGATAATGATACTGCTTGCTATAGATGTATGTTTAAAGAACCGCCGCCGGAAGGCGCCGCGCCCACCTGTCGAGAAGCTGGAGTTTTGGGTGTTATGGGCGGTGTTATCGGCACGATGCAAGCTACGGAAGCTATCAAATATATCTTAGGCGTAGGCGAAAGCTTGGCCGGCTATCTTTTAACTTATGATGCTTTTGATATGGAATTTAGAAAGGTGAAAATAAACCGAAAATCAAATTGTCCCGTTTGCGGTGACCAGCCCACAATTAAAGAGCTGATAGATTACAACGGCCCCGTTTGTGAACTGTAGCCAGGCGGTCTGAAAGGATGATATTAATGGTGGTAAAAATGTCGGAGGAACACTATAACCAAATAGTAGAGCAGGCAAAAAGGGAATTTCCTTTGGAATGCTGCGGACTGCTGGCAGGTAGCAAAATAGATGATGAAATACTAATAAAAAAGATATATCCCATGAGAAACACAGACCAAAGCAGCGAACATTTTACCATGGACCCTAAAGAACAGTTTGTTGTCCTGAAGAAGATCAGAGCCGAAGATCTTGAGGTGGTGGGAATTTATCACTCTCACCCTTATACGCCTTCAAGGCCATCAGATGAAGATAAACGGCTGGCATATGATCCCCATGTTGTTTACGGCATACTGTCATTAAAGGATAGGGAGCACTGACGCAGGGCAGGATGTGGATACATCTATTAAAGATAGCGGATCTTAAAGGCGTCAAATGTCCCATTAATTTCGTAAAAGTCAAAATAGAATTAGCCAAAATTAAGTCCGGAGAAACCATGGGATTTATACTGGACCACGGTGAACCCATTGAGAATGTTCCCGGCAGTGTTCAAGCGGAAGGACGTGACACAAAAAGGCTATTTGATGCTCCAACAATTTGAGAATCCTGCCAACCCTGAGGTGCATAGAAAAACAACTTCCCGGGAGATACTAAATGATTTTGGTCAGGACCTGGATGCCTTTGTTGTAGGAGTGGGTACAGGCGGGACCATTAGCGGTGTTGGAGAAGTTTTAAAAGAAAATATAGATGGAATAAGGATTATAGCTGTTGAACCGGAAGACTCGGCCGTATTATCCGGGCAGCAGCCCGGGCCGCATATGCTGCAAGGGATTGGCGCCGGGTTTATACCAAAAACACTAAATACGGATATCTATGATGACATAGTGATGGTAAATAATAAAGCGGCATTTGAAACAGCCAAAGAGCTTGCTCGTAAAGAAGGTATTTTGGCCGGTATTTCCGCAGGTGCTAATTTATATGCAGCCTTGGAAGTAGCAAAAAGATTAGGAAAAGGAAAAAGAGTCTTAACAATTATTCCTGATACTGGAGAACGATACCTCTCCACCACACTATTTGGAGCTTAAGAGGTAGTTAGAAAACCACCCGAGGGTGCATAGAAGACTCGCCAACTTGTTGGCGTAGTCGCACTTGTGCCCCGAGGGTAGATATGGCTTAACTAAACATCAGATGGGGTATAAAACCCCACCTGAAGCAAGTTTCGCTTTATCGCTGCTTCCGGATTATTTGGTGTAACATATAATCTCCTGAAGCATACAACATTAGGGAAAAGTGTCCCCAAGGATATCTTGGAAGATATGAGCCAGGCGTTAAATAACTTCTAGGGAGGGGGTTTCATGCACACGATCACTGTATTGGAAGATACTTCGGCGGAAATCTTATTGGGTTTTGTTGAGAAAGAAATTTCACAGTATCAGACAAAGTACATCATGTTATCCTTTCAAGATCAGGTAACAGACTATACTAGAAAGATATTAGTAGAAGAAATTAAAAAGCACTTTGATATCTTTGTAGTATTACAATCGGGAATACCCCGGCATAAACAGCGCATTGAAGAATATTTTTCATATGGTGTGCATGGCCTCTATTTCAATCCAAGTATAAGCAGTTATTCTAAAAAACAGGTTGAGATTATGACTTTTGCCACTGACTTATTTGCCCTTGGATGGGTTTTTGCTGCAAGTCAAAATGACAAAAGTATCATTGAAGATTTATTGCCATTAAAGATTATCCCGATACCGGCAGAAGATGATGACAATCTGATTGATTTTATAAAATCCCATAAGTACTTTGGAAAAATTTCACCTAACTTAAAGTCCATACCCTTGTTGGACCGGAAACGGGCTGATTACTCTTTGGCAGATAAGATTAAAATGAAAATGCTGTTGGAAACCATGAATTTCAGGCAAAAGTTGATGGTGAAAAGGATTGATGAATCCTTTGGGTCCAGTGGACTGTAGGAGGCATTAATTGTGAAGAGTAAGGTTTATATAGATAGACGGCCCCTAGCCACCCTATTTTTATTGGAATATAAGAATGCTATCTTGCTGTTGATTTCATTTGCTACATTCTTGATATTTATTTCCAGTGACAATATTCCGTCGGGCATGTCTCAGCAGGCCTATCAGGCGTTAATTATTTTCCTGTTTGCCAACTTTTTATGGGTAACCAATATTATTCCTCTGGCTATCACCAGTCTGATGGTGATGGGGCTACTGGCTACATTTAATGTTTTAGGGGAGGCACAGGTGTATTCCTTTTTTGGTAATAAAGCAGTCTTTTTTATCATCGGTGCCTTCATTATATCTGCTGGGGTTTCCAGTTCCGGGTTAAACAAAAGGATTTCATACTATATATTATCCAGATTTGGTGACAGGCCGCATAAACTGGTGCTTTCCGTGTTTTTTTTAGCCGCCTCTTTATCACATATTATGCCCGAACATGCAGTGGCGGCCATGCTGTTTCCCATCTTAATGTCAATAAGCAAAAGATTGGAATTAAAAAGCAGCTCCATATTGGGAAAGTACATGTTTTTTGCTTTGGCCTGGGGCAGCGTGTTGGGCGGAGTTGTAACATTCTTAGGTGGTGCAAGAAACCCCTTGGCAATAGGTATTTTGGAAGAATCAACCGGTACCACTATTGGTTTTTTAGAATGGATTATTACAGTTGCGCCGCCTATCTATCTGATTATGATTATGGTCGCCTTTTACCTTTCCAAAAAAGTAAGTGCTTCCACTAGAGATACGGAAGTGTTGAAGGAAATGTTTTCCGAAGGTGGAGGCAGGGTCAGTAAGATTAGTCTTAAAGAGATTAAGGCTTTGATTATTTTGGTAGGTACCATTTATTTGTGGATTTTTGAAAGTGCGAGATTTGGCATTGCCAACATTGCCCTAATCAGCGCGGCGCTCTTTTTTGTACTTAACGTGACCAACTGGGAGGATGCAAAAAAAGAAATCAACTGGGGCGCAATTATGATGTACGGAGGTGCCATTGCCCTAGGTAAAGCCTTGGTAGAAACCGGGCTGTTGGACTATATAAATCAGAATTATATTGCCAACATGAGTTTTTCTATTTTAGGATTTATGATTGTTGTTTTATATTTAAGCGTCTTTCTCACTGAAGGGGTTTCTAATGCGGCAGTTGTTGTGATGCTGCTTCCAGTGGTGATGAAAACAGCAATGGCTCTAAACCTGCCGCCTGTTTTAGCGGTATATTTGGTAGCAATACCATCGGGATTGGCTTTTATGCTTCCCATGAGTTCACCGCCAAATGCCATAGCATATTCTTCAGGATTTATAAAATCCGGTGAAGCTTTCAGGATAGGGCTTGTTTTGAACATCGTATCCGTAGCCATAGTCGCACTCTTTGCTTTGACTTATTGGCGTTTACTGGGTATCTACTAGGGGGTTAAATCCATGGGTAATAACAGAAATGTAGTTTGGCATCATACCAGCGTGACAAGGGAAGACCGAGAGGGATTATTACAGCAAAAAGGTGTTGTATTATGGTTTACCGGGTTGTCCGGTTCCGGGAAATCTACCATTGCCAATGCAGTGGAAAAAACGCTCCTGCAAGGGGGCAGACCTACTTACCTGCTGGACGGGGATAATATACGGCACGGTCTCAATAAAGATTTGGGGTTTACCATTGGGGACCGCCAGGAGAATATCAGAAGAATTGCCGAGGTTAGTAAGCTCTTTGTAGATGCCGGTATAATTACGCTAACTGCCTTTATTTCGCCTCTCCGCCAGGATAGGCACGATGTTAGACAATTGTTGGGAGACAGATTTATAGAAATATTTATGGATTGTTCTTTAGAAGTATGTGAAAGCAGAGACCCTAAAGGACTTTATAAAAAAGCTAGGACCGGGGAAATAAAGAATTTTACCGGGATAGATTCTCCATATGAAAAACCGATCAATCCGGAAATTACAGTTGGTACCGATAAGCAAAGTGTTGAAGACTGTGCAGGTGATATAGTTAAATACTTGTCACAAAAGGGCTTCATCGGATAAGTGGGAGTGATGGACTTGAGGTTTGAAATAAAGACCATAGAAACAGATGTACTCATTATTGGCGGCGGGACTGCCGGATGTTTTTGTGCGCTGACCATCTCCGAGCAGTCTGACTTAAATGTGGTGATTACAGATAAAGCCCATATCAAAAGGAGCGGCTGCTTAGCGGCAGGGGTCAATGCGCTCAATGCATACATCGGTAAAGGGGAAACGCCCGAATCCTTTGTGGATTATGTAAGAGGAGATTCTGAAGGTGTTATCCGTGAAGATTTGGTTTATTCCATTGCCCAGCGTCTTAATAAAGTTGCCCAGAGGCTTGAAGAATTGGGAGTGCCTATCCTTAAAGACCAAAACGGAGAATATGTTCAAAGAGGGCCCAGAAGTGTCAAAATTAACGGTGAAAATATTAAACCGCTCCTTGCTGAAGCGGTATTGGATAAAGAAAATATTAATGTTTTGAACCATGTTAACATAGTGGATTATTTGGTGAAAGATGGCGTTGTCGTTGGTGCTGTTGGTTTTTCTCTAAAGGACAATAAAATCTATGAAATATATGCAAAAAAGACTGTCTGCGCCACTGGTGGGGCGGCAGGGCTTTATAAGCCCAATAACCCGGCTTTTTCCAGGCATAAAATGTGGTACAGTCCGTTTAATACCGGAGCGGGTTATGCCATGGGAGTCAGGGCAGGTGCAGAAATGACCACTTTTGAAATGCGGTTTATTGCTCTCAGATGCAAAGACACCATCGCGCCTACCGGTACTATCTCCCAAGGTATAAATACTGTTCAGGTCAATGCCAAAGGTGAGGAATACGTAGGAAAGTACGGGGAACCTACCACATATATGCGGCTTTACGCAACTGTTAAGGAAAATCTTAAAGGCAATGGCCCCTGCTTTTTAAAGACCCGGGGAATTACCCGGGAACAGCAAAATGAACTGATCAAGGCTTACTTAAATATGGCCCCGGCCCAGGCTTTAAAGTGGGTGGAAATGAACAGCGGCCCTGCAGAGGAAAATGTCGAAATTGAGGGAACGGAACCATACATTGTCGGGGGGCATGCTGCCAGCGGCTACTGGGTGGATGGTGACAGGAGGACTACCATACAAAATCTCTATGCCATAGGTGATGTGGCTGGGGGTAGTCCCAAAAAATACGTTACCGGGTGTCTTGCCGAAGGTGAAATTGCGGCCATGTCCATTTTGGAAACTATAAAAGAAGGTCACATCGTTAGATTAAGCAGAGATGAAATAAGTGGAAAAAGCAAAGATATCCTCCATTTCTTCAGCAATGAGCCACCTCTTTATACCATTGAGGAAGTTGAAGGAGCCATGCAAAAAGTAATGGATGAATATGCCGGCGGAATATCCATGGCCTATATCTATAATAACGCAAAACTGGCCATTGCAGCCAAGCGTATTGAGGAACTGCTAACCATAGTGGAAGCGTTAAAGGCCGAATCTCTTCATGAGTTGCTGTCAATATTCGAGATCATTGACCGGTTGTTTGTCTGTAAGGTATTGATTAAGCATTTGGAAGCCAGGCAGGAAACCCGGTGGAGATGTTATCAGGAAAATGGCGATTATCCCCAAAAAGATGATGATCGGTGGATGAAATATGTTAATTCGGTCTATAAGGACGGAGAGGTACAAATCATGTTGAGAGAATTGGTGGGGAGGGACGAAGCTTATGAGCATCCAAGTCAATAAGGCCAAGTGTGTTTCCTGCGGTCAGTGCTGTGATGTCTGCCCCGGCAACTTGATCCAAAAGGATAAGAATGATAAGGCCTATATTAAGTACCCGCAGGAATGCTGGGGCTGTATTGCTTGTGTAAAAGAATGTTCCGTAGGCGCCATCAAGTATCATTTGGGAATAGATATCGGCGGTAAGGGCGGTTATCTATATACAAAAAACCGCGGCGACTATATGGACTGGTTCATTGTCAGTTTAGACAGGCGCAAACACCAGATAACAATCAACAAAAAAGAGTCTAACAAGTATTAGGGGGGAAGACAGTGGATCATCTGACAAAGTTGGAAAACAGATCTATGCATATTTTAAGAGAAGCTTATGCAAATTTCCGAGATTTAGGCATGCTCTGGTCTATAGGCAAGGATAGCACGGTGTTGGTACATCTTGCTAGGAAAGCATTCTTTGGACACGTCCCGTTTCCTTTGATCCATGTAGATACCGATTATAAAATTCCTGAAATGATTAAATATCGGGATAACCATGCTTGGCAGTGGAAACTTGATATGATTTACGGGCAAAACATTGAGGCTTTAGAAAGTAAGAAAACTTTTCCCCACGGCAACTGCACCAGACTGGAGTGCTGCAGGTTGTTGAAGACGGAAGCACTGCGAGCCACTCTAAATGGTACCGGACCAAGGTATAGAATGAACCATGAAACCGGTGGATATGAACTGGAAAATAATCCGGCCCCTTTTACGGGAGTGATTGTGGGAGTTAGGTCTGATGAGGAAGGGTCAAGGTCCAAAGAGAGATATTTTTCTCCCAGGGGCCAGGGAAATGATTGGGATATTGGCGAGCAGCCCCCTGAATTTTGGAATCAATATAAAACCGACTTTGCACCGGGCACCCATGTGAGAATACATCCTCTTCTAGATTGGACGGAATTAGACCTTTGGGAATATATTTTACGGGAGGAGATTCCCATGGTTTCTCTCTACTTCGTTAAGGGAGAAGGTAAAAGGTACCGATCTTTGGGATGCTGGCCATGCACCCGGCCCGTGGAATCCAATGCCGGTACAGTGGAGGAGATTGTAGAGGAATTAAGGTCTGGTAAGTTTTCCAATATTGCTGAAAGAAGCGGCAGAGAGCAGGATAAAGAAGATGGCGGCGGCTTGGAAGAACTGCGAAAGGCCGGATATATGTAACGGTCTGGAATGTATAACCTCATAAGGATGGGATGGATTGATGGTGAACAAAAATTATGTTAACGAAAACATGAATATAGTAATCGTAGGTCATGTGGATCATGGGAAAAGTACCATTATTGGTAAACTGCTGGCCGATACTAACTCACTGCCTGTGGGGAAGCTTGAGCAGGTAAAGGAAACATGTCGTCGAAACTCAAAGCCCTTTGAATATGCCTTTCTGTTAGATGCCTTAAAAGACGAACAGGCACAGGGGATTACCATTGATTCTGCCAGGGTGTTTTTTAAAACGGATAAAAGAAAATATATCATCATTGATGCCCCGGGGCATATTGAGTTTTTAAAAAATATGGTGACAGGCGCTGCTAGAGCTGAAGCTGCTCTTTTGGTAATCGATGCCAAGGAAGGTGTCATGGAAAACTCCAAAAGACACGGCTACTTGTTATCCATGTTGGGCATCAAACAGGTTGTTGTTTTGGTAAATAAGATGGACCTTATCGACTATAACCAGCAAAGGTATGATGAAATCGCAGCGGAATATAACCGGTTTCTCACAGAAATCGGCGTCAAGGCCGATTCATTTATTCCTGTCAGCGGCTTCATGGGCGATAATGTAGCGTTGGCTTCTGATAAAATGTCCTGGTATGAAGGAAAGACGGTGCTAGAAAAGCTGGATTTGCTGAAGAATAAGCAGGATGTTGAGTACCAGGCATTTCGAATGCCTGTACAGGGCGTGTATAAGTTTACGGCAGGTGGCGATGATAGGAGAATTGTGGCAGGGTCCGTTGATTCCGGTAAGGTAAAGGTCGGCGACGAAGTGATTTTTTATCCCAGTGGCAAAGAATCTAGAGTTAAAACTATAGAAAGATTTAATGCGCCCGAGATAGATGAAGATTCTGTTGGGAGTGCCAGCGGGTTTACTCTTGAGGAACAAATCTATATTGCCAGAGGAGAGCTGGCCTGCAAAAAAGGGGAAACCACGCCTCAGGTTGCCAAAGGAATAAAGACCAAGCTGTTTTGGTTGGGGAGAGAGGATTTAAACAATAGTCGAAGTTACTTCATTAAAATAGGTACTCAAAAGGTCAGGGCCTATCTAGAGGAAGTGGTAACTGTGCTTGATGCGGTTACTTTATCTAAAAATGCCCGACAGTCTGTCAAAAGGCACGAGGTAGCAGAAGTTATTTTCCGATTGGAAAAAGCGATTGCTTTTGATAAGGCCGAAAGTCTAAAGGAAAATTCAAGATTTGTTATCGTTGATAACTATGAGATTTCCGGTGGTGGTATTGTTGTAGACAGTTTAGAAGAAGAGCAGCGCCAGTTAAGGGAAAACAATGCCGGTGTCTATGTAAATTGGCTTGAAAGTGCGGTTACCAAAGAAGAGAGAGCGGTTAGGTATGCGCAAAGACCGGCATTAATACTTGTTTCCGGTAAAAAGGATTTAGGGCAGAAAGCTTTTGCTAAGTATTTGGAGAGAGGTCTGTTTATGGAAGGCAGGAATACTTTTTATCTGGATCTGGGTGATGCATTTCAAAATATAGATACAACAGCCATAAATGCTACGGAAAAAAGAAACGAAAACCTGCGAAGTTTTGCTAAAATGTCAAGTGTCCTGCTGCATGCCGGTAATATAGTGATAGTCACTGTAACTGATATACGCCAGGAAGAATTAGATACAATTGCCGCTGCAATTCATAAGCAAAGTGTCAAGTTACTGTGGGTGGGAGATGCTGAGGCACAAGATCTTCATATAGACCTACTTGTAAAGGAACATGAAACTAAAGAACGCGTCTATTCTAAAGTTAAAAAGATGTTGATAGATGCTCAAATTATCTTTCAGCCATATGACTTTCAAAGAGGCAGTGCCTGAGATCAACTTATCTAATTTATTAACAATAGCCCCTGGCCAAGTACCAGGGGTTTAATAATTTTAAGAATTAGCAATTATCTTAGGGTGGTGACCTTGGCATACAATACATTGATATGATACACATCGGCTTTGCGCAGCCTAGATCTATTGGGGCTTACTTTTTGGCTTATTCATGTTTTTAACAAACAAATAAAATGGAACCTATTAAACTAGAACATAAAGTAAGTACTGTAGCATAAATTGTAATAGTTGTAACAAATTATCCAAATTTAAGCATGGTAATTTATGTTGTATAGCTACCTAATATGTTTTTCATAGCAGTAAAATTGAGATGACTAACTTGCTTTGTTTTCTTGTAATGAGGGATATCTAAGGGGGGGGGTTCATGTTACTGACAGAAAGGTTAGATAGATTAAATCAAATCCTGAAAGGGTGCCGGAGTACCACGTTTTATAGAGACCGTATTCCGGATGAACCGTTGGAAGTTTTCAGTGATTTGAAGAAAATTCCACTGACTACCAAAGAAGAATTACGACATAATTCACCTCATGGTATAATATGTGTTCCCAAACACGAACTATATCAATATCATGAAACCTTTGGTACTACGGGCAATCCGGTTTCCACCTGGTTAACAAAAGAAGACTTGTTGGACAACGCCAGAGAAGTAAACACAAGCGGTATTAACTTTTCTAAAGAGGACATAGTTTTAGTAAGATTTCCTTATGCCATCTCTGCAATTGCACATATGGTTCATGTTGCTGCACAGCTAAAAGACGCTTGTGTAATACCTGCAAGTGCCAGGTCTACCATTAGTCCATTTCCAAGGATAATTAATTTGATGCAAAAACTTGAAGTAACTGTATTGTGCTGCTTGCCTTTACAGGCGATCCTTCTCGCCGAAACTGCCGAACTAATGGACTTAGAACCTTCCAAGAGCTTTCCTAATCTAAGAGCAATTGTAACTGCAGGTGAACCTCTCAGCCGGGGTAAGAGGAAATTACTAGAAGATATTTGGGGAGTACAAATTATAGATGTTTATGGTATGGCCGAGATCGGGACAGCTATCACCGATTGTGAATTCGGCCGGGCACACCTTCTGGACGATTATTTTATCTTTGAGTTGCTGGGAGAGGATTTGCAAACCGAGGTTAAACCTAATGAACTGGGTTATCTGGTTGTTACCACCCTCAACAAAAAAGCTACTCCTATTATCCGGTATTTTACACAAGACAGGGTGAGAATAGTTGCTGAGGAATGTCCTTGCGGCAAAAAATCTCATGTGGAAGTTCACGGGCGTAAACAGGATACCATAAGGATAGGTAGACGACTATTAGACCTATGGGATTTAGAGGACATAGTATCTCACTTTCCATCCCGTCGCTTTTGGGTAGCAGGGCCGGGTTCAAAAGGATTACAATTTATAGTGGAAGAAGAAACAACAGGTGATAAAATTACTAGTGCCCTTATTCATAAGTTAGAAGAAATGTATGGTATTCCATTGGAGGTTCAAATAGCTCCTAAAGGGACCTTATACGACAGAAAAGAACTATTTACTGTTAATAAAGTTGGTAAACCCCGCTATATATACTCAGAGGAAGAAATGAAACAAAAACTTTAGGGACGAGGGTAGGGACGAGGGGACAGGTACCTTGTCCCACTACAGGGTACAGCAAAGAGACGGTGCCACGCATTTAACTTATGAAGATGAAGAGCCGGTGCTGAACTAAAGCGTGATTTAAAAGCCGAAAAATAGTGCATGGCACAGGGCGGCGGTAAATTTTAGTTTAAAGAGGTGCCGGTACCGGAAGAGGGGAACCCCCCTGGCGAGACTACCGCATGGGTTTAAAGATGCCGTGGAAAAGTATTTGGAGAAGGGGGCTATTGAGAGTTGAGCGAAGTGAGGATTAATATTACGAATAAGGCTAAAGAGTACATAAAGAAAAAAGGCTATAGTGTTACCGTGCGCTTGATACCAATTGGCGGAGGTTGATGCGGCGGTGGTTATGAACCTACCGTGTTAGTAGGTACGCCTAAAAAGAGCCAGTTTGATGCCTTTCAAAAAGTAACCGTTGCGAATATTACCGTCTACCTGCCTAAGAATGCTGAGATAAAACAGGGTGGTATCATGATTTCACTACATGGAATAAGTATCTTAAAGCAATTGCAGGTGTCCGGCTTACAATAGGGCGCTAGGTACCCATGTTTTATTTCGAACTTGGGATGGGGCATGAAAGTGAAAGTGCTCAGTGCTTGACAGTGCGCCGGTGCCTGACGCCGACTTATGCTTATTTCAAAAGATTTACGCAAGTTGGCTATCTGAAAACCTTGGAGATATGGTTCGCTGGAATAAATCGCTGTAAGAAATGACGTTGAATTTTAAGTAAAATAAGGGTATAATAAAATCAACAAAGGGAGTTGATATTATGCCAAATATTAAACCTGTTTCTGATTTAAGAAATTACAATGAGGTTTTAAAAGACATCACTTATGGAGCGCCTGTTTTTTTAACAAAAAATGGGCGTGGTAGATTTGCCATTCTTGATATCGAAGAATATGAAAAAAACCAAGCCACGATTAAACTTCTGTCAAAGCTGATGGAAGCAGAAAAGGCGATCAAAACTGGAGATGAGTGGTTAACAGAAGAGCGAGTGAAGGAAGATTTGGGGGTATAATATCTTATGCATAAGCTGAGAATTAACCCTCTTGCAAAACAAGACATGCTTGACATTAAAGAATACATTACTAAAGAGCTAGATAATCCTAATGCTGCTGTTAATGTTGTTTCAAAAATTATTGAAAGCTATGAAAACCTAAAAGAATTTCCGATGATTGGTGTTGATTTATCGTCAAAGATTGACGTTTCAACTAACTATCGGTATTTAGTCTCAGGGAACTACATTGTTTTTTATAAAATAGATGAGGTTTATGTATCCATCTATCGAATTTTATATTCAAAAAGAGACTACGTTAAAATACTGTTTAAAGAGGGATTTGAATCAAAGACGGATCAGGAATAGTTCTTTACTTTTCCGTAACCGAACAAATCATCCATCCATACAATAAACGGGACTAAGGAGGGGAATTTAGCGGCTGTCCATTTAGGCAAGACATGTATCCACTCGTCGCCTTTGTTATATGGACAGGTAGTAATACATAAACCACAATTAGTCCCGTTGGCTGTCCAGAAAGACCTGCATTTATCATGGTTACAATACCACTGTAAGACACCTTTATTGTTATAATCACCCTTAGGTTCGTAGGAGGGTTCACTCTCAGGGATAGCTTTTGCAGGACAATGGATAGCGCATTTTTTGCAACTTTTACAAAACGTGTCAACTCCAAAGACAACTGGTTTATCAGCAGTGATTGGTAAATCAGTTATTACTTTGGATAACCTGACCCTAGGCCCAAATTTGGGGTGAATAAGTTTAGCGTTACGTCCCATTTGACCCAGCCCGGCATCTATGGCCAGCGGGATGTTAAGAGCTGTACAATTTGAGCTGGGAATAGCATTATACCCTAGAGAGCGAATAAACTCCGCAAGGCTAATTGCGGTTAGAGAGATTTTGGAATAAGCCAGTTTAGTAACAGCCACCTCGGGCAATGTTGGCCCTGCCCTGAATTCCTCATAGTCCATCACGTGGATGAGTACAATGACATACTTCATTTCCTTGGGAAGAACCTTTGTGCCGTCTTCAAGTTTAGTAGGACTTTTAATCTCCTCATATCCTTTTTCATCAGAGAATTTAATAGGGTATTCGGCTTTTGTTTCAAGATCATACCAATGAGAATAGACCCACCTTCGGTCTAATTGACAAATCCCTACATCATCGGCTCCGTAAAAGAGAGAGCCTGCTTTTACTGATTGTGCCATACCATCCGGACTTTCAGTCCACTTAACCTCTTCAAATGGTCCTATATTCAATTTGCTCCAGGAGTTACCTTGACAATCAGGGGCATGTAATGGAAACTCTGTTGCCGAAATACCACAGCCAGCCCCTAACTGATAGGCATAATCTTTAAGAGAAAATCCATCTTTTCCTGCACACATCTGCTTGAGCCTGTTTGGTATCCATTTTTGTTCTAAGGGTATGTAATCTGAATTCCAGATACCTTGCATCATCATATGCATTGCTTGAGAGAATTTAGCATAATCGGACCTGAGGCTATAAAGATCTGCTGCGCTTTTGTTAACTTCCTTAATATAGCTAAACGGATTCATATTAAGCGTTCACCTATTGAGGAGATACTTAGTGCACTGGTCAAGAATTTGGCAGAAAAACTATTGTTTGGAGGAATGGAGTATGTTTAAAAAGGTTTCGTTATTGGCGCTTAAAGTTGCAGTGGTATTTTCTCTTTTTGCCGTTATGCTTGTTATGACTTTGGCTGGAGGGGGTATGGAAGCTGCAGCGGCAGGTACTGGAACATATTTAATTA
>JADQBR010000095.1 GCA_016278515.1 Bacillota bacterium
TGCCTTTACACCGAAAGAAATTGAAACATGTATCCAACGCGAAAGCAATTTCATCCGGTATATACTTAACGAACCTGATACAAAACTAGTTCAGTTATCTATATAATGTTATTGCGTGACATCCCAGGTTTCACCAAGGGATGTCGCTTTTTTATTGTCGTATGGGACGGCAGCATCTATGCCCGGCGTAGGAGGCATCTGAGACAGTTTCTTTAATACATTCTACGACTGCTGCCTGAAATTTACGTACGACAGTAATGGTAACATCTATCTGAGGATATTTGCATTTTTCACTTCTTAATAGGATAAAGTCATTCAAAGCCATGGTCACAAACAGCATGTCCGGCCAGAGCGTATGCATAGCTAAATAAACATTCTTTTTGTGGGTAATGACACCCAGAAATTTCATCTTATCCTCATCCATGGCATTATCGACAAACTCTATCTTCCGGTCTCCCATTATTGCATGGCGAATATCATAACAAATACCTAGCACTCTATGGCGAGCAGTCTCGTGCCAGGGATACTGTCCCTCGTCTCCTACAATCTCATGCATAGCATCATACAGTTCTTGAAAATCCATGTAATCGCCATAGGCAACAACTCCGGTGTTGTTTGGTGTGTTTTTTAGATATATCATGTCCATCCAGCCTCATTTCTTTATCTCTACTATTGTTTGAAATTGTGAACAACAACAACTGCCGGTGCATCTTTATTACTGATCATTCCTGAGATCAATACATTTTTATCTATGACACCAAGCCACTAGCAGTCGTTAGGTAAATATTGATTCACTGATGTCGAATTGACGCCACCGGATGCCTTAGCACCGTCTTCAGCTTATCCGGCACAGTTCTTCAGCCTCCTTACAGAGACGCAACCCTATAATTTCCTTTGAACTCTGGGAGTTTTCCATAATGATTTCTTTATCATAACAAAAAGGACAGTTCATGGCTATCCTCCTAGGAAAAACAATATATCCCTTATTTCCACAATATGCTAATGTAATCCTTCCCGGCTGAATGATACCACTTAGCCAAAATTTAAAGGGACCTACCGAGTAAGTTCAAAAAACGGTAGGCCCTTTTTATTTCTAAAAGTCTGTTAATAACCCGATACCTATCCCACCAGTCTCTATTCCCACGGTACCCTGTCAGCAAATCATCCGCGATCTGAAAAATTTCATCCTTCAATTCTACTTTCTCAACCCATTCACCGGGAACTTTATCCATCCCTAGATACGCCCCCAATATATTCCCAGTAATAGCTCCGGTACTATCGCTATCATGATTAACATTCCTTTTTCTTTACCCCTTGCTTCTGCGCGGAGTATCCCTTCAGCGTAAAAAGGGTCATCTGTGTATCGTCGGTAATTTCGGCTTTTCCTGTCTTAGTACTAATTAGATCTCGAATTCCCTCTTCGCTATACTCCGCTATTATTTCTTCATATTTCATGAATTCTACCGACCATCCGAGGGCATCACCGATTGCCCCTCCTAAAAGGCAGCCCCTAAAGAATTCTTTTGTTCTCTCCACATAATCACCCCTAGCCCCAACTTAAGAAACCCAAAAGCAATAAACCTAAGTTTTTACCTATACAACCATATCAATTTCAACGCATATCCTGCTAATATACCAAACAAAGCACTTATAGACGTACCTAAGATAAAATATTCTCCAAACTCAGGTCTGTCTTTTGTTTGATTGAATCTAATGGCCGTTTTTGACGCATATAAAGCTGCCAGTGCTTGATAAGCACCGGCAAGCACTGCTGCAACTGTTAATAATCTTTCAACTGAACCAATATAGCGACCTATTTTGACTTCTTCTTGATTTTCCGATAGCTTAAATTTCATTGAGGATAATGACTGCTTAATAAAATTATTAGAAAAAGTTGTTGCAAATATTAATAGACATAGTGACATTAAAATCTTTTCGGTTTCATCAAATGTCTGTTGGCTAATTAGTGGATAAAATGTATTTAGAAATTGTCCTAAAGGTACAATATTTTCTAATAAATGTAATTTACCGTAGTAAGCCATACTGACAATGACAACCAATGTTATATGTAAGAATTGATTTATTAAAAAAATAAGCAAATTCGTGTTGTACCATTGGTTATTCTTTTTATTTTGGTTTGACAATTCCCCCAGCTTATACTTTTTCAGGCAAATCACCTTCAACAAATCTATAGCAAAATGGCTTATGGCAAGAGTCAGTGTCCATAATACTAATGAAGGTGTAACTCCCCCCTTAACTAACATAAGACCGGCCAAACTTATAACAAAAAAAATACTGGCATGGATAGTTAATGCCGGAAGGCTCTCTTTCGTATCAATAGATTGTTTTTTCTCCACTAAGTGTTCTGGTTGAAATACAAAGTCGGATAGTAATTGGGATAATAAATAGATTAAAAATAAATTAAACATTCTGCCTTCTCCTTTAACATAGGCTCCTATAATATAACCATTTAGGTTATAACTGTCCGATATAACTATATAAGTTATAACTGTGATCGCCAATTACTTTGCAGATTAGGAGTTTTCTTTCCGGCTGGTCATCAAAGAGCCCAATACTTGAATTGTCATGACTTCTAATTCTTTTACTTCTTTCCAATATGCATTTCTAATTAGTTTACTAATATATGGTTGACTAGTTCCTATAATGTTGGCTATATCACTTTGAGTTCTACCTTCCCTCAGGTATTTAATAATTTTCCAAAAACTATCATCCCATAGTTTTTTTATTACAGATAAAGACTGAAACATTAAATTAATATGAGTTTCTTCGTGTACATTCAAAGCGCCGGATTTAAAAACTACGGTATGGCCAACGCTATCATGGGCGGTCTTCACCGCTTCCCTTGCCAAATAAAAAACCGGCCCGTCCATAGCTAATGCTTCCCTCTTTAGATTTGTGCTTATTTTGTCATAGCCTAATCCAAATCGAATTTGTACAGGATACATCTCTTCAGTTATTTCACATAAAATCCGATAAGCAGTTGCGGTTGGCTTTAATAAACCTTGAAATTCATCTCCTAAAGTTATTAAAAACTCAGAAACTATGCACTCACTATATTTCTTATTTATTGCCTGCAATGTTTTTTCTAATTTTATTTGAGTATGGTTTCTATCTCTCAATTCTCGGGAGTTTACGATGTCACCAATTATGCCAATGTACAAGTTTTCCATTAAAAATAAGTCCCCTTTATAGTTTAGGCTAATGTTTGGAAATAAACTAATCAGACCAATCTTTGAAAAGCTGCAAACTATTTAATGAGTGGCCACCATCCACTGTAGAGACGTGGTCGAATGTTACAACTTCTTAAATGTCACTGATTCACCGTATTATACTTCGTCTACCTTCCAACCAGCTCCTAACCAGGATTCCGCATAATAATGCCCGCCGTTTGCCCACCATGCCTGGTGTTTGTAGGCTGACATTGGAAGTTTGTCTCCTAAAATCTGTTCAATTTCTTTGTAAGTTAACGTTAATGTCTTACCTTGACATTGTTTAAGGTAATTCTCTAGAGGACTATATTTCCCCAAATTCGTTCCCCCCCAAAATCCTTATTAAGAATATTGTAATAATACATTATTCTCCAATTAACGATATAATCCTCCAAACCCCGTATAATGAGCTTAATTCACAAAACAAAGATCGATTAACAATAATTATTTGCTAAAAAACCGCCCCTAAAGCAACCCTCCCAAAAATTCAACCACACTTCCCCTGTCAAGTTCATCATGGCAAAACTGATTACCATAATTCCTTAAACAACCGTAACAACTGGAATGTCCATCGTGACCGCCACAGTCACAAGACTGCATCCGTTTAAGAGTTGTCTTTAGTACCCGCCGCAGCACTTCTTCATCTTTTGCCATTCTGTGAACATGACCGGCACCGCCTGGAACGGAGTCATAAAGAATTAAAGCTTGCTGCCCGAGGTCACCCGCATAGGGATAAAGACAGCCATCAATATCCTGCCTTTCAATTTCCAATGCTTCTGCAGCACCTTCTAACACAGCGTATAACAAGGATTGCCAAAATGAATAATTTCTTTCGATATAACCATTAAAGCGCAGCTGCAGGATATCTGTCGTAAATTCGTGCCCAAGAGCTATTCCCCCATGAAGACTGCCGTAACATTGTCTGCCCCAAGGAGTATGATGTGGTGTTTTCGGCTTCTCACCGCCTAGAACGGCATAGCCGCAGCTATGACAAATCCTGAAGCGCCTGCCATTTCCGGTGTTTAAAACTGCAAGTTTCCCCCCAAAAGCCGGCGTAGCAGAAACAACAATTTCCCCAAAGGATATACTTAGGTTTTTACCGTCATGGGCCTCCCCTGAGTAGTACGTCCGAGTGGTATATGTCTTTTCTGGCCTTTTTTCACCGGGATTAGCAGGTTTATCTCTATCTACGACAAACCCAAATTCGGGAATAACAAACTCACCCTTATTTTTCCCAAAAGGAGCACCACAGACTGCGCAGTTTTCCAATTCCCCTTCAGAATCCGCCTGAACCCTTTCGTAGCTCTGGCAGTTGTCGCAGATGGCATATCGATACCTTGGCCAACTACGGTTAGTCAATAACTTTAGATAGCGGCTGGTCCAAAGTTTGCCTCCGGCTACAACCTTGCTGCCCGGTGCATATTCCGATAGCCCAATTTTTAAGTCACGACTTAATTCCAAGCTTTTGGCTTCTTGAAAGTGATTCAACAGCTGCAGTTCTACTACATCCACCGGGAAACCGTACTTGGGTAGCACATTTCTGGTAGAAAGATAGTTTATTACCGACCTGTTCTCCATGGTGTTTATGGCCCGAAGGATATGATCCGCAGGTTTATTTTCCTGCCGCCTTTTATCCATTACATTTTTTAGTTCTTCAATATCATTTGCCAGTTCCTGATAAGCCCTGATCAATACACCTTCATTGGGCTCAAAAAGTCCCTCTATCCAGCCCCAGTTATCCAGATCAAGTATTTGGTGCAATTCATCAGGTACAATTCTCTTTAAAGAATTTTTCAGTTCTACCGGTTTTTCATTTAAAAATCTTGGAAATAATTCTGTTGCCGGTAACTCCTCGCTCAAAATAAAATTTTTTGTCTCCCCTTTCCCATACGCTTCCCGATAAATCTTCCAAAACATAGACAGAGCGGTAGCATAAACATGCCGCCGAACAATTTTTTCGTTATCAACCTTAAAGTTAGGAGCACTTATCTTTCCCGACACCATTCGCTCCGGTTCACGAAAATGGGTCATATCATGAGAACTACGCTGAGCAAAAGTCAGTGCGAATGCGGTGGAGTCTTGTCTCCGGCCTGCCCGGCCTGCTCTTTGCACATAGTTGGCCGCGGACGGCGGTACATTACGCATAAAAACAGTTTCCAGTTCACCTACATCTACGCCAAGCTCAAAAGTTGTGGAACAGCTCAATACGTTAACATCACCAGTTATAAACTTTTGCTGGAGTTCTGCCGCAGTTGTATTTTTAAGCTGAGCAGTGTGCTCTCTGGCATGTAGTCTTAGCGGCTGTAATTTAGTATACAGTCGTCTATAGTGATTGTCTTCAAGAATGTCTTTTGGTTGGCACTGCCGCAATGTGCCGGTACATCGATAATTTGGACATAAACCCTTTAAATTAAGCAAGTGCAAGTTACTACATTTATCGCAATAGTACCACTTAACACTTGGGTCAATGATGCTGCTTTTTAACTCCCACACATTAGTGTTAATTGTATAAACTACGCCCTGCTTCTTAATGATTTCGTGGTTAAAATAACTGCCCCAGCAGGAGTATTGCCTGTCCAACTCAAAACTTCGCCAAAAATTCTTCAACAGGTCTCCACACATTTCCTTAGTAATCTCAAGTGAAAGTTTTTCAGCCAGGCGCGACAAAAAATCCAGTCGCGAATTCATACTCCCACCAGTTGGTACCCAGCTAAAAACCGCTTGTTTAGGCGACGAGTCATTACATCGAAAATGATAAGCCCGGTTCCGTGGAGCGAAAAATTCATCCTGACAGTCAACCCCGTCAGGGAAAGTTACGGCACCCTTTATTCTCAAGGTATTCAATAAAATTTGATAGAGAGTCCATACCTCTTCCTCTGCGAGGTTCCAGGGCGACAAGAGCAGCGGCCTTGGCGGTCTCCATGCTTCCGGCTTTACCATGGAGTAGCCCAATAAACCCATACCTTCCAAGCCCAGTCTATTATCGATGGCTAAAAATTCATACAGCAGCCAATTCCAGACCGTTCTTTGCTGCTCCTCTGGGCTTAAGTTTTCCACTAACCCCTTTTCCCTCGCCAATGTAGTTAGAGGTCGCACCAAGTCCTGAAGACGCCATTTCATTTCCTCAGCCCGATCCCGGTTTTTCTCCAATGCTAACATTATTAATCGGCGGTGTAGTATCCTATTGTAAGTAGTCTCTAAATACGGGGCAAAAAAGGCCGCATCCTGCCGACTATCCGAAAATACTAATAATTGACGCCCAGTCTTTTCTTCGGCAGAATTCTCTGCTGCAGCTGCTACATCCGTTGATCCCCACGGATCATCAGATTCGGAAAACTCAACTTTGTGTTCCAAAGTCGATTTTTTATAAGGAATTTGCTGATATAATGCTGTTGCCAACACACTTCCCGTAGCATCTTTACCTGTCAAAAATCTTCTCACTAGTCCTCTGGGACTTTGCTTGCCACAGGAGGGGCATCGATAAACTACTCCTTCTTTAGACTTAACTTCCAATAAATCAAAATAATCATCACTGCATTGGCATGTTGCCGACAGCTGGGTTGCTTTGCCTATGGCACCACAACGGCCACATAACTTGTAATGCTCATATTGAGTATCAGGCAAATCCCAAGCGACAGCTTCATCCTCATCTTCCGTCAAACTCTGTTTTTCTTTGATAACAAAAAACTTTAGGTTTTTCGAGTCGTCATAAGATTTCTTTCCTGGCTGTTTAAAAATATTCCTTTCCCCATCATGAACAATTTCGCCAACTAAATAAATTTCTCCACACTGTTGACAAGATGCCGCTTCAAAAACAGCTGTTTTATTATCTTGGTCAGTCCGTTCCGTCATCCGATTTACAAACAACTTCTTTTGCGGAAGCAACGAGACGTACGCACCTTCCACAGCTTTAACGAAAAAGTGATATCTGGCAGGAATAAGCGTTTGATCACTGTCCCCAACTTTTGCCCGAGCTGCCAGCTCAACCATTTTGGCCAAGTATCTTTCTGCGTTTGGTACCGACCCAAAAATTTCTGTTGCAGCCTGGGTAAATTCCGTCGGTTTCTCTTCCAGTATTTTCATTAGTTTTACTACACGACGGTCTCCTTTTAATACGTAAAATACACAGGCAGTATAATCGGCACCAGAAGTTTTATTAGCTGCCTGTGCCAATATTTCCTGATCTACTCCGTAATTTTTGCCCAATTCCAGTAACTGCATAACAATATTTTGTTGGGATTCGCCTTCTATTACTTCTAGCCATTTTTCGTATAACTGGGGCTGAGGCATTCCCCATTGGTCTGTCGTTGAACCTAGGGCAGCTCGTTGAGCTTCAATAACATCCTGGCGACGGTCATCATTTTCAACCCATTCAAATGGTTCACCAAATAATCTAGTGCCGAATAAGGCAACTTCTTGAAAGTCTTCCCTGCCTCGTCCCAGTGTTGCACTGGTGGCAATACATTGGATCCCTCTGTCCTGCTTCTTAAGAACGCGATCCTTTAAACGCCTAAGCAACATGGACATCTCAATTCCTTTTGCACCGTTGTATGTATGTACTTCATCTAAAACAATAAAATTCCATTCGTTGGAGTAGTCGCCGTCAAAAAATACTGTATCACCTGGGCGCAATAATAAATATTCTAACATAGCATAGTTAGTTATTAGCATATGCGGCGGGTTTTCTCGCATTTCTTCCCTAGACAGCAGTTCATTTGGCAGTGAAGGCTGATGATATGTGCGTTGATACTCTTCCTCTGCCTGGCTTTGATTATATCTGGTTTCTCCAGTATATCGACCAAAAGTTATATGCGGATAATTATTCAGTAATTCCCGCAGTCTGCCTAGCTGGTCGTTAACCAGGGCGTTCATGGGGTAAAGCAGCAGCGCCCTCACTCCCGGCACTAAAGTTCCTTGCTCCTTTTCTTTAAGTAAATGGTTAAGAATTGGCACCAAAAAAGTCTCAGTCTTTCCACTTCCCGTCCCCGTGGCTACAACTACATTACGCTTCAGTGCCACAGCTTTTCTTATAGCCTGTTCTTGATGATAATAAAGCGGCCGGTCTAAAGGCAATTTCTTTGAATTTAGCTTCTTAAATTCTTGTGATAGTGTCCCCTCCCTAATTAACTCCTCAATGCTAGCACCTTTTTCAAATGGCGGAGTTGCTTCAATTATCGGACCTCTAGTAAAGTTTTCATCTCCCAATGTTTTAACAAACTGTTGCTGTAGTTCATCATCCTTTAAACTAAACATCGTGGATAAGTACGCTAAGTAATTCTCAGTAATCTTTTGCGAAGTTTTTACCGGATCAAGAGCCATGTGTTTCCCCTCCCTCAGTTAACCAACAATTTTAAAATATTTAACTCCTGTTGCCAAAGCAACAGCGTTACTTGCCGGGCAACATCCATCAACTCACCTTTTTTAGCATGGCACAGGGATTTTATTGCTTCGAAAAGTATTGCCTGGTCGTTAGTAATCGCTTCAGATAAGAGCATATTTATACCACTGAAAGAGTCATGGTCTGGATAAATATATTTCGGCATCGCTTTCTGCAGCTTTTTATAATCCCATACAATCACAGCTTCAACATCTATCTCATTAACATTTGTCTCCAACCCGTGACATTTCTGTCGCGGATTATGTCGAAACCAGGCTTCATGGTTTGGGAAAATACGCCTGCATGTGGTGCAGACTACACCCTTGTCATAACATACTTTAAATCCTGTGGAATCTCTTTTGAGCTTTACTTTTTGGTAATTCCCGTCCACCACATGAGAAAAATTTACTAACTCTTTGCCTTGACTAAGATATTGTAAAATTGTAGTACTGATGAAGTCTTTCAGCTCACTTTGGCCCAAGCTCCCTTTATCGCTTTTAAGCTTTATTTGTAAAATTCCATCTATAATATCTTCCACCTGATGAGCAATCTGCTCATTAATTGGTATTTCCAGCATACATGCATCATTTAGAATTCCGACCCAACAAATGTTTTTTGCCGTATCTTCAGGAGACATAATGCATAGCCAATGGACGGAACCTTTTACCATGTCTAAAGTACCCTCAAAGTTTCCTGTTTCCGTTTGAACAGTTACGGTCTTCACTTTCCATTCAGGCAATCCATCTTGCATCCCCATGGCAATCAAATTTAATGAAGAAATGCCGGAAGAATCACTGAGCCTACCTTTTATATCCAGTTTATTATCACCCAGCCATGCAACCGAGCAATTATTTAGGTAAGTGCCTGCCCCGTCCAAAATAGGCAAGATAAATTTATTTTCTTTTTCAACTGCTTTTACTGTACTACTCCAAGGGTCATCTATAAAAAACTGTATCAGGTATAAAGAAGGAGGAAACATCTCCCTTGCTAACTTCATTTGTACCGAGTTGGTCCCATCATCTATGATTTTGCTTGAGTGCCTCTCAGTACCTAGCAGACCACGGATTTCCATCACCCGATTCAACGGCTGCACAGCATCATCCCAGGTAAAATCAAGGATAGTCTCATCTTTATTCACAGCCAGTGTGTACGTTAAGTCATGCACTAACCATTTAGTTTTAACATTAAATAACTCAATATCGGTAAAAGTCCCGTTAGCACTATGGAGAGAAAGACTAAACTTCTGCACTGCGCTTTTTTGTAGAAGCAAACTGTCACCATATTTTAACAGGTCAAACTTTATTATCCCATTGTTTACCGACACTGCCTCTTCTTGCAGCCCTGCCCCTAGAACCAACCGTCCCGTTCCACTCAGCCATATAGGAACAGCGACAATCAAATGCAATTTGCTTGCATTTAACAGCTCATCAACCCAAATTTCTTCTATTTTGTCAGACCAGCTTGAATATCTGTTCCCTTCGTTACCAACAAACCGCCACTTGATTTTGGGAATTTTAAACTGAAGATCAATAAACCGCCCGAATGAATCTATAACCCTGCCCCTAAAATAGTCTTCTTTGTGGCCAACTACCAACCGGTATAAATTACCGTTATTTTGATCGATGCATGACGGCTCATAAGCTGAATAGGTGCAATCTTGAGGAATAAGTACATCAAGTGAAGCTTTGATAATCTCATCTGTTACAGGGAAATAAAGGTCCCGACTAAACTTATAGTCCAACTGCACCATCCAGCCAAAACAAAGCGTGTACTTTTTATTTGCAGGTCCCCGGAGATATATTTGATACAGGTCAATTTCATTGGGTTGAATAATGTCACTCAACTTTACTTCCAGTACCAGTTTATTATTAACATAAGTTTCCACTGCAGCTTCCTCTAATGTCTGGGGAGCAAAGTTTTCAGTATGGCCCTGTATTCGTGAATGAATGCTGATGCGCCAATTTGATAACTGTTGCTTATCCGTAAAATTAAATTGGACAGATGGCAGCTGACCTGCATAGGTTTCCTCTCCCTGGGCGGTTACCCCCATTACCTTATTACCCGCTGTTAATATGGGTTCGAAGGTGTTTTCTGAAGAAATAAACAGTTCATGTGTCTTATCATCGATTATTTTAACAACCGTCAAGTCCTCATTTTCAGTACTGACAGCTAAACCTTTATAACCATTCCATTTTCCGTGAAAAGCTATCTCCTCATAAATGGGTACTCTCGGTTCAATACTGGCACCTGTAGGGATAATAAACCATAGAGTTTTCCGCGGCAAATACCTGCCTGAAACAAGTCGATTGGTATCATAGTTGAAAATTAAGTATGGCTGATACTTGTTAATACCACTTCTCTGCCAGTGATAAAAGGTTTTTTCCCCGTCAGTAAGAATCAGTTCAATTATCTCCTCAGGCGCAGTTAGTTCCAATTCGACGACTTCCGTCTGTAAATAATTGTCATCGCCCCGAAACAACCGCAAAGGAACCTCATTCAATTGTTCACCGCCGGCGCCGCGTAATTTTAGTAAAACGTGTTCATTACACGGGGGCTCATCCAGAAGTTGGGTGGGGAAATGCAAATAAATTTCAGGGGTGACAGGATTGAGAAAACATGTGGCAGCCGAAAATTCCCGGGCCTTTGTAGGCGCAGTTTGTCGGTCCGCACTTTTTACTTCCCACCAAGTACTAAGAGCCTCTTTAATATGAATTGGCAGTTCGTCGTCAATGGGGTTTGAAATATTACCTGGATTTTGGGCTTTACCCACCAAAGAAACACAGGTCACTAACTGCTTTAGTGCAATCTCCCTTCCGTGCACCAGAAATCTTTTAACCGGCTCTTCCAACTGTTGAAGGACAGGGAAAAGTGTTTCTAATTCCTTTTCCTTTTCTAAAAGTAAAAAATCACTCCGCTCTATTTCCTGCTGTAGTTTTCTACTCTTTTCATTGTTCTGTTCAATAACTTTTGGTAAATGGCGCTCATCATCAGTCTCATCCATCAATCCCGGCCAATTATGATAATAGTCCTGTAATTGATTTTCGATTTCTTTTTTCTCGGTCACTGTTCCCCAGTATTTTTGAATAAGCTGAATAGCTTGCTCAATACTGTTAGCTACCAAATTTGCCAAACTTTTATCTATGCTGCCAAAACTGTTTTCTAAATCCAATTTCCTTAAATCAGTTTGTTCAATTTTTCTATCAATTACATCCAATTTTTTGTTCATAATCTCTAACTTGTTAAGTCTCTCATCGTAGTCCTTATTCAGCTCACAAAGAATTGATTGGTCAAAATTTTCACTAATATTTAATTCCAATCCTTGTAAAGCATTCATTATTTCCCGGTATGTTTGGTTCAAAGTACTACATTCTTTGTCCAAACTCAGTTTTTCTTTAATCTTTGCTTGCAAACTACTAACTTCAACAGGTAAGGAAGTTAAGTAAATTTGACTAATATCAGACCTCAAGACAAATGCAAATAACTTTTTAATTTCCTGTACAACGTCAGTCCTTTCAACTTCATTTTCTCGAATTTTTCTCCGAGTGTTGTTTAGCTCGTCCTTAACCCGGTTATTTTCTCTCACTCTTTTAATACCTAGCACACTTGTTGCTGAAAGACCTACTGCCAACAACCATAATGCCGGCAACCCGGTAAGGGCACCGGTTATACCCAGTAAAATTGCCACTACTATACCTGTGATAGTTAAACCAGTGGTTCTTTCCCTTTGCCCGTGCAAATCTTCCAACTCACGTTCAGAAACCTTCAATTCATGGAGTTTAGCCTCTAGTTCCGTTGATTGGTCTGTCAACTCTTCAAGATTATCACAGGAAATATTAATAACCTGGTTTGAATACTCCTCCTGCCAAGGCACATTAAGTAATTCCTTAAAGTTTGTTTTTATGTAGTCGTTGATTTCACCCAATGCCCGCCGGTAATTGGTAATTTTATTTTGAGCCTCTAATAATTCTGTCAGCATTTGTTTTAATTTTTTAAGATGGCTTGTATTTCCTAGTTTTCGAATTTGGGCTTGGACAGACTTTTTTTCACCATGAAGTTTTGCCAATAGTTCAGCGTTTCTCTGTATCTCACTTAATAGGTCGGCTCTTTTTTGAATTATTGAGAAAGGAAACTTACCCACTTCCTGATTAGTTTCAAGAAACTCTCTCATTTCTACTAATCGTAAACGGAGTTTAAGAATGGTATCCTTTACTCGTAATCTTTTCAGCGATTGTTTCAAGGTAATCACGGTATGCTTTAAATCATCCAACTCTTTATTTAACTGATGCCAGCTTTGATATTCACTCCTAATGACCGTAAGTTCTGCTTCTACAGCATTTATATGGGTTATCCCATCTTTTACCAGCGGCCATACCGCATGATTAAAAAAACCTTCTGCACAATTTAATGGAATTCCCGCATGAAGTAATATGGGAGTAACGTAGCGTCTAGAACCTTCTATGTTGAGCAAAGGAAGCTTGTTACTCTTCAAAAAATCTAAAAAAAACTCTCCCCATCGCGTTTGCCAAGCGGAAATATCAACATCTAAAGTATCGGCAATGGCTGACCAATACTTTCCTTCATGGTACTTATAGATTCCTTCCCAGACTAAAAACACGGCAAAGCAAGTAGGGCAGCGCTTCTCCAAATATTCTGTGCCGAGAGAAATATCTGTGCCTAACTTCTCTTTTACTAGCTTTTCTAGCTTGGTAAAATCCTCTCTTGTTAAATCTATCTGTCCTAAGAATGTGCAACTTCCCATTTGTAATCTTAAAATCGTCTCTAACTGGGATAATTTATATACATCCTCAAACATAAAATCACCTTTTTTTCAAATTTATGTCATTATTTTTATTTCTATATACATTACTCCAGTCCCTGCCAAAAAATCAATCTTCGTGGGGTTTATAACTTTTTGAAGAATAAAAAAATACTCCCCGTTCCCGGAAAGTACCATATAATAGCTAATTACTCTATCCACCGTTCTAATGAGCTCTAAAGAATACTTGTTTATTTTTCACGTTAAAGCCTCCCATATTAACTCCTCATCTTCTTCTTTTGAAATTATGTTTTTAGCAATTTTAAAAGGTCAATAAACTCTTCCTGCATGAAATATCATCATCGCTAATTACATACAGGTAGGTGTTACCCAAAATATCCCCCAAATGCTCCATATACTCCTCACTAAACTGCGGATCGTCTTGCTCGGAAATTATTATAAACCTTGGTTCCCCATTATACCGCTCACTATAAAAATCAACTAACGCAAAATTATCATAAGTTTTCATTAAACGGCGGCCATTGGCTAATTCATAATTCTCAACTACATCTTTATAATCAACATTGAAACTTCTTACGGCTCTGCCATTTGGCACCACTTCCAGTTGCACAAGACGCTTTGGAGGCTTCATGACAATATTCTTTTGATGATCAATTTCAGCCAAACGTTCATCTCTCCTGGCTTCTATATCAATAAGCTTTGCATTCATCTGGTTTATAAGTGCTCTGTTTCGATTATCTACATTTTCATTTTGGTAGCTGGTAAGCTTCTCCAGCGTATTGTTATACTGGTTTTCAAATGCACGATGTAGGAATTCGCTTACTTTATTTAGCTGCTTTTCTCTCCTATTTTTAATGTGATCCCTGACATTTTTTGCGACGTGAAAGGAAGCTTGTTTTAAAGAAGCATCTATCTCTTCGACAGTCAACTTCATGCAGTCTCCTTCGAAATCTGCTTGAAAAAGCCAATACGAATCTAATAAAATTACCGAATTATCCTGCCTCTTACCAAGATGGATTAGCTCACTAGCCAATTCTTTGCCTGTACCATCTACAATACCTACTTCAAAAATCTCCACTCTTAAAGGTTCGGGGGTAGGGTAAGAAATCATATAACGCTCTAATGCGACTTTTTCGCTTTCTTTTTGGACCAGCTCTAAACTCAATTGAAATATTGGCTTATCAACAGTCATTAATTCCACCTGGTCTGTTCCATAGCCTTTTGAGCCCGTAAAGCGATATGACTGCGCCGTTGTTGACAATGGGATATTATGTTTACGGGAAAAATCACGAATGAATTTAGGCAGGCGTTCAATCCTTTTGGGTGGGGATGCGTTTAACAGTTAGGTCATTTTGTTCTCTTCGCATTCCCGGTAGATCAATTGTGTCAGAACTCAGTCGTTCCTGTTTTACTATTTCTATCAATTTCTCATGCTCTTCTGTTAGTTTCCTATCCATTCCGGCAATAATCTCATTAAGGTCCTCGCGATTAACAATTGCTTCTTGCATTAAAGAAGCCAAATCACCGTAATGTTCTTCAAGTACATCCCCAATAAAATCATATACAAGGTCAGAGCCTAAATCTTCGCGCATCTGCTCCATTTTATCCAGCAACCGCATCATTACATCACCTTCGCGGGTGTTTTGGGCAACAAGATTAAACACGGCCACGTCCTTTTTCTGGCCAATACGGTGGATACGTCCCATACGCTGTTCGAGCTTGTTCGGATTCCAGGGTATATCGTAGTTAATCATTTGGTTGCAAAATTGTAAGTTAATAGATTCACCTCCAGCATCGATGGCGAGCATTACTTGACACTCGTCACGGAAAAGTTCTACCTGACTGCGCCTTTCATCCATTGAATAATAGCCAACAATCTTGGCAACTCGGGGTAGATGTTGGAGCAGCCTATTTTCTAAATAACGCAAAGTATCCGCTGCCTCAGTAAAAATAATAATCTTTTCTCCTTGATTTAGCAGTCCGTTAGTTCCAAATAATGTTGCCTCCAATTCCTCATATTTTCGTTCAATGATGCTTTCCCTTAAAAATGTAGTCCTATCTATCAACTGCTCTAGCTTCTGTAACTCTGCCGTTAATTCATCTAAATCTATATTGTCGAATGCCTGTTCCAGCTTTTCCTCAATCTTTTCTTGGTAGTCCGCAGCTTCATCATCGAATTCATCAAAGTCATATTTTATCGAGTTGCCGTAAATACCTTTCACGCTCGTTAAGTGTTTTACTTAATAAATAATTCAGCTTATTTTTCCTGCGTACTAGGGATAAGTGAATAGCTTCAATAGATGAACTTAATCTCCGTTGTAGTAGCATCATTGCAAAGGCGGTACTATTATTTCCTACGTCCTGTATTTCTTACTTTGGTTGCCGTATAGTCGAGATGATCTAATTTTATCTTCTGGCAAAATCCTACCGGTTTAGTCATGTAGTCATACCTCTCCGTTGTCATTTTTACCTTTAACCCGTACAAACGGGACAATTACTTCCTCTAAACTAATGCCGCCATGTCCAATAACGGCTTCCCCTTCTGTTATAAATGCCTCATTATTTTTGGATAATAAAACATACACATCTTTGGGTAAACCGTCACCAGGCCACCTTATTGAAGAATAATTTGCTGCCGTTTCTTTACACATATCCGGGTCTCTATAGGTTCTTACCCGCTGTCCCCTGGTTTCAGCCAAAACGCCCTGGGATAAACGACCAATGCCAATACTCTCTTTGTTTCCATGATCTGACGTCAGATAAACCTCAAATCCTTTGGAAAATAAATCCTCAATTAATTGCACTAAGTACCCATTCCTCATCCATACTTTTATTTCAGCATGTATCCCCTCATGCCCTTGTATTGAACCATGTACTAACCCGTCAAGAGCGTTGATTACTAACCCAGCAACATTAACTTTAGGGTTAATGTTTTGACAACAGGTACTTAAGTAAATCTGTTTCATTATTGATAGTATCATAGGCGACTTTAAATACCCTGCGTAATATAAATTCACATGTTTCACCATCAGAATTAGAACCAAGATATTGATTATAGACTTCATATAAAGCATCTAAATCGGCCATATCCAACTGCTTAATGATTGGTGCGGACATTTTCGGAAATAAGCTGGCCAAACTAAATTTGAAACTTTGTGCCCTTTGTAAAATGTCAAAAGACATAATGTCCAATGAATTGTCAGCTAGTCGAACAAGTAAATGCACTGAACCCTCGGTTAAGCCTGCCCGGAATTCGATTTCAAAGATGTACCGAAAAGCTACGGGGTCTTCATATTGATGCAGTTTAATTTTCATCTCCATTAGCTCAGCTGATAATTTTTCATCAAGTAATAAACCGTCCGGGTCTGCTGCTAACATCAGACCCGGCAGTGGTTCTTGAAATTCTTCCAAGATTTTATCACGCCAACCACTCAATTTTGTTCACCCAACTTCCTTACATTTCCAGATATATCTGCGCATTGTCGAAGTACATCAGCAGTTTATCATCTTCCTGTAATACTTTTTCTGAAAGCCTCTCCCCTACACTAATTATAGTCTTATAATCCTTGTTGCTCCAAGCCTTTTTGAAACCGGCACGGATGGCTTCAGTTCGGAACTGTTTTAGTTTCTTCTTGCTACTATTTATCTGTTCCACGTACGCGAAAAATTCTCTTAATAAAGCTTTTTCACGCAGTTTTTCCAAATCAGCTTGCTTATTGGGATCAGGTACGTACCACCTATTCTTTGCCTTAGTTATTAGAGCCCCGTCTTCTTTATCTAGTTCACGCATGTCCTTGAAATTAGTGCTAAGGTAACTGTGAATTTGACTCGGCACCGGGCCATCACCATCATAGCGTAGGAAATGCAAAAGGCGGTATGTACCATGAAACACACCGCTCGATAAGAGTTAAGTACGTTTGGTTAATGACGAATCATCGCACCTTTTTAAATTTTACTATAATTTACCAGTTATTTAGGACAATCCCTCCTTCATAGGTTTATCTCAGGACAAGGGGGAATCTTTTTGGATACTAAAGCAGTCAACTTGCATGTTGAAGAGAATGGGATGAGCAGCGACGAAGAAAAAATATGCGGTAAAGATTGGATAAAGTACTCAATTAGTGTATGGGATGACTGTAAGTCAAA
>JADQBR010000100.1 GCA_016278515.1 Bacillota bacterium
TTTAACGGAGCATGGTTTTACAAATCTCAAAGGAATTGTTAAAAAAACAGAAACCGCCTCAGGGCAGATAATTATCACCACAAGGGAAGGGGAGATACGATTAAAGATTGAAAATATTGTGGGGTTAAAAGAAATGTAAGCCGGTAAAAAATACTTTCTGGGAGAAAACCCACAGTAGCTCCAAAAAATTGGACCTCGGAACCATTACTAATTTCAATGGTTTGTTTTTTGGCACTGCCATTCGAATAATCAAGAGAGCGAGAGATTTTTAAGGAATCGTAATCTTTAGAATTAGTACTTAAACTAATAACGTCACTTAAAGAAAAACCATAGAAATATATTCCAAAAACCAAAATAAAAAAAAGAATGAAGGCTGAATTTCTTAATAAATTATACTTATTACTCAAAATTCTCACGCTTTCTTCTTTCTATACTACTAAATTAAGGGAATATTTACATTTTGACAAGGGTAGTAAAATTCCTCTAGGTTACTTCCCGAGGTGATCCAAAATCCCCAAAATCATCAAAAAGATCACAAGTAGGACACAAAACTGGACAATCCCTTTTCTTTTGTCTTTATCGCTCATTTTGAATAACGGCAATTTATTTACTAAAGATTTTATTCCGTCTTTCATTCATATACCCCCCTCTTTATACAGGGCGCCTAGTAGAATGAACCCAAAAATTATTGCTGTTGTATCTAAAACCAAACTATCTACAACTACAGTAACATCGTTTGAGCTAACTGTCACATTTGCATTATCTACTTCCGGCTCCGACAGAGAAGGAGCAGAACCAGCAATTTTAATATTATTGAATTTACCATAGACTTTACCAGTATTTGCACCAGCAATAGTGGCTAAAACTTTCCAAAAACTGATAGTTCCCATGTTAGCTGTTGTATTGCTCTCCCGTTTAGAGACTAAGGTAACAACATCGGACTCACTGAGGATCTGCGGAACATCTTTTCTAAAGCCCAGGAAATGGACACGCGGTATTTGGTATTCATTGACCATCTTTCTTAAATTTTTATCTAGTTGGCCTTCTCCCACCAAAAGCAAATGAACATCATTATATTTACTTACTAGCTGCCGCCACGCCTTTAACAAAAAATCATGGTTCTTATTCGAGTTTAATTCCGCTACGCAAGCTATAACCACAGCATCTTCAGAAATGTTAAGCTCCGCTTTTATGCGGCCGGTTTGACCTATGCTTTCAGTAATCGAGAGGTCAATTCCAACGCCATTTATATGAAATAATGTCTTATTTGGTTCAAACCCAAGTTTCTTTCCAGCCTCAAAATCTTCTTTGTTCATAACGATTAAACCGTCGGTCCACTGCGCTGCCAGACGTTCTGCATTGTAATAAAGCAGTTGATTAGTTAACGCTGCGCCCAGGTAAAAATGAAACCCATGGGCAGTATAGAGCACTGGACCTTGATTTAGCTTTCTGGCCATAAATCTAGTAAGAAATGCAGGTACGGGAGTATGAACATGAATGAGATCAAAGTAATTACCCTTTAGCAGATGCCGTAGTCCTTGACATGCCTCAATGTTCCTGGCACTGTACGGTGACCGGGCGAACGGAATGTCCCAGCAGTTAACCCCAAGCGCATCAATTTCCGCTTTTCGTCCGCTTAGGTCAAGGGCAGCAGCATCGACCTGGCAACGTTTTCCCTTTAACAGTTCCATAAATGGCTTGTGAAATGCAGCCAAATGAGCATAATTAGAAGCAACAAATAGCACCCCGCCCCTGTAACTCACGATCTCACCACCCACTAGATTTTTAGTGCTTTATAATATGTGGCAAGGCCATTAAAGGTTACTAAGGGCGTTTTCCCTTTGTTGCTGAGCTATATCTATTATAATCGCATAAAGATTAGCCCTTCACTGTTGCAGCAAAGGGCTAATCTTTATGGTAATCATGTAAATTAATATTATTTATTGTCTTTTACGATTCTGAATGCGATATCCAGTGCCTCTTGCGGCGTATTGGCAAAATCCAAATTAGTGTTTTTCCTATGATCTAAATACTTCCCTTCATAGGCAATTTCTTTAATCCTTTCTGCCCACCCGCCGGATGGTTCTATTACTATTACCGGTTTTCTATTTAAATAAGCTGCAGACACTTCACCTAAGGTACCATTACCGCCTCCCAACATTATTACCACATCAGAAGAATGTATTAGGACTAAACTCCTATAATCAAAACTCATTCCAGTAGTAATAGGAATATCAATGTACTCATTAGCAACATCAAGTGAATCGCCGGGTAAGATACCCACTACCAATCCTTTTTCTAACTTAGCTCCCTTGGATACATGCTCCATTACCCCGTTAGTGCCGCCCGTAAGCAAAACAGCCCCTCGCAAAGCAATTTCCCTACCCAATTCTTCTGCAAGTTTTTTAACATGTTCAGGGATATCCCCGGACTGCCCAATTACTCCAATACGCATCACAACTGTCACCCTCTTTTCTTCTATTGTGTTTATTCTATCCTTTCTCCCCTAAGCTGACAAACCCCAAAGCGATTCCTTCTTATTGCAAGCAACCTACTTTAAGGATACAATATAGCTAATAGTTTCTAGGGGGGACCCCTTTGTACGGTGCTAGAATTGTAATTGCCGATAGTGATGCTTTTTATCGCCAAAAATTGTATGAAATGTTAACCAAAACCGGCTATATTATCGTTGCACAAGAGGGTGATGGATTAAAGGCAATCCAATCCATCCAAAACATGCAGCCTGATTTAGTAATCGTTGATGCGCAACTTCCCGGCAAAAACGGTTTGGAACTTGCTAAAATAATCGAAGAAGATAAAATTGCGCCAGTGCTATTACTGGCCTCTTATCATCAGAAAGAGATAATTCACCAGGCAAAAGAATCTTGGATATTCGCCTACTTAGTTAAACCTATTAATGAAGCTAACCTCTTTCCCGCCATAGAAATTGCCATAGCAAAATATAAAAAGCTCATCGAGTTGGAACGTGAAGTTATTAGATTAAAAGAATCTTTAGAGACACGTAAGGTAGTTGAAAGAGCAAAAGGTGTATTAATGCAGGTGCTAAACCTAAATGAGGAAACTGCCTTTAAACTGTTGCGTACCCAAAGCATGCAACGTCGCTTATCCATGCGTCAGATAGCTGAACTAATATTATCCTTCGATATTGAAGACCTGAAAAATATTCAGTAAGTAACTGGCTTAGATGTATACAATATTCATGCATAAAACTTATTGAAATATTCACCTGATAAAACTACAATATAATAAGTATATTGGGCAAAGGTGCCCAAAAGCATTGAGAGGATACGTATGTGCTTTTGGGTGTTTTTTTATGCAGTTATCTTTTTTGGGGGTGATAATTTCTCACTTGTATGGCACTTAGATGTGTAGTACAGCGTATCTTAGGGAATTATAATTTATATCCGAATCTAAAAAAAGAGACATATTAATTAGGAGGATGGTAGAAATGACTTTTAGCAGACCAAACAGATCAGAAGCAACCTTAACGAGAAATAGGACTCCCAAATCCGTGTCACCGTTCAGCGGCATGTGTGCAACCTGCTCCGTTGAATGTCCCGGCCTTTGTGAAATAGCTAAATCAGCTTATCGCGGTAAGGAAGTACTTTACCCTCAACCATTCGGAGCCGTAACTGCTGCTTCGGAAAAAGATTACCCTATTGATTACTCACACTTTAATATTATGGGTGGCGCTGTCGGAGCCAAAGGCATTGAGGCAGACAGCGACAAAGCTATTTTCCCCAATGTTAACACTGCAACAAAGATAGGCAATTTAGACCTTGACGTGCCTATTATAATAGCCGGTATGGGTTCTACTAATGTTGCCGCCGATAACTGGGCCGGCATGGCAACTGGTGCCGCCATCACCGGTATTGGTATCGTAATCGGGGAAAACGTTGTCGGTATGGATCCAAACTCAGAAATCAAAAACGGCCATGTAGTTAAGGCGCCTAACCTAGAAAGACGCATCAAAGACTTCCAGAACTGGGATGAAGGCAAAGGTTATATTGCCCTTCAAGCTAACGTCGAAGATACTCGTCTAGGCGTACAAGAATGGGCCATAGAGAACTGTGGTATAGAAACAGTAGAAATAAAATGGGGCCAAGGTGCTAAGGATATCGGCGGCGAAGTTAAGTTGAACACCTTAGAAAGAGCTCTGCAATTGAAGAGCCGTGGTTATGTTGTTCTTCCTGATCCGGAAGATCCTCAGGTACAGAAAGCTTATAAAAACGGTGCCTTTAAAGAATTCGAGCGTCATTCCCGTATTGGAATGGTTGAAGAAGAATCCTTCCACTCCCGGGTTGAAGAATTAAGAGGAGCCGGTGCTAAGAACGTATTCCTAAAAACCGGTGCCTACCGTCCGGCAGATTTGGCCAGAGCATTCAAATTTGCATCAGACGCAAAACTTGATATGCTAACCATCGACGGTGCCGGCGGTGGAACTGGCATGAGCCCATGGCGAATGATGAACGAATGGGGCGTACCTATGGTTGAATTACATTGCTTGGCTTACCAATATGCCAGTAAGTTAAAAGCCAAAGGCAGGCACGTTCCTGCAGTCGTATTTGCAGGCGGGTTCACCTTAGAAGATCATATGTACAAAGCACTGGCCTTAGGTGCACCTTTTGTTAAGGCAGTCGGAATGTCTAGAGCATTTGTCACCGCCTCCTTTGTTGGAGACAATATAGGTAAGGCTCTTAAAGATGATAAGTTTGGTAAGCTTCCAAAGGCCTACAGTACTTACGGTGAATCTATGGATCAAATCTTTATTACTGCTGCGGAACTTAAAAAACGTTTTGGCAGTGACTTTGATAAGCTTCCAGCAAGCGCTATCGGCGTTTACACATATGTTGAGCGCTTAAAGCAGGGGCTCAAGCAGTTTATGTGCGGCGGCAGACAGTTTGGTCTTGAATATATCACTCGCGATGATATAGCTGCGCTAACTAGAGATGCAGCCGACATCAGCGGTATCAACTACATGATGGATGTTGACAAAGAAGAAGCTGAAAAAATCTTAGGATAATAAGGACAGTGAAAAGGAAGAGGCCATTGACCTCTTCCTTTTAATAAAGACACCTTCTCCACCTTAAGTGCGAGGGAGGTGTCTTTCTTTTGTTAGAAAAAAACCTTTTACCCCCTCAGCAATCGCGCGGGCTAATTGTTCCTGGTATTCTTCGGTCTGCAGTTTCCCCCGTTCCTCAGGATGAGTTATAAACCCAACCTCTACCAATACTGTAGGAATATCCGCTTGACGCAAAATAAAATAATCGGCACCTATTAGATCCTGCTGCTGGTGACGCTCCACATGATGAAGCTGCTCTAGGATACTTCTGCCTAACTCTTTGCTAATTTCATTATCCTTTTGGTAAAATACCATGGGGCCTTTTAGAGCACTGCTGGCAGCATTAACATGTATGCTGACAAGCAGATCGGCGTTTTCCTCTTGGGCAATTTTTATTCGGCCGGATAAGTCCCGACGCTGCTTGGTGCGCTCATTGGGATAGAGCTCAGTCACCCGGTAATCCCCTTCCCGGGTTAACATAATCTGGCCCTTCCAAGATTGATAGATAGTTTTTATTTTTTTTGCAATAGCTAGATTTATGTCTTTCTCTTTTACTGCGTCATAACCACTGCCTCCGTCCCGTCCGCCATGGCCGGGATCTATAGCAACTAGGTAATATTCCAAAGGAGCTTTTTCAGGCGGTAGCTGCTTTGAGGGCTGTTGAGGCTCAGAACGTTTTGGCCAAAAAGTTACCCCCACAAAAATTATAATAATACATGTTATTGTTAGAGAAACATAATATTTCCCGATAAAATTTTTCATCTGCTATCTCCCGCACTTTATTATTAGATTCTATGTACTGGGAGATAGTTTTATTTATTATGCAGCTATTTTTTTTCGTCTGTAATAAATAATACCTGCAGCCGACAGTATTATTATAACACTAATCACCTGGGCCGCCCGCAAACTACCTAACATCAAACTATCTGTACGAAAAGCTTCAACTATAAATCTGCCGGCAGAATACAGTATTGCATAAGTCAAAAACACTTCGCCGTGCCTAATCCCTTTTCGCCGACGATACCAGAGCAAGAATAAGAACACACCAAGATCCCATAAGGATTCATATAAAAAAGTCGGGTGTCGGTATGCTCCATCTATATACATGGCCCATGGCAAATCTGTGGGGTAGCCATAGGCTTCCTGATTAAAGAAATTTCCCCACCGTCCGATGGCCTGTCCCAAAATAATACTTGGTGCAACTATATCCGCTATCTGCCAAAACTTTAATTTTTGCCACTTCACAAAGAAATACCCGGCCAAAACTCCTGCAATTAAGGCACCATGAATGGCCAATCCGCCGTGCCAGATTGCCGGTATCTCACTAGGATTGCTGCTATAATAGGACCAGCGAAACAAAACATAATATGCCCTAGCACCAATAAACGCCAGCGGTGCTGCTATAATAACCAGATTGATAATTTGTTCGGGGTCCAGTTTCTGCCTTATTGCCTCCCTATATGCCAGCAGTGTTCCAATTGCCAAAGCTGAACTCATTAAAATCCCATACCACCGTACTGGTAATGGCCCTACCTGAAACGCTATTGGATCCATTTACAATCACTCCTGTCACAAAATATCATACCCCAATATAATTAATGAGTAAACATAACACATCAATATTTTTGCAAGAAACAGCCCGGGCTATACTTCCCGGGCACTCATGTAATTTACTATCAATTTATCCAGCAGGCAACTTTTCTTATAGACATCTCCGTCCGAAAGAGATTTCCCTTCGGAAATCATGCGACATAGTTCTGCACGTTCCTTTAATAATTTCTGTTTCAAATCAGTGTTATTAGCCACGGACATCACCGCTTTCCACAAAATGTTGTAGAAAACCCCTTCCGTTTTTCTATATATTGTGTTTTCGACAATAACCTAATTATTTCCTGCTAAAAAAACTTTTTTTTTAAATTTTTTTTACCCGTTTTTATACATAACTCCAAAACCACCCCGTGGGTTCCGCCAGTCGATATTATCATGAGCGCAGCCGTATTTGCATGTTCCGCACTCAAGGCATCCTTCGTAAGCCGTATCAATACGCTGCTCCTTTTCGTCCCATGCATAGACTGCTGCAGGACATATGTAGGTACATGGTCTTCTTTCGCAATCAATGCATTTCCCGCTATCCTTTATCTTAAGATGGCTATGGGTATCTGCTTGGAAACGATTAAGAAATAGCTTATCCTCAATATTCATCTTTTTCATCCCATCATCCTCCATCCCCGATACAAGTCCTTAATAAGCTCATACTTAGAACGGTGAGACGTAATATCTTCCCATATTTTTTTCTGTTTTTCCTTTTTCGGCACGCTGTCTATAGTGAGGAACTCCTCCAAAGCTTTGTTAAGAGCATGAGGGTAAAACTCGAAAAACTGTCTGTTTTTTTCCATTACCAGACCCACATTCTGATACTTTTTTAGGTCTTTCAGCACAAATGAATTCTCCAATTTCCGCTGATACTCTGACAACATGCCTGCACTATAGTCGCCTTTTTCGTGGGCCGCTACTATGGTTTCAGCGGCAAACTTACCTGAAGTCATTGCCAGGTTAGACCCTTCCCGATGTATGCCGTTACAAAGCATAGCTGCATCTCCAACTACTAACACATTATCTCTATACAGCTTAGGGATTGCTCTATACCCGCCTTCGGGAATCATATGAGCCAGATACTCTTGCGTTTCGCCCCCCTCTAGCAGTTTCTTAAGAGCAGGGTGGCTTTTCATATGCTCTAACAGTTCATTAGGATTAAGACCCTCCTTCTCCACAAGTTGGGAAACTAAAACGCCGCATCCCACGGATAGAGAATCCTTATTGGTATAGATAAAGCCAGTACCCATCATCCCCATGGTATTCTGACCAACCAGCTCAATGGTCGCCCCCTCACCTTCTTCCAGATTGAAGCGATCCTCAATTTTCTCCTTCGGCAACGCAACAATTTCCTTTACTGCTACTGCCAACTGGGATGAATCTATCCCATCTTTTTGCAAACCGCATTTTTGGGTTAGCAGAGAATTGACACCTTCAGCAAGAATTACCACATTGGCCCTTATTTCACCTTCGGACCTACCTGTCTTGACTCCTACTATTCTACTTCCATCATATAAAAAATCCTCTACCACAGTTTCGGTTATTAATAACGCACCTGCATCTACTACTTGTTCCGCAAACCAACGGTCAAACTTTGCTCTCAGTACCGTGAAATTATTATAAGGTTCCTTGCCGTACCCTTTACTGCGGTAGCCTAAGGTTACTACGGATTCTTCATCCATTAACCACATTCTTTGTTCGACAATAGGCCTTTCTATGGGCGCATGCTCCCAAAATTTCGGTAGGAGCTCTTCCGTAGGTTGTCGATATAGAACCCCGCCCATAACATTCTTAGTACCCGGATGGTCGCCCCGCTCAATAATGATAACATCCAGTCCCGCCTTAGCTAGTAAATAAGCAGTCGATAGTCCGGATGGACCGGCCCCGACAACAATGACATCAAATTTATCCGACATTTTACATCCTCCTTATTGCCTCAGCTGTTTCCTGAACTGTTCTGTCATAGCCGGCAAAACTTTAAATAAATCGCCTTGGATACCAAATGTGGCAACTTTAAAAATCGGTGCATCGGGGTCGTTATTCACTGCCACAATTACATCTGATGTTTGCATTCCCACCAAGTGTTGGATAGCTCCTGAAATACCTATGGCGAAATATACTTTTGGTCGCACAGTAGTTCCCGTCTGCCCCACTTGAAATTCCGCTTCAAGCCAGCCTGCTTCTACGGCTGCTCTTGATGCACCGATAGTACCGCCAACTGTATCGGCCAGCTCCTGAAGCATTTTAAAATTTTGCTTGCTCCCAATTCCCCGACCTCCGGCTACAATAATTTCTGCCTTATCCAAATAGACTGCTTTACCTTTTTCTTTTATGTAATCAATTACTTTTACTGCAATATCTTCTTCCTGAAGATTAGTCTCTTCCCGAATTATTTCTCCCTGTTGGTCTTTCTTATATTCCGGCATATCCATTATTCTTGGTCTTACCGTTGCCATTTGAGGGCGACGGTGCCTACATACAATAGTTGCCATAATATTTCCGCCAAAGGCTGGGCGCGATTGCAGCATATAACGGGACTCCGGTTCAATATCCAGCTCCGTACAATCAGCAGTTAAACCAGTTCCCAAGCCGGTAGCGACTGCTCCTGATAAGTCCCTCCCCATGGTGGTGGCGCCCATCAGAATAATCTCAGGCATATGTCTTTTTGTTAGGTTGATAATGGTATCCATATAAGGTTGCGTTCGGAAGTGCTTTAAGACAGGAGATTGCACCAGATAAACCTTGTCCGCACCATTGTTAAAGGCCTCTTGTGCGATATGCTCTACCCCGTCTCCTAAAAGAATGCCTGCTAAATATGTATTGAGCTTGGCCGCCAGTTTACGACCTTCTCCCAGCAGTTCCCAAGATACCGGAGACACTTTCCCCTCCATTTGTTCAATGAAGACCCAAACCCCTTTATATTTTGTAAGCTCTTCAGACATTTCACGGGCAGTCCCCGTCATTTCCTTAACTTGTTCTTTTTCTTTATTAGTCATTTCCTTTGTAGGCTCATCTAAGGCCAGTGCTTCCGTAGGGCAAATTTCTACGCAAGCGCCACAGTTGGTACACTTATCCGGATCAACCTGCACGACACCATCTACTAGAGTTAACGCATCAAAAGGGCATGTTTGTACACATAACCCACATCCAATACATTTTTTTTCGGATATTTCTACTGCCACATTTATCACCCCAATTTACCTATCTGCTATTATTTCTTGCTTTACTAACTTTTCCACTAACACTGCTGCCGCTTCTTCTGGATTATCTTTCCCGCCGGGGATAATTTCCCCTTCACCCCGATCCGGCGGAGGAAAAATCTTACGTACTGTAGTAGGGGAACCTTTCAATCCCATTTGTTCTAAATCCATTTCAAAATCATCTTTTCTCCAGACAGTAGCGTTAAAACGAGCTGCTCTGATCTTATTGGGCAAGCTGGAATACCTTAATTCGTTAAGGTCTTTTACTACTGTCAACAAAGAGGGCAAAGGAGCTTCTAAAATTTCCTTCTCACCTTCAAGCTTACGAGCAACTTTAATGGTCCTCTTTTCCTGGTTAACTTCCAATACGTCCATCACATATGTCAGTTGGGGAATGCCTAACCTGGTCGCTATACCAGGCCCAACCTGGGCAGTATCCCCGTCAATAGCTTGTTTGCCGCACATTATCAAGTCAATTTTTTCCTGCTCATTAACTTTCTTAATGCCCGCTGTTAATATGTAACTTGTCGCTAATGTGTCCGACCCGCCGAAGGAACGATCACTCATCAATATTGCCTCATCGACACCGAAAGAAATTGCCTGGCGTAACACTTCTTCTGCTTGAGGCGGTCCCATAGAAATTACCGTTACTTTTCCGCCATACTGATCCTTCAAAGCCATAGCTTCTTCAACAGCATGGGCATCATAAGGATTCATGATTGAGGGGACCCCCTCGCGGATTAAAGTGTTCGTTTCCGGGTCAATCCTTACCTCGGAGGTATCGGGGACTTGCTTGGCACAGACAACTATGTGCATTTACTGATCACTTCCTTTATGTTTTAATTCAGAACTGCCAATTTACAGATCGTAGACACATGCAATATTATTGTTATCATGAAAATCAATAGTTATAAGTACTAACTTTATTTTTTACATATTAATGAAAAACTATTTCTAGAATACCATCATTTAGCATCTATATGCAAATTATGAGTTTATAGGAAATTATCCACAAACCATAATTCGATTATAATAAAATAAAAACCACGGCAAGTGCCGTGGTTTTTATTGGTCTTTATTGTTAGCCTTTTGCCCCAACAATGCTGCATACCTTTATTTGCTGTCCAATTTGCATATTTAGAGGATCTACATCCGGATTGAGTTCCATTAATATTTCTACAGACGTGTTATACCTTTGGGCAATCTTATAAAATGAATCCCCGGGCTTAACCGTAACAAATGTCAATGTCGCTCCTGGCGGACACTCTGTCGGAGCCACGGTAGGTCCAACCCCGTTTTCCAATACATCTGTTACAACATCCAGCTGTACACTTTCTGTAACTTTAACGAAGGCACCAAGTACTGCTGTCTGTTTCCATGGATGCTTTTCGCCCTTGAAATGCGGTCGTTGACATACATCATCAGGATACTCCGGTTCCGTATACATAATATCTTGGACTTCAACTTGTGCGCTAAAATTCATACCTTTCTCCGCGCCAGGTATGTTTACTACTATAGAAAAGTTTTCGTCCACACTTTCTTCCAGCACTCCACCGGTACAGAGATTTACATAAAAAATTTGTTTGTGTAGGTTGCCCCCTAGAATAACCCGATCCTTAACAACTTTGGAGTCCATATAGTTAACACTAGCCTCGGCATGGGTGTCGGCAATCTTTTTAACAGGTACATCAAATTCAATATCGTTCTTGACTGTTCCTTGATCCTCATTTTCACCAACTACACTTTCTACACGCAACAGATCCCTTATAACTTCAATTCCTTCTCCGATAACGTCAGTAACCACTTCAACTTGCAAGTCTTCAGTTACTTTAACAAACAGAGCGAGTACCGCAGTCTGCTTTGCTGTTCGATCGCCGGTTAAATCGATATTTACATTAATTACCTCAGCATGAACCTGCGCGTGCATCCCCATTTCAGCTCCGGGTATTGATACACCCGTGTTAAACTTTTCGTTGACGCTCATTTCATAGACTCTGCCCGTTCCCTGCTCTACGTAGTAAATTTGCTTGTGAAGAGTGCCTTGAACAATCACATTGCCATCTCTAACCTTTGCAGTAACCTCTAAAACTCTTGCATCAACATCTTTAATTTTTTTTACATCCCGTGGAAAGGTGAGATTGTTTTCAACAGTAGCCTGCGCCTCATCTTCTCCTACCACGCTCTGCACCTTCAATAATTCCTTAACTACATCAAGGTCAACGTCTGGGGAGGTAACATCCGTCACTACCTCCATTTGGACGGTTTCAGTAGCTTTTGCAAATACCTCTAACATTACTGTTTGTTTCCACAAATCAGGAAGTGTTTTTGGTTCTTTAATAATATTCTGGTAGTCAATTGCTTCAATCTTTACATTTGCCAAAGCCTCCGAGTCCTCATTCACACCAGGGATTGGCACCGAAACCATAAAATCTTCGTTAACAGAAAGCTCATATACTTCTCCCTCTTGGTACTCCATATCATCGCAAATTGTATCCTCATCGGCAACAAAGTAAATTTGCTTGTGAATAGTACCTTCGACAATGACTCTATCTTGAGCAGTCTTGGTTGTTACGTTTCGAACTTCCGCATCAGTGTCCCAGATCTTTTTAACCTGCACGGGGAATTCAATTTCATTCTTCACAGTATCTTGCACTGCATTTTCCCCAATAACGTTTTGTACCTTCAAGAGCCTTCTAATAACATCAAGAGACATTTAATTTAACCCCCTTTCATAAGTGTTCATAATAATATATGCAAGAGACAAGTAAAAATGAACCCTTCCCCCGCAAAAATCATATTTACACTTATATTGTATGAGTTTAAAAAATAGTTGTGAAAATTATTTTAAGTAGTTGGACATGTTACACTATTCAGTTGAAATAATATGCTTAATAGCATTATTTTTTATCGTCACTTGTGAAACGGCAAACAATTCCCCAAATATAGCCAACGGCTCGGCTTGCTTCTACTATGGGGGTAACCCAAGGCGCCCAACACCAAACCTCCCAAGAGTAATATGGAATTTTTAGTTTGGCTCCTCTAATAGTTGCTATCATAAATAATAGAAATACTACTGCTATTAACCAGTAATAAGCCTTAATTAAAGTAATAGTTAACAGCGCCATGAAAATCAGACAACGAACTACACTTTTAAAATATGCCCCTTTCTTATAAAGCCGCAAACCAGCGGCCTTTGCATTGCTGTAGACCTGCCTGCATACCCCCCAAATATTTCTTGGTTGCTTACAAAAAACAATAGCATCGGGTGCTAAAGCAAAAACGCTTCCTCTTCTGCCCAAAGCTAAATCTAGATACGCGCCTTCCTCACACCATGGCAGCTTAGAAAAACCCCCAATACTTCTCCATGCTTCACGGGATAATGCTAAGGAGTGTTTAGAGGGATTAAACTTATTTAAGTATGGCGTTTGAGCCACTGTCAACCCTGCAACGCACCTCTGCCATGGATTTTCAGCATCTGGAATATTTCTCCCAACCACCATGTCTACTTCGGACATCTCAAACGGTGCAGTTATCTTATGCAGCCATTGAGAATCTAAAATACAGTCGGCATCAGCAATTGCAATTGTAGCATGGTTAGTTTTTCCTATAGCTCCATTGACACACTGAAAATCCGCCATTGACGATGTTGTAACTTTTAGTTTAAAAGGGAAAACGTTCTTGAACTTGTTAATGGATGCTCGCGCACTGCTGGTAAGTTTTTCACCCACGATAATAACTTCCTTGGGGTAACAAGTTTGTTTCATTAGGGAGGTTAAAAACTCGTCTAACGCATGATCTTTTTCTTGTATCGTTATCACTAGTAAAACCGAAAGTAGCGGCATACACTCACCCCTAAAACTGAAGTAAATCTAGTTTTAAACTATGCATTATATCCTTTAACGGTGAATGTATGTATGTTTATTTAATAACTGGCAAATTGCTTAAACACTTCATATACCTTTTTATGATACCTCTCCAGTATCTCATTATGGACAAAAACCTGCTTAGATTGAGCGAGAGCTTCTTCCGCTTGAGTTAAATACAACTTTGCCAAAGACAGATACGCATCAGGATAGACCGCATTCATAACAAGAGCACTATGAATCAGCTGCTCCGCCTCTTCATATAGCTTCTGGCGTAAACAAATCCGCCCTAGAACAAGGCAACCCTGGGCATCAATTTTCCCTTCATTCATGCATCCAATTAATTCATGGGCAGCCATATCCCAATCTCCATGTAACCAAAGTATCTTTCCTAAGCGCTGAGAAGGGCGTTCATTGGGAACTGCTCCCAATAGACTCAAAACCCTCGCCTCTAAGTTACCTATCCCCATCACCAAAATTTTCTCAATTAAAACATAGAAACCTGGCAAAACGTCCTTAGGCAGTAATTGTGGTGCTTCGCCAACTATTGCTTGTTGTAGCAGGCGATACGCATAAGATACTCCATTACCTTTACTTTCCTGCCACATATCTAGTAATTCGTCTACTTTATCGTGTTCACCTAAGGCCCAATGGCATAAACATCCCTCTGTAAATGCTTCATTTTTCAAGTTAGTTGAATAAAGCCTGCTAAAATTATTAATAGCTTCCTGGTATTGGCCCATCCGAGCCCAGCACTGCCCTTGAAGCAACAACATGTCTTTATTATCGGGCTGTTTACTTAAAACCTTTCCAATCCACTTTAGACTTAGATAGTATTCGCCTTGATTAAACCAGGCATCTCCAATAGCAGCCATAGTATCAATAGTAGGCCCAGAGAAATGCTGTTCCAGCACTTCGTTAGCTTTAATTTTATTCTGTTCTCTTTTTAAAACAAGTTTGACTAATGGATAAAAAGCCTTTTTAAAACCAGCCTGCAGCGTCACCGAATTAATATATGCTTCAATAGCCCCCATATCATCTTCCAGCGCTTCATCAACTTTGGCAAGCAAATAATAAACTCTAAAACTGCCAACTCCATAATTGCTGGTAAACTCTTCTGGCGCTTCCCCTAATTCAAGACAGTGTAATAGATATGTCCTAGCTGTCGACAACCGGCCCATCTTATAGCAGCTAAATCCTGATAAATACCAGAGGTCGGTATATTGAGGGTATTGTTCTTGCCCCTCCAGCAAAATTATTAACGCTGCTTCAAATTCACCTAATTCCATTAAACAAATAGCGTAATTAAGATAGATAGATGCGATAATTTCCAAGTTAATATTTCTGTTATTATAAGCTTTTCTAAAGTATTCCTTAGCCTTTCTGTACTGGCCCCTTTCATAAAAAGCCTCTCCTACACAAAGCAGTAACAAAGAGTCATCAGGATCCTCTTGGAGCTTTTGCAATAACCTTTCTAGCTCTTTTTGCCCCTCGCCCTTTTCCTTAATTTGATTAGGAATATAACCATCAAAAAATATTGTCACAAAATCACCCCAGACTTTAAGCCTAGTCGCATTAAAACTTTACATCCAATGCAGCAGTTACATTAGCAATATTATTAAAGACTGTTATGTTATCTGATCCCGCGAATAATAAACCTACAGCATTCAACTCGTCATCCACAATTAACGAGCCGCTATCACCCGGTCTTGACTTAATGTCCGCCATAACCTGGTCGCTGAATAAAGCAGTTTCATTTTTACCATATTGCACATTTATAGTTACATCAGTAGCAGTCACAACACCGCTAGTAACGCCGCTGGTTCGCCCGCTTTTTCTGATGTTCAACCCCAGCTTAACCCCGCCAACGCCTTTCACCCTACCTAACCCGATAATTTCTGGGGAAATCAAATCTTTTCTTATAGGTCTTGCCACTGCAGCATCCACTTTGTTTGCAATACCATGGTTTATTTCCAATCGCAAACGATAATGCGGCCTAATCATTCTTACCATCCGGTTCCCTGCATTTAACGCCGCAACAGCCATTGAGCAATCTGCATCTTCATAGGTTTTTATTATTGGGATGAAACGTTCTAAATAAGCTAGGGCGTCTTCACCGGCTCTTCCATCATACAACCCTGGCTGATAAATGGGGTCGCCTATTAATGCCCTCTTATCGGTACCGTTAGTGGCATTAGCTAAAATATGATTGTTAGATAATATCAGTGGCTCGTCAGTCTTACTGTCTCTTACCACTGCCCCAAACGTCCCAGCAGCAACTTGGAAATGCCCAATACTAACGCCTGGGTAAGCCGGCCGCATGTTATCCATCCTTTGAAACGCATTCACTTCGCCAGCCTCCACAACATCTGTTGATACCTTATCCAACTTTCTAGGTACAACCTGGTCTCCCCATAGGTGAGCTTGAGGCAGTTTCTTGTTAACAAATATAATTATGGCTAATTCATTGGTTTTTTGTCCTTTTGTCATTTTATAACCAATACCCACTCCTATTACGTTATCCATGGACATTAAATAACCCTGATATTTGGCCAATATTTCCCTCATTGCATCCATATTTATCCCCCTCAGACAGAAACTTTATCATGCTATCGGATAAAAGAAAAAACACCAATACTACCGGTTTGCTGCTACATCCTATTCCGTACCGGTAATATCCGTGCCCGTATATTATTTGGTAATCCGCCTAAATTGGAATTGCAAAGCGGGAAAAAAACCATTGCTCGGTTTTCGTACGTTGAAGAAGATATTGCTGCCGTTGGCTCCAAACATCACTAAAGATCACTTCCGTTAGCGCCTTAGCTTCTTCAGAATGATTTATACCGCGTGCCCTTAATATCTTAGCTATTTTCGGGGGAGACATGTGGCTGAAAATCATTCTGTAAAAATTATATTCTACATGGAAGGGCATAACAGTATAGGGATGTTTCTTCCTGAAATAGTGCATTACCGTCACGCCACTGTTAACATAAACCTTATATCCAAAGAGCCAAATTTTCAAAGACAGTTCTTCGTCCTCATGTCCCCATACCCTGAATCCCCTGTCAAAACCATTAACTTCCCCAAATACTTTTTTTGCAACAGCCATACATCCTCCTGGAACTAAAGGTACAGAATGGGGAATGTCAGACGTATACGGCAACCACTGAACCTCCATCTTTGCATTCCAAGTTTGACCATAGCCAACACTACTAGGGCTCGATACTGATCCAATCCCCGGGGATATAGCACCTAAATTTTCATCTTCAAAACATGCTAATAATTTATCCAGCCAATAATCATCTACCAATACATGTCCATCGCAGAATACTAAGACACTGCCGGTTGAGCATTCTGCGCCTAAATTTCTGGCCTGGCTAGCCCCCAATCCTGAAGTCCTCAGCAACCTGACGGGAAACTCATCACGACTGAGAAAATCACAACACCCATCAACAGAACCATCATCAATAACTATAACTTCATAGTCCTCGCCCACTTTGGCCGTTAAAATCGATTTGACTGTCTCCTTGATATAAGAACCTTCGTTTTTACAAGGAATAATAATAGATGCTGTTCGCATTTAGCCCTCCACAAAAAGACTTTGTTACATCTTATGCAATGAACAGCATATTAAAACTTACTCAAGGTCATAATGTGCTTCGCTATACGTAGGCAGCAATTTATGGACAATATAGAGTAGGGAAACCATTCACATGGCTCCCCCCTCATCGAACCGCACGTGCCC
>JADQBR010000012.1 GCA_016278515.1 Bacillota bacterium
GGTTCTAGGGAGGGCGAGGTCAACCCGTAATGCTATATCATGTCCAGAGTTCTGAGATTAGGTAACATGGATTTAAAAATATCGAGGATAAGCATAAGCATAAACCTGGACACCTCTAGTATGGCTTTTGCTCGTATTAGATTTTGTTTAAATGAAAGGATGGATTAGGATGGGGGACAACAAATATAATTCTCTACGTATTGGTTTAATCGTTACTGCAGTGCTGCTGGGGGTAGTAGTATTTGCTTTTTGGTTACCTTTGCGTGGTGAATTACCTGAACGGGATAGTAATAAATGGACGGTGGAATCTAGATCTTCTGAAGTTGATAGGTCAGATAAAGTTATTTCACAACAAACTTTTACCGCTAATATTGGCACTCTTGAATTGGTTGACTTATTACAGGGTGATGTAGCGAAGGAAAGTATTGTTCAGTTGCATCGTACAAACATGGAACTTAAGGATGCCTATGTGGCCAAATATGTGGGTGAAAATAAGCAATTCACAATTTGGGCATCAGTGGCACCAAGTGTCCAGGAAGCAGAAGGACAACTCCAAATAATGCATAATAAAATGGATGCTAGCAGTGTATTTACCGGTCACCAGACTTCATTAATAAATGGTAAAGAATATCACTTCGTTAAAGGAATGGGTCAAGACCACTACTTTTACCAAAGGGGAGATGACGTAATCTGGATCGCAATACAAACCAGCCAACAAGACACCATGAAAGTTGTTTCGGATGTAATTAGGATACTATAGATGGCGCTTTTATGTGGTACATTATAAGGGATATTTTTAATTTCGGCGGGTGAAAAGGGAAAGTGTATGATAAAGGCCGTCTTTTCTACAGGATACTTCAAACACTTACCACAGAATCTTAATAGATGCACGGTACCGGCTCTATGATGGGTGGCGGCGGTATGGGAATGTAGGTATAAAGTATTAATTTATCGTTTATAAATAAAGCCTATTACACTTCATTTTCAAATGAAATGTAGGCTTTATTTATACTTTTGAAGGAAAATAATACAGATACAATAGCAATAGAGATGAAAATAGTTTATAAAATACTTGCCAAAAGGAGAATCAAATGCTATCATGATACCCATGGGGGGTATAGGTGAAACGAATAATTGGAGGGAAATCATATGTCACAATCAACATCTGAAATAACAGACCAAATGCAAAAGACTGTTTTTAAAGTTACTGGAATGACCTGTGCGGCTTGTGCCGCGAAGATAGAAAAAAAGCTTGGCGGCATCAGCGGCGTATCTGAAGCAAATGTGAATTTTGCTGTTGAACAAGCATCAGTGGTTTATAACCCACATGAGGTTGGGGCACAGGACTTTTGGAAGCAGGTTAAAGATCTAGGGTATGATGTATCATTTAAGAAGGTGGAGTTGGGTGTAAGCGGCATGACTTGTGCTGCATGCGCCAGTAAAATTGAAAAGACTCTCAGCAAATTACCAGGGATAAAGCGTGCATCAGTTAACTTTGCAGTGGAAAAAGCAGTAGTTGAATATAACGAAGAGCAGTTAGACTTAAGGGATATTAAAGAGGCTGTATCGAAATTGGGATATAAGGCACATAACCTTGAGGACACCGGTGCTGTAGACCAGGAAAAGGAAGCCAGAGAGAAGGAAATGAAAAAGCAAAAGTTTTATTTCATATTTTCGGCAATTCTATCAATACCACTAGTAAGTTACATGTTTTCCGAACTATTTCCAGCCTTGCAAGCAGTGGTTCCGGAAATTATCTTTAATCAATATTTCCAGTTAGCACTGGCAACACCGATACAATTTATTGCCGGTTGGCAGTTTTACGAGGACAGTTACCACACATTGAAAAACCGCAGTGCAAACATGTCTGTATTAATTGCTATGGGTACCTCAGCGGCGTATTTTTACAGTTTAGCGGTTACTTTTTGGGGAGACCTATTCGGCCAGCAAGCAGTCTATTATGAGACTGGTGCTGTAATCATCACCCTGATTATTCTTGGTAAAATGTTGGAAGCTAACGCAAAGGGTAAAACCTCTGAGGCAATCAAGAAGCTGATGGGATTGCAAGCCAAAACTGCCAGGGTTATTCGTAATGGCGAAGAACTGGACATTCCTGTGGATGAAGTGGAAGTGGATGATGTAATAGTTGTAAGACCCGGAGAGAAAGTACCCGTGGATGGGGTTATTATTGAGGGATATTCCTCATTGGATGAATCCATGCTTACCGGTGAAAGTGTACCTGTAGACAAGAAGGCTGGTGACGAAGTAATTGGCGCCACCATAAATAAACATGGGGTATTTAAATTTAAAGCAACAAAAGTAGGTAAAGACACAGCTCTATCTCAAATAGTGAAGATGGTGGAAGAAGCACAAGGATCCAAAGCGCCAATCCAACGGCTGGCTGACGTGATTTCAGCGTATTTTGTTCCTGCGGTGATTGTTATCGCGGTACTGACCTTTATTACCTGGTACTTCTTCCTGACACCGCCGGCAGGATTTGCCCCCTTTACCTGGGCATTAATTAACTTTACCGCTGTATTAGTAATTGCCTGCCCTTGTGCCTTAGGTCTAGCCACTCCCACATCAATCATGGTTGGAACCGGTAAAGGTGCAGAAAACGGTATTCTCATTAAGGGCGGCGAATATCTGGAAAAGGCTCACAAACTTAATGCAGTTATTTTGGATAAGACCGGTACCATCACAAAGGGTGAACCGGAGGTAACCAATGTTATTTCATTGGGTAATTACAAGGAAGATGAGCTGCTGAAGATTGCCGCTTCTGCAGAAAAGGGCTCCGAGCATCCGCTGGGCCAGGCTATTGTGGCAGGAGCAAAATCCAAAGGCATAGATGTTGATGATCCCGATAAGTTTGAGGCAATACCCGGTTACGGTATTCGTGTACAATTGATGGGTGAAGAGGTTTTAATCGGCACACGCAAATTGATGCAGCAGCAAAAGATAGCATATAAAGACTATGAAAATGACATTGTTGAACTAGAAAGCCAGGGCAAGACCGCAATGTTAATGGCTATTGAAGGCAAAATGGCCGGTATAGTGGCCGTTGCGGACACTATTAAGGAAACCTCTCATCAAGCTATCCAAAGCTTGCAAAAGATGGGTCTGGAAGTATGGATGATTACCGGTGACAACCATCGTACTGCTCAAGCCATTGCCAAGCAAGTGGGCATTACAAATATCATGGCTGAGGTTCTGCCTGAGCAAAAGGCGGCAGAAGTGAAGCGTCTCCAGAAAGATGGCAAATCAGTAGGGATGGTGGGAGACGGCGTTAATGATGCTCCAGCCTTAGCACAAGCTGATGTGGGCTTTGCCATTGGCACCGGTGCTGATGTGGCAATGGAAGCGGCGGATATCACTCTGATGCGAGGCGACCTGCACGGTATCGTTGCCAGCATCCGCTTAAGCCGTGCAACCATGCGCAACATTAAGCAGAATCTTTTCTGGGCATTGGCTTATAATACGGTCGGTATTCCCATTGCGGCTATTGGGCTACTGTCTCCGGTGCTGGCCGGAGCGGCCATGGCCTTCAGTTCCGTTTCGGTTGTAACAAATGCCCTGCGGTTAAAGAAGTTTGATCCCGCAGGTTAATATAGATACGTAGTAGTTGCACCTCCTTACTACTACAAGCCTTACATTATTTAAATGAGTGGGGGGCGAGTGCCCCCTCACCCATCCTATAAAGGATGGAAATATATTTGATAACAAGGTAGTTTAATTCGCGCGAGTCTTAACAACACTTCACAAATTCTATATTTTTTTGGCATTCTAGACAACTAATCTTGTTATAATAAAATTATAATTAAGGAAGTTATATGGAGAGTGAGGGTTTGCAGGACTTTGCCCAGGAAGTGGAAGACACGATAAAAGCCGCTTAGAGAAGGCTAAATAAAATTTTTAGCAGGGGTTGCCTCAGGCAGCCCCTTATTATTAGCGCAGGTTTTAATCTAATAATATTTTTATAACACCTGATATTGATTACAACGAATACGTAGCAATATACTACCTGAGTTGAAGAGGGCTAGGATACTAAAATAGATTCTTTTACCCAAATCCTAAGGAATGTGCTTATTAATGCATGAAAAACGAATTAGATTATAAAAAAAAGGGGTACGTCATAACAAAACTATTGGTAGCAGAAAATAATTTTAAGAAAAGCAGTTGACAAACCAAAATACATATATATACTGGTAGTCGTAATACCCGATGGGGGTACCCTAGATAGGTGAGGCAAACAGAAAAAATTTAAAGGTATATTGAAATGGGGGATATACATTGTTTAATCGGAAAAAATTGCTGTTGATGCTGCTAGTGATCTGTGTAGTTTTAATAGGTAGTTTTGGTTGGTACCAAGTTAACTCAAAATCATCTAGCAAAGGTTTTATTGAAGCCAGCGGCTTTATAGAGGGGAACCAAATTGTCCTTAGTGCGCAAATACCAGGCATAGTAGTGGAGATAAACACGGAGGAAGGACAATGGGTGAAAAAGAGTCAAAAGGTTGTTCGACTAGATGACTTACAGTTGTCAGCAAAGGTAGACCAGGCTAGAGCACAATTAGATATTGCTTCCGCTCAGGTTAAGCAGGCGGACGCACAACTTAACGCTTCATTCTCCCAAAAGGAACAGGCACAGCTATCGGCCCAATTGGCTGATAAGCAGTCTGTAAATAACGTAAATCAGGCAGAGGCTGCATTTCAAGTAGCCAAGGCAAATGAACAGCAAGCTTTGGTTGCGTTGGAGAAAGCGCAGGATGACTTTTCAAGATATAAAGATTTATTCGATAATAATGCCGTATCAGTCGCAGAATTTGAGGCAGTTAAGAACCAGTTGAATGCAGTTAATGCAAAGCATGTCGCAGCGCAGCAGCAAGCAGAGCAAGCAGCAAGTGCATTGCAATCTGCAAAAGATAACAAGATGTCCGCTGATGTTCAACAAAAGGTTGCTGAAGGTACTTTAGCTTCTTACAGTCAGGCTCAGGCAGGGCTTGAGGCTGCTATTGCCAGCCAGCAATTAGCCCAAGCGGCTTTAAAAGAGGCAGAGGCCTTGCTAGATAAAACAAAAGTACTTGCTCCTTCTGGGGGTGTAATAGTGAACACCCTTGTGAATCAGGGTGAACTAGTAGCTAGTGGCACCCCGCTGATACAACTAGTTAATATGCATGACTTGTTTCTGACGGTGTACGTGACTGGTCAGGATATTGGTAAAATTAAGTTAGGCCAAGGGGCACGAGTTACCATAGACGCGTTTTCGGACAAAACATTTGCCGCAAAGGTGGCTAGAGTTGCCCAACAAGCCGAATTTACTCCAAAAAATGTACATATGCCCAATGAAAGGGCCAAATTAGTTTACGCAGTAGAGCTGAACCTAGATAACTCGGAAGGCTTCTTAAAACCGGGAATGCCTGCTGATGCAGTAATTTTATTAGTTACCGATCAGTCTAAATAATTTTTGTGTAGAAGTTATTTTGAATGGGAGAGTGTAGAGTGGAAAATTATGCTATTAGCACTCAAGGGTTAACCAAACGTTTTAAAAAACTTACGGCAGTTGATGGTGTAGATATTCGAGTTAAAAAGGGAGAGATTTTTGGACTGGTTGGACCTGATGGTGCCGGGAAAACGACTACCATTCAAATGCTTTGTGGGATTATGACCCCTAGTGCTGGCTCTGCCAATGTGGCAGGTGTGGACATTATCAAAGCGCCGGACGCATTAGGTGGGAGGATAGGTTATATGTCGGAAGGATTTAGTCTGTACGGTTCCTTATCTATTGGAGAAAATATAGATTTTTTTTCTGACCTTTACCAGGTTGGGAAAGCAGAAAGACTCGAGCGTAAGGAAAAACTACTTAAGTTTAGCCGGTTAACCAAATTTGTTAATCGCTATGCAGAAAGATTATCCGGTGGAATGAAAAAGAAGCTGGCCTTAAGCTGTACACTTATGTACTCACCGGAAATCCTTTTTATGGACGAACCTACCACTGGGGTAGACCCGGTTTCTCGCCGGGAGTTTTGGAACATTATACATGATTTTATCAGTGAAGGCGTTACTGTTTTTGTATGCACACCTTATATGGATGAGGCGGAAAGGTGTGATAGGGTGGCGCTAATGTATCAAGGACATATTCTAAAATGTGATACACCTCAGCACCTCAAATCCAGTTTGAATAATAATTTGTTGGCGGTACGCACTAACGCATTACGGCAGACGGTAGAGATATTCCGTCAGAATTCGAATTATGGCCAAGTAGAAATTTTTGGAGAGGAACTTCACCTAACGGTTGAAAATGCTGCGAAAGAAAAGAAACAAGTATTAAGTTTTCTCCAAACAAAGGGGATACAAGTTTATGACATTAGGGAAATTATTCCTTCTTTGGAGGATATTTTTGTAACTTCAATTAACGAGGAAAGCAAAGACAGTGATGGTTTAAACAACCAAAGAAAAGAGATAGGTACTTACAATTATACACTAAGTATTAATGATACTAACACTAACTCAGTGGAGGTAAAGGATTTATCTAAAAGATTTGGCGATTTTATAGCTGTAAACAATGTGAGTTTTAAGGTTCGTAAAGGTGAGATTTTTGGTTTTTTAGGCCCTAACGGGTCGGGCAAATCCACCACCATCAAAATGCTTTGTGGTTTACATAAGCCGACTTCGGGAAATGCCTATGTTACAGGTTATAACATTGCGGATAGAGCGAGAGAAGTCAAGTCAAGAATTGGTTATATGTCCCAAAAATTTTCCTTGTATAATGATTTAACCGCAGAAGAAAATATAGATTTTTACGCCGGTATCTACGGATTAACCGGAGCGGTTTTGAAGGAAAGAAAATCATGGGTACTAGAGATGGCGGGACTGACGGGGCAGGGAAATGTAATTACCTCTGATCTGTCAGGAGGGTGGAAACAACGTTTAGCTTTAGGTTGCTCAATTCTTCATCAACCGGAGATTTTATTTCTGGATGAACCCACCTCGGGGGTAGACCCCATTGCCCGTCGTCAGTTTTGGGATTTAATATATCAACTTTCTGATCAAGGAGTAACTGTCTTTGTTACGACTCATTACATGGACGAAGCGGAACATTGCCATAGGATTGCAATTATTTACTATGGCAATATGATTGCACTGGGAAGCCCGGCTCAACTGAAGAGTGAACACTTTGCCGGAGATATATCGGAGGTAGGTACTGCCCAATTTAGCATGGAAGATTTATTTATCTCCTTAATTGAAGCTGAGGACCTGAAGGAAAGTAGGTCATACCTATGAAGCGAATATTAGCTATGTTGCGGAAGGAAGCCATAGAGATTTCCCGGGATCCTTATTCATTGGGTATTGCGCTGATTCTTCCATTGATTATACTAATGCTATTTGGGTATGCCCTAAATTTTGACTTAAAAAGCGTTCAAATTGCTGTTTGGGATATGGATAATTCTGCAGAAAGCAGGGAATATGTCAGTAGTTTTGTTACCTCCGGTTATTTTACAGTAATTGCTGAAGTGGACAGCTATCAAGAAATCTACTCCTTAATGGACAGGGATAAGGCAGATACTGCATTGGTGATACCACCTGATTTTTCAACTAACCTTGTTAAGGGCCTACCGGTAGGGGTACAAACCATTGTAGATGGGTCTTTTCCTCCAACGGCAAAGGTGGCCATAAACTATACAAAGGCTATTAATGAGATGTTTTCTGCGAAAAGGATTAATCATATTTTGAACCTGAGAGGAATGCCGGAATTGAAGGAGGCGGTAACTGCTGAACTGCAAGTTTGGGCAAACCCCTCCTTAGAAAGTAAAAATTTTATTGTGCCAGGATTATTTGGTGTTATTTTAATGGCGTTCCCTCCGCTGCTTTCCGTTTTGGCAGTGGTCAAAGAAAAAGAGCGGGGTTCCATTCAGCAGGTGATGGTATCTCCCATTAAACCGTATGAATTTATTCTAGGAAAATTATTACCTTATTCTGTAATAGCATTTGTAGAAGTATTACTTATTTTAGTTGTAGGTATTCTTTGGTTCCATATTCCAGTTAAAGGGAGTATTACCTTATTTTTGGGGTTATCGGTTATTTACGTTCTCTGTACCGTAGGAATAGGTTTATTGGCTTCCACAGTTACTAATTCACAAGTGGTTGCCATGTTATTGGCTTTAGTTATAACTGTGATGCCCTCAATGTTATTTTCAGGATTTGTCTACCCGATTTTTAATATGCCTCAGTTGTTTCAGTATTACACTTACTTATTCCCTGCCAGGTTTTATATAGCTATCTCTCGGGGAATCTTACTACAGGGGAATGGAATAGAGTATTTGTGGCCGGACATATTATGGCTGGTTAGTTATACAGCAGCGGTAATTATATTGGCTGCAGTTAGATTTAAAAAGAAAGTAGCGTAAGGAGGAAAGGCATTGAATGCTAGATTACGCTCTCTGATTAAGAAAGAATTTATACAGTTTCTGCGGGATAAAGCGCTTGTCTTTTTAGTTCTTTATATTTTTATGGAAATTGCTATTTGCGGCTGGGCATTGTTTCTAGATGTTAATAACTTACCGATTGCAGTTTATGATACGGATCGGACTATGGAAAGTAAGGAACTTATTCAAAAGTTTCACAACGTAGAAAACTTTGAGATTAATGCATATGTTAAGGATAGTGCTGAAGCAGATGAACTGTTGGCTAATGGAGAAATAGACTTAGCTTTGATTATACCTCCCGATTACTCTACTAACCTCGCTAAGCATCAACAAGCAAAAGTACAGCTGTTAGTAGATGGTTCAAATGCACAAATAGCCACAACTGCGCTGGGATATGCGGTAGAAATTATTCGAGACTATTCTTCAGAAATAGAAATTGAACAGTTAGGAATTACAGACGAAGACTTACAAAGGATGCCTGCAGTTACCAATAGTATCAAGGTACTGTATGACCCGGAATTAAAATTCACACACTTTAATCTGCTAGCAATGGTTGCACTTGCTGCACTGTTTACTGGAGTGCTACTGGCTGCGGGCGCCATTGTGCGTGAGAAAGAAGCCGGTACACTGGAACAGTTAATGGTTACCCCCATTACACCTTCCGAGTTTATTATTGCCAAGATTCTTCCGATGGGAGTTATTAAGATGGCAGGCTTGGCAGTTGGCGTTGCTATAGCATTATTATTGTTTGAGGTACCTTTGAAAGGCAGCTTAATATTGTTCTTTTCACTATCAACTTTAATGTTTTTTTCCGGAATGGGGTTAGGTGTGTTTTTGGCCACGTATGCAAAAAACTTACAACAGGCCCTGCTATTGTGTTTCTTTGCATTATTTCCCGTAATGTTTCTTTCCGGTACAGTTGTGCCTGTATCAAGCATGCCTGCGTTCTTGCGTGGGATGTCCCTAATAAGCCCCCTTAGACACTACATGACAATCGTATTGGGTGTATTTCTGAAAGGTGTTGGCATTGAAGTTCTATGGCCCCATGCATTGGCTTTAGCAATCTTTGGTTCGGTAATCTTTGCGTTTAGTGTCATCCGACTTAATAGGGGGTTAATATGACTCATGGTTGGCAGCAGGCGGCAGTTGTCATTGATTCTTCACAATTTAATCAAATATATAACATATAATGATGCTAAAATAGTTATTATAGTAAATAGTAGGCTGGTTGGCAAACTAGATTATTGTAAGGAGAGGTAATATGATTTGTTCAAAATGTCACAAACCTGAAGCGGTCATAATTGTGGTCGAAGACGATAATTTTTTATACCTTTGTGCTGAATGTTATTCTGATAGCCAAAATACAGCAGACCAAAAGGAAGGAGATTATTCTGCTTAGTTATGTAAGTAATTACTATGCACTGTAGTATTTATTATTGACTTATACTACTAAACGTAGTATCTTTAACCTATACCCGCGAGGGGTATCTATGAATAGAAGATTGGAGGTAGTTCAAAGATGGATTTTTTCAATGAATATGGAAGTTGGATCATATTTGGCGGCTTGGCATTTTTTATGTTCCGTATGCATGGCAAAGGCGGGTGTTGCGGAGGCGGACAACATGATCAAAATCATGATAAACAGGATAAAATGACAGACGAAGAGCGGCAGAAAAATAATAAGTCGGGCTGCCACTGACAAAAGAATATGTTTGCGTAACTAACAAGCGCACGGCCATATACGCTGTGCGCTTGTTAGTTACGTGAGGTACAGTGATTATTTATTAGGGCATTGTTAGCGGTCGCTTACCGCTAAAGTATACTTAGATATCGTTCGCCAGTATCCGGGGCAATGGCAAGTACTTTTTTACCTATGCCCAACCGCTTGGCGATAACTAAGGCGGTATGTACCGCGGCACCGGCTGAGACGCCCACTAGTAGGCCTTCTTCTTTGGCAAGTCTACGACTGGTATTAATTGCGTCTTCATCGCTTATTTTTATAATTTCATCATAGACTTCAGTATTAAGTATCTCCGGGATAAAGCCTGGGCTTGTGCCTGGGATTTTATGCGAGCCGGGTTTACCACCGGAAAGAACGGGTGACCCCTTAGGTTCTACGACAAATATTTGGAGATCGGGAATTAGTTTTTTTAATGCCTCGCCGGTTCCGGTAATAGTTCCGCCGGTTCCTGCTGTAGCTACAAAAGCATCTAAATCTCCTTTTGCCTGTTTGAATATTTCTTGTGCCGTTGTAACACGATGGATATCAGGATTAGCTTTATTAATAAACTGTTGCAGAATAATACTGCCAGGGTATCGTTCTTTTAATTCTTTTGCTTTACGAATAGCACCGGGCATTTTTTCTGACGCTGGGGTCAGGAAGATTTCTGCACCGTAGGCGCGAAGGATACTAACTCTTTCGCTTGTCATGTTATCCGGCATCGTAAGAATAAGGTTATAGCCCTTAGCAGCGGCTACCATGGCGAGACCAATGCCGGTATTACCGCTGGTTGGCTCGATGATGGTTCCGCCAGGCTTTAGCAGTCCGCCAGCTTCTGCCTCTGCAATCATATTGTACGCAGCGCGGTCCTTGACACTACGGCTTGGATTAAAGCATTCGAGTTTAACCCAGACATCCGCGCAGTCGGTATTCACAAGATTATTTAGGCGAACAACTGGCGTTGCACCAATCAACTGGGTCACATCTCCAACTACATTCAAATTACTCAACTCCTCTACATGTTTTCTAATACATTGTTAAGCAGCGTCTTATCTACTAAACCAGTTACATCCGTGGACTCGAAGAAGCCCAATTTTGAAGATTCTTCCACTAATTCATTGACGATTTTCGGATCAACTTTATATGTGATATTTGTTCTTGTAAACGAATTGGTAATAACTTCAGTAGACAATTCGGATTTTGTCAATTCCTTAATATGCTGTTGTACCGTGTCTGCAGCGTCATCCAAGTTGCTGTTTATTTTATTTACGCTTTTCACATGGGCTTTAAGGATTTTTTTAACAAGTTCAGGATGCTCTTTGACAAATTGTTTTTTAGCGACTAACAAAGTAGATGGGAGGTTACCGTCCCAGGGCATCTCATCCCATTCGACAATTACTTTTGCACCAATTTTCTCTTCCATTTGACTGGCCCAGGGCTCAGAGACAGAAGCGGCATCCAGTTCGTTTCGCTGGAGCAAATTCATCATCAAAGCAGGTTTCTGTGTGAGATGAGAAACGTTACCCCCATCGTTTTCCATTGCAAGACCCGCTCGATCCATAAGGACTCTCATTTCAATATCGTGAGTACAACCCAAGGCCGGAGTAGCGACAACTTTATTGGCCAAATCCTTTATGCTTTGAACCTCTGAATCCCGGCTGGCGACAATTACATTGCCGCCGCTAGCAGCTCCGGCCAGTACCACTACATCGGCGCCTTGAAGATACCTGTTAATTACTGGCTCTGGGCCGACGTAACCAATATCAACTTGGTCCGTAAGAATAGCGTCCATCAGTAGAGAACCGTTAGGAAAGGTTTGGGTCTCAAGTTTAGTAGTGCCTAACTCTTCTTGAAAAATGCCTTGCTCTGCGCCGACAATGGCTGCGGCGTGAGTAATATTAGGAAAGTAACCCAATCGCAGTGCATCCGTATTATCGGAACTTTCTTGACCGCAACCTGCTAATGCCAATAAGGATAAGGCTAGCAGGGTCAACAGTAAGCTCTTTAGTCGTAAGTTTTTCATATTATTTCCTCCTGGTTAAGTAGTGTGCCTATTATGAGGCACTGTCTGGTAGTTGTCCCCAGCGTCGGAGAACTGTTATTTCTAACCTTTTAAAAATAAGGTTGTCGGTGACGGAGCCAATAACAGCGATAAGTATCATTATTGCTAGTACTAGGCTCATGTTTCCAAAGTCTCTTCCCCACATTAGCATCTGGCCTAAACCTTTGCCGGTACCGATTAGTTCACCAGCCATCAAGGCACGCCAAGAGAAGGCCCAGGCCAAGCGCATTCCGGTAATTAGGTGAGGCACAGAGGCAGGAATGATTACTTCGGTGAAGAGAGGCAGACCTGAGGCACCCATGGTTCGTGCGGCACGAACTAGAATTACTGGAACGTTTTTAATGCCGGATGCTACGCTTAACGCCATACTCCATGTGCCTCCAATGGTAACAACAAAAATGATGGCAGCTTCCCCCATCTTAAACCATAATAAAGCCAGGGGCAGCCAGACAATACTGGGAACACTCTGCAGCGACAATATTAGGGAGCCGATAGTTTCATCTGCCCAGGTGAAACTTGCGGTTAGTATGCCAAGCAAGGTTCCACCAAAGACAGCAAGGGTAAAACCAATTAGGAGACGGCGGAAACTGACTGCCAATGCAAGAGTGAAGGAACCGTCTTGAAACCCATTAATCAAGGTTTCAGCTACAGTTATTGGTGAGGGAAAGAAGAGGTCAGGCCAAATCTGTAATCTAAATACCACTTCCCAGGTCCCGATCAGGATCCCAAGGAAAAGAATCTTTCGTAAGAGTGTAATCATCGTCCAGTTCCTCCTTTGCCACTTTTTCAATTTCCACCTGAAGGATGTCCATAATCTTATTCTCCAAGTAAATAAGATTTGAATCGTTATGCTGCCTTGGTCTAGCTGCCCGTACTCTTAAGTCCTTGATAATGCGCCCCGGGCGGGTGCCGAGGACAATAATACGGTCAGACAGAAGTACCGCTTCCCGGATGTTGTGGGTAACAAAGAGTATTGTCTTTTTTGTTTCTAAATAAATATCTTCTAGTTCTTTTTGCAGCATTAGTCTGGTCTGTTCATCCAACGCACCAAACGGCTCATCCATAAGCAGGATTTGCGGATCCATCACTAGAGCGCGGGCAATGGCTACCCTCTGTCGCATTCCCCCAGATAGTTCGTGTGGATAAGCTTGGAGAAATTTGCTTAGGTGCACTTTTTTTAGGGTCATGCTCGCTTTTTGTTTGGTTTCGGTTTTACTTAGACCTAAGCGCTTTAGTCCGAAACATACGTTGTCTAGGACTGTCAACCATGGGAATAAGGCGGCTTCTTGAAAGACGACGACCCGATCAGTGCCTGGACCAGTAACATGCTTGCCGCTTATAGTGATTGTTCCTGACGAAGGTTTGTCCAGGCCAGCAACCATATTTAGCAAGGTGGATTTTCCGCACCCCGATGGTCCCAATAACGAAATGAATTCACCTTCTGGTACTCGGAGGTTGATGTTAAATAATACCTCTAAATCTTTTTGGTTTTTAGTAAATGTTTTTCCTACTTGGATAATCTCCAGCATAGCCAATACCCCGTATTCTGATATGAATTGTTGTATTTAGTTTAAAGCTGATTTAGTCAAGAGTCAAGAATAATTTACTATTTTATTTTTTAATTCTTGGGACAAGGGAATTAGGTTTATTGGCTATTGACAAGCTTTGTGCGATATATTAGTATTATTCAAAATCAATAATTCCGAGAGGGGCACCTGGAAATTATTGAAATATGGATGTTTTCTGGCAATACCACAATTAAATTGAACATCTTATCATGGGTGGGTGAGGGATAGGCCCGTTGAAATTACGGCAACTTATATAGCAGGATGCCAATACCTGATAGATAAGAGTAGTTTCTCAAGTGAGCTCTATAAAGAGGAGCTTTTTTGGTTAAGTATCAAAAAAAGTGGAGGTCAAAAATGAAATTCGAGACTAGATGTGTACAGGTAGGAGTGTCAAAAACTGAGCAAACGGGCAGTATTAGTACCCCGATTTATCAAACGGCTACATTTAGACACCCTGGATTAGGAATGACTACAGGTTATGACTATTCCCGATCTGGTAATCCGACAAGAGAACAATTAGAAAAAGCTATAGCAAATCTAGAACAGGGGTCTAAGGGGTTTGCATTTGCTTCCGGGATGGCTGCATTTGATGCAGTATTACGTTTATTTAACCCCGGGGATCATCTGATTGTTTCTGACGATTTATATGGCGGGACTTATCGTATCTTGGAACATATTTACTCCAAAACTGGGCTTAGCGTTACCTATGTTGATACTACTGACGTCAAAGAGGTTGGAAGAGTAGTTTCTTCAAACACGAAAGCAATTATTATCGAAACGCCATCAAATCCATTAATGAAGATAACTGATATACAAGCTGTGGCTAAGCTGGCTAAGAAATCTAATTTAATGTTGATAGTGGACAATACATTCATGACGCCATACTGGCAGTGTCCTTTAACCTTAGGTGCAGACATTGTTATTCACAGTGCTACTAAATATTTGGGGGGACATAATGATTTGGTGGCAGGTCTTGCAGTGGTTAAAGACAAAGGTTTGGGAGAACAGCTGTATTTTATTCAGAATTCAGTTGGTTCGATATTAGGGCCTCAAGATTCTTGGCTCTTACTGCGGGGAATGAAAACTCTATCAGTGAGATTGGAAAAGAGTCAACAAAATGCATTAGAGATTGCACTTTGGTTAAAGGAGCATCCTAAAGTTTCTAAAGTTTACTACCCAGGTCTAGTAGAGCATCCCGGCTATGAATTAATGAAAAAAAATAGTAATGGATTTGGAGGTATGGTTTCTTTTGATGTCGTGGATTCCGCTTTGGTTGAAAAAGTATTATTCAGTCTGGAGCTAATCACATTTGCCGAAAGCCTTGGCGGGGTGGAATCTTTAATAACCTACCCTGTGAAACAGACCCATGCAGACATTCCGCAAGAAATACGAGAATCTAAGGGATTAACTAACCGGTTATTACGATTGTCTGTCGGCATAGAACATGTGAATGACCTAATCGATGATTTAGACCAGGTTTTAAGTTGAGGGGGATAATTAATATGAATTTCGGCACAAAAATTTTGCATGTAGGTTCACAGGTTGACCAAGCAACGGGTGCAGTAAGTGTTCCTATACATCATGCATCAACGTTTGATCAGAGAGGTACTAGTAAAAGAATGTATGATTACTCCCGGTCCGGTAATCCCACCCGCAGTACAGTGGAAGAAGTTCTGGCAGTGCTAGAAGGGGGAAGTAGAGGATTTGTATTTGCTTCGGGAATGGCTGCCATCACTTCGGTATTTGCCTTATTTTCCGCTGGCGACCATCTGCTGGTTACAAGAGATGTCTATGGTGGAACCTATCGTGTTCTGACTAAGGTATTTTCCCGGTTTGGTATTGAATGTGATTTTATTGATACTACAGATATTGATAACATTAAGAAAAATGTAAAGAGTAATACTAAGGCATTATATTTGGAAACTCCGTCTAACCCGCTATTAAAAGTAACTGATATCAAAAAAGCCGCTGATGCTGCGGTCGAACATGGTTTGTTAACCATCGTGGATAATACTTTTATGACCCCATATTTTCAAAACCCACTGGAACTAGGCGCCGATATAGTCATCCATAGCGCTACAAAATTTCTAGGGGGTCACAGTGATTTATTAGCAGGTGCAGTTGTTGCTAAGGAAGAAAAGCTCTGTGATGAGATTTATCAAATACAAAATGCGTTTGGTGCAGTACTAGGTCCGCAAGATTGTTGGCTGCTGCTGCGGGGCATAAAAACCTTGAAAGTGCGGATGGAACAGCATCAACAAGGAGCTATGGCAATTGCCAAATGGTTAAAGACTCATCCCCTAATTAGCAAAGTGTATTACCCCGGTCTGCCTGAACATCAAGGACATGGTATTATTAAGGAACAGTGTACCGGATTTGGTGGAGTTGTCTCATTTGTCTGCAGCAGAGAAGTGGTTACCAAACGCTTAATGCAGGATATTAAAATACCCGTTGTGGCTGTCAGTTTAGGCGCGGTGGAAAGTATTTTATCTTATCCGGCAGCTATGTCGCATGCTGCCTTTCCGAAAGAAGAAAGATTAAGTCTTGGAATATCTGATGATCTCTTGCGATTGTCAGTTGGTTTGGAGGATCCGGAGGATTTAATTGAGGATATAAAAGTTGTGCTATCATCTATTGGATAACTTATTGCGCATACCTGTTGTTTTAAAAATTTAAAAAGAGGATTATTAGGAAGCATATCGAAAATATAAAGTTGTATTATATAAATTATTATCTATATGGGGGTGAAATCGTGAGTAAATTAAGGGCGTTTTCAATTGGTTTAATATGCCTTTTACTACTACTTGCTGTAGGATGTGCAGAGGATAATAAGAAAGAAATTGGATCCTCAAATAATGAACAGTCTGTAACTAAAGAAGATACAGAGCAGCAAGAACAGAAAGAAAAAAAAGTAGCGCCTGAAGAGTCAAAGGATGAAGAAGAATTGGCGTTCAGCTCAGACAATGAGGCTGATGTCTTTGAAGATTTAGACATACCGAAAGTAATTTTTGTCTACTCTGACCCTACGCCGCATCATCCTGACGGATGAGGACGATGCGAAGAACAAAAGCCCGTGATGGCTGAATTAAAAGAGCAATACAAAGGTGAGATGGAATTCTATTTTATTGAATACTACACCCATCCGCAAATTGAACAAATTATTGAGAAATTTAACATTGACCGTCACCCGGAGACTATATTTTTAGATAAAGACGATCAATTGGCGAAACAGATAAAGGGTTTCAAACCAGAAATGGAAGAATATATTAACGAGGTAGCGGAAGCTGTATCCAAATTAAAATAGTATTTTCCATTTAAAAGAGTGTCTTAGGGGGAGGTTTGCCTGTTATAACTACTAGTCGTAGTACG
>JADQBR010000120.1 GCA_016278515.1 Bacillota bacterium
GGGTTTCACCTATAAAAACTTGCTTTTTTGCTGTTTTTGGTCGAAAGTTGGGTTAACATTTTGTACCGGGGTCCAGCTAATGGGCAACGGTTTTATTTTTCTTCATCAGATGAATTAAATATGGTTCGTTTTAATTCAAACCCGGTACGAAGGTTAAAAACTTTAATGCTATCAGCTGCAGTAAGCTTAATTAACCCTTCTTTCCTCCTAAAATGCAGCAATACAACTGAATAAGGCACCTCATTGCTGGTATATAACCCCCGAATACCGGCAGCACCGCTGGTCCCTGCATCAATTATGATGCTGTCTTTTTCTTCTTCTATTTTTAATTGGTGATCATGTCCATGCAGAATTACAGGCACCTGCCCCGAAAATGCGTGAGCTATTCCAGGATTATGTACCATCAGCATGTCTACAGGTTTATATTTCTCCAATGCATTATTGAGTCTGGAAATATACTTTTGAGATATTTCAACATTTGGAGGGGTAACTCTATTAGATACTGCTGCGGGATCTCCGATTCCTAATACTCGCAAGCCTAAAAGGTTAGTGATATTACCTTCAAGTACTGATACATTATCTATTTTTTTAAGCGTCTCTACAATTTGTGGCGAATCATGGTTGCCTGATACAATTATGATGTACGGAATCGTAATAGTTTTTATTTGGTTTAGTATTTTTGCTTCTAATGGTGTGCCGAAATCTGAAAGGTCACCAATATCCACTATGGCATCTACATCAAAATTTTTGACAACTCCTCTAATAAAATCGTATGCTGCCGGGTTATTATGAATGTCGGAGACTTGTAAAATATGAATGCCTTTTTCATCCTCACTTACCGGGCCTAATTTATCCACCTTTGAATATAATTGATAAAGATTGTTTGCCATGACCTCCATTTGATCACCTAATTTTTCAATTTTTCCAAGTGCCTCTTCTGCAAAATTTATCATCCATGGTGCCATTTGGATAATACCTTCATATTTGGGAGTGCGGAAGGCATGAACATCATATGTTATATAAGTCCCCATTACTAAAGCTCCCATTAACGTTAATCCGATCAATGACCCTACGACGTAGGTAGATACCTTTTTGGCTCTTAGTAAAAAAATGCCAAAAGAACCTCCAACCACGGCTAGGAAAAGTACTCTTGCAAAAAAAACCTTTAATATTTTCTGCAACTGTTCATTGAACGCACTAACTGCTTTTTGCTGGTTATATCCTTTTCCCATAATTTCTCGTAACATTTCCACATCTATGTGTTCTAGGGAAATTGTAAATTTTAAAGGGGTGTCGTGTGTATTCGCACTTATTGACCCAACCGGTGGTATTATCATTTCAGTCATCCCATGGTCAAAAAGTGCTAGACCTAGTCTGAATTGTAATGAATTAATATGAAAGCTCGTTTTGGCAAAAAGACTGACAATTAAAAGTGTGCCGACGATAGCTGCTATTAGGGTGCTAATCAGAGTTTTAGGAACTACTTTTTTCATAGGTTCATATGCTCCCAAATTATAGTTATTCTTAGGTTGTGGCTAACTGTTTTTACTTATACTAAGTCTATTTTGCGTCGGTAACATGAAAAAAGGGATATTATGTTCCTTTAGATTAATAATTCTAAAAATGGGAAAAGTATGTATAGAGGTGAACACATTTGGAAGGTCAAATTTCTGTGGCAGATATTACATTGATTGTAACTGCAATAATAACTGGTACATTAGCGCGTGTGTTAACAATTAAAGAAGATTATCGGCAATACCCAAGTTATCCCAATGGTTATATTATTCATTTGATTACCGGCTTTGTTGCAGCATCGTTAGGTGCAGTTGCTATTCCAGCTCTGATAACAAAGAACTATGTTGCAGTTACTTTTCTAGCACTAGCAATCCAACAGTTCCGAGATGTTCGAAAGATGGAAAAGAACAGCCTACAGACTCTTGAAGAGACAGAGTATACCTATCGTGGAGCAGCATATATTGACGGTATTGCAAAGACATTTGAGGCGAGAAACTACTTTGCGTTGATTGTATCCTTTGTTACTGCTCTTACTATTCAGCTGATTAATAGTGAGATTTTATGGTTAAATATAGTGGCCGGTTCAGTAGTGGGCTTATTAGTCTTGTACTTTCTTAAAAGAATATCAAAGGGTAAAGTAGTTGGTGATATAGCTGATGTTAAACCTGGCAAGGTTGAAGTACGTGGGTCTGAACTGTTTGTTGATGATATTTATGTAGCAAATACTTTAGGTATGGAAAATGCTAGCAACCTATTTAGAAAAGAAGGTTTAGCAGCAGTAATTTATCCCCGGGAAGATCATTTTAGAATTACCTTGGATAATTTTGGACAACGTCAGGCAATTTTGTTTGAAGCTACTAGGGCATTAGGCTTAAAAAGATACCATTTTACTAGAAAAGATTATAAAGAAGGACGGGTAATAATAACTTTAGTGCCAATTATACCCGATCAAGATGGATTGATTGAGTCAGTAAAAAACACTCCATTGCTTGAAAGCACTAAGAAGAGTCATGCTGTACTGCAAACTAATATTGTGGGGAGTGAGTGAAGATGGGGCGAGAACCAACTCAAAAACCCAATTATGAAATTCTTGCTTTTGTAACAACTAACCAGAATAGAGTCCTTAGTGGTAAGCAACTAACCTTATTGGCTAATGATGAAGAAGAACAAAAAACTATGACACAGGACATTGCGAAGGCTATGAAGGCAGATGTAGTACAGCTAAAGTCCAAGGATTATCTTATCATAAGAGTTTAATAGTAACATATGCATAAAAGTTGCCGGTCGTTATACCCCGGCAACCTTTTATGAATGAAATAATGTTTACTTACAGCCTCTGCAACCAATTAATCAGTAATCTTTTTAGTAAATTTTCAAATAGATCACTAATGTCGTAACAATAAATCCAAGATGATAAATGCGGATTATGCTATAATTACAGTAAACATCTTAATTTAGTCAGAAACTTTGGGGGTATTATACGTTGAGTTTATTGGAAAAAATGCATACACTATTAATCTTATTAGCTATTATACTAGGGCTTTTGTTAGGTCAAATCCCCGTTATAGAGGCTACTGCTGAACACTTTATTGTTCCCTTCTTGTTACTGATGTTATATGGTCTGTTTCTTGGTATTCCAATTAAGGATTTAAAGAAAGCTTTTGAGAATTTTAAATTTGCGGGCACCAGTTTAGCAATTAATTTTATTTGGACACCATTATTAGCATGGGGGTTAGGAGCATTATTTCTTTCTAATCAACCAGCCTTATGGGTTGGTTTTATTATGCTAATGGTGACACCATGTACAGATTGGTATCTTGTTTTCACTGGAATTGCAAAAGGAAATGTTCCTTTATCAACGGTTATGTTACCCATTAATCTTATTCTGCAGGTTTTGCTATTACCTGTGTTTTTGCTTATCTTCGCAGGGGTAATGAAAACTGTCGATATGTCTTTTTTGATAGAAAGCATTTTACTCGTACTGGCGTTACCATTCTTACTTGCGAATCTAACTAGGTTTATTCTAAATCAAGAAAAAATACTCGAAAAAAAACTTATACCATTTTTCGAAACAGGTCAGATTATTCTATTAAGCTTGGCTATTACGGCGATGTTCGCTTCACAAGGAAAGTATTTATTTGAAAATATCAATGTAGTTTACACATTGCTTGTTCCGATTCTACTTTTCTTCTTAATAAATTTTCTAATTGGACGTATCGTAAGTCGTGCGTTAAACTTCTCTTATGAAGATTCTGCTAGTTTAAATTTAACCACACTAGCTAGGAATTCACCCCTGTCTCTCGCTATAGCTGTGGTTGCATTTCCAGACCAACCCCTCATTGCACTTGCATTAGTTGTTGGTCCCTTAATTGAATTGCCTTTATTGGCACTTACTTCACAAGTACTATTGAAAATTCGTGCCTCGACAATCTCAAAAGAAGATGAAGAAATATTTCAAGGAGATTAAGGTTACACAGCATCTGTGACTAATCTGTATTTAATATAGCAACCTAATTCTTGAAGACATTTTATGTCACAGTTTAAAGATTACAGTGACATAAGTAAATACTTAACCCTCAGTAATTTGAGGGTTCTTTTAGGTACTTCTGGTGATATACTTTAATGCTTCCTCAGCAGGGATATGCCATTCACGTCCAATCTTTTGTCCATTTAGGCGCCCAGTGTTAAGGGCCTTAATAATTCCGCCCATAGTTAGACCGGTAAGGATTGAAAGCTCTTTATTCCAGTGTGGGAGGTTAAGTCTCTGACCCGGAATTTCAAGGATATGGTACATGAACTTAAAGAGAATTTTCATAAGTTGCAGGAACTAACTTCTATTTGGAAGGGGAAATTGCTGAAAGAACAGCAGCTGAGGAAAATCTAAGAGATAGTTATAACGAGCTTGAGGTTACTCAGGGAAAAATAAGAACTAACTACGAAATGCTTCAAGTGAATAAGAAAGCCTTACAGGAATCAGAGCGCCGATTTTGTCTGATGCTGGAAAATGTCCAGCTGATAACGATGATGATTGACAATGACGGTAAGTTGATTTTTTGTAATGACTTTATGATGGAGCTAACCGGGTTTCAAAGACATGAGGTAATTGGAGAAGATTACTTTAGACTGTTTATCCCTTCAGAAATCCGAGCTGAAATCAAGGGGAAATATAAAACAGCACTCAAAAATAATGAATTATGGTTTTCTTCAACTAATAACATTCAAACAAAGAATGGCGTAATCCATTTAGTTAATTGGAATAATACATTGTTATTGGATCATTCCGGTAATATTGTTGGACTAGCGAGTATTGGTGAAGATATCACTAAACGTACGGAAATGGAAAATAAGTTAAAATTTCAGAGTATGCATGATTCGCTGACAGGACTATATAATCGCACCTATTTTGAAGAAAATTTAGAATCCCTAGAAAACAACCGCTCGACGTCGGTGGGCATTGTAGTATGCGATATAGACGGATTTTTTGAAAAGGCAACAGAAAAGGGGATTGATATGTTATAAGAAAGAAACAACTACCAAGCAATTATCTCTTGCTGGGTAAGGCTATGGTAATTAATGTCTAAATATAAAATTAAAGTATGAATATAGGAGGATTTTGCAAAATATTGGCGAAAAATAAACCATAAGTCCTATGAGTATATAGGACTTTGGTCCCGATAATTTTATCCGATAGCTAATCGCCACTAATGCCCCCGCTTAAGTTAAGGAATGGGGATAAGTGGTGCTAAGCACCTGGATAAGCTTAACTAAACATCAGATGGGGGATAAAACCAAAACCCCACCTGATGCAAGTTTCGCATTATAAGTTCTCTAAAAGGCAAACTGCTTGAGAAGGCAGGACGCAAAGCCGTGGATCCTAATTCCTTACTTTTAAGAGAGGAAGAGGACAGCCTGGTTACTGGAGAGAAACTTTCTCGCAGCTAAGTAAACTCTGGCTGCGATATTTTTTTAATAAAGGGGGCGAAAATTTACAGTTTTCTATTTAATTAATTGCTTTAAATTGAAAATGAAGTCTATCAGTGGTAATGCTAAGACTGATGATTAGATGAAACCTTATATTTGTAGCGGGAGGTTATTATGAAACGCCAAGCAAAGACTAAAGACCAGCATTTTAATTATTTAGAAGAGTCCAGCAGGTCTTTAAGAAAACATATAGATAATGACTATGAACAGCGCCAGCACAGTACGCTGTTTGAAAATAGCCCAAATATCATAGTTGAGGTTGATAAAGACGGCACTATTATTTTCGTTAACTCAGCCGGGTTGAATATTAGCGGCTATTCCTTAGATGAAGTTCTAGCCAGCCAGTTTTAAAGTATGCAATCCAGGATGATAGAAAAAAGATGCAGTATCAGATTCAACAAGTTTTAAAAGGTCAAGGTGTTAATTTCCAAGCGACCATTACTATTAAAAACAAAGAAGTGTTACAACTCCAGGTCACCTATATTCCCAACGTCCTTGAAGAAAACGTGATTGGTTTCTACGCCATAGCACAAGATATCACTCGGCTGTTTAAAGAAGCAGATGATAATATGTACCGTCAGAAGCTTCATCACATCAATAGTAATCGCAGTGAAATAGTACAGACGCTGATGAAGATGTTGGAAATGAGAGATTTTATTACAGAAGGACATGCGGATCGTTTACAAGATATTGTCGAATTAATGGCTAAACACTTAAATTTACCGGAATACAGCCAGTCCGACTTACGTTTGTTGGCGCAGTTTCATGATATAGGTAAGGTGGGGATATCAGACAATATTTTATTCAAACCGGGGCCATTGACCGAAAAAGAGTACAAAGAGATGCAGCGTCACAGCGAAATAGGACAGCGTATCGCTTTAGCTTCGTCAGAATTAGCTTCTATGGCAGACTGGATATTAAAACACCATGAATGGTGGAACGGACAAGGGTACCCTCTTGGATTAAAAGAAGAAGAAATTCCGCTTGAATGCCGGATTCTAGCAATTGCTGATGCGTATGATGCCATGACCAGCGATAGGCCCTACCGTCAAGCAATGTCGCACCAAGAAGCAATTAAGGAAATTAAAAGATGTGCCCGGTCAGCAGTTTGACCCTCAATTGGTGGATGGATTTGTCGAGGTTTTAAGCAATAAGTACGTCACGGGAGCTAGGTACCTAAAGCATGAAAAACAATAGATTTGGTATTAAGTATTAGCAGTGGAATAAATTTACTAAAAGATAAAGGCAAACCATTGGAAACAATGGGACGCAAAGTTACGGGTCTAAACCCTTGTGGGTATGACCGCCGGGCTGCCAAATATTAGAGTAGGTTATTTTTTAAGGCAGCTTATATTGTATCTTAGCTGTTTTTTTTAATTTTAATCAGATAAACAATACGTATCTTAAAATGGGGTATTACAGGTATCCGAGAGATGAAATTTGTTTAAAAAGTACTTGGCAAGGGATAGTAAGTAATTCATGAGGATTTCAGAGGATGGGGGGATAACCTTGAGTAACATTGATAAAGAAATATTGGAAGAACTAGAACAGGGTTCTTCTGTGGATGCCAGTAAGTTTCCCCAACCGATAACAACAAGGGATGTCGGAGATGTTACTATAAACCCAGCTGATAAGAGAAACGTTGTTAAAGGCCAGCTTGATAACGATGGCACTGTAGCTGTAATAAATCAAGAAGTTAAAATCTCGGACCCAACAGATAACGGTAAATATCCTACAATTACTCCGGGAAATAACGTGACTGTACGTGTTAATGGAGTGAAAATATCTAAAAAAACGGTAGTATCTGCTGCAGATAATGTTGTAGTAGAGCCGGACATAGTGGACCCGAAGATGAACTATAAAATTAATGTTAGCGATGACTTGATGACTGTGCATCTAAGCGTTAGTTATAAACGTGGGAAGAACTACAAAGTGATTAATTCTAAGGATGTGAAGGATCTAGTAATAGCTGCTTATTTAGAAGCAGAACCTTCACCTCCAAAGCTAAAGTTCGAAACGGTTAGTCTTAAACTCGCTGAAAAAAATGTAGTGCACTTTGATCAAATTAAAGTAATGATATTACTTGAGTCCGGTGAAAATGTTGACAATGAACTTATTGCCCAGGGTGTAGAACCTAAATCTTCCGTAGATGAAAGGATAGAATATATATTTAAAAAAGAGCGACCCCAAACCAGTTCCAGGCCACAAAGTGAAATCATCAGTGTTAAGCCGGGGGAAGTGCTGGCTATTAAAAAGCCGGGTATTCCCGGTGAAACAGGGTTTGATTTAAGTGGAGCAGTCATAGACCCTGCAAAGCCGAAAAGGGTGGATATCAAAGTACGTGAAGGAGTAAAGTTAACAGAGGATTGCACTAAAGCGATTGCGATAATAGGAGGGCGTCCCGAGGTTACGCGGGGTTACATAAGTGTATTTCCGGTTTATAATCATATGGGAAATGTCACCCCAACATCAGGGGATATTGATTTCAACGGCGACTTAAAAATAAACGGTAGTATTCATGATTATATGTTAGTTCGAGCCAGTGGCAATGTTACTGTAAAAGGAGATGTGGCAAATGCCCGCATTTATGCGGGGGGAGACGTAATAGTTAACGGCAAGATTATTGGCAGTAAGATTTCTGCCGGTGGTTCTTCTGTCTTATGTAAGGAGATAATCCATTATTTAGGTGATGTGTATGTCCATCTACATAGTTTACTTAAGTATCTTGACCAACTTGGAAAGGCAGTTACATCGGGAGATTTGCCAGTAGGGCGGGCGGTTAAGGTGCTACTGGAAAAGAAACTTCGTGATCTACCAAAATTATGCGTGAAGTTTGCCGATGATATTGAAGACAGAGAAGAATACAATACCCTAGATAAGTCGGTTGTAAATTTAATTGATGAATTGGCTGTAAGTTTTTTTGGTTATAGCCCAATGCGTAAGTTTACTGCCATCGAAGACGTAGAACAACTTAAACTAAGAGTCGCTAACGCTGTCAACTTGCTGGAAAGCCTTATCAATAAAGATTCTAATATTTACGGTAACTACGCGCAGTCTTCCGAACTGAGTGCCAGTGGAGACATTAACATTAACGGGGAAGGTTGTTTTCAGTGTACTTTAAATGCAGGAAGAAATGTGAATGTTTATGGTGTAAAAGGGCTTTTTAAGGGGGGACAAATCAGAGCCAATGGCAATATTGGGGTAACAGAGGCAGGCTCACAAATGGGCGTGGCAACCGGCCTAAAAACTACTGTCAAGCACAACATAAGAGTTGATACGGCGTGGCCCGGTGTAGAATTAATCGTAGGCGGTATGAGGAAAGTATGTATAGATAAAGAAGATAATGTTTACCTTCACGTAAAGGAGGTAAAGGATTAATGTATAAAGTTATGGTAATGGAGGAAGACCATCAAGGGGTGTGATAAGCTCTAAAAAGACACTTGTGAAAGGGCTATGAACTGGTTAGGTTTGTTTATGCAGCCGCCAATATGGGAAGAGAGTATACACTCATTAGCAGTACTGGGGGGGGGTATGAGACGATTGTTAGGCTACTGGCATCCTTTTCAATGGTGAGATAGGCAAAGAACTCTTTCATAACTTCTTGTAAGTCCATTATAACACCTCGCTTGCATAATTATTTAGTAATATGCAAGCGACATAAGTGCGTCTAACTACAATATAACCTGCTTGTATTTCCCTGAAGCACTCGTGTATAAGGAAATAGAGGGTATACCCCTAAGTCCTTTAGTACTCGGCTTATGTATTTGCTCGGTTGCTATCTCTTAAAAAATTATGGATAGTTGTGGAGAGTATGGATTAAAATAAGTTACTTCAGAGCATACAGGTAGTGCCATGAACACAGATGATTATATTACTAACTAGGAGATGAAAGCTATGATTAGAAAACCAAATAATAGCCTTCCTTATTTTTTGGTGATAATTATCTTTCTGATAACATTCTTTATGGGGGGATGTTCGTCTGAAGGCGAGGAAAACAGCGAACAAGAAGGGCTGGAGGAACAAGCAATGCTTCCTTCCCTGGAACAAGTGCTACCCGACGATCAATATTTATTCTTGCCACTGGAAAATGTAGGCTTTCGTTTAACCTTTATGGGGCCTGTTGACCCGGCTGTTGTTGAGCAGGCCGTTTCATTCGAGCCTGAGTTGGATTTTGCAGTACGAAATGAGGGCTACGGACCAGGGGAGATATATCTTGACCCCCAGGAAAAGCTTCAATCGGATACCAGCTATATATTACGCATCAAGGACGTTCAAAATGAATCTACCGGAAAACACGAAACACTCCAGTTTGCTTACCGCACGGAATTTAGGGGCGACTGGCGGGTTGCCGAACCCCAATGGTCCCACGATGGGGAAGAGATAGCTTACCTTGTCCAACCGGCGGGCAGTGATACGGCGGAACTTTGGAAGGTGGACATCGGAGATGGAAGTGAGCAGCTGGCGGACGGAGCAGCCTGGCCGGGAAGGATTGATTGGTCTCCTGATGACAGCGTAATTCTCTATACAAAAATGATTTACCAGCCGGATAAGAATTATTCCATCCCCGAGGTACGAACAGTGGACCGTGACGGAAGAGAGGAGAAGATTGTAGTTTCTGACGAGGAACTGGCAGAGATTGCTTCTTTTGGTCCTATTAATACCTATTCCTGGTGGTCCCCTAATGGGAAAAAGATAGCTATGCAATTAGACTTGGGAGGAGAAGACGCCCATTCGGATTTGCACAGATCTATGGCACTGGTTAATAGTGACGGTACGGATTTAACCACGGTAGAAGGTCAGATTTTTGTGGGCTGGCAGGATGCCGACAGGTTGATGGTCTTGAAAACCCACCAGAATTATAATTACGGTCGTTCCTACCGCTATGACTTATTTTCGGTTGGCACAGATGGGAAGGAAGAGCCCGCGCTGCTGCTGGGAGAAGGACAAATACCGAATTTTGACCGAGCCGACCAGTCACATGATAATAGAAAACTGGCTATTGGCCGATGGGAAAGTTTAAATACAGTCAATGGTTTTAAAGATGAAGGGACAGGGCTTTTGCTCTATGATGTGCAGCAAATATCTTTGAGTTCATTCGGCCTTAACAGCGGTTACCAAAAACATCCGGCAGTTTCCCCGAATGGAGAGGATGTTGCCTTTACAGCTAATAAAGACGGAAATTGGAACCTCTACCTCCGGGAAAACGATACAATTAAACAGCTTACCAGTGACCCAGCTCATGAACTGTGTCCGGTATGGTCGCCTAAAGGGGAAAAGATAGCCTTTGTGTCCACCCGCGGCGGCGCAGAGGAAATCTGGCTACTTGAACTGTCTTCCGGCAAAGAGAAACAATTAACTGGGCTGGGGCGGTAGCACTTATTCTCTCGGATGGCGAGGAATACCACGGAAAGGCAGATTGAAGATTTAGAGTTATTTGGGATGATAATAATCTTGTATATATAACCAATAGTGAAGAGTATCATGGACGAGCAAATGTGTATTTTGAGGTATATTGGGATGAAGAAAAATAACTTGGGTAAATAATGTTTTGAGTATAAGTACTGAGAATCTATTATAGAACTTATGTATATTGGTGGGGCCAGAATTAAAATATTTGCTCAAAAACATAAAATTTCACTGAAATCGGAACTATAACCTATCCTTTTTTATTTTTGGAGAGCAATAACACAGGCAGTTAGTCATATTACGCTACCTGGGGGATTTAGCATTAAAGGACATAGCTAAAGAACTTGGATTAAGCATCTACTAAAATTAGCGTGGCTACTGCCTTTTGACGTAAGGCAGTAGCTCTCACTACCCCAGGCCATACCGGCTGCAAGTGTAAATCCCCTGGTTTTTGGCGAAAGCCATGTGAAAGCGAGGATAAAAAAACGTGTTAAATTATAAAAGACCTGCCTTATGGCTCATCCTGATCGCTATTGTTGTGGTAGTATCTGCATCGCTTATCTTTTCGGCCAATCCCAAGGAGACTTTTGATCTGGAAAAAACAAAGGCGGAGGCTGCTGTCTTTTCCACCCAGGAGACCGATTTGCTGAAGATTGGAGAAGCTGCCTTTGACCACTACTATACTTCTTTTATGGGAGAGGATATCCCGGAAGAGTACAGGATTACAAGCTATCAGCTTAACGACATTTCATTGCTTGCGGGTGATAAAAAGGAATTCTGTGTGCAGACTAATTCAAACTATTCCACCACCGGGCTCTACTTTTTGAGTGCCAACGGCAGTTTTAAACCAACAGATACAGGCTATGAGTGTGAAGGAGACCACAGCGAATTCCGCATCAAAAGTCTTGGAAATAATGAATATCAAATTGTAAGCAAAGGCACGGGCGGAGGCGGCCAGGGATTGTTGCCGGCTGATCCGTCTGACCAAAAAGCATTTGTGGAAGACAACATTAATACTATTATGTCCTCTCCCAAGGAATCCTCCAATCCCCAGGATTATATTGACGCCCATCAAACAGAATATAACGCCATTCTCGCTTTGGATATTAATGCGTTGCCTTATTTTTTTACTGAGTTTGAAAAGGGCGGACAAACGGGACTCAAGGGTCATATCATGGTAAGTCTGTGCAGGGACACCCTTTCTGAGGAGGACATCAAATACGAAGCAACCGGCCCTCAGGACTGGTATGACACCTATAAAGCACATGTGCTTCGTATCCGTGATCTTAATTCAATCGAGTTTTTTAAAAACAACTACCCCAAGTCTTATATCCTGCTCTGGGCGACCGGCACTGTGTACGATGCTCTCCCGGTTAAAATCACCTGGCGGAAAGACAACGAAAGCCATAAACTGGAGGATTATCACATCCTGCCCAGTGTATGGAACGGTGCCATTTATGATCGGGCCAGCTATCAGCAGGTGTTTTATAAGGAGTTTGCTGAGGCGGACGGTTCGCCGCAAATCGTTCCGGAGGGAGCGAATATCCTTGTCAGCTTTTTTCAGAATGCGCCTGATGAGGTCTCTGTTACACGTGACCCTTTTACTTTTGACCGGTTTCCGCTTCACACTTCCCGCCCCTATGTAGACCTCAATATGACATTTGATATCGCAGCAGACGGAGACGCAGCCCGCTACACTTTTCCTGTTGAATATGATGATAATGTAGTTCTTTACTACGTTCTCACCTGCCGATGGGAAAATGGCAACGAAGTAGAGTTGGCTTTCGCCGTGCAGGGATAACACGAAAAACCTCATTTATTCTGTAGGAGACGGCAGCCTTGGTAATGTCGTTGAAGTTTATTACCCTTATGCTGCTAATGGAAGTGAATTAGACCATCATAGGTAAGAATCCCTCATAACAAGATTTTGTTAAGAAATTCCGGGGAGGTTTTTCTATTGAAAAAGAAGAGGTTATTAGCAGGTATCATTATTGTTATACTGGCCAGCATCTTTGCCAATATGGTTTTTGCCGGTAATCCTATTAGGTTATTTGTAAATGGTCAAAGCGAAACAACAACCAACAATAATGCTAAGCAGGACGAAATTCAAAGCAGTATCGGAGAAATCATTCCGCAAGAAAAAACCGATAACACCGTAAGTGGTGAAATTGTGAAAGAATTCTCATCGATTGCTGATTTTAATCACGATGGAGTCAAGGAAACTGCAAAAGTGGTAGCTTTCGATGATGGACAGTATTTTGAATTACAAATCTGCGATTCCGAAGAAAACATCCTATGGAAAGCTGAGGCCGCCACGGTTCATGTGGGCTGGCTTTCCCTTTTTCTGTGCCAGTCAGATGGGGCAGATTATCTTTTGAGATATACCCCTTATATGTCACAGGGAATGTGCCACTATCAATACGACTTGTTTTATCTTGATTCATCCGGCAACGAAATCATAGTCGACAGCAGCTCTGTAGATTTTGATATAAATTTTGGTAGCCTAGTTCACCTTTCCTTCAACACAGATGAAATCGCTGCCTTTATGAATGAGGTAAACGATTATCTCGAAAACAGTGTGGTTCTACTCAATACGGATGGAAATCTGAAATTTGAAGATGAATCCCATTTGAAAGATACTCTGTGGTGGTTAGATGACGAAGACGGGTTCACATACGACAAAACAGCTAACCTTAGTGATATTCTAGCAGCTTATAAAGAATACCGTGAAAGCAGATAATCTTACTACGAAAAATGAGCATAATGGGTATTTAAAAAATAGCAATTCAGGCTCGCATTATCCATATTAGCGTCATATATAAAACGAAAGGCCCCGGTCAAATCTGGCCGGGTTTCGTTATGACACATTACATATATATAGCGTAGCTACCATTACCAGGAGCTGCGTTACTGTCATTTAACGGAACAGTAACAGGAAACAGCGACATTAAATAAATCAAATTATTATTAGGGAACAATTGACGGTGTTGCTTCGTTAGAAGAAAGGTATGTCTTTGGCAATTCGTAATCTTTTATACGGTATTTAACTAGTAGGGGATTTAGTTTTCAGTTAATCCAGGGGGAGAGAGATGGGCATAAAAACTATATTAAGAAATGGTCAATAATTATACCTGTGGCATTCTTAATCAGCTCGTGAAGTAATTTGATAAACGATAATAATATATTATAGAGGGGTAATAATTTATTTAAATTCAATAAATTATATGTTAAAATCAGATTACTAACAATTTTGAGTGAGGTGCTTTTTGTGAAGCGAGAAACAATTTTTTTAAAGCTTGCTGTTTTTCTAATTGGAGCTCCAGTTCTTGCTTTATGTATATTTGTGTTACCTTGGATAGCTAAGGATGCAGCAGAAAGTGGTTGGGAGTTGGCTTATTTTCTATATGGAATTTTAATAGTTATGTATGTATCCGCGATACCATTTTTCGTTGCATTGTATCAGGCGTTTCAACTGCTGAACTATATTGACAAGAACAAAGCATTCTCGGAATTGTCTGTAAGAGCTTTGAAGATTATCAAATTCTGTGCAATCACTATCAGTGGCTTGTATTTGGCTAGCATGCCATTCTTCTATCTCATAGGGGAGATTGACGACGCCCCAGGCGTCATCGTAATTGGAATGGTTCTTACGTTTGCGCCAATGGTGGTTGCAGTCTTTGCTGCTGTTCTTCAAAAGCTATTAAAAAATGCCATAGATATAAAATCAGAAAATGATTTAACGGTCTGAGGTGAATAACATGGCAATTATAATCAATATTGATGTGATGCTGGCTAAAAGGAAAATGAGCGTAACAGAACTTTCGAAGAAGGTTGGAATAACAATGGCTAACCTTTCTATATTGAAAAATGGAAAGGCGAAAGCAATTAGGCTTTCAACTCTAGAGGCAATTTGTAAAGCTTTAGAATGTCAGCCTGGAGATATTTTAGAATACAAAAGTGACGAAGACACTCAAGAATAATAGACAACAGTTTCTTCAACTAACGGGTGCTTAAGTTTAACTATCTTAGATATTAAGTTTCAACCAAATAAAATAAACTTAGGCAGGTAATAGATGAACTGGTGTCAATTCGCAAACAACTCGAAACTATTGAGTAAGTCAAAGGGGAAATGGATGGAAAAGAACACTTCACTTTAACCCTATGCCAGCTCCCTGTCTGCTGCTTTTCCTTTTTTCTATGCTATACTATGATTAGTATATGGGTTTTACTTGGTTATTGAAGGAGGGTGGATACCGTGTCATTTATATTATTATCAATTAATATGGTGCTGATTATATTTGCAGGCTTGTTTTTTATTTTCGGCTGGCGCCTATGGAACGTGGAAACATTTTCAATGAGCATGATATACACCTTAATGCTCATTATTTTTGTTTATATCACCGCTTGGATAAGTCTAGCGCTGCTCCACAAAAACAAATATCTAAAGAATATTACCAAAAAAGACATATGGATTGCAATGGCACCCAACGGAGCAGTGGGTCTGATATTGATTATTCTCGGAAGCCTATCACACCTTGGATTTATTCATTTTTTACTAGCCCAGATGGTTTTTATTTCCATGATAATCGTACCATTTCTTTTCTTTTTCATTACGGGGAAGAAAAATTATTACGCGGGGTAATCTTTACTGCCCCTTTTACATTGACTGGCAAGGGCACAGTTTAATAGAAAGTAAACCCCTATGAAGATCAGAAAGACTCCAAAAGCGGGGTTTCAGCCTCAATCAAGAAAAATGCTACACCATATCTCTATTATGTGCATGATAAGACCGTTATTTTAAAGGAGTCTTTCTGTCGTTAAATTTGATTAGAACAGCATAATCAAAGACCAGAGCAATTGCCGTAGTAATCGGTTTGCACTGGTCTTATTACTGGAACAGTAAAGGGAAATAACGATAAAAGCAAAGAAGGTATAGAGGTCCGTTCAAGGAATTGTTGAATGTAAGATAGGTAATGTGAAGCAAAGATAAATTAAAGTTCTTCATTGAAAACAACACGAAGCATAAGTATAAAAAGATTATTTATTAATGTTTTGTATAGGAGGTAATGAACTTGAAAAATTTTATTTCTACTTTTTTTGCTTGCCTCGTTGTTTGCTGGATTGCCACATTCTTCTTCGTCGGTCTTATTGCAAACAATATCTGGGCTATTATTATTATTGTTGCATTCCTGTTAGCGGTATTAATTACAGTTTTTATGAATCAGGAATCCAGAATTGAAGAATTAGAAAAGAAGATTGAACAGTTATTAAATAAAAAACAGGACTAAGAAATATCTCGGTTTTAAAGAACACCTTTCCGTCGTTAAATTTGATTACAGTGACATAAGTAAATGCTTAACCCCCAGTATTTGAGGGTTCTTTTAGGTGCTTCTGGTGATAAACCTTAATGCTTCCTCAGCAGGGATATGCCATTCACGTCCAATCTTTTGTCCATTTAGGCGCCCAGTGTTAAGGGCCTTAATAATTCCGCCCATAGTTAGACCGGTAAGGATTGAAAACTCTTTAGAATTAATAGCCTGGCCACAGCATTTCATCAAAAAACTGTTTATCTATGACCGTTGAATATTTCATTAGAGAACTCCTTTTGGCTAAAATTAGGTATTGCGTTGTTCGATATATCTATACAGCGTTGTTTTACTAACATCCGTTGCTTCAACTATTTCTTTAATCTTGTAATCCCTGCTTTCATACATACGCAGGGCAAGATTAATTTTGTCTTCACCCTTTTTAGAACGGCCGCCGTTTTTTCCACGGGCTCTGGCTGACTCAAGTCCAGCACGAGTTCTTTCCACAATGATGTCTCTTTCTAATTCAGCAATACTGGTCCATTAACCTAAAGAAAAATCGGCCCATGGCATTTGAAGTATCAATTGACTCTTGTATAGATACAAAATCTACACCTTTTTCCATGAAAAGTTCCGTTAGCTCTATTAAGTGCTTAGTGCTGCGGCTGATCCTATCAAGTTTATAGACTACCACCATATCGCCTTTTCGCAGTTTCTTAAGTAATTCTTTCAGCTTAGGACGATCTTTCCTGGTGCCGGTTATTTTTTCCTTATAAACCTATCAATACCAGTTGTTCTATAGTCAGTCCTGTCAATGTTGAAATAGTTTCGTGTG
>JADQBR010000101.1 GCA_016278515.1 Bacillota bacterium
TTTATAGCACCGGTAATGGTTTTTCCCGGAGAGGATGAGCTAAGGGCCCTTGCCGCGGGCGGATTGAGGGTGCTCAAGGGGGAAGAGGAAGCAAAGATATATGGGTGATATAAAAGATGAAGCAAGATGTGAATTCGAGTACGGTTCTCAAGTTGAATTTACTGGTTGGTACTTGATGCGTTTTTGATGGGAAATACATAGATAACTAAGAAAAGCGCAATAATCTACAGATGAAGGAAAAGAATTTAGACAGGTAATGAGTGAGCAGTTATTGAAGTAAAAAAATAGGTTATAGAAATAGGCTATTTCTTTATGTTAAGACGGAAGGAGAGTGAAAAATGACGAAAAGAAAAATCACCATCCCAGAATTGCAGGCTAAGAAAGCGGAGGGAACAAAGTTTAAAATGATCACCGTTTATGACTATCCTATGGCCGGCATGGTGGATAAATCAGCTGCTGAAGTAATTTTAGTCGGCGATTCTTTGGGAATGGTTATCCAGGGACACGACGGTACCGTACCTGTTAATCTTGAGGATATGATTTATCACGTGAAATTGGTGAGACGGGGAGCACCCAATACGTTTGTAGTTGGAGATATGCCTTTTCTGTCCTACCAAATAAATCGGGATGAGGCTATCAGAAACGCCGGATCCATTTATAAGCTTGGGGCTGACTGTGTCAAAATGGAAGGCGGATTGAAAATAGCTGATAAGGTGCAGGCGGTTGTGGATGCCGGCATACCGGTAATGGCGCATATTGGATTGACGCCCCAGACTGCTGGCATGATAGGCGGGTTTAAGGTGCAGGGTAAGACTGCAGAATCAGCCGAGCGGTTACTGAAGGAAGCCATAGCTATGGAAGAGGCTGGAGCTTTTTGTATCGTATTAGAATGCATTCCCACACCCCTAGCAAAATTAATTGACGAAAAAATCGACATTCCCACCATTTCCGTGGGATCGGGGCCTTTTGCTACAGGGCAAAACCTGAATGCTTACGACCTGCTGGGCATCTTTGATCAGTTTGTACCGAAATTTGTTAAGCAATATGCCAAGATGGGCAGCCAAATGGTGGATGTTTTTGATACTTGGTGCCGGGAAATTGATGAAGGCGTCTATCCGGAAGAAAAACACGGCTTTACCATGAAAGATGAAGATTTGGAAAGATTGTACTAAATAAATTTATCAAAGAATGTATTAAAAAAGAAAGAGGAGGAGTTTAAATAATGACTAAGAAAAATATTCATAATTTCAACGAGATGGTGGAAAAGGGAGAAAAAATAGTTTATCTTACTGCCTATGATTATTTAACTGCCAAGATGCAGGAAAAAGCTGGTGTAGACATGATCTTAGTAGGGGATTCTTTGGGTATGGTCACCTTGGGTTATGATACTACATTTCCAGTAACCATGGACGACATGATACGTCACTGCCAGGCTGTACGTCGGGGTGCGCCGGAGACTTTTATTGTTGGTGATATGCCTTATATGTCTTATCAACATTCGGATGAACAAGCTGTAGCCAATGCTGGGCGTTTCGTTAAAGAAGCCTTAGTAGACGCAGTTAAGCTTGAAGGCGGCGGGCCAATGATGGCGAGCAGAATAAAAGCTATCCAAGAAGCAGGTATCTTAGTAATGGGCCACATCGGTCTCACTCCACAGTTGATGGGTCAGTTAGGCGGTTATAAGGCGCAAGGGCGCAGTGCTGACGCAGCCGTTAGGATAGTAGACCAGGCTAAAGTCTTAGAAGAAGCCGGTGCTTTTAGTATCTTAGTAGAGGGTGTTCCTGCGCAAGTAGGCAAGGCCATCACAGAGCTTGCCGGTATTCCTATATTAGGTATCGGTGCCGGGTCTTATACTCACGGACAGCTATTGATTTATGCTGACATGGTAGGTATGTACGATAATTTCACGCCTAAGTTTGTAAAGAAATACGCTGAAGTAGGAAACATCCTAGTTGAGGCCTTTAAAGAATATACTGAAGAGGTCCGTTCAGGCAGCTTTCCTGTAGACGGAGAACATACCTACAAAATGAAAGACGAAGAAATAGAAACGTTTGAAAAGAAATTAAAAGACCGGGGTTAAAGGAAAGGGGACACACCTCTGAAGCCTAGGATATCTTTTAGGGACAGGAATGTCCCCGATGATTGAATTGAAAATATATCTAGCCGGGATTAATTCCCGGCTAGATTTAACTAGAAGGGGAGGGTGAAAGATGATAAAAAATGACATGGCCAAGATGATTGATCATACCTTATTAAAATCCGAGGCAGCAGAAGAGGCAGTGAAAAGACTGTGTCAGGAAGCTGCAGATTACAACTTTGCTTCTGTCTGCATAAACCCCTCATATGTAAAATTAGCAGCACAAGAGTTGTCAGATATTGATGTGGATGTCTGTGCGGTAATTGGATTTCCCCTTGGGGCAACCGCATTGGAACTAGTGCTGGTATCAAGATAATATCTTGAATTTAGGGGGCTAAGGAAATGGGATAAGTTTAGGTCGTAGCACTTGGATCTGATTAATAAAGATGATATAATATTGACATAATAATGGCTAAAGAGGTGAATTGTATGGGTCGTCAGGAAGATATTATTACGAACATTAAGCCTTCAACAGCAATTCGTCATGATTATAATTCTTTTTCAAAGCTGTGCCACGAAACCCAAGCTCCAGTGGTTGTGACCAAGAACGGTGAAGCGGATCTGGTGGTGATGAGCCATGAGTCTTATCAAAAGATGGTGGCTCGACAGCGGTTGGGTCAGATGTTGTCGGCGGTTGATCGTGAAATAGCCGAAGGGAAACCTATGCGGGATTTTGAGGCAACCTTCACATCGATAAAAAAAAGGATTGAAAATGAGTAAGAAAATATTATTATCTGAAATGGCCTATTACGATACTGACAGTATTTTCTCTTACATCTCTCACGATAGTAAACAGGCAGCCGAAAAATTACGGGTAGTTATCTATGAAAGTATAAGGAAACTAGCAGATTTCCCGGAGATGGGGCCGGTTATCCCTGAAGAAGATGCACCTGGTGCACAACGTGGATACAGGCGTATTGTAGTAATGTCGTATAGTATATTTTATATAGAGTATTAGAGGACCGAATTATAATTACCAGGGTTCTGCATGGAAGACAAAACTGGTTGCAATCCATATTTCCTTTTAAGGAGAAAGAATAACATGGTAAGAAAAATGAGAATGAACGCCTGACGTGGTAATATATTGTAGGAAGTTTAGGAATATATCAAGGGATGAGGGTGCAAAAAACCGTTGACCGCTTATACAGGGGATTTAACGTTTTTTTTATTGAACATTAATAGATAATTCAGATTAATTAAACATAATGGCATAATGTTTGCATAAATTTGGAGGGTGTTACCCGAAATAACATTATGATTGGCGTTCCAAGTTTCTTAATAATCCAGAGGGCTTGAAATAAAGGGGGACCTGTTTAATGAAGACGGGAGCAGAGTATGAAGAAAGTCTACGGAAACTTAGTTTAAAGGTATACCTGCAGGGCGAACTGGTAGAAAATCCGGTGGATCATCCCATGATCAGGCCCTCAATGAATTCGGTTAAAGCGACCTACGCATTGGCAGAAGATTCACAGTTTGAGGATTTAATGACAGCCACATCTCACCTCAGCGGCAAGAAGGTTAACCGTTTTTGCCATCTGCATCAAAATACCGATGACTTGGTGAAAAAGGTAAAAATGCAGCGTCTGTTAGGTCAAAAAACCGCTTCGTGTTTTCAACGCTGTGTGGGCATGGATGCCATCAATGCAGTGGATAGTGTAACTTTTGAAATGGATGAAAATTTAGGCACAACTTACCATCACAGGTTTACGAACTTTTTATCAAAAGTTCAGGAAGAGGATTGGACTGTAGACGGAGCAATGACTGATCCCAAGGGGGACCGCAGTCTGGCACCAAGTAAACAGGTTGATCCGGACCTCTATGTACATGTGGTGGAAAAACGGCAGGATGGGATTGTAGTGCGTGGTGCTAAGGCTCATCAGACTGGAGCGATCAATTCCCACTGGGTTTTAGTGATGCCCACTAGTGCCATGAAAAAAGATGACGCTGATTACGCCGTTTCTTTTGCGCTGCCTGCAGATAGTGAAGGTATCTATTATATATACGGTCGGCAATCTTGCGATAACCGGAAACTTGAAGGCGGCGATATTGATGTGGGCAACAAACAGTTTGGCGGGCATGAAGCACTGATAGTGTTTGATGATGTGTTTGTTCCTTGGGAAAATGTTTTTATGTGCGGAGAGTATCAATTCAGCGGTGCTTTGGTGGAACGGTTTGCAGGCTATCACAGGCAAAGTTATGGCGGCTGCAAAGTGGGTGTAGGGGATGTCTTAATTGGCGCTGCGGCTGTTGCGGCTGACTACAACGGCGCGGCAAAAGCTTCCCATGTTAAAGACAAGATTATTGAAATGACCCATCTAAATGAAACACTATACGCTTGCGGAATTGCCTGTTCATCAGAAGGGCATAAACTTACATCGGGTACCTACCTGGTCAATTTATTACTGGCAAATGTCTGCAAACAAAATGTAACAAGGTTTCCTTATGAAATTTGTCGCTTGGCTGAGGACATAGCCGGCGGCTTGATGGTGACCATGCCGTCGGAAAAAGACCTGCGACATCCGGAAATTGGCGGCTGGGTTGAAAAATATCTCTGCGGTGTTGCGCCGGTTCCTACTGAGCACCGCATGCGTATCTTGCGTTTAATTGAAAATATCACTTTAGGTACTGCTGCTGTGGGTTACCGGACAGAATCCATGCATGGGGCAGGGTCACCCCAGGCCCAGCGTATTATGATATCACGCCAAAGTAATATGGAGCACAAAAAAGAGACAGCAAAAGCAATTGCCGGGATTGAAACCAGATAGTCATAAAAAAATATAATCTTTTTTGTAAGGGAAGGAATGATGTGTCAATGCTTTTTACTGTAGATACGAATAAATGTAACGGGGACGGAATTTGTGCCGCAGCATGCCCAGTAGGAATTATCAAGATCAATGACCAGGATCAAACTCCTGTTCCGGTAAAAAACGCTGAAAGTAACTGTATTAATTGTGGGCATTGTGCAACCGTATGCCCTACGGCTGCTTTATCTTTAAAAAGTATGCCTTTAGAGGATTGCCTGCCGGTTCAAAAAGAGCTTCTGCCTGATTTAAAGCAGGTTGAGCATCTTTTGCTTTCCCGGCGTTCCATACGCAAGTACAAAAAACAACCGTTAGAACGAGATGCCATAATACAGTTGATTAATACCGCTCGCTACGGTCCTACGGCGAGCAATAAGCAACCGGTGCAGTGGTTGGTTATAGAGAACTCTGATGAAGTGCACCGTTTTACTGAGCTGGTAGCTGACTGGATGCGCATTATGTTAAAGGAAGGACCAGAGGAAACAGCTCCCAGGTTTCAACAGTTAGTGGATGCGTGGGAACGAGGTGAAGATGGGATATGCCGCGGAGCACCACATGTAATTGTAACTCATTCACATAAATCATTTACATTTGCCAAAACTGACTGTGCCATTGCGTTAAACTCGCTGGAGCTAACTGCATTTTCTATGGGGTTGGGTACTTGCTGGGCAGGATATTTTAATACTGCGGCCAATATGCATCCTCCGCTGAAAAAGGCTCTCGGGATCCCTGAGGAACACATGATTTGTGGAGCGCTGCTGATAGGATATCCAACATATCAATACCATCGTATTCCTAAGCGTAATAAACCCGTCATTACCTGGCGGTAATAAAATACCTTTAACAACCTGTTTTTAACGTTTATTACAAATGGTATATAAAGGATTAAGCGACTCAACAGAAAAGAGTATTTAAATAGGAATATTTTTTTAAGAGGATGATGTGTAATGACTCAGCTTTTTGCTAGACAGTGGCGGACAACAGTAAGAAGCAATCAATCGGAAGTCCGGGTTGGAACAATTTATCTGGACAACTTCTGCGAACTTGAGGGTTGGTTTACGGTGCGGCCCGAAGATTTTATCGTGCTAAATGCCTATTTAGACGTTTATCGTGGTCCATGGGAGTGCGGGAGGCGAAAATTGCCGGAGCTCCTTGGTAAGGAGGCATATATAAATACAGGAAAGCTTTTCCGACAGGCTGCTCAGGAAGATGACATGGGCATCTGGGCAGAAGTGCTGCTGGAAGGGCTTAAGGGTTTGCTGCAGGCCGAGTATTGGCTACATAAGGACAGAGGTTTTGCCTCCTTTAAAGATTATGACAAATATTTTCGGGAAGGATTTGTTGACTCGTGTGTGTACTACAGCAACTTGGACAAAATTCAGACAAAATTTTTTGAACATGCTGACGGAGTACGTGGTGATCTACTTTATACTAGACAGAGATGTTCTTTCTTGGCGGAACTAGGCGGCCGATATTTTCTGACAGGAAGTTTAATAGACTCGTTTCACCAAATGGCCTTAGAAATAGAAGTGACTAAAGACGGGATAGCTGCAGCTGCTAAAGGCCAGGTAATTCGCTCCGTTGATGAGATCTGTAAGACAGGTGAAGAGAGGATTTCCAATGTCATGGGAGAGCCAGTTTCGCCTCAAGGATGGCAAAAAGCCATGGGAGGCGCTTGCGGATGCACCCACCTTGCTGATTTGGCTCGGGAGTTGGCGCGGACTTATCACTTGTATGAGCTTTTTACACCATGAGTGGCATTATGCTGCTCATGGTATTTTATTTTTAGTATTTGGTCGCTGCATTGTGGGAGCAATTATTATAGTTAACTATTTGAACAAGTAGGATCATAAGGAAAGAGTGAGACATGACTGCAGTGCTGTCGATGGTGCTTTGAGTGGACATATGGATATATTTACTGTATTGGCATGATATTTGCTTTAAAAAGTAACTATCATGTTCTCTTTAAAATGGGTATCTAGTGCGTCAATTTTCAGAACATTGTCTATGCAACAGTAGTTTATGTAATTAAGATATGGGAGGGTAAAATTAATGGCGACAAATTACATTTTTAACAACAGGGAGCATAAGTTTCTTTTAAAAGAATGGTTAGATACTGCCAAAGTTTTTAGTTTTGACAAATTTAAGGATTATTATGGCATTGAAGATGTAGATATGCTGCTTGATGTAGCCCTTAAGGTTGCAAAAGAAGTAGTTGCCCCCACAAGTGACGACGGAGAAACTAATCCGATGCGGCTAGAAAATGACAAGGTGGCTGTGCCTGATTCCTTTCGTCCCGCTTACAAATTTCTAAACGAAAACGGTTGGGGTCCCGGTCATGCAGATGAGCAGGAAGAAGGAACCTTACCTCAGGTAGTTTACAGTATGTGTGAGGAATTTTTGGATGCGGCAAACTATCCACTAATGCAGTTCGTTGGGTTAACCAGTGGTGCTGCAGGTTTAATCCAGTCTTATGGTAATGCTGCAGTAAAAGAACAATACCTGCCGAAAATGTTCAGCGGCCAATGGGCCGGAACTATGTGCCTGACGGAACCCGGGGGCGGTTCTGATGTTGGTGATATTTTAAGTAAGGCATATCCTACTGACGACCCCGGGGTTTATAAAATTAAGGGGAGCAAGTGCTTTATTTCTCAGGGTGATCATGATCTTACCGACAACATTGCGCATCTGGTCTTAGCCCGAATCGAAGGCGGAGCTCCGGGAACAAAAGGTATTTCATTATTTGTAGTCCCCAAATATTGGCCTGATGAGAATGGAAACTCGGGTGAGGGGAATGACGTTACTACCATAGCTGTTGAGCACAAGTTGGGGATGAGCGGGTCTGCTACTGCCATGTTAAATTTTGGGGACAATGATGATTGTCGTGGTGTTCTGTTGGGAAATCCGCCTGATGACAGCGGGATTGGTCAAGGAATGGCGCAGATGTTTCAGATGGTAAATGGTGCCAGGATGGGTACCGGGCATACCGGATTGGCTATCGCGGCTTTGGCCTATCATAATGCGGTTCAGTATGCCAAGGAAAGGGTACAAGGGCGTAAATTCGGTCAGGGCAAGAAGGCACAGCGGGTACGCCTAATAGAACATGAAGATGTCAGAAGAATGTTAATGGTTCAGAAAGCAACGTTAGAGGCCATGCGCGCAATTATTTATCAGACTTATTATTATTTTGATGTTGCCAAGTACAGTCATGATGAAGTGGACCGTAACAAGGCACGGCGGCGAATTGAAGTTAATACTCCGCTGGTCAAGGCCTATTGTTCCGATAAGGCCTGGGAACTTACTGCTGAAGCGATCCAAGTTTTGGGGGGTTATGGTTATTCGGAGGAATATCCCGTAGCACGCTGTGCCAGGGATGTTAAAATACTCAGTATCTGGGAAGGGGCAAATTTCATTCAGTCTCTTGACCTAGTTGGTCGCAAGTGGCATTTGGAAAAAGGTGTTTTGTTTCAGGATTGGCTGGTGGACATAGAAGAGTTTCTAGTAAAAAATAAACACGCTGAAGGTTTCGGTAAGGATATTACTCTGCTGACCAGCGCTTTTGAAGCTTATAAGGAAATGCGAAGCTTTCTACTGCAGTCTCTATCTGAAAAGCCGGAACTGACGCCGTTATATTCAACTCGGGTCTTACACAGCACCGCCATTGTTTATTGTGGAATGCTGCTGCTGGATCAAGCATTGATAGCCCAAAAAACAGCCTCTGATTTTGAAGAAGATAACCCGGAACGTAGTTTTTATAATGGAAAGATAGAAACAGCAAGGTTTTATGTGCGTAATATTGTACCTCAAGTAGTAACGACCAGAGATATTGTCTTGGGTGCTGATACATCAGCTTTAGATATACCTGAAGAGGCATTTTAATAATTTTGCAGTTCTCTGTTCTAGCTAAGTTTTGGCATAGGTATTTGCCATAATAATATAATTACAAATATGAGGTTTAAAGTGAAAAGGGGGAGTAACATGAGTTACAAAAAGCTGACGGTAAATAAGAAGGACGACTATCTGGTGGCGGTTATTGATAACCCGCCGGCGAATGCATTGGGGCAGCTCGTATTAGGTGAGCTTAATAAGCTGTTGGATGAAATTTTAGATGACAGCAGTGTCAGGGCCATTGTTATTACAGGGGCGGGAGAAAAGTTATTTTCTGCGGGTGCTGATATTACAGAGTTTGCTGCCATCCAAAAAGGTAATAGACCTAAAATTAGTGGCAATGATTTGTTCTTAAGAATTGAAAATTATCCGAAACCAATAATTGCTGCCATTCAAGGCAGCGCATATGGTGGCGGTACTGAGCTAGCCATGAGTTGTCACTTGCGTATTTTGGCGGCTGAGGTAAAAATAGGCCTGCCTGAGGTAAAGCTGGGTATAATCCCGGGTTTGGGCGGAACCCAACGCCTGCCGAGGTTGATTGGGAAAACCAAGGCCCTGGAAGTAATGCTTACCGGTGAACCCCTCAGTGCTCAAGAGGCGCTTAGCTTCGGCTTGGTAAACAGAGTGGTACCAGCGGAACAGGTGCTGGAAGAAGCCAGCGCTTTAGCTGCTAAGTTGGCTAATGGGGCTCCCATCGCCATTAGGGAGATTTTAAAGGCCGTTAACCAAGGCCTTAATACTGCTATTGATGAAGGAATTAAGATTGAACAAGCCGGCTCTGCTGTAGTTTTTTCCAGTGAAGATGCAAAAGAAGGAGGCTTGGCCTTTTTCCAAAAAAGACCACCTAGATTTAAGGGTAAATAGCAAAAGAGATACTAAAGTTATCGGCAAGTATTTTGCATTGATAGGTAGTAAAACTCTAGTGGAGGTATTAAATATGCCCAAACCAATTGTATCTGTAACACAGTTTGAAGACGCCTACCAATCTGTTCGTCAGGCACTGGATTTATGCCAGGGGCTGGCAGGCTTAGAGCATGGAGATAAAATCCTGATCAAACCAAATTTGGTTTCATGGGATTTTGATCTGCCTTTTCCCCCTTATGGGGTGGTAGCTACATCTGCTGTCATGTCTGCCCTGGTCAGAATTTTGGTAGAAGAGGGTTTTAGTAACTTGACTATTGGCGAAGCACCGTTGATGGTTCCTAAGACAATCGGCAGGGCCATGTATAAAAAATTGGGTTATGATAAGCTGGTAGATAAGTATGGGGTCAAGCTGGTAGATTTTAATGAAGAAAAATTTGAAAAAATGGATTGTGATGGTTATGCACTATCTATTGCTGAGACAGCGCTTCAAGCTGATAAGATTATAAATGTTCCGGTGTTAAAGACTCATAATCAGACCAAAGTTTCTTTGGGTATCAAGAACTTAAAAGGCGTTATCAATCGTAAATCTAAGATGTTCTGTCACAATAAGGACACGGATTTAAGCTATATATTCCCGCATATTATTGAAAAACTACCAGTGGCACTCACTCTGATTGACGGTGTCTTCGGGTTAGCTAAAGGACCTGGGCCTACTGGATCAGCGGAGAGGCGGGATTTAATAGTAGCATCCCGGGATACACTGGCAGCAGATGTAGTAGGTGCTGCATTATTGGGCTACTCGGCAGACCAAGTGGATCACCTGGTCTATTTCGCTCAGCGTAACGGAGGCAGTACTGATATTAATGATGTAGAAGTTAGGGGGTTGGATGTGGCACAATACACCAAGTTTTTGGACTATGACTGGGAATGGACTAAAGACAACACCGGTCCCGTAGGTTATGAAAAGCGTGGTATTACTGGGCTGGCAGTTCGTAAGTATGACAGTACCATGTGCACCGGTTGTTCCATGCTCTTTAATCCTTTACTGATAATGTTTATGTCAGCGTTTAATGAAAAGCCTTTTCCCAATATTGAAGTACTAAGTGGGAAAACACAGACAGCTTCACCCGGTTATGACAACACAGTATTATTCGGTAAATGCTCCCATGACTTAAATAAAGATAACCCCCACATTAATAAGGCCATTTCAATTAAGGGCTGTCCACCGGACTTAATGGAATTTGAGAGATTAATGCAAGCAGAGGGAGTGGCCTGCAACTATAATGAATATGTAAAGTACCGGCACTATTTGTTTAATCGTTACAAGTCTGAACAAGGTTTTGATCTGGGGTTGTTCAAAATATGAACAAGGGCAATGCCCCTTCAAAGAGAGGAGATTAACCATGAGAACAAAAGCTCAGTATATGGAAAGATTAGGTAAGATGGAACGTAACCTCTACTCAAATGGGGAGAAGATTGACAGACTGGATGAGCGCCAACAAGGTGCTATTAACGTTATGGGCTTAACTTTTAACGCAGTGTGGGATTCTGAAACCAAGGATCTATGCACGGCTGCATCACACATTACCGGGGAAACCATTAACCGTTTCAACCACATTCATCAAAACCCGGAGGATCTACACAAGAAACAAGATATGACCCGAGCGTTATGTAACAAGGTCGGCCAGTGTATCCAAAGATGCATGGGTACTGATGCTGCCAATGCAATTCACACAGTCTCTCACGAGGCGCAGAAGTCCCCTAAGGCTAAAACTACTTATCATGATAACTGGTTGAAGTGGCTTGAACGTTTTCAAAAAGAAGATCTGGTAGCCAGCTGTGCTCAGACAGATGTCAAGGGTGAACGTTTGAAGCGGCCGGCGGAACAGACTGACCCGGATATGTATGTGCATGTGGTAGAGGAGCGCAGCGACGGTATCGTTGTACGCGGCTCTAAGGTCCATATCTCTGAAGCCTCCATTTCTGATGAGATTCTGGTAGTGCCAAATCGTGCTCTAAAAAAGGGCGAAGAAGAGTATGCATTGTGTTTTGCGGTTCCTTCAGACTATGAAGGTGTAAAACAGGTAGTCCATTTCCATAATCCCCGCAAGCGTGACCACTATGAAAGAGGATTTGAATATGGTTACAGTGACTCTTATGTCATCTTTGACGACTGTTTTATTCCCTGGGAACGCGTATTTTTGTGTGGAGAAACTCAGCACGGCGGTGTAGCAGCCCTCTTGTTTGCTTTGTTCCATCGTCATTCTTATTCTGGCTGTAAGCCTGCCATGCTTGACTATGTTATTGGTCTGGCCAGCTTGGCAGCGGAAATTAACGGTATTGAAAAAACCTCCCACGTACGGGAAATGTTATCTGAACTGATTATGACAGGTGAGCTGGGGTACGCAGCAGGATATACGGCATCGGATATGGGCAAGGCTGAAGTTTATTTGCCTGGTATGGGATTTGTGCCTTATGGTCCGGGCAATTATATACCCAATTCAATTTATTGTAACGTAGGCAGGTGTTTGAGTGGTGAGGCCGTATTCCACGAGCAGGAGATCCTCTGCAACATTGCAGGCGGTATGCCGGCCACCTTCCCCTACGAACAGGATCTGACTAACCCCGAAACCAAAGCTTTGTTGGAGAAATACCTCAAACGGAACCCTAATATCACTATTGAGGATCAAATCAGATTCTGGTTATCATTCGTCGACTTTGGGCTTTCCGGATCTGCCGGCTCTATGTTATATGGTGCATACCACGGCGGAGGCTCCCCTATTATGGAGCAGATTGCCATTACAAGTCAGTACGATATAGAGTCCAAAAAGGATATAGTCAGGGGCCTAGCCGGCATGACGCCTAAGAGAAATATGTAATAGTAATTAAAGAGGTTGTTGTTTTTAATAAGTGCGTCCTCGCCATTTTTAGGCGAGGACGCAAGCACTCTAGGGGGTTTAACATAACTAACTGAGAAAGTCGTTAATAGATTCTACCCATGCAAGATGGTAATGTTAAATAATTAAACATGGAGGTGTTTAAATTTGGTTTTCACTACGTTAACTATTGAAAAACGACAAGGAGTAGCAATCATCAGGTTAAATAGGCCGGATGTATTAAACGCCCTTAACGCTCAGATGAGTATAGAGCTAGGTGAGGCTGCGGCAAATGTCAGAGACGACGAAGAGGTAAGAGCTATTATTCTCACCGGTTCGGGCAACGCCTTTTGCTCAGGAGGAGATATTAAAGGTATGCTTAGCCAAGTAAGCAAGGCAGGGGTGGTGCAGCGGCGAGACCACTTGAAAGTTGCTTACCGATGGTTAGCAGGCTTTATCAATTTGGAAAAACCGGTAATCGCAGCCGTTAATGGCTATGCTTACGGAGCTGGTTTAAGTTTAGCCTTGGTATCGGATATAATGATTGCAGCTGAATCGGCATCTTTTGCGCTGTCATTTTCAAAGGTCGGATTAACTCCTGATTTTGCCGGCGCTTACTTATTGCCAAGGATTATTGGTCTGAACAGAGCTAAGTTGTTTACGCTGACTGCGGATACTTTTGATGCTAAGACTGCTCATGAAATGGGCATGGTCACTCAGGTTGTTCCGGATGCAGAGCTTGAGGGAGCGGCGTGGAAGATGGCCCGACGATTGGCCCAGGGGCCGACCAAAGCTTTGGGCATGACAAAGATAATGCTCAATAAAAGCTTTGATACGGCATTGGCGGACTTCTTAGAACTGGAGGCAGCATATCATGCCATCAGCGGTGCTACTGAGGATTTCCGGGAAGGAGTTCAGGCTTTTACAGAAAAGAGGAAGCCGGAGTTTAAAGGGAGATAGTTTTACAGTTAGCATAAAATAGTATTGTTTTGAGGAGGGGATAATGTGTCAATTCTTTTTTCTTCTGGCCGAATAGGTACACTTAGGCTACGAAATCGCCTGGTAATGACTGCAATGCATTTGGGGTTCTGTCCAGAAGGAGAGGTTACGGATCAATTAGTAGAATTTTATCGAGTGCGAGCCCGTGGAGGGGTTGGTCTAATAGTGATTGGAGGGTGTGGTATAGACCGGATTGGAAGTGCCCCGGGCATGACTCAAATTGATGATGACCGCTTTATACCGGGCCTGCGCCGTTTAGTAGACGCCGTACACATGGAAGGCGCCAAAATTGTACCGCAGCTATACCAGGCCGGGCGGTACGCTCATTCTGCCTGGACTGATCAACCGCCGGTTGCTCCATCCCCTGTAGCTTCTAAACTGACAGGTGAGACACCTGTGGAGCTTACTGAGGAAAGCATCGCCGACATCATTAACTCGTTTGCCAACGCAGCAAAAAGGGCCCAGGCAGCTGGCTTTGATGGGGTTGAGATTTTGGCCAGCGCCGGGTATTTGATATCTCAGTTTCTTTCGCCCCTGACCAATAAGCGTACGGATCGTTATGGCGGGGAACTTCAGTCCCGCATGACTTTTGGCTTGGAAGTTGTTGCTGCAGTACGAGAGGCTGTGGGTGAGGATTATCCAATCATTGTCCGGGTTGCAGGAAATGACTTTATTCCAGGCAGTCACACCAATACTGAGTCTCGGGCCTTCTGTCAAGCCTTGGAGGAAGCGGGGGTAAACGCCATTAATGTGACTGGAGGGTGGCATGAAACACGAGTGCCGCAAATTACCATGAATGTTCCTCCGGGAGCTTTTGTTTACTTGGCTCATGGTATTAAACAGGCGGTTTCCATTCCGGTTATTGGATGCAATCGGATTAACAATCTCGATGTTGCCGAGGAAATCCTTTGGGAGGGCAAAGCTGATTTTATTGGCATGGCCCGGCCGCTGATAGCTGATCCGGAACTGCCCAATAAAGCCATGAATGGGCAGTTTGACACGATCCGCCCGTGCATTGGATGTAATCAAGGATGCTTTGATAACATAATGGCGAGGAAACCGGTCCGCTGCCTGGTAAATGCCGAGGCCGGTCGGGAAACGGAATTAGCATTTTCCCTATCTACTAAATGGGATAACGCTGGGGGAGAAAACAAACCGGCAGCAGCTGATCGGGTTTTGGTTGTAGGTGCGGGTCCTGCCGGAATGGAGTTCGCCCGAGTAGCGGCAGCCCGGGGGCAAAGGGTAACGATCTGGGAGGAATGTGAGCAGCCTGGGGGACAGCTGGCTCTGGCCGCCGCGCCTCCCGGTCGTGCAGATTTCTTATATTTTGGAACCTACCTGGCCAACGCCTGTGAGGAGCTGGGAGTAGAAATTCGCTATGGGGTAAGGGCTAACACTGAAAATATTATATCCGCAGTGGAGGAAGGCAATTTTGATAAGGTAGTAATAGCAACTGGGGCCCGGCCCATTACCCCCTCAATTCCAATTGCACCAGGCGCAGCGGTGGTGCAGGCTTGGGATGTTTTAGCAGGTCGCAGTAAGACCGGACAGAAGGTAGTTATAATTGGCGGGGGGGCAGTTGGAGTAGAGACTGCTTTGCTATTGGCAAGGGCAGGTGCCTTGGACAACGAAACATTACGTTTCCTCATGCTGCACCGGGCGGAACAAGAAGGCGAGCTTTATCGGTTGTTAACAGATGGAAGTAAAGATATTACTATTCTTGAAATGGTTAAAGGAATAGGCCGGGACATTGGGGTTAGTACCCGCTGGACCTTGCTGGCAGATCTCAGACGCCACCGGGTGAAATGTCTGGATAAGACCACAGTTTTAGAAGTAAACCGGGAGGGTGTATTTGTCGAGAATGAAGGGAATGAAAAGGTAATTCCGGCTGATACTGTAGTATTTGCAGCAGGCTCCTGCTCTCAAAATGAACTATACAAGTCCCTTCAGGATAAAATAGCAGATTTAAGAATGATCGGGGATGCAGTAAAACCTCGGAAAGTCCTGGATGCCGTCCACGAGGCTTATACTAATGCATTGAAACTTTAGACTACCAAGCTTTGGTGCATTAGTACCAAAGCTTGTAGTTATAACAGGTGGGCAGACAGCCAAGCCTCTGACTGGGATGTGGCTTAGATACTACGACCTATGTATGGGATTGGCATAGATATTGCTAAATATTGCTATAATGTACTAATAAAGGAAAAGCAAGAATTAAATTTAAGTGACTTTAGTGATCTGACCATGGGTGAAGCAATTCTGTTTAGGAAGAAGACAAGAATGAGCAGTGGAAAAAGATAACCTAAAGAATTGTCAGAAATATCTGTTAAAGTCATGAACAATGTATTGTCCATAATATTAACATTTATCTAAATGCATGGAGGGAGTACGACGACAATGGAAACAAAGTTAACGAAATTACTGGGAATAAAGTATCCAATTATACAGGGAGCAATGGCATATATTTCAGAATCTGCTCTTGTTAGTGCTGTATGCAACGCAGGCGGCACCGGGGTTATCGGGTCCGGCGGCAGGGGTGCGGACTGGGTCAGGAGTGAGATTATCAAGACAAGACAGCTGACAGATAAACCGTTTGGGGTTAATGTTGTGCTCAAAGACCCGGAAAGAGATGATATTATTGCTGCAATTTGTGAGACAAAAGTTGCATTTGTTACCATGGGAGCAGGAAACCCTGGGCCATATTTTAAGATACTAAAGGATGCGGGGATAAAAACGATTCCCGTAGTTCCAAATGTGCGACTGGCTAAAAGAGTTGAGGAAAGTGGCGCAGATGCCATAATTGTGGAAGGAACAGAGTCCGGCGGACATATCGGTTTAATGACAACCATGGCACTTTTGACCAATGTCATTCCTCAGGTTAAGATACCGGTGATCGCTGCCGGTGGAATTGCGGACGGGAGGGGTATTGCTGCGGCGCTGTTGATGGGGGCGGCAGGAGTGCAGATGGGGTCCAGATTCCTATTAACTGATGAATGTCAAATTCATCCCAATGTAAAGGATAAAATCATTGCATCTACGGATACGGATACGGATGTAACAGGATATTCCACAGGGATGATGGTCAGGGGTCTGAGAAACGATTTTACAAAAGAGTTCCTTAAGTTAGAACGCACAGGGGCTTCGGTAGAGGCGCTTAACGAGCTTGCTACCGGCAGGAATCGTCTTTCGGCCATAGACGGTGATACCAAAAATGGGTCCGTACAGGTCGGACAGAGTTTGAATGTCCTCACTGAGATAAAAACTGTCCAGGAAGTAATCAACGAATTAATGGAACAAACGGTCACAACTCTTGAAAGTGCCAATGCTCTACTTGGCAGTTAAGTATGAGCTAGAACATTACATAAAATGAGAGGTGGTAGTGATAGGCGGGATGAAGATGAAAGCATTGGTCTACAGGGGTGTTGATGATATCCGGTTGGAGGATGTCATGAAGCCCAAAATAGAGAGTCCGGA
>JADQBR010000090.1 GCA_016278515.1 Bacillota bacterium
AAATCAGGTTTTCTGGTAAATATGGTCATATGAATTCCGAGGTAACCAAAGCACAGAGAGAAATCTTAGAAGCATTCTCGGTCTCTTTGGAATCATAGATACAAAATTTGCGGGAATTTAGGATACTAGGCGGTATAATAAAACTTGTATCATTTGTTGCAGTGCCGGCAGCTTTGGGCATACTTCCACAAACCTGGGCGGCGTTACTGGCGTCAGCTTGTTTCCGTTTGCCGGCCGGTGGCGCTCACTGTACCGCCTATTATCGCTGCCTTGTTGGATCTCTTTTTACTTTTTCCCTAATTGGAGCTGCGGCCAAACATACAGCTGTTTTTATTTCCGCTGACAGGGTATTTTATATTTCTATAAGCTTGGCGTTGTTATCTGTAGTATTGCTGCCAATGCAGCTTTAATTGACCAAAAGAAATCAAAACATACCTTTATCAAAACAGCTAAGCTTTTCCTTCGCAGTGAAGGAGATATTTTTGTAATAAACGTGCCGGATATTATTTTCATTGAAAAAGACCCGCAAAAACGAACATTGGTTCATACTATTAAAGGAGTATACCAAGTCCCCAAAAGCATAACGGACATCCAAGAAGAGTTAGTTTCTTTCCCCAATTTTGTCCGCAGTCACAGATCATATTTAATTAATATGGACCAGGTGGAGAAAATCACTCCCTGGGGAGACAGTTCATATCTTGTTCTGTTTAACAATTATAAAAAAGATGCATTGATAAGTAGGAGTAATGTATCAATAGTTAAAGAAAGATTTTCAGAAGGAATTACTTATTCGGCCTTTTAGCAGGGCGGTTTTTGTATTATACTGGAAAAGGGCATTATAATGACTTTATCAAACTTTCTGGAATGAGCAGGAGACTATAATTAGTGAGGTGTACTTTGAGGAGGCGATGAAAGTGAAAAAATGGTGGGTTGTACCTCTAGCTATTCTAATGCTTCTCAGCTATCCTTCACCCTCTATGGCGTCAGAGGACATTTCTGTTATTTTAGATGGCGAAAAACTGGATTTTGATGTGGCACCAATAGTGGAGGATGGAAGAGTATTGGTGCCCTTAAGAACTATTTTTAAAAAGTACGGTGCAGTACTAGAATGGAATGGAAAATTCAATAAAACCTCAGCGCAGATTAGAGGTGCTAATGGCGCTTATGTATCGGTGCAAATTGGTAAGGAAATTGCGTACAAAAATAACAGTTCCTTTAAACTAGAAATTGCTCCTAAGATGGTTGATGGAAGAACCTTTGTACCAGTCAGATTCATAGCGAAAGTACTTGAAGCTAAAGTAAGTTGGGATGAAAAGACAAAAACCGTATTTATTGAGGATAGTCAGTTTGATTATGAAAAAGTAATGAAATATCTAAAAGATGGAGATTTAACTGCTGCGAGAAATATAGCCATAAACGGCTACCCTAAGAGTAATTTCCCATATATGGGGCGTAATGCAGACCTCAGTATAGGTTTCACCTATTATTTTCCTGAAGGTGAAGCTACTAGATTTTATAAAGAAGAAGGCAGTAAAATTAGTTTTGTGGAAGCCATTGACGGGGTATTCAGGGTAACTTGGCAAGCAAGAATAGGAAACCACGAACCTGAAAGTGATAGATTATTGGAAAGCCAGGATACTATCTCATATTATAAAAACAATTATTATAAAAAAGCGGCAGTCATTGAAGAATACGGTACTCAATCTATTATTAATCAACCATTATTTTTCTTTCACTATATGCCTACTGTAGATTTTGTGGAGTACGGTAAAATAACAAATGATGGAACTCGAATAGGACTGGGTGGTAAAGATTCTCCCAAAAAGAAATATATTGCTGTTATACCTGAAGAAGAGGTAAATAAATAGTACTCGTTACAAAGTTTTACTAAAACAACACCCTGAGTCATATAGACCAGGGTGTTGTTTAGTTTACATTATTCTGGTAAAGAAATACTAAGGTCAAAATACTTGTAAACAAAGTTAGCGTCATACAAGCGTTCTGTCAAATAGGGATCACCCACTTGACCTGCTTCCGTATCCACTCCGCTATGCCATTCCCACCATTGGTTACTTTTTCGTAGAGAAATCCCGGACCATTCAGCATTTGAATAAGAAGGCTCAGGGGTAGAACCATCCTGATAAACTTCACAGACATATTTACACCGAGCACCTTCTGTAGAAGTTAGGTCTAAAGTAGTAGATTTTTTAACTGTACCATCAACCTTAAAATCAATGTCATATTCAGTGCCATTTAAGCCTGTCACAATTAATTCTAAATCTACCTGGGATGGGTTTCCCAAAGGGCCTCGCCCTATCTGTCCAGCACCAGTTTTATTGATAAACCAATACCATTGTGTTTCACCATATCTGCGGCCAACACCAGCTTCAATTGCTACGTCTCCTGCGGGGTAATTTAATTTATCCAGGCCAATGTAAAAGTCAATAATTTCGCTAGTATGATTACCGAAATTTGGATTAGATGGCAATTTGATGTTGCCCTTAATTCCTGCATATCCTCCCGCTGAATCCTTTGTTCCAACCTTGTAATTAATATAACCTGCTGTACCCATAGTACCAAATCCCTTCCTAATTATGTGATGAATGTTATGGCGCCATTAAATTCACCTATATATTAATGAGATTTTTAAATTATTTTTTATAACCCCCTTTCATTGGCTAAAAAATTTTTTTACAAGGAATCAGTTATCGGCCTTTTAGCAGGCCGGTTCTTAATATTTTGTAACTAGTGGTAGGCACCTAATTATCATTAAAAAAATGGTTTTCAGAGAAAATTTCTTGTATTTCGTCAGCTTTTTAACATATATTGGCAGCTAAGATTTACAATTAAACCTGTAAAGCAAGTCTCTAGCTAATCAATAGGAAAGAGAAACTAACCATAATATAACCTTTACGAAGATGGATTAGCACTGGCATATGTATAAAAATCAAATACTTATGCTAAGGGCAAACTTACCGAAAGGTAAGGGCGCAAAGCCAAGGGTCTACGGTGTTATATCACTATGATAGCCTGGTTGCTGCTCTAAAGAAACTTTATTATATCCCGCCCTTTGTGGCGGTTTTTTGTCTTTGGAGGAGGGATAAATACACTAGCATATTTTCTCATTGATGATTAACTAGCCAGAATTATTTAGAGCTTTAGGGGGACGTTTAGAAAAGAAGGTGACAATGTCTATTTTATTGGGGAAAGCTTATTTGACCGTATAAAAGGTGAGTGGGTTAACTTGATTGATGACTGGCAGCACTCAGAAGTGGTTAGTTATAAAAATTTTTATTAGAGAGGGGGATTTTGCAATGGTAACGTTGAGAGAGCACAGTATAAGGAAGTTGGTAAAAGAGGCGCAAAGGGGGGACGTTGCGGCAGCTGAAGAAATTTAAACCCGCCATTAAAAAATATAGTAATTTTGTTGGCGCGAACAGAGAAGATGTATGCCAAGACTTAATAGTCTGGACCATTGAAGCTATCCAAAAGTATAAGCCCAAAAAAATATCTTAAGAATGTTCAGGAGGGTTATAAAATATAGCCCTCTTTTCTCTTTATAAATAAGGGCTAAATTAAAATTAAAGGGGAGTGAGAGGGATGAATCGAGATTGAAAAAGGGCGATTATGCAGAAGCCAAGATTATTAACTGGTTTGTAACTGGAATAAGAAATGAAGCAATACGGCTGTCAAAAAAAAACGAAAAGATTAAAGACCAAGAAGCTTTAGTATTAAACAAACCAATGGAGCAGGATGAAAACAAAGTAGAACTTATAGATATATTGGCAGGAGTGGATAATGTTGAAAGAGCAGTGGGGCAATCAGCTTTTCTTAATGAGGCACTTTCAATATTAACCGAGAAACAGCGAAAAATTATTGTGGCAACCGTTTTGGAAAGCCAAAAAGAAAAAGTGGTAGCAAGAAACTTAGGCATGACGCAGCCAGCCGTAAGCCAAATGAAGGCAAGAGCACTAAAAAAACTTAAAGAATATTTGGCCCTTGCCAAAGGTAGAAAGTTTAAAAATCTTTCTGCCTTTATTTATACCCCATATTAGACAGGAGGGAGCAAAATGAATGAAATCTGGAACCAAGTAGGTAATTTTGGTTTCCCAATAGTAGTTTCTTTGTATCTTTTAGTAAGGGTAGAAAAGAAACTGGATGACCTTACAACGGCTATTGTAAAATTAGAGCAAAAAATTTAGTTTAATGCCATTATAAAATTTGCATGTATTTTCTCTTTATTAAGTGTAAGGCAAATGGGGGCCTCCAGGAAGCCTTGAATAATTTTAATTAAAGGAGAAGATAAAATGGCTAATGTAGCAGGTTGGAAGATTGCTCTTGATGCTGGACACGGAGGTGGAGATCCAGGTGCAGTAGGCCCAACAGACCTTTATGAAAAGGATGTTAATTTAGAAATTGCTGAAAAAGTAAAAGCAATGTTAGAGGAGTTTGATGTAATCGTAAACATGATAAGAACGGATGATACTGATATAAATGTAGACGATAGAGTTGAAGAAGCAAATAATTGGGGAGCAGATTTGATGATCAGTATTCATCAAAATTCAAGTAGTTCTACAGCAACTCATTGCTGTGTAGCTCATTGCCACGATAGCAACTCGAAAAATGATGAGTTGGCAAAAACTATTGAAGGACAAATGGAATCTATTTTAGATACCTATGGGCAAAAAGCCTCCCATCAAGTACAAGATTGTGGTTTAGCTATTACTGATGGACCGAATATGCCTTCGGGAATAACAGAAGGATGTTTTATTTCTAACCCTGATTTCGAAGCTCTTTTAAAAACCGATGAGTATAAAACAGACCAAGCAAAAGGTATCCGAAATGGAATTTTGGTTTATATTGCTAACCAGTAAATAAGTTTAATCCCCCTTCTCCTTGCTAGAGAAGGGGGATTAATGTTACCATAAAAAAGGGTGGTTTTTATTAAAAAAATAGTTCTGATATTAGTATTTTTTTTACTCATTTCTTCTGGTTGTGGCGTGCCTAAAGATGCTCAAAACAAAGTATCTTCTTTGCAAACACAAGTAGCAAGTTTACAGTCAAAAGTACAAAAATTGGATACTGAACGGCAGCAACTTAAAGCAGAACGAGATGCGCTGCAAGAAGAAGTGGAAAGACTGAAAAGAACGTATGAACTCCGAAATCATATTAGCAGTATATCATACAAAATAATTGAGGCTATGGAGACAAAAAACTTAGAGGCTCTTAAGGGGTATACCACTGATAATCTTGAAGTTACAGAAACAGGATTTGCCTATTATCATGAAGGACTTGGCAAACGAGAATTTAGTTACCCTGATGGAGATATATCCCGTTTAAGAGAACGAGGTTTTGGGTTTTATGAAGACGGTTTTGTAATTTATATTGAATACTATAAAGACGGTGTATATAACGATCAATTCAATATGTACTATATAGAAGAAAACGGAAAGTGGAAACTCCAAGAAATCGGGCGTGATATTTAGGGGTGGTACCATTAAAAAGTTTATTATCCTAATTCTTATTATCATTATTGTTACGGGGTGCAATACTACTCAACACCAAATAGAAAATCAAGAAAAAACATTTGTTATGCATAAGTTTAAAACTGGTTGGAAACTTGTTGATATTGATTAGCTTACAAATCTCTAAAAGAAAACTTAAAAAAGAGATGTTCTGTACCTTATTATGCAATTATCGCGGATATAGGCTGTTTTTATATTTTAGGATGAAAAAAGGAGCATCGCTAACTACTTTAAAAGTAGTTTTGCAACACTCCCTCCTTTTTTCTTTGCCTTTTAGTACTATCTTTTTACGAACATTACCGTAACCATAATACCGCTGCCGTTTCGGACTATTCCTACACCGGCGTGGGTGTAACCTGAACTTAACACATTTGCACGGTGAATGCTGCTTCCCATAAATAGATCTAAAGCTCTTTCGGGGGTGGAGGTTTTGGCTAAAATTTCGCCAGCATATTTATAGCTTACCCCTGCGTCATCCAACATATCATTTACATTACCATAGGTCGGTGATTGGTGAGCGAAGTAACCATTATCCACCATGTCTTGGCTTTTTAATCTAGCTACATTAGTAACACTCATATCCAATTTTACAGCAGAGATACCTGCCTTAGCGCGCTCGGCATTAATAAGATCCAACATACGCTGCTCCTCCGCAATCAACCCGTTAGGAGCCTGATTTGGCTGTGAAGCATTATCCGCTGCCTGACCAGTTGCAGGTTTTTGGACAGGAGTCGGTTCTGGTGTAGTTGGTTGATTGCCATAATAATTATTGTACCAGTTGCCGCTTAACCAACCGTAGCCTGTCCTAGTAGCTGGTTTGACCGGCTCCGGTTGTGGAGTTGGTTCTGGTGCAGGAGTCGGATTTGGTTCGGCAGTTTGTGGATCAGCTTCTGGCTGCTGCGGTGGGGTTGCCGGTTCAGCATTAGTATTTTGTTGGCTGGAATAATACTGCTGATACCATTCTGGACTTAACCAACCGGCAGCAAAAGCTGTACTGGTGGTACTGAATATTAATAATACTAGAGCACATACTGTTAAAATCAACGATTTACGAAGCATGGTACTATCACCCTTTCAGTGAAAAATATAAAAACTATTTTCGATTTTTGCCATTAATAGCATTATAACTGCTGCTTCTTCTCATGGCAAAAATAGTATAGTGTCATTAAAAGGGTTATGGACAAACTGCATTAGGTACTATTATCCACATATAACAATAGTGCTCTTTTTCACTACTATGGCTTATTATGGTAAGTACCATAGATTTAGTGATTGGCTTCGATTGGTAAAGCGAGCGGAATGAAAACCAGTATCATCTAGCCGTCAGTGACATATTTCGGTTATACTAGCCATTGATTTCGCTGAACAGGAATAAGGCCAGCAATACCAAGAGGTCATTGCTGAGTTCGTATTGGCCATTAGGAAAATTCGGGGAACTATTTCTGACTAAACCTATTTCAGAAGACTGATTCCGCCATTTATTAGGAGGAAGACTAGTCTTGGTATCTTGGGAAATACTGTTCTGATAAGTTTCATCAAAATTATTTATTTCCGCATAGACCATTTCTTTCGGGTTTGGGTCTCCAGTAGAAAAAGATCTTGGTAACTCTAGCTCCCCCTGACTGGAAATTGCCTTAATAAATGTAGTTAGATTTGGTTTGCTCTTTACTTCATCCCAGGTAAGACCCCGGTCTGCTGAACCGCAATAATAAAAGCTGCCGCCATCTGACCAAAGGGCTATTAACTGATTACCAACCTTAATTAGGCTTGGAGAGACTATTTCCCTATCCAATGAAAAAAGAATGCGTTTAGCCTCCCACCCATTAGAAGGCCACCCGTTAAAGCGATAACGTCTGTAGCATACGAAAGACTTATTAGGTGTTGTTTCAAGCCAAGTAAAATGAACGTTATTAAATTGGTCAACTAATAGATGGGGGGAATGGCGATTGGCATTATTTTCTTTTTCACTATTTCCCTGGTAAAGCCATCTATTGGTGTACGCGTTGCGAATGAAATGTTTTATATCACAAGTGTTTTCATTTTCCTCTTCAACCATAAGATGCAGGTCTCCGCTTGCATCTTGTTCCAATGCAATCTTTTTACAGATCCCCGGAAAGGTATATATAATTGATGGGTTTGACCAACCACTGCTATTTCCATATTGATGTATTAGGTTATTATGACCATTATCTACGTAGGCAATGTGTGCCAGATTGCCTAAAGCAGTAATAACCAGGTTGCTAATCTTTGCAGCATAGGGGTAAACACAAACCTCCTCTGACCAGCCATTATCCCAGCAGCGATAGGCCAAAGTTTCACCTAAGGCCACCAAGTGGATAAGGTTGTTATCCACCGATACAAGAGCAAATTCTTCATTAAAGGGACTTACTAATATACCTTCTTCCAGTAGATTGTTTGAAGTTGCGTCATATTGCTGGAAACAGAGCTGGTTGTTATCCTCAAACAGGGTAAAAATATAAGTCTTATGGATAAATGCGGCTAAAGGGTTAGATAAAGGCATTTACTTGTATCCTCCTATTCTTTTTTTTCAGCTAATTTTTCAGCTATACATTCTTTAGGCGGCCAAGGAAAAGTGCAGTCCTTATTACAATCGACACAATAACGAAGATCCGAAGGTTGATTCCAGTATCCATCTTTTACTGCATTAAACACAGAGCGTGCCTTTCCTTTGGCAGTTTTTGGGCCAGTACTTTTAAAAGCATTTTGAGCACTGCGCTTTTTGCCTTCCTTGGTTTTGGGACCCGTAGATTTTTTAGCGTTTTTTTTATTGGCCATCTGTTTTGCAGAGGAGACCTGGCGTTTTTTGTCTTCCGGCACTGTACTTGCCTCCCTGAAACTGAGATAAAATGTATTATAATTAGAGTGCTGAGTATAGATGTTCTTGATTTATATTATTATGCTTAATCCCTAATAGTGTATTGTATTTGAAAAAATCTTTTCATAAGATTTTTGAAACGATACTTAGATTCTTTTTTGTCTATGAAACAAAAAAGAACGGCAGCCGCCGCTCTTGTACTAAAGATATTTATTTTTTAACCTATTGCTAACTTCTTGTAAGACTAGAAACGACTGATCCACTGACCGTGCACCATCAGTGTTTATCAAGCAGCAGCGCGCCGGGGCGAGCCATGATTGAGCAACAATTTCGCTAATCGAGACGTTAGTTTTATCTGTGATGTTCTTCCAGAGACTTTCTAGGTGGTCACATAGGCTGTCGGTGTTATGTTCGTTGATTTCTTCAGTTAAAGTCGGAGTTATTCCCCAGCTTATGATACCGCCTTTTTTGATATACTGCTCTAATTCCTCTCGATAACTCGTAAAGATGTTTCCCCACTGTAATACGTCGATGGACAATATATCTAAACCAAGGTCCAAAAGAAAAGACCAGTCGGGATTGCCGCACAGGTGGACTCCCTTAGGTCCTGAGAGTTGTGCAAGGAACTGCTTATAATCTTTCTTTGCCTGTTCCGAAGAATAACCGGTAAAGGCCATGAAAAGCATTTCTAACCCAGGCTCATCTACCCAAACGAAGGCATTAGGGTTAAAAGCTGCTAATTCTTCATACTGAGTTTGGATTTTCTTGGCAAAGAAATCAAACAATAGCTGTCTCACTTCATCGTGGTAGATGATAGGGGTTTTTGTTTGGTCTGTAATTTTTAGTCCAAAGCTAACAGGGCCAATTATTTGTCCCCTAATTGTTTGATATGTGTCTAAATCTTTCTGACGTAAAAAGTTTTTATAACTGACGGAATACTGCTCCGATAAGGATAAGCTATTGCCTTCTTCCTGCCCCATAATGTATTGGGGCAGTTCTTCATAAAATTTATCAATGCTGAAGGATATTCTTTGTTCTTCCATGTCCAATAGTATTCCAGGAAAGAATTCGGATGCTTGAACATACATGTCTTCATAAAAATTCAATTTAGGTAATTGGGGCCAGAAAGGGATGTCCAGGGACAATGCTAATCTTTGGGCTTTGTCTAAATCCTTGTGAGGTAGAATGCCCATGGCGGTTGTTGCCAGATTTCCTTTTAAATTAGTCATCTTTTTCCTCCCTCTTATTCTTCCACTTTTATAGCTTCAACAGGGCAGCCTGCCTCTGCATCCAGGACCGAGTCCTTTAAATTATCCGGAATAGAATCCATCAGGACAGTAGAGATTTCCCCGACCATTTTAAATACCTCGGGGCAAGTTGCCTCGCATGCACCGCAGCCAATACACAAATCTTTATTAATCGATACTCTCAAAATAATAACCTCCCTTATATCCTTATCTGTCTTTATCTTAATTTAATTCTATATCATGGACGATATATCATCTGTGGTTTAAGTAAATAGTTTCTGTGGGATATATCACAAAAAGACTAACATTACTTAACAGATTATTACTTGAAAATAAGGAATAATGTAATTAAGAGCTTAGGGTACATTAAAGGCGAGCAAAAAGGAAACTTTAAAAATGCAAGAAAAGAGCAATATTGTAAAAGTGCAGGCAAAACATAATCTATTGGTTAGCAAGCTTCATTATACACTAACAAGGGGGCTAGTGAGATGCATAAAAGCCATGGTAAAAGTGATTGCGATAAGTGTCAAGTATGTGGAACAACAGAGGCAAAGCTAGTTTGTACGTATGTGGTCAATGACAAAGGGAATAAGGAAACCGACTGCTGGTGCGTATGCGATGAATGTAGAGATAAATTGGAAAAGGGAGTGCATGATTTCTACAAGGAAATGATATCGGATATGGAACATGGGGAGCAAAATAACCATAAAAAATGCTTTAAGGTTTAAAAATAGAGGTAGGCGACAGCCTACCTCTTATCCTTTAATTTGCCTCAATTTTCGTGTCAGGCGTAAGAATTCTTGTTCATCATTTTTATCCAAGGCCATATCAATTTCTTGTAGGATCTCTTTCCGGGCTATATTGAGCCATATTTGCTGCAGGCTTTTTACCATACCATCATCGACTGTCATATTTGTGTCTAAAAATTCTGGAATGACCGGTCTTTCCGGATGAGCTAAGCAGATATAAAGAGGTTCGTTTTCTGGTAATTGGCTTATAGTTTCTAAAATATCATCCGGGCTACTGTAATAGAGGCCGTTGATTTTACATAAAAAGGGGAATGTGCTAGTACCTCTAGCGGATATTAACAGAGCATTGTTTTTAGAGGTTATGTCGTCCACAAATGTTACTTGATCTAAGATGTGGGAAGTGCGACTAATATTAATAAGTAGTTTGGCTGCTTTGGGGTTTTTTAGACGAAAATTTAAAAACCAACGGACATAGTCTCTTTTTTGTTTAACTTGGTTCATTTTGGAACACCTCTTTAAGATTAGGATTCAATGTCTAATTTTACAAAGACAATAAGTTTTCGACCAAAAAAAATAATATGTATTACCCTAAAATATTAGAGGTTAATCGCTATTTTCCTTTCGGTAATGATTGGCATTAAAGGGACAGACAGGCTTAAAAAATATCGAATCGCTGATTAAGCCAAAAAGATTATTCATCACTATCAATTTAAAGGAAAACCAGGCTCATCAGCGAATTTCAATAATAATAACGTTTAAGATGAGGTGGTGCAGATGAACTTACGTCAGCAATCTGAAAAATGGGAGCATCAACATTTGTTTTCTTTAGCTGCATTTAGTGATCAGTCCAAAGGAAGACAGAGGGAGGAAGAGCCTTGCTTGGTGAGAACTACTTTTCAGAGGGATAGAGATCGCGTCATACATGCTAAAGCCTTTCGGCGGTTGAAACATAAGACCCAGGTGTTTATAGCACCTGAAGGTGACCATTTTCGTACACGCTTAACTCACACATTGGAGGTATCCCAAATTGCTCGAACAATAACTAGGGCATTGCGGCTTAACGAAGACCTGGCAGAGGCTATCGGCGTCGGCCATGATCTGGGGCATACGCCATTTGGGCACGCAGGCGAGGAAGCACTAAATCAAGTGTTTCCCGGTGGATTCAGACATAACCAGCAGAGTTTACGGGTAGTAGAAGAATTGGAACAGGGTAACGGGCTAAACCTTACTTGGGAAGTTAGAGACGGAATATTAAAGCACACGGGACCATTGCTGCCGGAAACATTGGAAGGCCAAGTAGTAAGAATTGCAGATAGAATTGCTTATATTAATCATGACATCGATGACGCATTAAGGGCAGGTGTAATACAAGAGGAACAGTTCCCTAAGAACTGTTTAGAAGTGCTGGGGAAGCATCATCGACAGCGGATTAATAAAATGGTTATCGATATGATAGAAAATAGTTGGGAAAAAGATATTATTAGTATGAGTGATACCGTTTGGGAAGCAACCGATAAATTACGGGACTTTTTGTTTGCAAATGTATATATAGGTTCTGAGGCAAAGAAAGAGGAGCAAAAAGCTAAGCGGCTCTTGCAGGATTTGTATTATTACTACGTTGAACACCCTGAGTATTTGCCGCTGGATTGGGAGAAATATGGAGCTGAAAGAGCATCTTGTGACTATATCGCCGGCATGACAGACAGATTTGTAATTCATCAATACCAAGAAATATTTGTCCCCCAAGGCTATCAGCTTTAACAAATAGAAAAGGAAGCAGTTTACACCTTTCTTCGCGGTCAAGCTATTCAGAAGTTGACTGGACCTCTGACAGAAGATGTAATGCTTCCTTTAATGTTAGTCTCCCCGGAAAGTAAAAAAATAAACCTGGTAATTTTTTCATATAATTTTTAAAAGAGAAAGAAACCAGTAAACAATACCAGGTTCAGTAGTTTAAGATTAGAGGAAGTTATTTTGGACAAGCTACATACTATTAATAGCAATATTTATATCATAAAGTATATCATCTAGCGATATAATAATTACGATGAAACAGTAGGCATTTCACTGCTTGTTCTTTAAAAAAGGCTGTAACAGCGGCAGCACTACCCCTTGATATAGTACGTACAACGTGCTGCCAAGTAATAGGAGTAGGAGCAAGAGAGCGATAAGTTTTGCCATGCAAATTCACCTCACTAGTATTTCTATTTTTGCTTAAACTGTTTGTTTTATACCTAATAACAGACGGTAATTAGTTTAAACAGTTGGAAAGTTGGAAAAGTTGGACAGTTGGAAAGGTTAAAGTCCTCAAAAAAAACTCTGTAGCTGTAACCATTTCCCTTAGTGGGAGTCTTAGAATTTTAGTTATCGTATAAAGAGTAAAAATGGTTAGTATTTAATGCAGTGAAGAAATTTGTCGAATATGGAAGGGGTTTTCGGCTATATAAAGAATATTAATAGGAACAGAGGTGGGGTATAAATTGCGTAAAATTATTGTTGATGGGGATGCTTGTCCGGTAAAGCAGGAAATTGCTTCAGTAGCTGCTGAGCATGCTATGCCTGTCATTATAATTGCCAGTATTGCCCATGAGATTGAAATTCCCGGAATTGAGACCGTTCGGGTGGATAACATCCCCCAGGCTGCCGATATTGCAGTGACAAACCGAGTAAAGAAAGGGGATATCGTTGTAACTCAGGATTACGGACTGGCTTCCTTAGTACTAGGCAAAAAGGCTTTTTGCATTTCGCCTAGGGGGCATATTTATACCGAAGATAACATTGACAGCTTATTATTGCAGCGTCATATATCTTCTAAAGAACGAAAAGCTGGCATTAAGACAAAAGGGCCAAAGGCCTTTTCCCATGAAGATAGGAAGCGTTTTATATCTAGATTTAGCCAGCTTATTGAGATTGATTATTGAAAGAAGGAATCTAGTCTCTATTTAGCGAAGGTTAAGTGTATGTAGTAGTAATAAATTCATATAAAAAATACAAGTGGTGATTTTTTTGGTCGGGCGTATATCGGAAAATGTCATTTCTGAAGTTAGGGAAAGTACAGACATATTATCTCTTGTTGGTGAATATGTTCCTCTAAAGAGACGCGGGCAAAATCACATTGGCCTTTGCCCCTTTCACAGCGAGAAAACTCCTTCCTTTACCGTTAGCCCTGACAAACAAATGTGGTACTGTTTTGGTTGCGGGGAAGGCGGTAATGTTTTTAGTTTTTTAATAAAGCATCAACACTTAACTTTTCCTGAGGCGGTTTCCCAGTTAGCAGAAAAAGCTGGAATCACTATTCCCGATCAGGAGGCAAATCCTGAGCTGCTCCAGAAACAGCAGCTGCGTCAAAAACTATTTGAAATAAATCGTCAAGCAGCACGTTGGTTTTACTCTAATCTTAAAAACACACCGCAAGCGGAAAAGGCAAGAGATTATTTGTATGAACGCGGCTTGAGTGACAAGATTATGACCTTCTTTGGTTTGGGGTTTGCGCTTGAAAGTTGGGACGGCTTATTAAAGCATCTTACTAAGTTAGGATATCAGGAAGAAGAATTGCACCAAGCAGGGCTGGTATCTAAAAGAAAGGAAAACGCTGGTTACTTCGACCGTTTCCGCGGTCGCATCATGTTTCCAATTATCGACCACCAAGGTAGAGTAACAGCTTTCGGGGGGCGGGTGATTGATAATAGTGAGCCCAAATACTTGAATTCACCTGAGACACCCATTTTTTATAAAGGCAAAAATCTTTACGGCTTAAATTGGGCAGCAAAGAATATTAGGCAGAAGGATAGAGTAGTAGTAGTTGAAGGATACATGGATGTGATTTCTGCGCATCGATTTGGGGTTGAAAATACGGTGGCATCCCTGGGCACGGCATTTACAAAGGAACAAGGGCAGCTACTTTTGCGTTTCAGCAATAATGTATCTATCGCATATGATTCTGATGCAGCTGGTGCCAAAGCAACTGTTAGGGGATTGGATATCCTTCACAGTTTAGGGGCTAAAGTTCGTGTAGGCCAACTGCCTGAGGGTTTGGATCCTGACGACTTTCTCCGACGCAAAGGTTGTGATGCCTTTGAAAAATTAGTAAGTCAGCAGGCATTATCTTTAATAGAGTACAAATTAGCCAATGCAATGAAACAGCACGCTGCAGATACTATTGATGGCAAAGGAGCCATTGTAAAGGAAATACTCCCTGATTTAAGACGATTAAAAAGTGCTATTGAGCGGGAAGAATATATTCGTTTAGTTGCTGATCGGTTGAACCTATCTTACCAAGCCGTTTTTTCCGAATTTAACACTGATATTAAAAACAATGAAAAATTCGGAGTTAAAAAGGATAAAATAGGTAAAAATAGATATAATAACACTGTTGTGCTGGAAAAGCAAGAGTCTGTACGTAAAAGTTTAGAAAGGCAGCTGCTGCAGCAGGTTTTATTGGAGCCGCAGCGGGCCAAAATATTACAAAGGGCTTTATCTTTTGAAGATTTCCAAGATGCAGGAGTTATCGATGCCTTGCGGGTAATAATAAAAGAGGGACTAGAAAAAGACTATGATTTGGCACAATTAACTCAACAATTAAGTGAAGAAGGGCAAAAAGCAGTTGCTAACGTCATGATAGCTGATGAAAATAGATGGGATAGATTTGAAGCGTTAATTGAAAAACTTTATTTATTCCAGTTAGATAACCGGATGAATGAATTGGAAGTAAGCTTTAAAAACCTAGAAGAAAACCCCAAAGCCGAGGAAATTCAAAAATTCCTACTAAATAGCTTTGTTTTCTGGCAGGAAAATGACTTTTTACACAGAATAAATATCAAGCGGCATCAACCCGGGAAAGGGGGGTAAAGAGAGATGAAAGATGATTTACTACAGAAGGAACAGGTTCTAAAGCTAATTGAGCAAGGCAAGAAGCGCGGCGCTCTTACCTACGCTGAGATAATGGATGCCCTCCAAGGGATTGAACTTAATCCTGAGCAGATTGATGAGTTTTACGAATATCTGAACAAGCAGGGTGTTGAGGTGTTGCCTGTTGGAGGCAAAGAAACAGAAAAAAGCGATGATGATGAAGAAGAGAGTGAAGGATTAGATTTAGATCTCTCTGTACCCGAAGGGATAGGCATTGACGATCCTGTACGTATGTATCTTAAGGAAATTGGCAGGGTTCCATTATTAACTGCGGCCCAGGAAGTAGATTTAGCCAAAAGAATGGAACAGGGCGATGAAGAGGCAAAAAGGAAACTGGCTGAAGCTAATTTGCGTTTGGTTGTTAGTATTGCTAAAAGGTATGTGGGTCGTGGAATGCTTTTCCTTGATTTAATTCAAGAAGGCAATTTAGGTTTGATTAAGGCAGTGGAAAAGTTTGATTATGAAAAAGGTTTTAAATTTAGCACCTATGCGACATGGTGGATTCGGCAAGCGATTACTAGAGCTATTGCCGATCAAGCCAGGACTATCCGGATCCCTGTACACATGGTAGAAACTATTAATAAGCTGATTAGGGTTTCACGCCAGCTATTGCAGGAGTTCGGCAGAGAACCATTAGCTGAAGAAATTGCTAAGGAAATGGACATTCCGGAAGAACGTGTACGTGAGATCATGAAGATCGCTCAGGAGCCGGTTTCCTTAGAGACACCGATAGGAGAGGAAGAAGACAGCCATTTGGGAGATTTTATTGAGGACGAAGATGCACCTGCACCGGCTGAAAGAGCTTCCTTCACATTATTAAAAGAACAGTTGGAGGATGTTTTAGACACTCTCACCGAAAGAGAAGAAAAAGTGCTGCGTTTGCGTTTCGGATTAGATGATGGAAGATCTCGAACATTAGAAGAAGTAGGTAAGGAGTTTAGCGTTACTAGAGAACGTATCCGACAAATAGAAGCAAAGGCATTACGAAAGCTGCGTCATCCAAGCCGCAGCAAAAAATTGAAAGATTATCTGGAATAAATTGTAGTTGACCAACGGCCAAAATTGTTTTATAATAAATTCTGCATTCCTCGGTAGCTCAATGGTGGAGCAACCGGCTGTTAACCGGTAGGTTGCTGGTTCGAGTCCAGCCCGGGGAGCCAGTCCTATAAAACAGTTGCACTTCTTACAGCAATGTGGTATAATAATCTTCGCGCTGATTTTGGGCCCATAGCTCAGCGGTAGAGCCACCGGCTCATAACCGGTCGGTCCCAGGTTCGATCCCTGGTGGGCCCACCAACATTGCCGTGGCCCGTTGGTCAAGGGGTCTAAGACACCGGCCTTTCACGCCGGTAACAGGGG
>JADQBR010000010.1 GCA_016278515.1 Bacillota bacterium
GAGTTTTACCCAGTTCCACTACTTTCGTTGAGGCTATAACTGGACACCCTGTGGTATTTGGCTGTTCAGCACGGTTATCATTAATTATAACTCGAATTCTTTAGTTTTAGCTTAAATACTCACAACTCTAAAATGGACCCCAATGTCAAGACACAAATTTTAAGGTTTTAAGCGACACCGAGGAAAAAGTTAATTAAAAAGGTTTTATCATCAAAATAAGATAATGACCAGCCTGATTAGCCGTAAGATTTCTCGATAATTGTTATGGTAACCTCCTCCCTCGCTTTTTAGATTAAGCAGACTGCTGTTTTGAATAAGGATTAGAATAATAGACGTTGGCCGGTCTTTGGCCATCCAGCGATTGGTGTCCGCGCTCATAGTTGTAGTAGCGAATATAGGCATCAATTCCTTTGCGGATATCCCGGGAGTTTCATACTGCATTATGTAGATATCTTCCCACTTCAGTGTTCTCCAAAAGCGATCTGTAATGGCGTTATCCAAGGCTCGGCCTTTACCGCCCATGCTGATTTTGATTCCATGTTCCTTCAATGTATTTACATAATCAGGGCTGGCAAATTGACTGCCCTGGTCGCTGCTATGACGAATAACGTTAAAAGGTACTGTCCTTCAACGATTCTCCTCTAAAAATTCGGCATAGTTTTTTAGTCAAAACTATAGAGGCGAGATAATATTTCTTGAGTTTTCCATTGTGGCATATCGTTGGCGATTTCCGGATTTGATTTGGCAATAGCGTCATGAAGCATATCGACGGTAGCGAAAGCATAAAAAGTTTTTGTTGTTGCTTCGCTTTCGTGACCAAGCAGTTCCATAATGTACGGAAGCGGAATTCCGTTTCGGTATAAATCCATGGCTCTGGTTTGCCTCAAATGGGGAGCTCCCCATTTGAGGCATGCAAAGGCGACGCATTGGCTCGAGGACGGGATGAACATCGTGCAGATTTAGCTCTTGCTGGGCCATGAACAACTGCAGACGACATTAGTGTATCTGGACGTAACGATTGAGCAGAAGGTGGAAGCTCTGGCGACGCTTGAGGATGAGAACAATCGGAAAACCCCAAAGAAATGGAAAAACAACAAAGCCTCACTGGCGAATTTCTGTGGCGTGAAACCTATCAAACAGTAAAGAAAAAATCCAAACCTTTTTCAGAGAAAACGCCCTAATCACATGGCTTTGTCCTGAAAGGTTTGGATTTTATTTTTGTTTGGATAACTTGTGTTATTCGTCATGTTACTGAGTCTGCGCGCCCTTTGCCCTTTGTCCCAGCCGATAAATTCGTCTCGCTCCCGGCACGACCACGCCGCCGACCCAAACAGCAGACAGGATAATGGCTGTCCGTCCCGCCTATATACCATATACTTCATATTCTCACCAATTGTCCGGTCAAATCCGAGATAGTGGTATTGGTTTAGGTATGATTTGAACGCGGCCAGCTCCGCGCCCGAACTTACGACTTCTATGCGTAAGGGACGCAGCTCTGGCAGTGCTTGAATGATTGGCGTCGTGTCATGCTCAATATGCTTGATTACGTCGGCACTGCCCGCCGAACGTGATGCCTTCAGCGGCGCGGGAAGCTTTATCCTACCTGCTTTATCAAGCTCGCGTAACATGTCTCTGCATGATATGTCTTTCAATTTCCCGTTTGGGGCCTGCCAGCGCCAGATCCGACATATATGTTGCGATATCTGCGTACGGTTCCATTCGGGGTTTTCCCTGATGACACGTCGGATTTGCTCTACTCTGTCTTCCGTTATTTCCGGCCTTGTGCGATGCTCCATATATTTTCCTCTTGTCTTTATTTTTTATCTGATAATTAATTTCGACGTTGACTGGTTAGAGTCCTGTTTTTTGAGAAAGATTTTTTTGGGAATTGCAATAACAATTTTGAGACCAAATTATATGATATGACTGCTCCCGGGACATTCTGTTGCTTTATCCGGCTGCTGGGTTTGTGGAGCAATAGGGGGGGGGTAAAAAAAGGAACCTATATTAGGTTCCTTTTTTTTCATCGCTTGCTGTTGACTTCGTTATGCCTACCCCTGAATAGTTACTATCCTTTGGTATTAGATGCTTACGAGTTGCACAAAAATCTTCCCAGTGTTGTGCAAATATATTCTTTATTATGTTTTTAGCTTTGGAGGTTTTAGATCTTCGACTTCTCATACCTAAATATTACCATATTCGAGGGTTATCCACAATTTATTCTTTGACCAAAGTTTCCTATACAAACAAGATAAAAATAACGTAAAATTCATCAAATCATCTCCATAAATTGATTCCTAGTTCTGTACACCAAAATCCTGTTCTTCTCCTAAAGAAAACGAGCCTTTTGCTGACTCTATCAAAACATACACCACAGGAATGATTATTAAAGTCAAAAAAGTTGCGTTAGGATGCCGCCGATGACCGTAACCGCCAGAGGCGAAAAACGTTCCGAGCCAAGGGCCAGTTCGAATGCCAGCGGTGTCGTCCCGGCGACATCAGACAGTGCCGTCATCATAATGGGCCTGAAACGAATGTTAACCGCTTCATGAACAGCTTTATTAATAGCCAAACCCGACTTCCTGCCCAGGTTAATCTGGTCTAATAACAAAATGGCATTGTTCACCACTGTGCCCGCCAGTAGAATAAAGCCCAGCATTACCGGCATTGAAATAACTTTCCCAATTGCCTTTAATGCAACTAAGACACCAATTAATACCAAAGGAATGGCCACCATTATTGTTATAGGATGGGTCGCCGATCTTTTGGATACTGTACAAAAATTCTTAAGTTATCCGAATCGCTTCTCTTTATTTCGGATGCAGGTATACCCTCAATACTTTCAAATACTTGATTAGACACGGCCATAGCAGTGAGACCTAAATCTATCATCCGAGACCGATCTAACTGCAGGACAAAAGTTTTCGTGTCACCGGACCAACTGTTATATAAGTTAACCACGCCCGGGACACCGCTGATTTGCTCCTTGATATCCAATGCTACCTGTTCCAACACCCTATCATCTTCTCCCGAAACTCTGATATCAATGGGCGCCTTGGAGGTGGCAACAGCAGTCCCCCCATCCTCCTTGACCACAAAAGTTTTGATTCCCGGAATGAGAGCAATTTTTTGCCGCAGTTCTTCTTCAATTTCCCATATGGTCCGCTCCCGTTCTTTTCTTGAAGTAAAGGCTACTGTAATGTTACCCTGATTAACTCCCATTGCACCATTCCCCCCCATATAGGTAGTACCCGTTTCGTAACCGTTTTGACTGTAATAATCTGTAACATCGTTATCTTGATCCAATAATATTTCCACCTGACTAACTACTTCACTGGTCTTGTTTAAGTTGTAGCCGGATTTAGCCTCTATCCAAATGGAAAAGTCACCGGTATCCATTTTGGGCAGAACATCCATACCCATACCTGTCAGAATCCTTACTGACATAATCAGCATTAATGCTACCATAACCAATCTAGGGACGGCATTATTTTAGTAACTTCCAATTCCAGCTGTCTGTCCCCTAGGGCAGCAGTTACCGGAGTTCCTACAGTAATGTACGTTAAGTCGTTTTGGGAGACGCTTATGGTTATTTTTTGGGCATCATCACCAATCAGAGTCATCAAAGGTTGACCGGGAACAGCAGTGCTTCCCTGTTCTGCCTGAATATCACTGATTACAGCATTGCGCGGTGCCCTGATATAAAAGTCAGTAATATTTACCTTCACTTCGGCTATATTTGTGGTTAGCTCTTTGATGCTACTTTGCGATAACCGATACTTATGTTCTACCTCGGAATATTGTTGATCAGGGATAGCACCTTGCTGATAAAGCTGTTCAAGTTTACTATACTGGTCTTCCCAATATGCCAGGTCAACTTCAGCTGTCTCCAGTTTCGCTTCAAGAGTATCCAGCTTGGTATTAAGCTTTTCATGGTCAATCTTAGCCAGCAGTATACCGGAGGTCACCTTCTGGCCTTCTTTGACAGTAATGGACTGAATGCTTCCACCGACATTTGGCGAAATGACAACCTGATAGTCTGCCTCTACGATACCGCTGTAGGTAAACTCCCGCCGCAAATCACCTTGAGTTACTGCAGTTATTTCTACCGGAACAGGCTGCTGACCCGGCTCGGCTATTACTTCGGCCTCCTGGCCTTGAAGAAAACCAAAATAAACACCTAAACCAACTATCACTATCATCAGCAACGGCGCTATTTTTTTCATTTTAGTTTCTCTCCCTTGTTTTAAAACAAAAAATACCCATACAAAACCATTGGTCTCGCATGGGTATTTATAAATTCTACAATTTAATTTGCTCCACATTAGTAATTATAAAACTAGCCTTACTGCCTTTATCCGTAGGAGTCATCTCCAAGCGAGAATCAATTCTTTCTTTTGTTCAGCCACGTGGGAGATAATACTCAGACCATCCGATATTAAAGAAGCATCTGATATTCACACGTGCTTAAGATTAACAAATTCTGGGCAACGGCGCTCCAGCAAGAGTGTTTAACCTCTTTGTCCCGCCAATAGGCGTTTTTAAATAAACATTACTTTTACCTTCAGATATCTCGCCGATAATTGCCGCTTCCCGGCCCAACGGGTGCCGTCTTAAAATGTCCACCGCTGGTTCAGCGTGTATCTTGTCCACTATTGCCAAAAATTTTCCCTCATTTGCCAAATATAACGGGTCAAGCCCCAGCATGGCACTGGCCCCTGTTACTTCCTTCCGTAGAGGAATTTTCTCTTCAAAAAGCATCACATCCCACCCTGAAGACGAGGCAATCTCGTTTAAAGTAGTGGCCACTCCACCCCGGGTGGGGTCGCGCATAAACTTTATACCGTCCACTCCCTCAAGCAACTCCTCAATGATACCGTTTAACGGGGCACAGTCACTCTTAAGACCGGAGGATACGGAAAATCCTTCTCTTTGGGAAAGAATAGTCATGCCGTGGTCGCCGATACTGCCGTTGATGATTACTTTGTCTCCCGGTTTGATGCGACTGTAAGAAAGAGAACTCCCTGCATCCGAAAGAAAACCAATTCCTGCAGTGTTGATAAAAACCTTGTCCCCATGCCCCCGCTCTACTACTTTCGTATCACCAGCCACCACCTGAACTCCTGCTGCACGGGCTGTTTCTGCCATGGAGGCTGTTATCATTTTCAGATCTTTCAGCGGCAAGCCTTCCTCAATGATGAATGAAGCCGTCAGGTAACGGGGAACAGCTCCGCTGACCGCCAAATCATTAACAGTTCCACAGACGGCCAGTTTCCCGATATCTCCTCCTGGAAAAAAAATCGGATCTACCACAAAAGAATCGGTGGAAACAGCCAATTTCCCCTGCCTGACGGAAAACAGTGCAGCGTCGGAAAGTTCATTCAACATCGGGTTGCCCAGTTGGGCAACAAATATTTCTTTTATCAGCTTGTGGCTTAATGCTCCCCCGTCACCATGCGCAAGCAGTACAACATCCGTCACAATATTCCACCCCATTTTTATAATCTCTCAACGCGACTACCGATAAAGAGGAACGCCCCCCAATCAACTGGTCATTCCATAATTAAACCACGCCGCACAGGCACCTTCAGACGAAACCATACACGGTCCCACCGGGTTTAAAGGCGTGCATGTTTTTCCAAACAGTCGGCAGTCAGCAGGTAAGGCTTTCCCTTTCAACAGGTCGCCACAGAGACATCCTCTGGGAATAATCGGTTCCTGCCCTTCCAGGGAAAATCTGGTCCCGGCATCGAAATATCCGTACCTCTCCCTTAAAACCAGTCCGCTGTCCGGTATCGAGCCCAGCCCCCGCCACTTTGCACTTACGGGGGCAAAGTATTTGTCCGTTATCTGCCTGGCCTCTGGGTTACCTTCCTCTGCCACTACCCGGCGGTACCGGTTTTCTACCCGTGCCGCACCGGTTTCCAATTGTTTTAACAAACTGTTGATACCAATTAAGATGTCAGCAGCTTCAAAACCCGTTACCACAGCAGGCATATGGAAATAAGACGCTATGAAATCCTGACTCTTGCGGCCAATTACTGCCGAAACGTGTCCCGGCAGTATCAACCCGTCCACGTTGAGCTCCGGGTCTTGCAGTAAAGCTTTTATGGCAGGGGGAACCAGTTTTCCTAATGGAAGAATGCTAAAATTATTTACTTTGTCCCGTTCAGCCATATCCAGGGCTAACGCCACCGTCGGCATGGTAGTTTCAAAACCCACGGCCAGGAACACCACTTCTTTATCCGGGTTATTCCTGGCATATTCCACAGCCAGATAAGGTGCATAAAAAATTTTCACGTTGCCCCTGCCGGCTTTTTCCTTTTCCAAAGAGGAATAACTGCCGGGCACCTTGATCATATCTCCGAAAGTTGCTACCACAACATTATCAACCGTCCGGCATACAGCTACAGCCGTATCTATATCCTGATAATCCGTCACACAAACAGGGCACCCCGGACCGCTGGCCAGTATCATGACCTCTTGCAAAGCATCCCGCAGCCCAAGTCGAGAAATGGCTGCCGTATGAGTGCCGCACACTTCCATGAAGCGAATGGGTCTGCCCAGGCGGCCGGAAACACGCCGAGCCTTTTGCCTCACACACTCCAACAATTTTTTGGCTAAAGCTAATTTGTCAGTATTGGGCTGTATTATCATACTCCATCAGCTCCCTCCAAATTCTCAGCCGCTCGTCCGCATCTTCCCGGTCTATTTTTTCTATGGCGCACCCTGCATGCACCATAACATAATCTCCAGGTTTGACATCCGGTAGAAGTCTTATAATCACCCTGGTCTTAACCCCCTGGGTATCAACCACTGCAAACTGGCCGTCACCTTCAACTTCAACGACATTAGCAGGTATTCCCAGACACATTTTTCCGCCACCTCCAATGTGCGACCACGGACTGCCCCAGGGAAATACCACCGTCATTACATGGTACCTGCCTGTGGTACAGTACCGACAGCCCTTCCTTTTCCAATAAATCTTTAGTCAATAAGAACAAATAGCGGTTTTGCCAAACACCGCCGCTTAATGCAACCTCGGCCGTGCCGGTTTGCTCTGCCGCAGCCTGAACCGCTTCTACTATCATTCTTGCTGCTGTATGGTGAAATTTTAAGGCAATTTGCTCGCGACTTGCCTCGCCCAGCAAATCATCTAAGATATTTTTAATTGTTTCACCGGGGTCAATTTCCTGCCCCCGAATGGTAAATGGGTATGGCTTGACACCATGTTGTATAGTGCGTGGTAACAGTTCACTTAATTCAACAGCCGCTTGACCCTCATAGGAGTTTTGGTGACAAATCCCCAGCAGACTTGATACCGCATCAAATAACCTGCCACCACTTGACGTAAGAGGTGAATTGAAGTTGCTCCCCAGCACCTGCCAGCAGAAGTCCAACTTATTTTCCTTTTCGGGTAATAACTTTTCTACAACCTGTCGGCCTGCATCACCAATATAGTTGTGGAGATAAGCCACTGCCATCATCCAGGGGTTCTTAACAGCTGCCTCTCCGGCAGGGAGCGGCAGGTATTTCAGGTGATAGAGGCGCTCATAGGAACTGTAGTCACCGCTTAGAATTTCAAATCCCCAAACACACCCATCAGCACCATATCCGGTACCATCTATAATAACACCAAGAGCGGGACCGGTCTTTTCGTTTTCTGTAAGGCAGGAAACAAAATGAGCATGATGGTGCTGTACCGCACAGCGCTGCTCGGCAGGTATAGTTTGGGCCAATTCGGTGGTTCGATAATTCGGATGCAAGTCATGAGCTACTATTGTCGGTTGGGCTTTGATTAGTTTGCTAAACCTGTCCAAACTGTCCAAGAAATTCTTTTCTGATTCCAAACTATCCATTTCCCCAATATACTGGCTGAGAAAGGCCTGCTTCCCTTTTAACAGGCAAAAAGTATTTTTCATTTCCCCGCCCATACCAAGGATTACCGGTCCGTTTTTCTGCACCGGGACCCTTATCCCCCGGGGAACATAGCCCCTGGACCTTCTAAGCAGGTGTGGTTCTTTTTCTATCACCCTGACCAGGGAGTCATCACAGCGGTTGATGATATCCCTGTTGTGCAGTAAAAAAAAGTCAGCTATTGACCCCAATTGTTCTAATGCTTCCTCATTATCCTTGGCCAGCGGCAGGTCGCTGTAATTACCGCTAGTCATGACCAAAACGTCAACCTGATCATCAAAAAGCAGCAGGTGTAAGGGCGTATAAGGAAGCATCACTCCCAGGGTTGCCAACCCTGGCGCCAACCCCCTGGGTAAAATATCAACTCTTTTGTGCAAAATAACTATGGGAGCTTCAGGAGCTGTAAGCACCTCTTCCTCTTCCTCGTCAACGAAACAATACTTTTTTACGGTTTCCAAATCCCGGCACATCACTGCAAAGGGCTTGGCGGGGCGGCGTTTACGCTCCCGCAGGGCATGGATAGCATCCGAATTCGCGGCATCACATACCAGATGAAAACCCCCTAAACCTTTAATAGCTCCTATTTTACCGTCTTTGATTAGTTGTTTAAACCTGATCAGCCAATCCCCTTTTATGGGAGCGCCCTGGCTGGTAACCAGCGTTACCTGCGGTCCGCACCGGGGGCAGGCCACTGGTTGGGCGTGAAACCTGCGGTCACCGGGGTTTTTATATTCGGCCCGGCAATTTTGACACATGGGGAAACCGCCCATAGATGTGGCCTTGCGGTCATAGGGAAGGTCCCTGACGATGGTAAAACGGGGACCGCAGTTTGTACAGTTGGTAAAAGGATACCGGTAATGACGGTCCCGGCGGTTGAGTACGTCCTGATGGCACTGACCGCATAAAGCTACATCCGGCGGAACCAGAGCTTCCCGTTGGTTATCGCTCCTGCTGAAAAGTATTTCAAAAGTTCGATACCCTCTAGGTTCAAGCTCTTCCCGCTCGATAGATATTACTCGGGCCAGCCTGGGAGGATTTGCTTCCAGCTCTTTCATAAATAACTTGATGATTCCAGTATCTCCTTCCACGTCAATAATAACACCCCGGCCCGAATTTAAAACACTGCCCTTTAAACCTAAAGCGACGGCCAAGTTATAAATAAAGGGTCTAAACCCGACTCCCTGCACAATCCCCTTGACGGTAACACGATAGCGTGTCAGCCCCGCTGTAAAGCCCGTTTGTTGTTTGCTTCCAGTCTCAGCCATGCTAACCAGGCCTCCAAACCTTCACCAGTTTTTGCGGAAACTTTAAACATATTGTTTCCGCCATTTATATCCCTAATCTGTTTGGTAACTTCCTCCAGGTTAAAATCGGTGTATGGGAGCAAATCTATCTTATTCAATACCACAGCTTCAGCATCCCGGAACACCGCTGGGTACTTGGCCGGTTTATCATCACCCTCGGCAATACTTAATACCGCCACCTTATGGTCTTCTCCCAAGTCAAATCCCGCAGGGCAGACCAAATTTCCCACATTCTCAATAAATAACAGGTCCAGTTCATCTAGGGGCAAGTCCTTGGTAGCACTGGCAATCATGTTGGCATCCAGGTGACACCCGCCGCTGGTATTAATTTGTATCACTTCTACCCCTTGATTTTCTATTCGTTGGGCATCTCTTGTGGTATAAACATCTCCTTCAATAACGGCCAGCGACAGCTCATTTTTTAGCAGTGGAATTGTTTTTTCCAGTAATGTAGTTTTACCTGCACCCGGAGAACTTATCATATTCACGACAAGTACCCTGGCCTTTTGAAACATTTCTCGATTCCGCTTGGCCAGGTCACTGTTGGCCTTTAACAGGTCTTTAGCCATAACCACCTTCATGTAACCCCTCCTACTCTCCTTCAAAATATACAATGGATAGTTCTTTTCCTTCTACAATGTCTACTTGCCGGCTGCCGCACCGGGTGCAGAAAAGTTGCACCAAGTCAGGTGGTACAAAGGTCTTAGAACAGTCTTTGCAGCTAAGCAAAACTTCCTTTTCCTTGATTTCCAATTTGGCATTTTTAAACAAAGCGTCCTTAGGTAGGACAGAAAAAGCAAACTCCAGTGCTTCAGGTAAAGCTGCCGTCATCTTTCCCACTTCCAGTTTAATTATGCTGACATGGCAAATGCAGTTCTCTTTGGCGCTCCGTTCTACAGCTTCAATTACATTGCTAATAAGAGAAAGTTCATGCATTGTCCTTAACCTCCAGTTCATTAAGCACCATTCGTACTGCTTCGGGTACAGCGGCCTCCACTTCCTTACACAATCCGTCCCGCCAGGCATCCACCCTTTTAATCTGAATACCTACAATCACCAATTCTTTTGGCATCCGGCCGGGTTCCACCTGATATCCCAGCTCCAGAGCCTGCAACAGCCCCATTCCGTGGAGCGACCACGGCATGATACTGCTGTCAGGAAGATTGCCCCATTTAAATAACAATATCGTCCCCGGTTCCTTATCCGCTGCAACGGCATCTATTATTATTGCTTTCTCCTGTCCATTAAAATGGTCCAAAATTCCAACCCCTGCAACCCCCGCATCAATTATCCTGGTGTTTTGAGAAAGGGGAGCGTGTGCCAGCTTTCGAACCACCACAATACCAACGCCGTCGTCGGAAGCCAGCACATTGCCACATCCCAAAACTAGTATCTCTTTCAAGCCGCCTAAACCTCGCTGATGTTTAGCTTCAAAAAGTGGGCTGAACAAGATATACAGGGATCGTAATTCCGAACTACCATCTCACACCGCAGCGTGGCTTCTTCGTGAGATAGGTCCAGCACTCCCGGCACAAACTGCCACAAGTCTTTTTCCATATTATTGACATTATGAGCTGTCGGGGGTACAATATCCGCCTCTTCTACAATTCCCTGCTCGTTAATAATATAGCTGTGATATAGGGTTCCCCGCGGTGCTTCCGTTAAGGCGAACCCTTGACCGCCTTTAATTTCAAAACTGGTATCTTCCTCTCTGAGTTCCAGTCTATCAATAATTTCAATAGATTGGTCAACAGCATCCACCAGTTCAATTGCCCTAGCCAAGGCACTATAAAACGGGTTAAAGTTGGGGAAGGAAACCCCTGTTTCCGCCGCGGCCTTTTTAGCATCCTCGGACAGCAAATCAAAATTCAGATTAACCCTTGGTAAAGGACCCACCATAAAGGAGTTCCTGCCGACAACATAGGAATGCAGCGCGCTGGAGTGAACTTCTTGCTTTTCCTGAATGTGACTTCTGTACTGCCAGGCAGAAATGTGCAGTCCTTTAGTGGAAACCAAATTTCCTTCATTGAGTGCATAAACGCTGCCCTGGGACAGAGCCACGTGTTCACAGTCTCTGGTAAAATCGGGTATAGGAAATGTATTTACAAGTTTTACAGTTTCCAGTGCATCTTCCTTAGCCGCCAGCAGCTTTTGTTTAAAACCTTCCAGTTCTTTTTTGGCAGGAACTTTTGTAAATCCGTTAATAGCCGCTGTGACCGGATGCACTTCCCGACCGCCGATACAGGCCGTAAGGTCATTACCCAAGCGTTTCAATTTTAACGCCCGCTCCACTACAGGCTTGTAATCGGCTGCCATGGCCATTACGCTTTCATACCCCAGGAAATCTGGTGCAGCGAGCATATAAATGTGCAGGGTATGACTTTGAATATATTGGCTTAAGGCCAGCAGCCTTCGTAAGTCTTGGGTCTGCCGGGTTACTTTGATACCCATTGCATCTTCCAGTGCCATAATTGAAGTAACCTGGTGTGCCGCCGGGCAAATACCGCATATTCTGGAGACAATCCCCGGCACCTCATCGAACTTACGCCCTACAAGAAAGCCCTGAAAGAACCGGGGAGGTTCAAAAATCCTTAGCTGGAGCGATTGAATTTCACCGTCTTTTACTTTAATGTCTAAAGCGCCTTCTCCTTCCACCCGGGCCAAATAATCAACCTTTATCTGCTTGCTCATAAAATATCAGCTCCTTTGTCGAATTCTGGCGTCATACCGGCAAACTTATGGAACTTACGCTTGATGTCGCCAGGATTCAGACCATGTTCCTTAAATGTTTGCGCCAGGGATTTGGCATTAGTGTCATCTGCAGGACCGCGGCACCCGTCGCAAGCTTTGTGATTGGCAGGACACAAAGCCCCGCAGCCGGCGGTAGTCACCGGGCCCATACAGGGAATGTCTTCACTGACAGCCACACAGACATTTTCATATAGTTTGCATTCCACACAAACGCTGTGGGGACGCAAATACGGCTTGGCGCCCAAGAGAGCACTCTTAATAAACTCTACCAATTCCTCTTTGTTGATAGGGCATCCCTTGAGGTAAGCATCTACAGCTACATAGTAATCAATTCCATAAGCAGTAGTGGAATGAATAGCTGCTGGATTTTCGTAAACTCTGCTTTCCACAACCCGCTGCGGCGTCCAGTTTTTAATAGAAGGCAAGCCCCCGTAACAAGCACAGGATCCTAGGGCCACCAAAGTCTCGCACTCCTTACGGGCTTGCTTGAGTTTCTCGATTTCTTCGCCGCAGGTAACGGCCCCCTCTACCAGTCCAATTTGATAGGGCCCAGGTTCACTATCCCTTCTAGCCATGACAAAATAGCTTAAATCAACAGCATTGATAACATCCAATAGTACATGTTCTAAATTTAAAATCTCCAACTGACAGCCGGCACAGGAACTCATTTTATATACCGCAATTTTTGGTTTAGCCGTCATTTCCCAACACCTCCCAAAACGCTCTCCGGCAACGTGAGCAGCTCAGCATAAGCAAAAACAGGACCGTCTTTGCAGACAAACTTGGGCCCAATTTGACACTTGCCGCATTTCTTCACGCCGCAATTCATACGTCGTTCCAAGGAGACATAGATTTGATGCGGTTGAAAATGCCTTTCTAACAAGTCTTTCACTACAAACTGCATCATCACTTCCGGGCCACATGTCAAAACAACTGTGTTCTCGGGCATACTTTGCATTTCATCAAACAGGCCGGTTACTACACCTACACTGTGTTTCCACTCTTCAGTATCCGGTACATTATCTACCGTTGGCAACACGTCCAGTCCCTTGGAACGCCAGGTTTGGTATTCGTCCGTGAAAAGCATCTCTCCGGGTGTCCGAGCACCGTATAAAATTTCTACCCGGTCAAACTCTCCCCTCTGGCCTGCCAACTGCAAAATAACTGGCCTTAAAGGAGCCAAACCTATCCCACCGGCAACAATTAACACATTTTTGTTTTTCAGCAAGTTTATATTCCATCCGGTTCCATATGCTCCTCTAATACCCAACTTATCGCCAACCTTTAACTTAACCATGGCGTTTGTCACATTTCCTACATGGCGGATGGTGTGTTGAAAATACTTGCTTTTGGCCGGGTCCGAACTGATAGAAATGGGAGCTTCGCCAATACCAAAAATAGTAAGCATATTGAACTGTCCTGGTGTAAAACAAAAATTCTCTTTTACTTCTTCATCCAAAAACTCAAAGGTATAGGTAGTAGTGTCAGCGGTTTCTCTTTTCATATCCACGATCTTTGCCTGTTGAGGTTTAAACGGGTTATGCACTTTACTCCCCCCTAATCCGACCGATGATTTCGGTAATATCAATCTTTTTCACGCAGGTATGAATACAGCGCCCGCAGCCGACACAACCCAACGTACCGAACTGGGGTTCATAGTAAGCAAGTTTATGGTAGAGTCTCTGTTTAATCCTGGCATCCCTGTCCTTACGAAAGTTGTGACCCATAGCGACTTGAGCATACTCCAGAAGCATGCAGGAATCCCATTCCCTCTGTCTCTTGCCGCTCCTCAAGCCCAGGTCAATTTTATCCACCACATTATAGCAAAAGCAGGTCGGACAGACCATGGTACAAGAACCGCAGGCCAAACATTTCTTCATCAGTTCTTCCCAGACCGGGTGCCGGAAGTTTTCCTCCAATAAATCGTGCAGACCATCAGTTATCATACGCTTTTTAAATTTTTTCCGCGCGTCGCTGAGCCGTTTTTCCTTTTCCACTAAGGTTACTCTGGGAGCAGAATACAGCCGGGCCATTTCTACCAGTTCTTGCCCTGCCTTACTTCCCGTTTCTACTAAATAATTATCTCCCAAATCTGTTAATAATAAGTCATAACCATCCTTAAGATCCGGACCTGTACCCAACGAGCTGCAGAAGCAGTCATCTCCGGGGGTACTGCAGTTCAGAGCCACAACCAAGGTACCTCTCCTTTTAGCCATATAATAAGGGTCCTCATATTCATGGCTGTAGACCTCATCCAGAATGCTTATCGCATGTACATCACAAGGATGTACGCCAAAAAGCAGCTGCTTTTCCTCTACATGCGACACATCATCGACAGCCCCTTCACCTTCACTAAAGGAAAACAGCGTTTCAAAAGGCTGATGCAGCACCTTTTTTGGCGGCAGTAAAGTGGTATGGTAATCCAATGCCAGCTGTGCCGCGTTTTCAATCTTTTCAAAAACAAACTCAGTCTTTTTCTGAACCGGCCCATAAAGTAAAAACTCTTCTGTTAACAGTCCCACAAAGTCATTAAGCTTCTCTTTTGGCAAAAAAGCAATGGAAGAAGCTTGCAACATGGCCTCCAAGTTTCTTGCAATAACCATTATTAAAAACACCCCCACAAATATTAAAATTGCTAGACTCGCGGGTCTGTTAACCTCCCTTCATGTGAAATAATGCATATTCACTTGTGAAACTTTGCACACTTTCAGGGAAAAATTTTTCCCTTACTTGCCACCCTTAATTTAGTTTAAAAGATAATGTCTAAAAAGAATGAATTGTGAAAATTAGTGCATAAGTATGAAAAAACAGTATACCTTCTATTTCTGCATCTAGTTCTAACTTTCCTGCTCAAAACAAATAGTCGTAATTGTAAAAATATTCTCGCAATAACCTGATTCTTTAATAGAATTCAAATCCCCACATCTTACTTAAATTATGGTAAACAGAAAGGTCATAGCCATTTTCCCGGCGTGGCGTGAACTAAGTAATAAGGAGACCGCACACATTGTACCAAGCGCCTATTATTTTTTATGAAGGTAAACAAACCAGTATACTGCCCCTACCAAGAGACCACCTCCGATAATATTACCCAAGGTAACGGGGATGAGATTTTTTACCAGAAAGTTGGTTGTTGTGAGAGAGGATAGATCAAGGTATCCAAATCTTTCAAACAAAGCTGCCTGTACCTGCGCACTGGATTTTAGAATTAAACCGAAGGGGATGAAATACATATTAGCAATACTATGTTCAAAACCAGAGGCAACAAAAGCGGTAATGGGGAAAATAATGGCCAGCAGTTTATCGGTAACGGTACGTCCGCTGTAGCTAAGCCAGATGGCCATTACTACCAGCACATTAGCTAGCATAGATGTGTTTAACACTGTAATGAGAATAGGAAAGGTATGAGCTTAATGGATAGAACTATAAAAGGTTACTAGCTGGAATAGTTGGTGGAATAATGATGAACCTATGGGATTTCACTTCTTTTTATATATTAGGGTTCCATAATAATTTCGTGCCGAATGTTTACCTGAAGATAAGGTTAAGACAATTAAGGATCTGCAGCAGGGCCATATAGTGGCAATGGTCATCCACTCCCACCAGCTGCGCTATTGTTTGTGCAGTTCGCTTATTGTCGTCGGTGAGCATGACTACTTTTTTTACTCCAGCCTGCTTAAGCCGGTTAACCAATTCACGAGCATCCTGCCGCAGTACATCAGCGACGGAGATAAAGCCCAGTATACTTTTCCGATAGCCTACAAGCATTACTGTACAGCCGGAATTTTCCTCTTGCCGCAGGAGGTTTTCAGTCTGCTCGTCAATCAGGAAATTATTCGTTTCCAACAACTCCCTGTTTCCCGCAACCAGCGTTTGTCCCTGCACTCGTGCCACTACATCCCTACCGGGTACAGCTTGAAAATCGTCAGCTTCATTAAGGTCAGCGGGCGCTGCAGCCACAATAGCTTTCGCCAGGGGGTGCTCAGACATTTTCTCTGCCGAAGCGGCCAGGTTAAGATCTCTTCTTCGCTTCCAGTGAAAGCATGAACTTTAGTAACTCGCGGCTTGCCATAAGTCAGTGTGCCTGTTTTGTCCAGGGTAATAGCTGTAATCTTTCCTGCTTTCTCCAGATGTTCCCCGCCTTTAATCAGCACACCATTACGTGCAGCATTTCCCGTCCCGGCAACAATGGATACAGGAGTGGCAAATAACTAAAGCACCGGGGCAGGCTATTACTAGAAAAGTCAGTGCCAGTGCCATATTTCTTGTCCAAAGATACACCACTAGAGCCAAAATCATAATCCCGGTGGTATAATAACGGGTAAATCTATCTAGAAACTTCTGGGTGGGAGCTTTTTCTTCCTGCGCTTTTTAAAGCTCCATATTGGTAGGTTTATTTGGCATGCTCTTTTTTATTTTTGTGTTCGAAATATACGTTGTTTTCTATTAAGCCAAGTAATTCCCAGTGAATTTATTCCAATTTAGCCTTTAAGTGCTTTTTTATTCCGAGAGGCTATCATAATATCTTTATAGCTTCTTCAGACAACTTGCCGGCAGTCTGCTCCGAGGCCCAGGCAAATCTAACAGGAACCCCTATCATGGTCATAAC
>JADQBR010000072.1 GCA_016278515.1 Bacillota bacterium
TGAAAAAGGCTTGGAGTTATATGCAAACGGTGTTTTGATTATGAATAAGTGTGCGGATCTGCTGCCTGATTATTTTAGCTTCGTCAAAGGAATGGTGGATTCAGAAGATTTATCTCTTAACATTTCCAGGGAGATGCTGCAGCATGACAGACAGCTGAAACTAATAGCTAAAAATATCAAAACTAAAATCAAAAATGAATTAGAAAAGATTTTGCAAAATGACAGAGATAAGTATGAAGAATTTTATAAATCCTTTGGCAGACAGCTAAAATTTGGAGTTTATAGTGAATTTGGGAGTAACAAGGATGTTTTGCAAGACCTATTAATGTTTTATTCGTCAAAAGAACAAAAATTGGCCACTTTAGACGAATATCTGTCCAGAATGTCTGAAGAACAAAAATACATTTACTACGCTTCGGGAGAATCAATTGAAAGAATTGAGAAACTGCCGCAAACAGAACTTGTTTCGGATAAAGGATATGAAATTTTATTCTTTACTGATGATATTGACGAATTCGCTATCAGTGTCTTAAGTTCTTATAAAGATAAGGAATTTAGATCGGTTTCCAGCGGTGATTTGGGCCTAGAAAACGAACAAGAAAAAGATCCATCTAGCGCGGATGAAAAGGACAATGAAAAATTGTTTGATCAGATGAAAGATATTCTGTCAAACAAAATCAAGGCCGTTAGGGCCTCAAAAAGATTAAAGAATCATCCCGTATGTCTCTCAAACGATGGAGACCTGACCATAGAGATGGAGAAAGTATTAAAATCTATGCCTAATAATCAAAATATGAAAGCAGACAAAGTTTTGGAAATTAATATAAATCATGAAGTATTTCAAACACTGGAGGAAGCTTACGAAAAGGATGAGGATAAGTTCAAGCTGTATACAGGTTTGCTCTATAATCAAGCCTTACTTATCGAAGGATTGCCGATTGATGACCCGGTGGAATTCACAAACAATATCTGTAAAATAATGGACTAGGCAGAAGCCGCTTTCAAGGAAATAGTGCTTGAAAGCGGCTTTTTTTATTACCCCGTTACATATGTTTAATGATGTATGAAATAACAGAGGCAACTTCATTCCTGTCATTGATACTATTGTTGGCTGTAAAACCGGAATGCATGAAATCTGTGAAACTATCCACAATGCCCTTGTTCCTGATTATTATATTATCTGTTACTTTAAAGTCAGTATAAGACCACACAGGATACAAAGGGCTAAGCATGTACGCGTCTACAAAAGGTGCATTGGAAGCATTCTCAAAAAACACAGCAAGAGAATGGGGAGAAATAGGTATACGGTCGAATTGTGTAGTCCCAGGCTTCATGGAAACCAAGATGAGCGATACATTAACATCAGATCAAAAGAATAGGATATATAAACGCACTTCTATGAAAAAGCCACCAGCGTAGAAGCTGTTGCTGAAACAGTAGCTTTTATAATATCTGACAAATCAATTTCAATAACAGGTCAAAATATACATGTCGATAATGGTACTATTTAAGATGTTTGCATTTGACAAATCTATCAGAGATATATAGTGATGAAGTCCAAATTTTCATCTTGAAATAATAATGCGTGAACAAGGGATAGCTCTCTTGTTTCTTTTCTGTTTATGGCAGAATAGTAAGAGTGATAAAAAAATGCCAAGTTAACGGGTGTCTTAATAAAAAATGCAATCTGATCTGTTAAATATGCAGGGAAACAGACTTATTAATGTGATATGCTTAAATAGAAAGATAGTAAGGCAGATGTTTAAGCAACCAAGGCTTATTCACCAACTAACCAACTGTGGGTTAAGGACAGATTGTCTAAAAAATATACACGGGTGATAGTTGTCTCCAACGTAGACAGAAGAGGGGTGATGGACTTGTTGGCAGTAGATATGATGGATGTACCTGCTAGGTCTCTGGCGATAGTACCCAGGATGAAGATACTTGACGCATCCATTCGAGTAAAATTTCCCGCTAGTGAATGGTCCGAAGCCGTTGTAGTTGACGAAGTGGGAAAGGCTGTGGGTAAGGTCGATCTAAACCGGGAAACATTATCAGGCGCTTGCGGATATGGAGAAATACTACCTCTAAATAACAAAATAGGTGCTTATGAGAATGCCCAGAAATTGGTGGCATATTTTGAAAACTCTAAATGCGATTTAGTTTACGTATTAGATGAGAAGGATATGTTGCAGGGAGCAGTGACTAAGCATAACAAAGGCTTAGCCTTTTTATCCAGGATAGATGAATTAATACCCTCCCCGGATATTTTTGATGCTATACTCGATGCAATAATTATAATTGATAGTAGTGCTACCATCATCTTTGCAAATCATGCATACTCCAAGCTTACCGGAGTATCAGTAGGCAAAATAATAGGCAAGAAGATGTATGATGTAGAGCCAACCTCCCGGTGTTTAGGTGTATTAAAAGGAGATTCGCCCCTAGTAAATAAACGCATATTAATTGAATCCGTGTGGATTGAAGTAGTAGCCTCCATCACACCGGTTTATAACGATGGCGAGAAAGTAGCAGTTGTTTCCGTATTTAGAAATTTAGATGAAACCATTCGGCTAAGTATGGAATTAAAAAGGATGGAGAATGTGGCCAAGTATCTACAAAATGAGTTAGAAATGAAAAACAAGCTGCCTAAAGCATTTGACAGTATCGTTGGTAAAAACAGCAATTTTTTAGAAGTGCAGGCGTTGGCCAGCCAGGTGGCGCCCACCAATACTACAGTCTTAATACGCGGAGATAATGGAGTGGGTAAAGAACTAGTAGCCCAAGCAATCCATAAGACAAGTAGACGAAAGGACCGACCACTGATAAGAGTAAACTGTGCAGCCATACCCGAGACATTGCTTGAGAGCGAACTTTTTGGCTATGAAGAAGGAGCATTTACAGGAGCGCAAAAAGGCGGCAAGCTGGGTAAATTCGAACTGGCCGACAGCGGCACCTTATTTTTAGACGAAGTGGGAGATATGAGTATTGCCATGCAGGCCAAACTACTGCGAGTACTGCAAGAAAAAGAGATTCAAAAAATTGGCGGCGACCACACTATGCGAGTGGACGTAAGAGTTATCTCCGCCACAAACAAGGATTTAGAAGCGATGATCAAAGCGGGGAAATTCAGAGAAGATCTATATTACCGGCTAAACGTAATGCCAATAACCTTACCTTCATTAAGAGAAAGAAGAGACGATATTCCGTTGTTGGTAGATTATTTCAACAATCACTACGGTAAAGAGCATAACAAAGAAGACATAGTAATATCCGGTGAAGTAATGGAGATATTTTTACGATATCAGTGGCCGGGTAACATCCGTGAGCTACAAAATATTATAGAACACGCAGTTATCCTCTGTAATGACGGACTGATTACTGAACGGCACCTGCCCAGCCATTTAAGGAAAAGAATACCGCTGGAGGAGACGGGAACCAGCTGGCCCGGTACCCTGTCCGAAAAAGTTGCAGCATTAGAAAAGAAGGTCATAATAGATGCGCTAAGGGTTAGCGGTGATAACAAGACCAAAGCCATAGAAACGTTAGGAATAAGCAGGCGATCCTTTTATAATAAATTAAAGAAATATAAGATTGGCAGCCTATAGTATGCAAAAAGTATACACCATATACTTTAGATACAACAAGACAATTGGAGAGGTAGTAGCAAACAGAGGGTTTTTACACTAGCATAGAGTCAAAGGTGTATATAAAAGAAACAAGTGATACAAGGTGATTAACCCAGCTAAACCCTATGATTACTGAATATACTATGAATTCTGAGTTTGGTATAAGTATTGCATATATATGTTGTTAGTTAGCAAGAAAAGTTTATAAAAGGAGGAGATTCAGGAAATGCATTATTAGTAAAATTACAAAAAGGATTGGGGATCAGGTTAGTCAATGGTAAACTTACGGGGACTACTCATAAAGCTAAAAGGGTTATTTATGTAAGTTAGATATTTTTTGGTATTAATATTTAAAAAAGGGGGCACCAAAATGACCATAAAAACTAGGGACGAATACTTATCTTCCTTAAAAAGTTTACGCCCAAATATCTATAAATTTGGTGAGTTAATTGAGGATGTTACAACCCATCCAGCAACAAGACGAGTAGTCGAAAGTCACAGTCGAAGTTACGATGGGGCTGCCGATCCCGATAAAGAGGAACTCTATACCACTACTTCCAGCTTGACCGGGGAAAAAATTCACCGTTTCAATTCGTTAATGGAAAATCAGGAAGACGTTTTGGCCAACGCAAAGTTTAAACGCTCATGCTACCGGGAAACGGGAACGTGTACAGGAGCCCATTGTGTGGGTTGGAATGCCAGCAATGTTCTGTGGGCTGTAAGCCATGAAATGGACCAGAAACTGGGCACCAACTATCAGGAAAGATTGAAAAAGTGGATATTAAAGGCAGAAAAAGATGGTTTGGCTGTAGCCGCCGCACTAACAGATGCAAAAGGCGATCGTAGTTTAAAGCCATCACAACAGCCAGATATTGATACTAACGTCCATGTTACCAAAGTGACAGAAGATGGTATTGTCATTCGTGGTGCCAAGGTAATGATCGCCGGAGTGGCAGCTTCGCACGAAATATTTATTTTACCCGGAGGCATCTATGGTGAAGAAGAAAAGGACTACTCCGTAGCAGCGGTAATACCTCGGGATATTGAAGGATTGACTATTGTAGAAGCTACCCGTTCCAGCGACCGCAGGGAATTGGAAGAAGGTTTCGATATTCCTGAGACAGGTATCACTCAGGCATACCTATTTTTCGAAGACGTATTTATACCCAAAGAACGAGTGTTTATGTGCGGTGAATATCAATTTACAGGTAAAATCATTCAATACTTCACGGCTAACTACCGTGCTTGCATTGGTGCCTGCGTAGCAGGACAAGGAGACGTTATGGTTGGTGCGGCGACTATCATGGGACGGGCCAACGGATTAGCCGACAAAGCATTTGCCGCAAAATTAGAAGACATGATAATCAATAATGAAACGAACTATGGCGTCGGTGTCGCTGCTATAACAGAAGGCAAAAAACATCAAGCCGGAGTATGGATTGCAGATTCCCTACTAGCTCATACAAACAAGGTATTAGTGGGCAAGCTTCCATACGATACGAAACGCATCTGCCAGGATATAAGCGGCGGTATTGCAGAAACGGGCTGCATGCCTTCATACAAAGACTTTTCAAATTCCGACTATGGTCCATTAATAAAAAAATACTTAAAAGCAGGGAATGCTTCCGCTGAAACCCGTGCTCGTGCCGCCCGGTTGGTGGAATGGTTAACCCTTGGCGCAGGGGTACCCGGATGTATGCATGGAGGCGGCTCGCCGGACGGAGCTCGTTTGGTAGTAAGAGCTGCTACTCCCTTAGAAGACTATGTAGCTTATGCCCGTAATGTGGCAGGTATTGACGAAGAAGTCCCCGCTAAGCCGAGGAAGAAGAAATAATTGTGAGGAGGAATGATATATGTCAATTATCCAGTTTGACAAGAAACAAGAAATGTTGCGTAGAACAGTTAGGGAATTTGTAGAAAAAGAGATTGTACCTATTGCCACAGAAATTGATGAGCAGGATACTTTCCCAGAAGAGCTGTTTCAAAAGATGGGACAGATGGGCTATAACGGCATTTTTGTACCGAGAGAATATGGTGGTGCCGGTATGGGTTATACCGAAAGAGCTATCTTATTAGAAGAAATTTCCCGTCATTCTGCCGGCCTTGCTATGGCAGTAATGACTCATCATTTAGGCGTTGCCGCTATTTTAGATTTTGGCACAGAAGAACAAAAGAAAAAATATTTGCCTGATCTTTGTGCCGGTAAAAAAATAGGTGGATTGGCAGTTACAGAACCTTCCGGTGGCTCAGATCTAATGGGACATCAAAGTACCGGCGAAAAAATTGGCGAAGATTGGGTGCTAAACGGACGTAAGTGCTTCATCACTAACTCCCATGTGGCTGATGTATCAGTAGTAACAGTACGGACGGGTGAAGATGCTAAAGGACGCCCCGCACTTTCCGGATTCATAATTGAAAAGGGCAATGAAGGCTTCGCTCCCGGCCATAAGGAAAATAAGTTTGGCCTTCGGGGCTCCATAATGGGAGATTTAAACATCAATGACTGCCACGTATCTGGCGAAGCGCTGCTAGGTCAGGAAGGCAAGGCCGCTAAGATTGCTTTGTCTACTATTGGCGGAGTTGGCCGTCCCGGTATGGCAGCAATAAGCGTTGGCATTTTGCGAGCCTGTCTAGAAGAATCCGTAAAATTTGCCAAGGAAAGGGTAATCTACGGTAAACCGCTGGCAAAAGTTCCCGCAATCCAGTCCATAATTGCAAAAAACCGCATTGACTACGAAGCAGGCATGCTCTTGACCTATCAAGCTATCGGCATCAAAGATACGGGTGAAAGAAGTGATACCCAATCCGCAATTGCCAAGCATTATACCACTGAAGCAGCTGTCTTGGCAGCTAAAAGAACAATTGATTTAATGGGTGGATATGGTTGTGTTAACGAATACCCCGCAGGTAGATACCTACGCGATGCAATGACAACTATTCCTTCAGGCGGCACCACTCAAATAATGGAGCTGGTTATAGCGGGAGCTAGTTTAGCCTAAATAAACGCTATTAACATGATTTAGAAATGGGGTGACATATTGAAGGAACGCCGGATTTTAGTTTGCATAAAGCCGGTTCCGGATCCGGAACATTATGACAAAATAGGAATTGACCCCGCTAGTAAAACACTAGTAAGATCAGGGATTCCTGCTGTAATAAACCCCAATGACAAAAATGCCATTGAGGCAGCCCTGGAGATTAGGGAATACTGGGGTGGTATAGTGGAATTAGTGAGTATGGCACCTCCTGATGCAGAGGAAAAATTAAGAGAAGGCCTAGCTATGGGAGCCGATAAGGCCTATCTTTTAAGTGACAGAAGTTTTGCCGGTTCAGATACCTTGGCTACCGCCAGGGTGCTGGCTGCAGGTATTGCAAAAATAGGCAGTTTTGATTTGGTTATTACCGGTAGTGAAAGTGCTGATGGGGGAACAACTAACGTTTCTCCGCAGTTGGGAGAGATGTTGGGTCTACCCCACGTGTGTAATGTTGAAAGTATTACACCTCAAAATGAAGAACAATGGCAGTTAAACGTAAAAATTGAAGAAGGATATCTAAAAGTTGAAGGGCCGACCCCTATGGTAGTGGGAGTCAATGATAAGATCAATACTCCAAGGTATACCACTGTAATGGGTATCATGGAAGCAGAAGATAAAGAGGTAGTTATATGGTCTGCCGCCGACTTGGAGATTGATAATGATAAAGTAGGATTAACCGGGTCGCCCACTCAGCCAGGTGATCTACATGAACCAAAGCTTCAGCGGGCCGGCAAGCTTCTTGAAGGTGAGCCAGAGGTTGTTGTAGATAAACTAATCAGGCTGCTGCGGCAGGCGGGAGTACTTAATGCATAAAAGGAGGGCTAAGGATGCTTCCACCGGAAGTTTTTGTTGTAACTGAACAGGTTCAGGGGCAGCTAACTCCAGTAAGCTTCGAACTATTGGGTGCTGCCAAAAAATTGGCTGAGGAAATGGGCGGGGCTTCAATTTCCTGTGTTTTGTTGGGTGCTGATATACGGGACCTGGGTGAGGACTTAGCCAGCCATGGGGCAGATAAGGTTTACCTTGCAGAAGATCAGCGATTGGCGCTTTATCAAAATGAATACTATGCTTTGTTTTTAACGAAATTTTTTAAGAAACAACAGCCGGAAGTAGTGTTATGGGGGGCTACTGCTATTAGCGGGGAACTGGCAGCTACTGTGGCAGCCCGATTGGAAACTGGCTTATCAGCTCACTGCAGTGACTTACACTTAAACGAAGAAGGGTTACTGGTTCAGGTGGTTCCAGCATTTGGCGGCAAAGTTTTAGGGGACATACTATGCCCCAGCCGTCGGCCGCAAATGGCCACAGTAAAAACTGGCATCTTTTCTTCTCTATCTAAAGGTGAGGGAGCCGGAGAAATAATTTATGAAGACACCAGCATTTTGGACGGGTGCAGTCCCTTATTGAAGACTCTAAAAGTAACTAAGGAAAAGGACCGAGATACCTCACTGAAAGAGGCTGCAGTAGTAGTTGGTGGTGGCTGGGGTGTGGGCAGTGGAGAAAACTGGACGCTGCTTGAACGGTTGAGTAGTCTACTAGGCGGGGCTGTTGGCTGTACACGTCCGGCATTGGATGAAGGTTGGACTAATGGAGAGCATACCATGATTGGTACCAGTGGTATTACTATCAAGCCGAAAGTTTATATTGGAATTGGTATATCTGGGGCTATTCATCACTTGGTGGGAATTAAAGATGCGGAAATGATAATTAGCATTAATAAAGATGCTAAGGCACCGATTTTGTCTTTCTCGGATTATGGAGTTGTGGCTGATTTTAAGAAGGTGCTTCCAGGATTAATTGAAAAAATTGAAGAGTTATCCTAGAAATAGATACCAAAAACTGTTAAAAAATTTTATTTATCAAAGGGGGTGCTTTACTTAGGATGCAACAGCGTTATATAGATAAGGCACCTGATAAGTTTCAGGTATCAGAGCACAGCTGTTGTGGCTGTCTTCAGTGTATGGTGGTTTGTGCAGGGGTGTGGGGAGACGAGGATAGTCTCAACTCTGCTAAGATAAAAGTTTGCCGTAATACCGGAGATTTTTACGGATATTCCATATACTTTTATTCCGACTGCCGCTCTGGTTGTAAGCTGTGTGCAAAATGGTGTCCGTACGGGGCTCTGCAGGTGAAGGAGGTATGAACATGACGGCGGAATGTTTAGGTAAGATTCTAAGCATAGATCTGGACAATGCTCATAATACGGAAACTAATGTGCCGGATAATTATCAAGACTACTTGGGCGGAATGGGCTTGGCCAATTTGTTAGCTGCTCGGTATACTGACACGGTGACTGATCCCTTTTCCTCAAGGAACCCGTTAATTGTTACTGCAGGCACCTTGGCTGGCACTCCGGCACCCAGCAGCAGTCGGACCTCGGCTGTGACATTAATGCCCCTCAACGGGGTTTGGGGCAGTGCTAACGCCGGTGGTGGCTTTGCTGCCCGACTAAAGTGGGCGGGGTATGAGGCATTAATAGTTACCGGGCGATCCCCACAACCGGTTTACTTGGTCATAGAGGACAGCACTGTAAAGCTGCTGCCGGCAGATGCATTGTGGGGTAAAGGTATTTTGGAGACCACCGAGACCCTTTGGCGGCAGCATAAGGACAGCAGTGTTATCGCTATTGGCCCGGCTGGGGAAAAGAAGATCACTTTTGCTTTGTCTTTAGTCGATAATATGGCTACTCTAGGCAGGGGTGGATTAGGTGCGGTGATGGGGGATAAAGGCCTAAAGGCGGTAGTTGTGAAGGGGACGCAGCTTCCTAAGATTGTACAAAAAAACAAGTTCTTGACTTTAGCTCAGGATGTGCATCAGCGAATGCGCAATTTATCTTGGCGGGACCAATGGCTGCGTCAGGGTGTTTATCTTGGCTGGGCGCGATGGAAGGAAGAACTATCTACAAATAATTTCAGCAGGCGCCTGCCTTCGGAACAAATAGACAGGTTAAGCCCTCGAGCTTATGAGAAGCATCTTGTAAGACCTTTGGCATGTATTTCCTGTCCTATGGCCGATAAAGCCATGGTGAAAACTAGAGGTGCGGCAAAACCTATTTCTTATGGTTTGCAGGCTGCCATGTCCGGAGCGCGATGGGGGGCAAAAGATATCTCTCAAGCGTTGGATGGTATGATTGAGGCCAATGACTATGGTGTTGATGACTTAACACTATATGCAGTAGTTGGTTGGGCGATAGATATGTATCAAGCTGGTATTTTAAGTAAAGAAGATACAGGTGGGAGGGCTTTAGCCCATACTGCGGAGCAATACGGCTTGCTGGCCAGGGAGATACTTGAACGCCGTGGATTGGGTGATTTGCTTGCTGAGGGCTTTCTTGCAAACAAGAAACGGTTTGGTGAAGAAGGTATCGGACTTGCCGTGCATATAAGAGGTATGGATCCCATTAGTGATCCACGTCCCCACAGTAGTGGCTTTCTATTTTCCCAGTTAACAAATCCAAGAGGTCCTTATGTTGTGCAAGGGAATTCGCCTGCTTTCACTCCGGGGAAAAAGCCAGCTTCTTTAAGGCGGTTTCTTTTAAGTATAGGAGTGTCTGAAGATAAGGCAGAAATAATTGCACCCGATGATGGGGAGTTAGACTTGGCTTTGATGGTACGTTATACAGAGGATTGGTATGCAGCAGTAAGTAGCTTGGGGATTTGTGCTCGACAGCCGGTTATTCAGTGCTATGGCCCGGACAGCGCTGCTCGGATGGTTGCTGCTGTTTTGGGTGCAGAATTTAATGGTGATGATTTGCTGCAGGTGGGTGAAAGGGTATGGAATCAATATCGCCTTAATAATGGACTTCATGGCCAGGAACAAGAGATTTTGCCGGACCAGCTTTATCAGCCTTTAACCGTCCCGGGAAGTGCAGATTACCTTTTGAAAAACTATGAGCAAGATCGTGAGGTTACACCTCAATACGTTGAAAGCAGCTTGCAACGGTACTACGCAGAAAGAGGATGGAATAACAAAGGTCGTGTTACATCAACAAACATAGAACGACTGCAATTAAGTCAGTAGTTCTTTGAAGGGGGGGATGTTGGTGCTGGTTATCGATATGACCGACATACCTGTTAACTTAATTAAGGCATTAACAGTAAATGATACTGTAAAGGCTGTAGAGAGAGCATCAGCAGCCTATGCAAAAATACCTGAAGCAGTAGTAGTGGACGAAGAAGAGGAAGTGATTGGGAAGATTGTGCTGGAGGAAGTTACCCAGGATACTCCGGTATTTAATTTACTTAAGCCCCTAGATAATGTGGTCTATTCTCATGAAAACGCCAAGGTTTTATTAAAGTATTTCCAGAATCCCCAGTGCCATCTCGTGCATGTTCTGGATGAAAATAATAAACTGCACGGAGCTGTAAGCAGACATAATAGGGCTCTGGGAATGTTGAAAAAGATAGATGAATTAATACCCTCCCCGGATATTTTTGATGCTATACTCGATGCAATAATTATAATTGATAGTAGTGCTACCATCATCTTTGCAAATCATGCATACTCCAAGCTTACCGGAGTATCAGTAGGCAAAATAATAGGCAAGAAGATGTATGATGTAGAGCCAACCTCCCGGTGTTTAGGTGTATTAAAAGGAGATTCGCCCCTAGTAAATAAACGCATATTAATTGAATCCGTGTGGATTGAAGTAGTAGCCTCCATCACACCGGTTTATAACGATGGCGAGAAAGTAGCAGTTGTTTCCGTATTTAGAAATTTAGATGAAACCATTCGGCTAAGTATGGAATTAAAAAGGATGGAGAATGTGGCCAAGTATCTACAAAATGAGTTAGAAATGAAAAACAAGCTGCCTAAAGCATTTGACAGTATCGTTGGTAAAAACAGCAATTTTTTAGAAGTGCAGGCGTTGGCCAGCCAGGTGGCGCCCACCAATACTACAGTCTTAATACGCGGAGATAATGGAGTGGGTAAAGAACTAGTAGCCCAAGCAATCCATAAGACAAGTAGACGAAAGGACCGACCACTGATAAGAGTAAACTGTGCAGCCATACCCGAGACATTGCTTGAGAGCGAACTTTTTGGCTATGAAGAAGGAGCATTTACAGGAGCGCAAAAAGGCGGCAAGCTGGGTAAATTCGAACTGGCCGACAGCGGCACCTTATTTTTAGACGAAGTGGGAGATATGAGTATTGCCATGCAGGCCAAACTACTGCGAGTACTGCAAGAAAAAGAGATTCAAAAAATTGGCGGCGACCACACTATGCGAGTGGACGTAAGAGTTATCTCCGCCACAAACAAGGATTTAGAAGCGATGATCAAAGCGGGGAAATTCAGAGAAGATCTATATTACCGGCTAAACGTAATGCCAATAACCTTACCTTCATTAAGAGAAAGAAGAGACGATATTCCGTTGTTGGTAGATTATTTCAACAATCACTACGGTAAAGAGCATAACAAAGAAGACATAGTAATATCCGGTGAAGTAATGGAGATATTTTTACGATATCAGTGGCCGGGTAACATCCGTGAGCTACAAAATATTATAGAACACGCAGTTATCCTCTGTAATGACGGACTGATTACTGAACGGCACCTGCCCAGCCATTTAAGGAAAAGAATACCGCTGGAGGAGACGGGAACCAGCTGGCCCGGTACCCTGTCCGAAAAAGTTGCAGCATTAGAAAAGAAGGTCATAATAGATGCGCTAAGGGTTAGCGGTGATAACAAGACCAAAGCCATAGAAACGTTAGGAATAAGCAGGCGATCCTTTTATAATAAATTAAAGAAATATAAGATTGGCAGCCTATAGTATGCAAAAAGTATACACCATATACTTTAGATACAACAAGACAATTGGAGAGGTAGTAGCAAACAGAGGGTTTTTACACTAGCATAGAGTCAAAGGTGTATATAAAAGAAACAAGTGATATAAGGTGATTAACCCAGCTAAACCCTATGATTACTGAATATAATATGAATTCTGAATTTTGGCATAAGTATTGCATATATACGTTACTTGTAGGCAATACAAAATTACAAAGGGGGGAGATGCAGTATGAGTAATTTCAAAAAATATTGGGATGAAGAGTTAGAAACTATGTCCAGGGAGGAGGTCAAGGCTTATCAATTAAAGCTTTTAAAGGAAACCTTGGAGTTCTCTTATAACCGTTCGCCTTACTATAAACAGGCATTTGACAAAGCAGGGGTAGCGCCTGGGGATTTAAAGAGTCTAGAAGATCTAAAGAAATTCCCTACAATTAACAAACAAATATTAAGAGAGCGCCAGCAGGCAATACCGGATTTTGGCGATATCGCCTGTGTGCCGGAAGAGGAAATGGTCTATATGTCTGCTTCCAGCGGGTCCACTGGTGTACCGACAGCCTCGCCGTTTACCGCCCAGGATTTTGAGGACTTTCAGGATTTTGAAGCGCGTCTTTTCTGGTCTTCAGGGATGCGTCCCACAGATAGGTATTGTCATGCTCTTAACTTCACCTTATTTGTAGGGGGTCCCGATGTAATTGGAGCGCAGAAGGTAGGAGCACTATCAATCTGGGCAGGAGCGATACCTTCGGAGCGGCTGCTGCAGATATTAGAACAGTGGAAGGCAACAGTAACATGGACCACTCCGTCCTATGCCTGGTACTTGGGAGAAACGGCTAAGGAGCATGGGATAGACCCGGCCAAAGATTTAGCGGTGAAGAAGATATTTGTAGCCGGTGAGCCTGGCGGTTCCATACCAGAAACCCGGGAAGCCATTGAACAACTGTGGGGTGCAGAAGTATACGATTATTACGGCTTATCCGATATTTTTGGAGCGTGCGCAGGGATGTGTGAAGAAAGGGAAGGACTGCATTGGGCAGAAGATCATATTTTGGTAGAAGTGATAGACCCGGACACCGGGGAGGAAGTAGCTGAAGGGGAAAGAGGGGAACTGGTGCTTACCTCGTTGAAGAAGAAAGCGCGCCCGCTGATAAGATTTCGTACAGCGGACATAGTGTCCTACACCACGGAAAAATGTCGATGCGGGCGGACTAGCATGCGTCTGCACGGGATACACGGTAGATTGGATGATATGCTGATAATTAAGGGAGTCAACGTGTTCCCAAGTGACATTGAAGCGATAATAAGGAATAACAAAGATATGACCGGTGAATATAGACTCCGGGTATCGGAGAAGAAGCACATGACTCATCTTGTGGTGGAAGCGGAACACGGTAGACATATTGCAGCAAACCAACTAGCAGAATTGGGTGGCAGCATTCAAAAAGAGTGTATGAAGATAGTAGGTATAAAACCGGAGATTAAATTGGTTAATCCTGGCGAACTTCCTAGGGCTACTCATAAAGCTAAAAGAGTTATTGATGAAAGACAATTAGGTTAGATATAAAAAAAGGAGGTTTATGTATATGGGTATTTATCTTGGTAAGAACCGACCTAGTGCTCCCGATGCAGAACAACCGCACGCCGGTGGGATACTTAAAATCAGGTTGCCTTTTATCCACTATAAATGGGAGTGGCCTGATGCGATTCAGGGAGCAATTTTATCTGTTGTCCCCATGGGTATTATTGCCGCAATGACTAGTGTGTTAGGAATACCGTTTGAAGTTGCCATTACCATGGTAATAATTAATAACTTTATGTATTTATTGCATACTCATTTTGGAGACCCTTCAGTAGTTGGATGGATTACCCCAGGTATTCCACTATACCTTGCTTTCCTAACGGGTTTTATGGAGGGGCCGGAACGACTGCAGGCTATGATTGCGCTGCAATTGGCAGTGGCAGTAATATTTTTATTTTTTGGTGTGACAAAGTTGGCCGGAAGAGTGGTTACCGCTATCCCCAACAGCATAAAGGCGGGAATTTTATTAGGTGCAGCGTTTGCTTCCATCATTGGAGAATTTAAAGCTGAAGGAAGAGTTTCTCAGTTTACAGTCAGCATTTTACTAGGGGTAGGGCTTTCCTTCTTCATGCTATTTTCCAGTTCTACTTCAGAGCTTAGAAAACGTTATAATTTCTTCCGCTTTGTTGCTCAGTTTGGTATTGCTATTCCTTTTGCCATTTCCTATATAGTTGGATTAGTAATTGGTGAGGTGCAAATGCCCACTATCAGTTGGAGCATAACACCCTTGGCAATTGGTGAAATGGTAAGAACACTATCACCGTTTAATATAGGTTTTCCATCATTCGGTATGTTTTTGAAAGCGATACCACTGGCATTTGCAGCTTATATTATTGCATTTGGTGATGTTTTAGTAGCAAATAGTTTATTAAAAACTTGCGATGAAAAACGAAAAGATGAAAAGGTTATTTTTGAACCAAATCGAAATAATATTATTGCTGGAATTCGTAACCTAATTCAAAGTTTGATGGGTCCGTTCTTGCCTTTATCCGGACCTCAATGGGCCGGCGGCTAGGCTTTAGTGGTAAACCGGTATATTAACAGTACCCGGGAACAAGAAGATAGTTACTGGGGTGGTGCAACCTCCATTTTTTGGGGAATGAGTATTGCTCTCTTATTAGGACCTGTGGTATCCATATTTAAGCCGGGCTTAGCCATCGGTTTGTCATTGACATTGCTGGTACAGGGTTACTTATGTGCCTACCTGGCTATGGAAATGGTTACTACAAAAACTGAAAGAGGGGTTGCTGGTGTAGTAGGGGCAATTATTGCTACTAGAGGCGCTGCTTGGGGAATGATAATAGGATTGGTACTTTACTTCCTGCTGCAACATGACTGGTTTAAAAAAGCCGAAGTAACCTCCGGAAAGGATATAGGGGCTTAGTATAATAACTGTGTTCAGAAAATTTATAATGTTCAAAAGAAGGCCCGATGGCGGGCCTTCTTTTGACTTGTTTATGCAATTATTAATAATACTCTGCAAATGTATTGGAAAAAGGCGGTTGGGGAAAATATCAGGCATAACCATCAATGAGAAATAGGTGAGATCAAGGCATGATAATGTATCGGGACCGAACAGATGCAGGTGGAAATTAGCAGTGGACCAAGGATTTGTCCAGCTGTGCCGGAACCTTTTTTGCTGTGGGCCAGTTTTATGATGATTTTAGACAGATCACTGACGAAGAAGTTATTAGTATTATTAGAAGACTTGATAGGTAAGCGTAAAGGTGTTACTGGGTTGACTGCGGGTGTAATACTTTAAAAGGAATATACATATGTTATATATCACTACAGCGTGAATTAATTTTATCCAGTTAAACGCAACTCAAGTCTCTTTA
>JADQBR010000052.1 GCA_016278515.1 Bacillota bacterium
ACTGTGTGCATCTTAATGTATTCCATTTATTGGTACATATTTTAAAATTGCACCCCTAAGCCACGGGAAATTTGACTTCTGTTTCAGTTGAGGTTATAATGAAAATTAATTTTGGAATTTTAATATAGGTTACATGCATAGATGGAGAAGAGTACCAAACATTAATGTATTAGCGAATTCGGGGTGGTGGGAGCCGGGTACAATATGTTAGGGAAAATCACTCTGGAGCAGCAGCCCCGAAATGGTAAAGTAGGGGTTATCGGTTGGCACCGTTAAAGCCATGAAGCGACAGGTGATAACCTGTAACTAAGGTGGTACCGCGGGAATGACTCGTCCTTTTAAGGGCGATTTTTTTTATGCTATTAGAAAGTATTACTTTCTGAGTAGCATAAATGCAAAGGCTTTCCCGGATAAAGACTTTGTGAAAGCCAAGTTTTATTAATTTAAAGACTAGCTCAAGATTATTCGTGAGAGGTGAGATGAATGGGATTTAACGAAACGCTAAATTTAATGAAAACTGATTTCCCCATGCGAGCGAAACTCCCTAAGAGGGAGCCGGAGATTTTAGAGATATGGGAAAAGGAGAATATTTACGAACAGGTACAGAAACAGTCAGCAGGGAAGCCTAAATTTGTTTTGCATGATGGTCCGCCGTACGCCAACGGAGACATACACTTGGGTCATACTTTAAATAAAGTAATTAAGGATATGATTGTGAAATATCGTTCTATGGCAGGATATGATGCGCCCTACGTTCCCGGTTGGGATACCCATGGTTTGCCTATTGAGCAGCAGGCTATTAAAAACTTAGGTTTGAATCGTCATAAGACTAGTATCGTAGATTTTCGTAATCAATGTGCGGAATATGCACTGAAATATGTTGATATTCAAAAAGAACAATTTAAACGTCTTGGGGTGCGTGGTGACTGGGATAACCCTTATATAACGCTAGATCCTAAGTTTGAAGCAGCACAAATCGGTGTATTTGGTGAGATGGCAAAGAGAGGTTACATTTATAAAGGGTTGAAACCTGTCTATTGGTGCGCTGATTGTGGAACTGCTTTAGCTGAGGCAGAAATTGAGTATTTAGATAAAAAATCACCGTCAATTTTTGTTAAATTTAAAGTTAAAGATGCTAGAGGCATATTCGATGAAGATAATGCATATATAGTTATTTGGACAACCACCCCATGGACCATTCCGGCGAACTTGGCAATTGCCGTTCATCCTGATTTTGAGTACGTATTGCTGGACACAAGCAAGGGGAAATTATTAGTTGCAAAAGAGTTGGCGCAGCAAGTTATGGATCAGATTGGCGAACAAAGCTATTCGGAACTGGCTTCGTTCAAAGGATCAGATTTAGAATATGTCGCCTGTACTCATCCTTTGTTTGACCGTCAATCATTAGTAATTTTAGGTGACCATGTTACTTTGGAGCAGGGAACTGGCTGTGTGCATACTGCACCTGGTCACGGGGTTGAAGACTTTGAGGTGGGAAGAAAGTACGATTTAGAGATACTATCACCTTTAGACGATGCAGGAAGGTTTACAGAAGAGGGCGGTACTCAGTTTCAAGGATTAAAATACGATGAAGGCAACAAGGCAGTGACTAAAGCTTTAGATGAAGTAGGCGCTTTATTAGATTTATCTTTTATTAAACACCAGTATCCTCATTGTTGGAGATGTAAACACCCGATACTTTTCCGTGCTACTGAACAATGGTTTGCTTCTGTTGATGGTTTTCGCCAAGAAGCCTTAAAAGAAATTGATAATGTTCAATGGATACCAGCCTGGGGTAAAGAGAGAATTTATAGCATGGTTGCGGATCGGGGCGACTGGTGTATTTCCAGGCAGCGAACCTGGGGAGTGCCGATTCCAATTTTTTATTGTGATGAGTGTGGTAAAGAAATTATTAATGATCAAACGATTAATCATATTCAACAGTTGTTCCGGGAGAATGGCTCCAATATCTGGTTTGCCAATGAAGCCGATGAACTGGTTCCTGAAGGCTTGACCTGTGATCAGTGCGGTCATCACAAGTTTCGAAAAGAAACGGATATTATGGATGTCTGGTTTGACTCCGGATCCAGCCATGCAGCAGTGTTGGAACAACGTCCGGAATTATCTTGGCCAGCTGATCTGTATTTGGAAGGTAGTGACCAGCACCGCGGTTGGTTTAACTCTTCCTTGTCTACATCTGTTGCAACTCGTGGTAAAGCCCCATATAAAGCAGTCTTGACTCATGGTTTCTTAGTAGATGAGCAAGGTCGAAAAATGTCTAAATCAACCGGGAATGGTATTGATCCCATTAAGGTAATAGACCAAATGGGTGCCGATATTCTGCGTTTATGGGTTAGTTCTGCCGATTATAAACGTGATGTTGCTGCTTCTCCTAACATTATGAAGCAGATGACAGAAGCTTATCGTAAAATCCGCAACACATGTCGATTTATTTTGGGGAATTTATTTGACTTTGAACCAGGAAATAACTTGGTTGGCGACGATCAACTGATGGAAATAGACCGCTGGGCTTTAATGAAACTTAACAGATTAATTAGTCGGGTTTCCTATGCATACGAAAATTATGAATTTCACGTTGTTTACCATGCGATACACAATTATTGCGTGATAGATATGAGTGCATTTTACCTTGATATTATCAAAGATCGTCTCTACTGTTCAGAGCCGGACAGTGTTTCCAGGAGAGCTGCGCAAACGGTGATTTACAAGATAATTGATGCTTTAGTAAGAATGTTAACACCTGTTTTAGCATTTACCAGTGAAGAAATCTGGCAGTACCTGCCTAAGACAGATGTAGTAAAAAGTGTACAATTGGCCGCGTGGCCGAAAGTTGAAGAAAAATACTTGGATGAGGAATTGGAAGAGAAGTGGGCTAGAATTATTGATGTGCGAGAAGAAGCCGCAAAGGCATTGGAGATTGCTCGCCAGCAAAAGGTCATTGGTCATTCTTTAAACGCACAAGTAACCTTATATGCTGATGAAGAATTATACGAATTTCTTGAGCCTTTAGAAGACAGGCTATCTGAAATATTTATTATTTCTGATGCAAGGTTAAAGAAAGCTACTGCAGTGCCAGAGGGTGCATATGTTAGTGGTGAAGTCTCAGGGCTAAGCATTACTGCTAATCAGGCGCCGGGTGAAAAGTGTGATCGATGCTGGCAGTTCAGTGAATACGTGGGTAAAGACCAGGAACAACCGCAACTTTGCCAGCGTTGTGCAGCGGTTGTAAAAAACCTATAAAGTGAGTGCTAATAAGTTTTCACATTAATTTGGCCCCAATTTTTTGGGGTCTTTATTTTTTCTGAAAATTTTAATGAAATATATTCTTAATTTAGCATCAACTATCTAAAAAGACAATATTTTTACATCATTACATTATCATTATACCGGCATAATAATTAAAGAAACCTTTTTGGGAGGAGTTTTACATGCCTGAATTAGGACCACAACTGAACAGCTGCGAATACGATTTCATTGGCATACCTATTCCTATTGGCGTATCAAATAGGCACATACATTTAACTTTAGAGGATATTGAGATGCTTTTCGGCCAAGGTCACGAATTAACCAATATAAAAAATTTAGGGCAACCGGGTGAATTTGCAGCGGAAGAAGTACTAACTGTGGTGGGCCCTAGAGGAGTCATCGAAGGCGTGAGAATTTTGGGTCCGGTTAGAAGTGTGACACAAATTGAAATTTCCATGACTGATGCATATAGGTTGGGGCTGCGTCCCCCGGTTAGGGAATCGGGAAATGTAAAGGGGACGCCGGGTGTTGCAGTGGTTGGCCCTCGGGGGGTTGTGTCACTGGAGGAAGGTGTTATACTGGCTGCGCGACACATTCACATGCGTCCGGAAAATGCTGAGTCCTTTTCAGTTGAAGATAAGCAGAAAGTCAGGGTACATGTACCGGGAGAGAGGGGACAGGTATTTGAAAATGTACTGGTGAGGGTTAGCCCCACGTACGCTTTGGAAATGCATGTGGATACGGATGAGGCAAACGCAGCCTTACTGAAAAACGGCGACCAAGTAAGAATAATCCATTAAAAATAAGAAAGTTAGTACAATAATAAGCTGCTAATCCAATGGATAGCCCCGCGCTAAGTGTGCGGGGTTATTGGATTTATTCCGGCACAATGCTATGGACAATTGCAAGATTATATGTCAAAATATCCTTAAGCTCTGTCTAGGGGGTTAATTTATGAACTGGCTGGCAAGAATTCTTTATTTATTGCTGGACACAAGGGTTTCTTCTCGAAAGAAGCTTTTATTTATTGTGGTTGTTGCACTCTATTGGGTATTTCCCGCCGATTTAATGCCTTTTTTACCCATAGATGACTTGCTGGTAACTTTACTGGGCGGGTGGTTATTTACTCGGTCTGCTGACAACGATATAAGCAACCTCGGCAGTACTGTTAGAAAAAAGTCCGGGAAGAAAGATTCAATAGATGTGGAAGGCAGATATGTTGACGACGATTAAGCCGCTAATCTAGTATTTTGTGGTAATGGGACAGCAGTAGATTAGGTTGCTGACTGGGAAAGTTTTTCTGTATAATTTTTTACAACCAATTTGCGCTAATGAGAGGGGTTTTAGTTCTTGGATAACGATAATCGAATTATTGTAACAGTACTTGGACAGGATAAAATAGGAATAATAGCCGGTGTTACAACGGTACTGGCTGAGACAAAGGCGAATATTTTGGATATTAGCCAAACTGTTTTGCAGGAATTTTTGACTATGATTTTAGTAGTTGATCTAGCTGAATGTGAGTTGGAATTCGAAGAAATAAGGCAGAGGCTTATTAATGTAGGTGAGCAAATCGGCGTTCAAATTACCGCCCAGCACGAGTCGGTTTTTAAATATATGCACCGAATTTAGGAGGAGCAACAATGACAATTACAATTCATCCAAACGAAATTATTGAAACCATCAAAATGATTGAAACAGAAAACCTTGATATTCGCACTATTACGTTAGGTATTAGTCTAAGGGACTGTACAGGTCAGAACAGCAGTGAAATTGCAGAAAAAATTTACGAGAAAATTGTTAATAAAGCTGGGCGTTTGGTGGCAGTGGGAGATGAGATTCAACAAGAATTCGGTGTGCCCATTATTAATAAAAGAATTTCTGTTACCCCCATCTCCTTAATTGGTGGGTTAAACCGGCCTGAAGATTATATTGAAATTGCCAAAAGCCTGGACAAAGCAGCTAAAGAAGTCGGAGTAGACTTCTTAGGGGGTTTTTCAGCTCTGGTACATAAGGGGGTTACTAAAGAAGAAACGGCTCTAATTGAAGCGATTCCGCAGGCGTTGGCAGAGACGGATAGGGTGTGTGCTTCGGTTAACGTTGCTAGTACTAAAGCGGGAATTAACATGGACGCAGTGGCACAAATGGGAATAATAATTAAGAAGGCGGCAGAATTAAGTAAGGATGCCGACAGTATTGCTTGTGCAAAGTTAGTTGTATTTTGTAATGTTCCGGAGGACAACCCGTTCATGGCCGGTGCCTTTCACGGTATCGGCGAGCCGGAAACGGTAATAAATATTGGCGTAAGCGGCCCTGGTGTTGTTAGAAACGCAGTCAAGAATTACCCAAATGAAGATTTTGGCACCCTGGCGGAAGTGGTAAAGAAAACGGCTTTTAAAATAACTAGAATGGGAGAACTGGTTGGCAGAGCGGCCTCAGAAAAGCTATCCGTTCCTTTCGGTATTGTTGATCTTTCTTTAGCACCTACACCTGCAGCAGGTGATAGTGTTGCAGAAATATTAGAGGCCTTCGGTCTGGAACGCTGCGGCACCCACGGTACAACTGCCGCCTTGGCACTATTAAACGATGCGGTCAAAAAAGGCGGTTCCATGGCTTCTTCGTATGTCGGAGGCTTGAGTGGTGCTTTCATTCCGGTCAGTGAGGATGCAGGCATGATTAGAGCCGTTGAGGATGGTGCACTTAACATTGAAAAACTTGAAGCCATGACCTGTGTCTGTTCGGTTGGATTGGATATGATTGCCGTACCTGGAAACACCTCCGCTTCCACCTTGTCGGCTATTATCGCAGATGAGATGGCTATTGGAATGATAAATAATAAGACTACCGCTGTACGCATAATTCCTGCCTGGGGAAAAGGAGCAGGAGACTCAGTGTATTTTGGCGGATTACTAGGTAGTGCCCCCATTATGAAGCTTAATAAATACGGCAGTGACAGTTTTGTTGCTCGCGGCGGCAGAATCCCGGCCCCTATCCAAGCCCTAACCAACTAATTATCCAACCACTCACGAATAACACTTTAATCACAAAGTGTTATTTTTCATGAGCATGAAATCGAGCATTCTTGCATAACTGTTGTGTTAAAGATAGGTATTTGGGGAAGATTAATTAATGCTTTTTGGGGGGGTCATGATGGAAGAAGATAAGCAAAAATATATTCAACTGCAAAAGCTATTGGATCACATGGAACGGCTTAATCTGGGAGATTACTTCGAACTCATGCAAAATCCTGTCAAGCTAATTTACAGGAACTTTCTCGCCGGCCTAGCGAGGGGCATAGGCATGGCTGTAGGTTTCACCATATTAGGTGCTGTTATTGTTTATGCTTTGAAGCAAGTAGTACTATTAAACCTTCCCTACATAAGTGATTTAATAGCCAATATTGTTCGGATGGTTGTTGAGCGATATTATTAATAATTCAGTTAAAAATCTATTATCGGTTGGCTTATATTTCAAGTTAATGTTATTATAATTAAGGGAAATATCATCGCCGTGACGTTTTGTTGCGGCGTTTCTGTAAAAACTAGATATCCGGAGGACAAAAATGTACTTATTGTTTATTTTATTTACCGTACTGATGTTTGACCAGTCCAGCAAGTACTTTATCAGTAATAGTTTTCATCAAGGGCAGAGTTTGCCTGTCATTACTAATATTTTTCATATTACCTACGTCCAAAATCCCGGTGCAGCCTTCGGAATGCTGGCCTATAGGACTAATTTCTTTATCGTTGTTACGGTTCTGGTAATCGCTATAATACTAATTGTTTACCGACAAGTCCCCGTAGAGAGAAAGCTTTTAAGGGCTGGACTAGGTCTCCAGTTGGCCGGTGCCATGGGCAATTTTATTGACCGCCTTCGTCTGGGTTATGTTGTGGATTTTTTTGACTTTCGAGTATGGCCGGTTTTTAATATTGCGGATATGGCAATTGTAGTCGGGGTCTGTTTACTAGCCGTAGAAATTCTCAGAACGTCCGAGAAAGGAAAGGAAGCTTAAGTTAATGCAGAAAGAAGTTCTTTATATATTACCAGAAGAAGTCGGGAAAAGAATAGACATTTACTTAGCAGAAAAAATGCCTGATCTGTCTCGAAGCCGCATTCAGATTTTAATTAAGAATGGTGATGTAACCGTCTCGGGACAAATGGTAAAATCGAATTATCGGCTGCAGCAAGATGAACATGTGGAGGTTCTTGTTCCTCCTCCTGTGGAACTGGCGGTGGAACCTGAAAACATTCCTCTGGATGTGGTGTTTGAAGACAAACACTTATTAGTAGTAAATAAGCCACAGGGTATGGTAGTTCACCCTGCGGTAGGAAACTACCAAGGGACATTAGTCAATGCCCTACTGTATCATTGTGATGATTTGTCAGGAATTAACGGTGTTTTGCGGCCTGGAATAGTACACCGCATCGATAAGGATACTTCAGGCTTACTAGTTGTCGCTAAGGATGACAAGACTCATCGTGGTTTAGCCGCTCAGATTAAAAAACATACTGTAAGAAGAATTTATAAAGCTCTTTTACATGGTAATATGCCGGAGCCTAGAGGGATTGTGCGAGCTGCCATCGGAAGGGACAGTCATGATAGGCAGAAGATGGCAGTTACAGTCAAAGGGAAAAACGCAGTTACTCATTACCATGTTCTCCAAAGGTATGCTGACTTTACTTTAATTGAAGCAAGATTGGAGACAGGGCGAACACATCAAATACGTGTACATATGGCTTATACAGGGCACCCTGTTCTCGGTGACCCTAAGTATGGCCCGAAGAAAAATCCTTTTGATTTGCACAAGCAGGCCCTGCACGCTGCAGTTCTGGGCTTCCATCATCCAATTAGTCAAAAAGAATTGGAATTTGAGGCACAAATGCCAAAATATCTTCAGGAGATTTTGATTAACCTGGAAAATTAGGGGGAATAAGTGAAATGTCCAAAGAATGGAAAAAACTTTGCACGGTGGGAAACCCGGTTGAAAGGGAGATTATTCTTAGCGTGCTTCGCAGTGAGAACATTATTGTAAAGGAAAAGGGAGAGGCATTAGGTAAAGTTTATGGTTTTAACTCAGGCCCTCTGGCTCAAGTTACCCTTTTTGTAATGGAAAGTGATTTGGAATCAGCTAGAGGGGCCCTTCGAACCGTTGATGAAATTAGCATAGATTAATTTAAAAGGATGTTTGAAACGGCCCTTAAAAACAAGCACCTTTTTACGAACACTCATTTCTAGCAACATTTCAAAGGGGGAAGTAAATATGGATATCAATGTTGGTGTTTCGGCAAGGCATATTCATTTATCCAGGGAAGATGTGGACAAACTGTTTGGAGAGGGTTACCAGCTTACGCCCTCAAGATATTTATCTATCGCTACACAGTATATAGCCAAAGAACGAATAACTGTTCGCGGCCCAAAAGGGGATTTAAAGAACGTAGCAGTAATCGGACCGGAAAGACCAAACACGCAAGTGGAAGTTTCTAAAACTGACGGATTTAGCATCGGCTTGAAACCGTCTATTAGGTTGTCGGGGGATATAGAAGGTTCGGAAAGTGTTACTTTAGTTAGCCCCGACAAAGAACTCTTAATCCCTGAAGGTTTAATTGTTGCCATGCGGCACATTCATATGGTTGTTGCTGACGCTGAAAAATTTGGTTTTCAACATAAGGATTTCGCAATGGTAGTGGTAAAAGGATCTAGAAGTTTGGTTTTTGACTATGTGGTAGTTAGGGTGGCCGAAGAGAATACCCATACGGAGATTCACCTTGATACGGATGAAGCAAACACGGCAGATTTAAAGACCGGGGATTCGGTTGAATTATTGCACGTTAACGATAAGAAATTGCGTTTAGAACAAATTATTAACATGTTTGATGAACGACAGTTAACCATCCTAGAGCACTCCGTAAACCAAATAGTAGTGGAGGAGAAACAGCGATTATCAGCTATGGAGGATATTTTACGAACTCTACGAAAGAAGTAGGAGGAGAAACCTAAATGAAAGCTATTTTGTTAGACCTGGATGGTACCCTGTCTCATATGGACACGGATAAGTTTTTAAAAACATATATTTATGCATTAGCGCAAAATTTTACAAAATGGGTTGAGCCTAAGGAGTTTATGCAGCAGGTAATGAGATCCACTGAAGTGATGGTAAGAAATAATGACATAAATAAAACTAATAAAGAAGTGTTTCTGGAGGATTTCTCAGCAGCTGTAGAACTTGAAGAAGACCTTCTTTGGGAAATATTCTATAGATTTTATTCTGAAGATTTTAGTCAGTTTCGAAAAATGGTTACTACTAATTCTGTGGGGCGAGAGTTGGTTATATCCGCAAAGGCCAAAGGCTGGAAAGTGGCAGTTGCTAGTAATCCAGTGCATCCAAAGGTTGCAATGGAAGAGAGAGTACGCTGGGGAGGCTTAGAACCTCAACAGGTTGATTTTGTGCCTTCAATTGAAGAAATGCATTATTGCAAACCTAATCCATTATATTTTGCAGAAGTAGCCAAGGCTATAGGTGTGGAACCAACATCTTGTATCATGGTAGGTAATGATGAACAAGAAGATTTAGTTGCTTCAAAAATAGGGATGAAGACCTTCTACATTACTTCTGACATTAAAGAGGAAGTAAAGGCAGATTATAAAGGGAAGCTGGAATATTTACTTAACTTGATTAAAACCGATGAAATTAGTGTTTAAATATAGGAGGGATGATGTATGGCCAATCTCTTATCGCCGTTAAGTGTTAACGGTTTAGAGCTTAAAAATCGAATAGTAATGCCGCCAATGGCAACCAGAATGTCTACGCCCGAAGGCTTGTTAACCGAGGAGGCTATTCAGCATTATGTGGAAAGGGCTGAAGAAGTAGGGTTAATTGTGGTGGAGCATGCATACATAGCGCCTGAAGGTAGGTTTAGGGAGAAACAGTTGGGCATTTATAGCGACAAACTGATGGAACCATTGAAAAAGCTCGTGCAGGAAGTACATAAGAAAGGTGCAAAAATCGGCTTCCAGCTTACTCATGCCGGGAGCAGGGCTAAAACGGAGATTATTGGCGAATTACCGGTAGGACCTTCCCCTGTAGTACATCCTTTAGCGGAGGTCTGCCCAGTGGAATTAACAATGGATGACATGGCCAGGCTATTGGATTTGTACGCTGCGGCTGCGGAGAGGGTAAAAAAATGCGGTTTTGATATGGTTGAAATTCACGGTGCCCATGGATACTTACTAGGTCAGTTTATATCCCCATTAACCAACAAACGTCAAGATGAGTATGGCGGCAATACGCAAAGCCGGGCTAAATTCCCAGTCCAAGTTGTGCAAGCTGTCAGGAAACAGTTAGGAAAGGATTACCCATTGTTCTATCGGCTAGGTGCAGATGACCGGCTTCCCGGGGGTCTCACCTCAGATGAAGCGGCTGTTATTGCTGGATACCTGGCTGAGGCAGGAATAGACTGTCTTGATTTATCAGGTAACCACTGTCAGTATCTGTCCGACAATAAAGAACAGGGATATTTTGTTTATTTGGCGGATAAGATTAGACCTGCAGTTGGCGTCCCCCTGCTGGTTACGGGAGGCATTACCGAAGCTGAATTTGCTGATGATTTGGTCAGAGAAGAAAAAGCAGATTTAGTAGGGGTTGGACGAGCATTATTAAAGGATGCCGCTTGGGCGCGGAAAGCTGTCAAAGATTTGGCTGGTGATATGGTTGAATGACCATTTAGTTAAAGCAACAGTTGAGGGCGACATTAGAGTAATAGCTGCGGTTACTACTAACTTAGTTAATGAAGCACATGAGAGACATAAAACATTGCCGACGGCCTCGGCGGCCTTAGGACGAGTGTTAACTGCTGCGGTAATGATGGGGGCTACCTTAAAGGGAAAAGAGACAGTAACCATTCGGGTGTTAGGAGATGGCCCCGCAGGGGCTATTATTGCAGTGGCAAATGCTGAGGGGACAGTAAAAGGTTATATTCAGAACCCGCAAATACACCTGCCGATTCGGCAACCGGATAAGAAACTGGATGTTGGGGCAGCAGTCGGAACTAATGGCATGCTGCATGTAGCAAAGAATTTATCCATCGGTGAATCGTATACCGGCAGTGTACCTATAGTCAACGGAGAAATCGCTGCGGATCTTGCACAGTATTACTTGGATTCCGAACAAACACCATCTGCTGTTTCATTAGGGGTGCTGGTAGAAACTGATAATTCTATCCGGGCTGCAGCTGCAGGTGGCTACATCATTCAGTTGCTTCCTAATGCCAAGCAAGAAATCGCTCAGCGATTGGAAACTAACATTCAGTCGCTTGGGGATGTTAGCAGAATAATAGATAAGGGACTAGATGCAGAGGACTTAATCTCACAAATTTTTCAGGGTTTTAACATTAAATTCCATCAACAAGTTAATCTGGATTTTCGCTGTGATTGTAGTCAGGATAGATTGGAAGAGGTGCTTATATCCCTTGGACCGGAAGAGATTCGCATTATGATTGAAGAACAAAAAGGCGCTGAAGTAACATGTCACTTTTGCAATAAGGTCTATAAATTTCCTGAAAATGATCTGGTAAGATTGCACGATGAAATTAGAGACTAAAAAATTCTTTTAAATATTTTCTATTTTCAGGAGGAATATACAAGAAAGCGTCGAAATTAATCATGAAAGGGTGAGGGGAGAGTTGCCTCATGGTCACAAAAATTGCCAAAGGTCAATTTAAACAGCAACTTATGGCCGTCAATAATGATGTTAACCAAGAGGTGTTCGGCAGGGGGCTGCGCAGCCAAAAAGTTTATCTAATGGACAATACTATTTTAATAGCTGCCCATAACCAGAGAGTTCCCGCCTTAGCTACACTGGATAAACTGGGATTACCAACTCGTGAAATCGATTTAGTTCTTCAGGACAGCTATAAGACTCGTTTGAAAGAATTGATTGAAGAGCGGTTGGGAATAGCGGTTAGGTCCGTGTTAAAGGATTATGATCCTAAGAATGAATTATCAGTTAATGTACTTGTTTTAGAAGAACAATTGGAATTTAATATGGAATAAGACTGGTTGAGAGAGATCACTACGATATCTCAAAATGGCCGTCTTTCATTAAAGGGTAAAAGAAAGCGAATTCTTTTTGGCTTTGTTTTCTTTACCTGTTAATGAAAGGCGGCTTTTATTATTGAACTTTAAATTATCTAAAAGGGGGATCTTTAGAAATGACTGCTAGTGTTACTGTAAGAGATGTGAACAATGCCTTAAATGTAATCACGGGTGGGCGCCTGCCGGAGAGTATCGGCGCACTGTTTTCCGGCAAAAACCCTTTTGTTGTGATTAAATCTTCGTCTATTCCGGGCAAAGCGATAATGGAAATTCCGGGCTTGGTTTATGGAGACATTAACAAGGAAGTTAAAAGAATCGCTGTGCTGATGACCTTAAACGAGTGTCATATTGAACTAGCAGGTTCTTTAGGTGTGGACGCCATTGTTGCACATCATCCCATAGCGGATGCAGCAAATTCCGGTGGGGTCACTTTAAAAAACTATTTAGACTTATATAATATTTCAGTTTTTGAACTGCATGAAGCATTTCACGGTTTACATCCAGGCATAGCATATTTGCATGGGCATGAAGCATTTCGTGCCGAAATTGCTTATGGAGGGATACCGGGCAACATTATGTTTGTGGGTAAAACTGTTCCGGAGGTAAATACTTTAGGTGATATGGTCCATCGCATTAATGAATTTATGGGTATGAGTCAGGAAGATAGGATGTTAGAGGAAGAGAAGAAAGTCAGGGATTGCTCTGAAATGTTTGAAACTAATACATCTACTCAAAGTTATATCTTGGTAGGAAATGATGCCAACTCGGTTAATAATGTGCTGCATATTTTTCCTCACACAGGTTTTACTGTGGAGCACCTAGGACAAGCCTTAGAAGAACATCCAGAGGTAGACACCTTGCTCACTACTATCAGTCGCGTTAAAGCTGACCACCCATTAGCTGAAAAGTGTCAGGAACTAGGGCTGAATTTAGTCGTAGGAAATTCTCACGCCATGGAAATATTTGAAAACGGGTTACCCCTTGCTGCGGCATTGGATAAGCTGTTGCCGGGCGTAGAAGTTTTGATGTTTAGGGAGAGAATTACTGCAGTACCGCTCCAGCATTTTGGTTCGAAAGCCATCAGAGGTTATGCTGACATGATTTCCGAAAAATTTCTGGTCAATAAAAACAAATAAGGTGGTGATTATCAAGGTTATTTGTGTATCGCAAGTGCATGGTCGGTTGCAATCTGTTCTAGTGTAAAGTTGTTTGGGGGATTTAGGTAATATTATTTGAGGAGGGTATTTAATGGCAAAAGTTGAACAAGAAGTGAAAAGTGCTGGGAAAAAAATAACTGGTATTGAGATTGTTGGTTTGGTGCTGGTGGCATCTGCATTACTGGGTCTATTCTTTGGCTCTAGTGCTTTAGCTGGAGTTTTTGATGCCATGGTGAATAAAGCTTACGTTATATTCAGAGTTTTTATTTTTGACGGGACCGTTGGTATAGCCATTATAGTAAGTGTTATTATTGGGCGAATTCTGGAACGATTAGGCTTTACCGACGCGTTAATGAGAATTTTTGTCCCTATTATGCGCTATTTTGGACTTAATTCAGCCGTAACTATCCCCAGTGTTTATAATGTATTGGGTGATATCAATGCTGCGGGTCGAATCGCGGGCCCCATCCTATTAAAGGCCGGTGCCACTAAAGATGAACAGAAAATAGCCGTTGCTACTATGGTTCAGTCTCAGCAGTCATTTTCTACATTCATGTTGGGTATACTGGCAATGTCAATCGTTGGCATCAAGGTATTTCCCGTAATTGTATTAGTAATTTTCGGGCCACTGATAATAGTGCCTATTTTACTGCGTTTTACTTTATACAGAGATACTAAAGCGGTAGCTTTAGATCATCTACCGAAATTTACCCCGGAAACGCCGGCTCTGGCAACTCTATTTGGTGCAGCAAGAGAAGGTGCTGAACTGCTATTTTTGCTAATTATTCCTGCTGGTGCCGCCGTCTATGCTATTATCGGAGGCTTGGAATATTTAGGTATTTGGCAGCCGATTAATGCTACTTTGACCGGCCTGCTGACAGCAGTGTCTATTCATCCGGATACAGGGATACTATCCATTATGGTTTCGCCTACTCTAGCAATGGGGACCTTAGTTGAGACTGTAAAAAGTACTCCTGTAGCACCCGCTTTGGTGCTGGGTTCCTTTGTATTGGCTTCTTCAGGTTTCCCATTATCAGTTATTTTTGGGCAGATTCCTGCTGTTTGGGCTGAAGTGACTGATTTATCTGAACGAGAGGCTATGACAGCCGCTGTATTAGGAGCCGTAATGAGATTAGTTACTGCGGCCATAATAGCATTACTGCTAGCGCCGCTCTTTATTTAAAACTACCTTCTAGACGTACTTTTTAACTCCATAGCCAGTGAGTTAATATAAAGAAAACGCGACCATCGGTCGCGTTTTCTTACGTAGAAACAAGTTTTTTTGTTAAAAAACCATCTAAAGGAATAACGTATCTATTTTGGCTGTTCCAACTGATGTCAATATCAGGCCGTGCAAAGGGAACACTAAAAGATTTTCCTTTGTCAATCGTTATCTTCATTCCCATAAAATCTTTTAATTCCCCGGGATTACTTATTATGTTTGTTTCTAAAATGAGGGCTAATCCAGCTAGGTCATTTTCTGAGACATTAGTATATTTGCCGGGTTTTGCTTCAACTGTTCCTAAACCTGCATAAAACGATGAATGATCATAACTGCACTTTCGGGCAAGTCCGCCCAGCCTTTTTCCGCTTAAAAGGAAACCGCCAAATTGATACCGATCTTCCCCAGTTGTTTCAGGGTACACTAAACCACGAATTCGTAAGTTCACTCTAATATAATTGTCACTTTTTATAAAGATAGGCTTCTGGCAGTAAAGTTCAATAGACAGTTCCAAAAATATCACCCCTTAGTGACTACAGTTCATTATATTCACCAAGGGAAAAATATTGATTCTTTTTTTACTAATCTTTATTCCCGTATCTATTTTCAAAATAGAGCCGAGCATACATTCCGGCTAAGGCGAATAAGGTAACGATGCCGAAATCTATCAGCAGTTGAATAGATGGGGGAAGAGCAGCGCCAAGCCCTAGGGACAACAAATATGTAACGGCGTTAAACGCTAGAATAGACGTTAAGAGGTTCGACATAAGTTGACTGCGGTCTTTTAGAATCATCGTGATCAACCAGCCACCAGTAAAGAAGGTGAGGAAGTTCATAATAATATTGGCAATGTTTCCTGTTGTCCCCCCTGTGAGGGAAACACTAATAATAAATAACGCAAACAAAATACCTTGGATAAATAAGAATTTAGTTAAGGGCAATTGCAACCCTTCCTTTCGTGCGGAAGCTAACAAATATTCTATCTTAAAATACCCTATTTTGTCCAATCTATTGCTATTGTCATACCGGATTATAAATTGCAAGTTTAAATGCCCACCATATCCTGTAAAAACCCCCAATATAAA
>JADQBR010000032.1 GCA_016278515.1 Bacillota bacterium
AACAAACAAACGTTCTGGTGTGAAGGTGTAATCTGAGCTAAGTTAATAATCATTTATATTTATTATAATTTTTTCAAAAAGTAGTGTCAAGTTTTTGTCGAGTGACATACTCCCCCCACCACCTACGCTTCGCTTAGAGGTGGGGTCTTCTTGGAACGTACCAGTTAAAACACCGGAACCTCTCTAAACTTTCAGGTTTTAGAAACACAACCTTGGAGATACTTTACCAGCCCTTTTACTAATTCATGGGAGGTGGTGGCTGATGCTGACATGCTAGAAAGACAAATTAGGCTGCCCCGAAGAAATTCCTTGAAGCAGCCTTTAAACCGAATATTTTTAATTAAACTTCTATGTACAGTAAACATACAATGCTATGCAAGTTTCCGTTTAACCTCCGCCAGTAGTGCCTGCTCAAGCCCATTTATTTCATCCATGGTTTGCTCCAGCGAAGATTTCAGCTGCGCAGTAATATCTCCATCCTTAATTGAATCTAAATTAATCTCAACATTAAAAGCTGCGCCTTTAGCGGCGGCGCTGGCCATCAGAACAGCAACCCCCGCATCACTGGCAGCATTTGGATTCCCGTTAGCTATTACCTTTTCCGTAAGGCGCATAACATCCAGGCTACGGTTGGCCACTTCCAAAGGAACTCTTGCAGCACCGCTAAACGCCTGTTGAATCGCTGTGGCACGCATCTTCTTGTCCGCTTCGCTCCCTTTGGACAGCTTAAATGCCGCCATTACCTCATTAAATGCTCTCGTATCTTCATCCACAAGCTGCAAAAGTCTTAGCCGCAGTTTTTCCGCCTCCTTTAAGACCTGCTGCATATCTTCATCGAACTCCTTGAATTTTTCTTTACCAATGGTAAGGTTACTCACCATTGCCAGCAGCGCTGCGGCAGTAGAGCCGGCTAAGGCAGCAACACTACCTCCTCCCGGTGCCGGAGACTTAGACGCTAGTTCCTCTGAAAAACCTGTGATAGTTTTATTAACCAGCATAGTTGTCACCTCTCAATTTTGTCTAAAGTTTTATAACCTCTTTTCCAAAACCTGTTCCTTGCTAAAATCTTCTAACTGCAAATAATACTCAGCCGTTTCAATCAAAGCATCCACCGGAGTTAATCCTACTATTTCACTACCCAACACATTAACCCCGTACCGCGCCGCTTCATTCTTAACGGTTTCAAAAACACGATACAATGGTGCAGTTTTATAATCGCACATATTAATAGTAACCTGGGCAATATTGAGTTCTTCTATCATAATACCCAGGGCTTTCACGTCTCTAAACCCGCCCTTACTCCCTCTGATAGCATTAGCAATTTTCTTGGCAATGTCCACATTGTCAGTATCTAAATTTATGTTGTAAGCGATCAATGGCGGCCTCGCACCTACCGCCGTTATGCCTGCAGTATGATGTAGCCGAGCATCGCCAATATCCGGCCGCCTAGATTCGTGGGTTATCTCTTGCTTGATTCCTTCATACTGACCCTTTCTTACCCAGGCCAGATTTTTCCGGTCCGGTCGTACAGCAGCCTCTTCATAGAGGTAAACGGGAATCCCCAGTTCTTCCCACAACAACTTCCCTAATTCATTTGCCAGAGAAACACAATCCTCCATGGTAACCTCGGAAATTGGGATAAAGGGAATAACATCTGTAGCACCCATGCGCGGGTGGCCGCCCAGATGTTCTTCCATGTTAATCAGTTCGGCTGCCTTTTTTACTGCTCTATACGCTGCTTCCTTAACATCCCCGGGAGCACCCACAAAAGTAACTACGGATCGATTATGACTTTTATCGCTGGAATAATCAAGCAGCTTCACTCCCTCAACACTGCGAACTTCATTTAATATTTTTTCAATAACATCTGCTCTTCTTCCTTCACTAAAATTTGGTACGCACTGTACCAAAGGTGCCATTAAACTCCCTCCTTTCTAATCAATAGTTTCTCGGAATTCCCCGATTTCGGTGGGACAAGGCTTTACCTGACCCACCGAACTTGCTTCCCTCCTACTTTTTTAGGGGGATTTCTTGTTTAAATATGGTAAAAAAATATTTTCCAAAACGCCCCAATAATCGGCGTGAAGGAATTTTTTCCTTATAATCGTAATAGGGGTGTTGAAAATGAAAACTGTACTTGTTACCCATGAGTCTTATCAATATTTTGTTATTTAGCAGTTGTAAAAGTACTACTCTGGTGGAGCGTTCTAATAAAGAGAAAACATTGATTATCACTTAGAAGCAGGTCGCCATCGCTCCACTAAAATGTGGTACAGAACCGTTTCAAAAATCAGGCGGCAGGATATGAGAATTATTAAGATGCACTGTGATCAACTTCTGAGTTAACTGTACTAAATATTTTCCGCATATGGAGTCTGTTTCCTTGAATTATACCATTGGGAAACTATCCCTACAATTAGCAGGCTAATCCCGGCCGCATCCGTAGTAATTCCCGGTTTTATCAGTGTAATGGCTGCACCCAAGAATATTAGACGTTGCCATTTCTGAAGGGTACTGAATAAATAACCCTCATTGGCTACCCCCAAACAATAGATGCCCAAGAGACCGCTGACTGCAGCAATTATTAGTTTGCCGGGAGTCACCCCTTGCATCAGAAGTATCGGATTATATACATACATATATGGGATTATTAATCCAGCACTTGCTAATTTTAATCCAGAAAAGGCAACATCCGTCGGTCTGGCCCCGGCTATTCCCGCTGCTGTGTATGACGTCAATGCCACTGGGGGGATTACTGCCGACATAGTACCGAAATAAAAGGCAAAGAAATGTGCCGCCAAGGGATCTACTCCCATCTTGATCAAAGCTGGTGCTGCGATGCTGGCAGTGATTATATAGCAGGCTGCAGCAGGCAGCCCCATGCCAAGCACTATTGCAGATAGCATCACCATAACTAGTGCCAGCCATAGTTTACCCATGGATAGGCTGATAATATTTAACGCCACTATTTGTCCCAACCCAGTCATGGTAACCACACCGACAATGAAACCCACAACTGCACAAGCGATAGCCACGCCCACAGCAGTTTTTGCCCCCTCAGCCAGGGCATCTATTAAATCTTTCCAGCTCATTCGGGTTGTGGACCTAATAGCACTGGCCAAAATTACAGCTCCTAATCCCATAAGGGCAGAAAATAATGGTGTCTTCCCTTCAAGGAGAAAAACTAATATTACAACAATAGGAATAAAAAGATGCCCACCATTCAATAAAGTCTCTTTTAAGCTGGGCAGTTCTTTTTTAGGCAGCCCTTTGAGGCCAATCCTCTTTGCCCTTAGATCAACCATTACGGAAATAGCAAAATAATAGAATAGTGCCGGCAAAATGCCTGCATACATTACTTTTACATAGGGAATTCCCAAAAAGGAAGCCATTATAAAGGAAGCCGCTCCCATAATAGGTGGCATCAGGATTCCCCCAGTAGATGCTACCGCTTCAACTGAACCGGCAAAATACGGTTTATAACCGACCTGCTTCATCAAAGGAATTGTAAAACTTCCCGTTGTAGCTACGTTAGCCTGGGAACTGCCGCTGATAGTTCCCATCATACCACTGGCCAGAATAGCCACCTGAGCAGGACCACCGCGCACCCAACCAGCTAAAGCCAGTGCAAAATTATTAAAAAATTTAGCTGTCCCTGTTTTATTAAGAAAAGAACCAAACAAAATAAACATAAATACATAGGAGGAAGACACTTGGAGCGTTACCCCAAACAAACCCTCGCTGGTAAAATACATTCTTTGTAAAATTCTTCCCCATTCAAAGCCCTGGTGTTCAAAAAGACCAGGAAACAAATAACCATATTTAGCATAGATGATAAAAGCTATGGACAGTAATGGTAACAACAATCCTATCGCCCTTCTACCCGCCTCCAAGGTTAATACTATGGCAAGTACCGCAAACATCAAATCTATATTATTAACAACCATAGAACGGTCTATTAAAGCATCGTAAAAAAAGTAAATATACAGACCCACAGACAACCCCAAAACTGCTAATACCCAATCCAGTACAGTAGTGCAATCTTTAGGTGATGACTTTTTACTTGCAGGATACATTAAAAAGGTTAGAGCAAGCATTAATCCCAAGTGCAGTGCGTTGCGTTTAATACCTTCCATCAGACTGAGGCTATTCATCCAAATGTGAAATAGTGAAGTAAAAACTGCTAGTACGGTTACAATTAACGCTATCTTACCTACCAATTGCCTTGCCTCAGCTGTTTCATCCGTACGAAGCGTCTTATCCTTTTTTTTAAACAATATCCCAGCCTCCTTTCTATCAGCAGTCACATTTTTACAGTGGTAGTTCATAAAGTTCGCCGCGGGTAAGCGGTAATTCTACGTTATCCAGAATTAAAGACTCTTGACTACATTGAAAGCCAAGAGCCCATAACTTTATACTTATCCTTGATACTCCGGTGGAATTAACTCATCGGGAATGTCAATCCCTACCTCTTTATAGTACTTAACTGCTCCTGCATGCAGCGGTACCGGGGGCATACCCGTGCTGGCTCTTTCAAGACTCAGATACTCAAGGGCTTTGTGTGATGCCTTAACATCAGATAGATTTTCATACATTGTCTTTACTAAGTTGTACACTAAATCAGTATCCAAATCTGCACTTGCAACCAGAGCACTTTTAACACCGACAGTCTGGATCTCATTGTCCACACTGGGGTAGGTTCCAGCAGGAATAGTGTACTGAACGTAGTAAGGAGCTTTCTCTTTCAACTTTGCATACTCTTCGTCACCGAACTCAAGAATGTTCACAGGTGTTCTACTAGCAGTTATCTCGGACACTGCGGATGTAGGTACTCCACCTTCAGCATTCATGCCGTCCAACTGACCGTTTTGAATAGCACCGGAAGAATCTGAATAACCCAGGTACTCTATTTCAACATCTTCAAATGACAGGCCAGCCACTGCATCAAGTATCATCTTGGTACTATACTCAGTTCCACCGCCGGCACCACCCACGGAAAAGCGCTTTCCGGCCAAGTCCGCTACTGATTCAATCCCGGACTCTTTAGTAACTACGAATTGACTTACATCAGGCCACAATCCAGTTACAAAACGTGCTTTTTCAAACTTGTTATCCTTAAAAGCCTGGGTTCCCTGATATGCAAAGTAAGACATATTGGACATGGCGATTCCTAGCTGGGCTTCTCCGGAATTGAGCATGTTTAAGTTTTCCACTGACCCTTGCGATGATTGGGCGGAAGCAACAACTCCCGTGTCTCCAAGCTTATCATTCCAAAGGTTTGCAACAATAGTTCCTACAGGATAATAAGTGCCTCCGGTGGATCCGGTGACTATGGTCACAAATTGCTTATCCGGCTTAGCATCATCTTTACTGGCGGCATCATCACTGCCACAGCCAACCGCAAAAAGACCAACAAAAGCTACAACTAAAAGTAATGGCAATAATTTTCTGTTCATGTGTTCTTTCCCTCCAATTTTAGTAATTCTTTATTACAACTTATACATAGAAGCAATCTCAATGCCAACTAAACCAACCCCAATTAAAAATCGCCGCTAATGCACTGATACACCTTGGCAAAATATATAACACCATTATTTTTTGAGTCGGAAATCCCACAGGAAACGGTAAAATAGCATAATAATAAGGCGGCAAAATTTGCCGCCTGTCCAACCACTATTATTAATTATCTCGCTGTTGATACTCCTTTATTTTGTTCCGCAGGTTCCTTTCACTTATTCCCAGCATAACAGCTGTTTTCTTTCTACTGCCTTTAAGTTTATCCAATGTTTTTATAATCAGTTTTCTTTCTACCTCTTTAAGCGTCTCACCCACTTGTATAATAATAAACTCACCACTGGGTTCAATCGTCTTCACGCTTACCAGATCCCAAGGCAGGTCCTGTAATCCTAAAACTTCCCCTGTAGTTAAGGCTACAGCTCTTTCAATAATGTTCTCCAGTTCCCGCACATTTCCTTTGTATTCGTGGTTTTCTAAGACAGCTAATGCTTCGGGTAGTATTCCTGAAACCTGTTTTCCTAAAAACTTATTCTTTGTCTTAATAAAGTGATATATTAAATGTGGCAAATCTTCTTTTCTTTCCCTAAGAGGAGGCATACTAAAAGAGATAACATTAAGTCGGTAATACAAATCTTCTCTAAACCTGCCTTCTTGTATCTGTTTTTCAAGGCTATTATTTGTAGCGGAAATAATCCGCGCTCGCAGCGGAACTTTATCATTGGACCCTACCGGTGTAAATTCCTTTTCCTCCAGAACCCGCAGCAGCTTTGCCTGTAAAGATATGTCCATTTCCGCAATTTCATCCAAAAATATGGTTCCATCCGCCGCAGCACTGAACATACCTTGTTTATTATTTACAGCTCCCGTAAAAGCACCTCTGACATGCCCAAAAAGTTCACTTTCCAAAAGGTTCTTCGGAATAGCCGCACAATTAACAGCTTCAAAAGGTTTATGCTTTCGCTTACCACCATAATGGATTTCTTTCGCTACCAATTCTTTTCCGGTACCACTCTCACCCCTCAGCAAAATATTCGAGCCGATATCCTTCACTTTTTCTATCATCCCAAACACCTTGTGCATTTCCTTACCTTTACCAATAATCTTCCGACCGTTGCCATGGGCATATTCAATCTGTGCTTCCAAGGATTTTAAATTTTTATTTAACCTGTAGTAATTCAGTCCTTTGTCCAACAGGACGTACAGTTGTTCCATATCCAGAGGCTTGGCAATATAGTCATAGGCCCCGGCTTTCATGGCTTCGACCGAAGATTTAATATTACCATATGCCGTCATCATTATGACAACTATATCTGAATCAATTGCCAGAAGTTCCTTTAATATTTCCATCCCATCAAATTGACCCAGCTTTAAATCCAACAATACCAACGGAATGCTTTCTTTTTTTATTAATTCGATTCCCTCAGCAGGGTAATTGGCTGTAAAGACCTTGTAACTATCCTCTAAGGCAAACCGCAAAGAAGAACAAATACCCAGTTCATCATCCAATACCAGTATTTTGCTCATTATTTAACCTCCGTTTCGGTTGCTTGGAAGCTCCAGTCTAACCCTCGTCCATCGACCTTCTTCACTTTCTATAGTCATAGTCCCGTTGTTCTCCTGGATAATCTGATAACTAATAGTTAAACCCAAACCGGTACCTTTTTCTCTATTAGTGTAAAAAGGGTCAAAAACCAGCGATAAATCCTCCGGACCAATGCCGCATCCATTGTCTCCAATAATTAAGAACGTCTTTTCCTCTCGGCCTCCGGAAATAATTATTTCACCGCCATCCGCAAATGACTCTACGCTGTTCATGAGAACATTTATAAGCACCTGGCGAAACTGCTGCCGGTCTACAAATGCAGTTAACCCTTCAGCCAATTCCGTTTTACAGATAATGCCCTTCTGTTTAAAATTTTTCTGAAATAGTACCAATACGCTTGCCAAAGTTTCTTTAATATTTACTACTTCCGGGTGAGGCGAACGTGGTTTGGAATAATCCAGCAAATCGTTAATTAGGCCGTTTAGCCTAGCAATTTCCGCCGGCACCAATGTAGCAATTTCATCACGAAACTTAGGGTTATCAAATTTTTTTGGTAGCAGTTCAACAAAAGTTTTTATGGACGTTAACGGATTCCTTAATTCATGAGCGATACCAGCGATCAATAGACCCAGGGCCCGCATTTTATCTTTACGAACCAGCTGTTCTTTCATCATCTTTGCTTCTGTTATATCAGCAAAGTTCAAGACAACACCGCTGACACGATTATTTTGCCCCATAAGCGGCGAGATGGTATAGTCAACTACCCCATGACCGTTGGTCTCACCTATGGTTATTTCACCGCTGGCCTTCTCACAGGACCCTTCCAATATTTGATCAATCTGCAGTGAAGAAAAATATTTTTTAAGGAATGTTTGGTCAAAATAACACCCTAGAAATTTGGGATTTAGGTCGAGAATTACTTCTGCTCGGAAATTAATGGTTAGGATTTCTTTTTGTTTGCCTAATGTGATAATGCCGGAAAAAACGCTATCCAGTATTTGCTGTTTGAATTTATCGCTCTCCTGTATTTCTAAATGAGTCTGGTACAGATCCTTATTGGCCGCATTTAACTGGGCCGTTTTTTTTACAACTTCTCTTTTAAGCGCCTTATTCCATTTGATCGTAATTATGGCAAAGATAACTGCTGAAGCAGTAATTATTATTATTAGCCTTAAAGTTTTAAGGGAAATTCCTTCTTGAATAGTTTTGCCAAACCACTTTTCTGATATTTTGTCATAGGTCCCATTCTTTTTAATTGTCTGTAAACCTTCATTAAATTCCTTAATTAGCTGTCGATTTTCTTTCTTAACCGCTAAGGCATATTTAGTTGGGTTAATTAGCTCACCTACCACCTTGACATCGTCGCCCCGATGCCATTTTTGAATATGATAGAAACCAGTTAATCGGTTACCCACAAATGCATCAATCTCACCATTAAGCAGCATCCTCATTCCTTCTGCCTGGTTTTCCGTCAGAATAAGCTTAATATTGCTCTTATCCTTTAGCATTTCATAACTAATATCCTGCTTCTGTACTGCCACCTCGTTACCCCGCAGGTCTTCCAAATTGATTATATAATGATTGGATTTCCGGACAAATATTGCTTGACTGCTGGTTAAATAGCCATCGGAAAAATCAAAATGATTAGCTCTGTTTTCACTATATTTCATCCCCTGAATAGCATCAACTTCACCTGCGCCAAGGGCTAAAACCGCCTTATTCCAGCTCATGGGAATCAGTTCAATATCCAAACCAACCTCGATAGATATGGCCCGCATAATATCCACGTTGAAACCCTTGTAATCCCCTGTGTCCCCAATATATTCAAATGGAGGGAACTCCCTATCTCCGGCAATCTTTATTATCCTATCCTCTATAGAAGCAGCATTGGCTGCTGCAGGTAGTGCTACAGTTACAACTACCCAGCACAAAAGTACCACTTTTAAGAGCAAATGCGAACATTTAATATGTCTTTGCATAATATTCACCCTGATCCCTACTTCAGACCAATTATCAAAACCTTATTATAAATCTTAACATAACTTTAGTCTAATTGACACGGAAACTATTTTTCAGTCCGATCAGTGTAACTCTAAGCTTCTACTATTAAAATATCATTATTTCATAGAGACTTTCACGATGCTGCAGCCAGTTGCAACAATTATGGAAAACCCTAAAAGAATATTGATAATATGTTTCTAGAATTTTACTCAATTTAATTTTCACAAATCGTCTACCTGTAGCATAAATTAAATATGCATCAAGAATGATACTTGTTGATGTGAAATAAAATTATTTTCGAAATAAAAAGGAGGTAATTTTCACTATGACCGCAGAAGGTAAATTGCGGGAAATGTTTCCTGGCGGTAACACTACAAAAGGTTTTTACTCTTTTTATGATCACATTATTACATCTGAGGCAAAAAGGATTTTTCTTATTAAAGGAGGTCCCGGCGTAGGAAAATCAACACTTATGAAAAAGGTTGGCAGAGAATTTCAAGATCTTGGCTTCGATATTGAATTCCATTGGTGTTCGTCAGACAATAATTCCATAGACGGTGTTGTCATTGACGGTAAAGTAGCATTAATTGACGGAACGGCACCACACGTAGTTGATCCCAAAAACCCTGGAGCAGTTGATGAGATTATTCATTTAGGTGACCACTGGAATGAACAGTCGATACGTAAACATAAGGCGGAAATTATTGCGGTAAATAAACGGGTAGGTCGACTATTTAACATTGCCTATAGGAGCTTGGCAGAAGCAAAGTTAATTCATGACGAATGGGAAAGCTATATCACAGAAAGCATGAACTTTAACGAAGTGAATCTGTATAGCAATCAAATTATAGAAGATGTCTTTTCCGGATGTGATCCTTCTTATGACAAAGTAGCAAAAGTGCGTAAAATGTTTGGTAGTGCCATTACACCCAATGGCCTAGTTAATTATTTTGGCAGTTTATTACAAGACGCAAAGAAACTATACGTCCTTCAGGGAGCACCTGGGTCAGGCAAAAGCACAATTCTCAAGCGAGTTGCAGATAATGCCCATTCTTACGGTCTAAATACTGAACAATATTATTGCCCATTTGATCCTACCAAACTAGACTGTGTCATAATGCCGGAATTAAATGCAGCTGTTATTAATGGAGCACCGCCAGCGAAATTAGCGTTAAATTCAGTATCCTCCTTGGATCGTGTTCGTTTCTTCAACTTAGACCATTGCACCAATAAGGAAATCCTTCAACGTTATGTTAGCGAATTATCTGAAGCTGAGGACAGATACGAACAGGCATTAAACAGGTCCGTTAAATATATTGCAAAAGCTAAGAAAGCACACGATGAAATGGAGAAATATTACGTACCAGCTATGAAATTTGAGGAAATTGAAAAGCGACGCCTGGATGTAACAGCTCGCATTAGAAACTACTTAGCAGAAAGTAAAGGCCAAAAGGCTGTGGGATAACCACAGCCTTTACTCTTTAATAACCTAGATTTTCTTTTACTAAAATGATGTAGAAATTTTTAATACCGCGAGGTTTAGCCTCGTGAATAACCATAACACTGCATTTTTTATACTTCACATCTTTGCAATCCTGACAATTTCCTGTTAGAGCACAGGGTGTTTCGAAGCCTTTCCTCTCATAATTCATGGGAGCAGTCACGTTCTTAACCCGGCTAATGGCCTCTTCTAAATATTGCAAAATTGTTTTTAGACATAATTTGCTTCTTAAGTAACTTTTCAAACATCCTCTATAAGCGAAAGGAGTTTAACCTGTGAAAAACAATATAACTCAGAACCTGGCCAATAAAATTGTAGACACAACATACAATAAGAAAGTTCCCGAACAAGTACTGTTAGAAGCTAAACGTAGTTTCTTGAACTGGCTGGGAGTAGCCATTGGCGCTTCCCGGCATGAATCTGTTAATATGATGCTTGAATTAGCCGACGAACTAGGTGGTCACAACCAAGCCAGTATCTTAGGGAGGAACTGTAAAGTAAACCTACAATTTGCAGCAATGATAAACGGTATGGCTTCGCACATATTTGATTTCGATGATACTTTAATAAATACTGTTCTTCACCCAAGTGCACCAGTTTGGCCAGCAATATTGGCAATCGCAGAATTCAAAAATCTATCCACCGAGGAAATGTTGTTCTCCTTTGTTGTCGGATGCGAAGTAGAACAGAGCATAGCCCTATGCCTATACCCCAGCCATTATGACAAAGGGTGGCATATTACCGGTACTGCAGGAACTTTTGGCGCAGCAGCAGCCGTAGGAAAACTGATTGGGTTAGATGAATCCCAAATGAATTACGCCTTAGGGTTAGCTGCAAGCCAGCCAACTGGATTAAGAGAAATGTTCGGCACCATGAATAAGCCATATCACCCAGGCAAAGCAGCAGCCAACGGTTTAATCAGCGCATTATTAGCCCAGAAAGGCTTTACCAGTTCTCCCAATTCATTGGAGGCAAAACGTGGGTTTTGCCAAGTAGTCTCGGAACAACCAAAATGGCAGTACCTAACCGGGCCTTGGGGTGAACATTGGGCAATTTCTGACAACAGCTATAAACCCTTTGCCTGCGGCATCGTTACCCATCCTGGCATTGAAGCAGGCACACGTTTGAAAAATAAGCATCAAGTGTTACCTTCTCAAATCAGCGGGATTACTTTGGAAGTCCATCCTTTAGTTCGGGAATTAACCGGCAAACTGGAGCCCAAAGATAACTTGGAAGCAAAATTCAGCATCTACCATTGTACAACTGTCGGAATTATTTTTGGGAAAGCCGGTGAAGACGAATTTACCAACGAAATCGTTAACGACCCAAAGGTACTAGCCCTACGCCAAAAAATAAATGCTATTGTTAATACAGATTTGAAAGAGGATCAAGCAATCCTTACTGCCTATCTTATTGACGGCACGACAATAACGGAAGTGATAGAACATGTCGTAGGAAGCAAGGACAGACCCATGACAAATAAAGAACTGGAAAACAAATTCCGCCAGGTAACCGCCGAAATCTTGTCAACCAACACCCAAAATAAGTTGATAGATACTGTTTGGCAAATGGATAAACCACTGTCAGTGCGTGAGATACTTGCACTTTGCACTCCCAGAGCATAATAAAATGCCATTGACCTTCCCAATAGGTCAATGGCATTTATCCGATAGCTAACCGCCGCTAAGCTCCTGGATATGCTTCACTAAACAGATGGGATATAAAACACCACCTGATGCAAGTTTCGCTTTATATTCTTACCCTTCCATTACCTGCTTAGTTTTTTGAGCTAAACCGGAAATTTTAGAAATCGGTATAGAACAGATAGCATATCTTAGTCCTTTTTTAAGTGGAACTAGGAATATATTATACTGTTCCTGAAGTTTTTTAGCTTGCTCTTGAGGGTTATCCGATGGAATAGAAATAAAGAAACCTGCCGTATACGGACAAAAGTCCAAGCCAAGCTGCTTAGCTTCTTTCGTAAAAATAGCGGCCCTGGCCTCAATCATTCGTCTAAGCTGCTGTCGTTCCCTATTAACTCGTTCAATCAGCCCACTATCGTTTGTCAAAGTAACGAACAATTCCTGGGGAAGTCTGGGAACATTGGACCAGTTTGCTCTATTTGAGTATGAAGCAGCTTCTTGAAATTCCTCAATTACTTTATCGCTGGAACTGATTGCTATTAATGCACCGCATCGCATTCCATATGCCAAAAATGCTTTAGACATGCTGAATGCTACATTTACTAAGATGTTTTCAGGTAGGCCACCAAACAAAGAGAAAAATTCTCTCACCTTATCAGGTTCTCCCGCATAGTCCATGTAAGCTACATCTAATAAAAGAACAATGTGTTTTGACTTATCTTTCGCAACATCCCTGAAAAATTCCAATGTCGCTTTCCATTCTTCTTCATTTAATGAAAAACCAGTGGGATTATGAGCAGGGTTATTAAATAAAACTACAAGCCTATCCTGCTTTTTAAGCATTTGCAATACTTTCTGCTGCAAAGATTCTATGTTAAAGTTATTTTCTTTAGTAAAAAGTTGATAAGTATCTACATTCCTCTTGAACTCACCGGCAATAATTCGGTACGGGCCCCAGAACCAATCCGGTATTAATATTGTCTCGCCTTCATCTGCGTAATTAAAGAATACATGGCGTAGCGCGCCCGTTCCTCCAGGCGTGGCAACTGCAGATAAATATGAGTCCGGCCGAGAATCGCCAAACACAAATTTAATAGCAGCCTCCCCATAACCCGGAATGCCGTCAATGGGTGCATAGTTCATCATTTGTGCCGGCGACAAGTCATTCATTACATCAGCGACCGTACTAAAAGTTGAAAACCTCTCCTGATCGTCATAAATTGTTCCGGCGGTTGCATTAACTACCTTTTCCATACCATATTTTTCTGCAGCATCTTTCGCAGCCTTTACTACGGAAAAAACCGGGTCAACCAGTACTTTGCCAGCTGCATGTTGCGCCGTCATTAAATTATCCATCTAACTCCTCCTTAACTTAAAGAAATTCTCTTAATAAAGTCCAGCCACACAAATTTTACTAAAAGATTTATGTTTTATTTATTTAGCTGCAGCTTATTACACGTAAAATTAAACTTACCACTAAGAAAACCTGACCATATAAATATTAACATACAAGATGTTTCCTATTTTATCCGATTATATCAGTAATTTAGTGTTTAGCAAAGTCCCTACTGATTTAACTTTTTAATAGCGGTCGGATATAGCTGATGGGTATAGCCAGCCCTTTGCCTTGCCCCTCGTCCTTAGAATCTCTTAACGTGGCAAACACAACACCTATGACATTGCCATTCTGATTAAAAACAGGACTGCCGCTGCTGCCTGAATAAATTGGCGCATCAATAACCATAACTGGTTTAGTTATGCTATTCACCCTCGCCAAACCCTCAATTTTGCCTTGGACCGCAATTTTACTAAATCCCAATGGATTCCCAATAATAGTGACTTCTTCATCCTTTACTGGATGGTAACCCCGTTCCAGTTTAACTGTGGGAAGACCGTCACCTTTCAAACTAATTATGGCTAAATCCAACTCGGGGTCTCCATACCATTTGTTGGTGCGAAAAGCAGAGTTTCCCGGAAAAGTAACCAATATTTCTATCGCGTCTTTAACAACATGGTAATTAGTTATTATTAAACCTTTCGGCCTAATGTTAAATCCTGTTCCTAGTTTTTGTTGTCTAGTCAACCCACTTTCGCTTCTTGCGATTACCTGTATTCGCACCGTAGATTGCTGCAGTTCTTGAACTTGCGCTTCGTTATGTAATCTTTTAGATTCGTTAATGAACCCCAGAGATGATAAAGAAAAGAACTTAACCATATCACCCAGGGAAAAAACCAGCAAGAAAATAACGATTATTGCCAATGCTGTCATCTTGATACCAATTGATAAAAATTTATTTGGCTTTGCTTCCGCTGAAGATTCCTCTTCATCAAACATTGCATTCAGTTGGTTTGCAGTTTCCTCATCGGGTAGATCCTTGAGAGAGTACCCCGAGTACCGTTTATTCATTTCTTACCTCATCTTCTAGCTATTATTTTCATCCAATTTATTAAACACTATCCGCATGTTTTCAGGGGTAAATTTTAGTGTATCAGGACCTAGCGACTCCCAAGCAGAGTACTTTCGACCATGCAAGTAGTTAACAAGTTCTTTAGTATTGAATATCTTAATACCATAGACCCAATTGGCCATTATTAATATGGATGCCATATGTGCACCCTCGTTTGTACCAGTGCATATATCTTTTACCAAATTTATTTGGTAATCCCTAAAATAGCCGTCAAAAACTGAGGTCATTAGACATCCATCCGTTACCATACCACCTATAAGTAAATGCTTAACAGCATAACTTTTTAGTAATAAATCTAAACTGGTCCCAAAGAAACCACTCCAGCGGTATTTATCAATTATTAAATCACCTTTTTTAGGCGCAATTTCGTCAAAAATATCCACAGACTTTGTCTCACTATTATAAAAAACAGGTTGGCTATTTTCATCTAAGGGTTCCATATATGACAACCCCACAGCATCAACCCGGTTTACCTGACGTGTATAAATTATGGGAATATCCAGCTTTCTACATTCCTCTACCAATTTTTTTGCATTATCTACAACCTCATTAATGCCGGAAATCCCGAATTTAGATTCTTTTTGCAAATCAATCAAGACCAGCGCTGTCCGCCTAATGTCCAATTCGTAGCCTCCTAGTCTATCTTTCTTTCCACCATTATAATACAAATCTTTCATCCACTCAAATTTAAGATGCGAGCCTTGCGGTCGCATCTTGTATCAATCAGAAGTTCATTTTTTTCTTTTACCAGAGGCATAGGTATCTAACAGTTTTGAATAGTTGATTAGCTCCTTATGAAGTTAATGAACCAGTATATTGTCTATCTTTGACTTGTCAAAGCCTAATACTATAGTCCCATCTACATCCAAAACAGGCACTGCCATTCGGCCGGTCTTCTCAAACATCTGTTCTCTAGCTTCTTCATTTTCTGCCACATTAAGTTCTTTAAATGAGATTCCTTTTTGCGAAAGATACTCTTTCACATGCACACAGTGAGGTCATGTGGGAGTTGTGTATAAGACAACATTATGAGCCATCAAAAACGTCCTCCTTTTTATGGTTTAAGTTTAGAATGCCTCAATTCCAAGGAAGTTATAGCCACCAAATAAATAAAGTTTTGACAACATCTTGCTTTTAAATGATAAAAATACGAATATTATCTTCGATTCGTACAAAAACTATTATTAATGAGTGTTCAAAAATGCAAGAAGCAAAAATGCAAGATAGCGGGATGTATATCAGCACAGGCGTAATGATTAGCGTATGCTGAGCAACGCCGGAATTCGCAGATTATTTTTGAGTGTCTTTTCGATCATCCTAAATTTACTAAAATATTTGAGGAGTGAGCAGCATGTCCATTGATGCCTGCCAAAATGAAGGTTGTAGTTGGGTATTTCGAAGACAATGTAACGGTGAATTGGCGTGCAGTAACCTAGATGTTAGAAACAACAGTGTATCCTGTCCCTATGAGTCAACAAGTAATTCAAAAGGTAAATAAACATAAAAGTTCCTACGAATTAACGTAGGAACCTATCGAAGGGTGGGGTTAGGGATGGGGCATCCCTAGTAAACAGTATACACAACTCCAACGTGCTTTTGATGTGTCAAAAGTCACATTTTTCTTTAAAAAATTTAAGGAGAGTGAATATCATGGAAAATCAAGTTAAGCAGATGTTAAATCAAGTCGATGCTAGCTCATGGGAAAGTTGGAAAGAATCATTGTCAAGCCTAGTGAATCAGGCCCAAAAACTTGGCGTCTCTCAATCAATGCTTGAAGAATTTGCCACAGAGTTCGGAGATTTTCTGGATGCAAACATTAATCCCGACATTCCCGAAAATAAGGCCATGAAAGAACTATGGGAGGTTGCCGACAAAAGCGAACAAAAAACTCTAGCACGCCTCATGATTAAGTTATCTAACCAAGGTCAATAGAAGTTAACAACCCCGTTGCGTAAAGCAGCGGGGTTTTAGTACATTTGTTAAAACTTCATTGTTCCAATCGATAGCCTGTCCAAATTGTCCCAAATATAAGGGTTCAGCACCTTAATAAAGGTTCCTTTCATTCCTAACGACTTGGAATTGATAACGCCGGCACTTTCGAATTTCCTAAGCGCATTAACTATAACGGATCGAGTAATACCAGCATCATCTGCTATCTTACTGGCGATTATGATCCCTTCATTCCCTTCCAAGCTTTTTAAAATTGCGTAGACTGCTTCACCTTCAGAGTAGGAAAGGGTCTCCACTGCGATATGCACCATTGCTTTTCTTCGCGCCTCTTCTTCATTCTTTTCCACCTGGGCCCTGACAATTTCCATAGCAATAACTGTTGAACCATATTCAGCAAGAACTAAATCCCCATCCGAAAACCAATCGTCAAATTTACTTAGTACAAGAGTGCCTAATCTATTAGCACCACCAATAATTGGTACATAAGTAGTTACTTTGTTGCCAAATCCGCACTGCTCTTTACCTCCCGACAATACACAGTAGTCTTTGTGAGCCACGTTTGCTTTTGTTTCCTTAAAGTCCACCAATGATTCAGTATATTCTTCAGGAAAACACTTAAGGTCATAGATGATATCTTCAATTACGTCACAGCTACGACCTTTGGAAAATGCATACCCCAAGATATTACCATAACGCCCAATAAGATAACAGTTTGCAACTATATTCTCACTTAATATTCGGGCCATATCCCTAAAGTCTACCGGTTGCCCCGCAGACCTTTGAATTAAATCGTTCATAGCACGTGTTTTTTCAAGCAAAGTTTTCATCAATATCCTCCTATTTATTACAAATTTTTAAAAATTGTTCTTTTGTTCACATTGTGTTACTTATATTATATTAGTTACAAATTCCAGGTCAACCTTAATGTTTATATTTTCTCTCAATGTAAAGAATAATATTTAAAACTTGTTAATTCAAAGGCTCTTTTCTAAAACTCTTAGGTTAAACCTTAAAAAAATATCGAATTTTTTCCAAAAACCTTTGAGTCAAGAGTAGATTTACATTATAATTTGAAATAATAAACTTTTAGTTAGGAGAATCTGCCATGAATAAGCGTGTATATAATTTTTATGCAGGTCCAGCCACATTACCTGAAAACGTGTTGAAAACTGCACAGACAGAACTTTTAAACTATCAAAACTCCGGTATGTCGATTATGGAAATGAGCCATCGTTCCCCCTCTGTAGAAAAAGTAATGTCCTCTGCAGAACAATCTATCAAGGAGTTACTAAACATTCCGGAAGGTTATCGGGTACTTTTTTTACAAGGTGGTGCCAGTTCTCAATTTTTTATGGTCCCATATAACTTCCTGCCTAAGAATAAGGTCGCTAATTACTTAGTTACCGGTAGTTTTGCGGAAAAAGCATATCAGGAAGGCGCTCAAATTGGACAAGCACATGTAGCAGCAACCACCAAGGAGTTAAAATATACTAGGGTGAATACGCCTGATGAGATCTCTTTAAGTAAAGATGTTGCTTATGTTCATCTAACTTCAAATAATACTATTTACGGAACCCAATGGGATAAATTTCCTGAATTCGATGTACCATTGATAGCTGATATGTCTAGTGATATTTTATCGCGGCAATTTGATGCTTCCAAGTTTGATCTTATTTATGCCGGTGCGCAGAAAAATCTTGGCCCGGCAGGCGTTACCATCGTAGTAATTAGTAATGATTTATTAGAAATTAGTGCCCAGCAAAAAACACTACCAACTATGCTGAATTATACAACCCATGCACAAAAGGACTCGCTTTATAATACTCCATCCGTCTTTCCTATATATATTGTTAACCTTGTTCTGGAATGGTTGAAAGAGCAGGGCGGGGTGGTCGAAGTTGAGAAACAAAATAGACATAAAGCAGGAATTATTTACGACATTATTGACCAAAGTGACGGTTTTTATCAAGGCCACGCGCAGAGAGACCGTTCTATAATGAATATAACCTTCAGACTTCAGAATGAAGATTTGGAAAAGAAATTCGTACAGGAAACAGCGGATAAAGGTCTGATTGGATTGAAGGGGCACCGCTCCGTGGGCGGCATTAGAGCCTCGATTTATAACGCTATGCCTGTTTCAGGCTGCCAGGCCTTGGCGGATTTTATGATTAATTTCATGAGAAACAATTAGAAAAAGTGGGGTTAAAGCCCCACTTTCTAAATTTTACTCTTTGTTATCTTCCCTAGGTTTAGCTGCAGGTGCAGGTACTACGGTTCCTTGTCTTTCACGTATGAAGGTATACGTTAGACCAATCAATAGTGCTAACCCGGCAAAACCTACAGTTGGCAGCAAATAACTGACTAGATTAACAAATCCAAAACGACTCAATACAAATGCGCCCACTGCTGCACCGACTGCCAGCCAACGCCCTTTAAAACTAGTTGGATTGGATAAACGAGTGACAAAACCATATAGACTGCCAACTGCCGTGGTGTACACTTCCGCAAAAAGTACTCCACTATAAAGAAGTTGTGCCAAAGGAGAAATTTCGCCGGCCAAAAATATCATGGGGACATCAAAGCGGCCTACTTGCGAGATTTTAATTAATAATGCGGTAACAATAGCTGTTGCACCTAAGCCAAGACCCAGGCCCCCAAATAAAGCTCCTTTTGCCAGGGCTGTTTCATTGTTGGCTTCTTTGCCCAATGGAGCTAGTATAGCAACTGACAAAACTAAGTTGTAAGATACATAGAGTAGTGCAGCCAGCATCCAGTTTCCTACCGCTGCATTCGGTATATTAGGTGCAGCACCTATTATGTCACTAAAACTACCTTGACTGATAATTGTGATGCTAACAACTAAAACAGCGGTAAGCAAGAACGGTACTATGAAACTAATTGACTTAATAACGCTGCCAATACCGAAGGTCACTGTTACAAGCGTAAGTCCGACCATAACGATGCTACCCAATAGCGGTGATAATCCGAACTGCTCCTGGAAAACTGCACCTGAACCGGCTGCCATTATAGTTAGTGCCCCAAAGAGAAAAAATATTATAACATAATCTATCACAGTACCAATCTTTTTACCGACAACATACTTAACTACCGGCAAATGGGAGTCAGCCTGAAGTTCAAATCCTAATGTCAACATTCGCCAGCCAAAAAATACGAATAGCATGGTGGACATAATAAGTCCTATATAGGCGATAGGGCCAAAATAGCCAAAAAACTGCAGTACCTCTTGGCCTGAAGCAAAACCTGCACCTACAACTGTTCCTATATATGTAGCAGCCACAGTAAATGTTGATAGTTTTTTATCCCCAGCCACAAAATCACTCCTTTCTACACCTTTAGTTTGTGGTTAGAACGGGCATTTTACTACTTGGTAAATCTACCAGCAGTGAAAAATTTAGTATTTTGAAGGAAAATAAGATTATTGTCGAAGAACTAGAAGATAAGTCAAATCGAAAGAGGTGTAATACTAATCGTGAAAAACATTGTACTATTAGGAGACGGAATGGCAGATTATCCATTGGCAGAATTAGGAGATCTAACACCATTGCAGTACGCTAACACACCCAATATGGATAAGCTTGCCCTAATCAGTCGTTTAGGAATGGCAAAAACAATCCCGGATGGTTACGCCCCGGGAAGTGATGTAGCAAACCTATCCGTTATAGGATACGACCCTAAAATGTATTATACCGGCCGCTCACCCTTGGAAGCGGCCAGCATGGGGATTGATCTTGCGAAAGGTGATATCGCCTTTCGCTGCAATTTGGTTACTCTATCAGAAGAACCCGACTACGAAAACAAAACCATGCTGGATTACTGCGCCGGGGAAATTTCTTCCTCCAAGGCTAAAATATTAATAGATTTGATTAATCAGACTTATGATGGTGGGGAAATCACCTTTTATCCAGGCATTAGTTACAGACACCTCATGCTTTGGAGAAACGGCAAGATAAATATGGAAACAACTCCACCACACGATATTGCTGATAAGATAATCGGTTCTCATTTGCCCACAGGAGATGGGGCAGATATTTTATTGAACATGATGAAGCAGAGCTATGACGCCTTATCCAACCATCCTATAAATGTTGAAAAACACGAGCTGGGGGAACACCCGGCTAATTCAATCTGGTTGTGGGGTCAGGGGACAAAACCCAACATGCCGTCTTTTCAATCGCTCTATGGTTTGAAAGGAGCCATGATCTCCGCCGTAGATCTCACCAAGGGACTTGCTTTAAGTATGGGGCTTGAAGTTATTGAGGTTCCTGGCGCTACAGGCAATATCCATACAAATTTTTCTGGAAAAGCACAAGCTGCTTTGCGAGCTCTCGACAACAGCATGGAATTTGTCTACATACATGTGGAGGCTCCCGACGAAGCCGGCCACCAAGGTAGTATAGAGGATAAGGTTAAAGCAATTGAAGCCATAGACAAACAAGTGCTAGGGGAAATAGTGGCAGGTATGAATTCCATTGATCAATATAAATTAATATTATTGCCCGACCACCCCACGCCCATAAAACTCCAAACCCACACAGCAGAGCCTGTCCCATTTATGATCTTTGACAGCACTGCTCCTGCCCAGGGCAAGCCTAGTTTTGATGAGATTTCCGCCAAAAATACCGGTTTGTATATTGATAAAGGTGATACCTTAATGAATTACTTTATTAAATAAAACAAAGGCAATATGGTCATCGCCATATTGCCTTTGTTTTATCTTTATGGGTAAACTAAAATGTTAGTTGCTACCGGACGTTCCTTACCATCGGACGGGCGGTTTAATACTCTACCATTGAAAACCATGGTGCTAGAACCACCACCATCTAAGTTATATGCGTTTACCACACCCAGCTCCAGTAATTTAATCTGCATCCCTTCTAAACTAATGCCTTTGCTCCAGCCCGGCCGGCGGCCATCTATTACTATAAAAATCAGATCGCCATTGGCATACTGCCCAATGACAGCCCTGGGGTGCCTTTCCCGCTGCCATTTTTCCGGAATGGGTAGCGGTTGACCGTTTTTTATTAACATTGGGACAAAACTTACTCCGTACCAGGCTTTCGTTGCCAATAACCGATCTTTTCTATCATATAACCCACCTACCAATTCACCTTGTTTGGTCCAACCCGAAAAAAATAGGTCATCGTGAGTGGGATTAAACCCATCTATCAGGACCCCCTGTATAACGGTATTGCCAATTGGAACAGTCATTACCTGTCCATTTCTTGAAGTTTCATAAAACCCACCCCCATTGACACCAAACAAGGCTCCAGTCCTTTTTAACGCTTCACTGGTTGTTTCTTTCTCTCCCAGAGTATCCTCTGCCGTAACCACTTTAATAGTCTTAGGATCATAAAGTTTTAACTTGGCAGCATAGCCCCGATACTCCTCTGCTTTGAGCTTAAATATTTTAAGTTCAATCTTATCTGATTTAAATATTTCAAAAGGTTTGCCCAGTTTAGCAAGAATATTCTTTTCGTATATTTCATTAGAAAGATTTCTCTGCTCTTGGCTCTTTTTTGCCAGTTGTCTTAATAGTTCCTGTTGCTTTTCATACTGCCTTTGTTGTTCCGCCAAATTTTCCGTAATAAAGCCAATTCCACTTTTTAGTTGATCTAATTTGCCATCATATACCTCAACTTGCTTTTCAAATGGCGACAAAGACAGCAGCATGTCATCCTGATTATCAAAGTATCTTTGGGGCATTTCTTGAGACACACCAACTACCACCCCGGATATAGGTGCAAGTAAAAAAATCAAAAACAAGGTAATTATGCGCATCTTAATTTCCTTTCAATATTTCTAAGCTTTTTCTTAGTTCTTCAAGCTGTTTGTCCAATTGCTCAATTCTGTTATTTAGCTGTTCCCGAGTCTCATTTGATTCGTTAAGACTGTCATCCGCATTTGCTAAAGCCTCTTCAATCTGTTCCATATCCACGTTTAGTGCAGTTAGTCTGTCTTCCAGTTCTTGCACCCTGAGAGCGTTAGTTTCTTGAACCGCATTAATAGATTGTTCTATTAATGTTTTTGTCTGCTGATGGTTTTTAGCCATTCTTGTTTCTATGTACCAATAGCCTGCATAAACACCAACCAGCCAAAATATTATCAGTAAGATCGAAAGTATTACCTGGATCATACCAATTTTCTTTGTTTTTTTACGCCGATGCCTCGGCACTTTCTGCGTTGTTAATTGTTCATCCATTATTACACACCACCTAGGATAATAAATACTATTTATTAGACCGTTAAAATATAAAAAAGTTTCTTAGGACTCTTTGCACCCTAAGAAACTTATTCATTTTAGGAAATATGTTTTCCTGCATTAAATGGCCAAATTTCCACTGCCAATTTTACCCTGGGATATTGGCAGATGAATGGATACCACAGTCCCACTCTTTTGCTCGCTGCGAATAATGATATCACCATTATGGGCGGAAATGATTTTTTGAGTTACAGCCAGGCCGAGACCTGTCCCTTCATCCTTAGTTGTAAAAAAGGGGTTAAAAACGTGTAGTAGGTCCTGGTCTTTTATTCCTTGGCCCGTATCCTCAAATGATATTACAATCTTATCCGTTAAAGTGGCTAAACTAATAAAGATTTCTCCACCCCCGGGCATAGCCTCAAAGCTGTTAACCATAACATTAATGAGGGCCTGTCGCAATTGTTCCTTATCAGCATGGACATTAGGCAAGTAACTGGGTATTTGCATCATGATAGCTACCTCGTGCAAACGCGCTTGGCCTTCTAAAAAGTCAATTAGTTCCTGAACAAACCCGATGACATTTATTTCCTCTAAATGCGTCGGTGAGGGCTTGGACAACAGTAGAAAATCCCCTATCAATTCCGCTAATTTATTTACATCCTCAGTCATGTAATTCAGATATTGCTGTAAGCGAGGATCGTCAGTACTTTCCTTAGCTAACTGGCAAAATCCTTTTACTGACGTAATAGGGTTTCTTAATTCATGGGCTAAGCCGGCCGCCAACTGCCCCACCAAGGCCATCTTCTCCGCCCGTTTCTGCCGCTCTATTTCCTCTGTCACCTGATTCCCCTTCTCTTCTTTCAAACGTCCAATGGCCGCATTTAGTAATTTTTCAACATAAATCCCATCCTCGGGACAATCAGCATAACCAACCAGAACTTTTAACCTTCTAATACCCAGTTTATCGCAGATTTTTCTTACATCTAGCTTGAAATGGCTAATGCAATAATCCGTCTCTTCACTGGTCATTGATGTTAAAATCGCAAACTGATCACCTGAGTAGCGAAAGGCCTGATCATTTTTCTTAAAATAGCGTTTTAATGCCCTAGCAGTGTCTGCAATTATTTCATCACCAGTTTTATAGCCATAATTATTATTATAATAACCTAGATTCCCCAGATCCAACACCAATAGCTTAAACTCTTTATTGGACTCTTGCCACTTTTTGGCCCAATCCTCCAAAGCCGGAATAAATAAACGATATCTATAAAGCTTTGTCTGTTCATCATACCGTATTAGATCTTCCGTCTCTTGCCTTAACTGTTCAGTCCTATTCAATACCTTAATAATCATCTGATAGGATAACCACATCAATCCAATAATACCAAATGCGTTAATTACCGGTTCATAAAAAAATACATGTTTACTTATTATAAAATGAATAACCTGCATTACTAACGATGAAGTATTTACTACTAGAGATATCCACCCGAACATCTTATTGCCATAAGATGTATATATAAAAACATGCAATATATACATAAATAAATAATTACTCTCAATCCCACCAGTTAACACAAGTAATAAATTGAGCAGCAGCAGACTGCATAGCAATGATGCTTTGTTGAGAAAAGCATTCTTTCTTTTATACTTTATTAACTGAACCGCCGTGAAAGCAAATAATACTAAGGCGAAAGTATAACTCAAGGGTATGTTCCTATTATTAAATATTGTCTGAATGACTGCAATGAAAGCTAGTGCCATGAAAAAAATTTTCGTTTTATAGGTATCTATGATTGTTTCATTGTATCGTCTATTACCTGCCCATTGTTGGCTCATTTAAATATCTTTCCTCCACAACCGTAAGTTAATTTTCTTTTTTATTTCAACAATTTACGATTTTATTCCTGCGAAGAATAATAGTGCTTTTCAGGAAATTATGAAGATTAAAGTCGAAAGGTGCTATTTACATTTAATTCCAGATGATTTGAAGGAATATCATTGGGAATTCATCATTATTAGAAGGATTTGTTCGAACAAAATTGAATCCACATATGCAGGGGGTGACAATAGTGCCAAATGAAGCTGTACAGCAACTTGTCAGCATTAAAGGTACACCGAATGGTCTATTGATCCAATATAATGGTCATGCCAATTCTAAAACATTAGTTAACGATTTAAATAATAAACTAAACTCACGAGATGGTTTCTTCAAGGGAGCAAAATATCGCATTTATGGTGCACCCGAATTGGCAGCAACCACCTTAAATGAACTTCATGCTATGTGTCATAATCACGGTCTAGTTTTATCTGAAATTGACATTGAGATTCCGCAACCAATCAGCAAGCCTAAAGCTGAACCTAGCTTGACCTCAACCAAAATATTAAATACCCGTACCCATATACAAGAAAAGACTCACTTAATTCAGAAGAGTCTCAGGTCAGGTACTGAAGAACATTTTGGAGGTAATGTAGTTATATTAGGGGACGTCAATCCCAGTGCAGAAGTTTCTGCTACAGGTGATATTATAATAATGGGCGCCCTTAAAGGCACTGCCCACGCGGGCTGTGCAGGCAACATTAACGCAGTAATTGTTGCCTATAAGCTTCACCCGAGCCAACTGCGTATCGCCAACAAAATAGCCCGCTCGCCTGAAAATTTGTCCGAAAGGCCCTACCCAGAATTGGCTTACGCCAATGAAGAAGATGGGATTATTATTGAAAAGTACAATCCTAATAAAAGAAGATAAAACGAAACTAATACGAGCCTCAACAATTTCTTGTCGAGGCTCGTACTATTTTATTATTTGTATATTATTGGGAAACAATTCGCGCATTTTTGGAAGACCGTGTTTTATTATTCCTTCCTTCTCAGGTGAAATAAATAAAGAAATCGGGTAACCGCGACCCTCGACTGGTTCAATGACTAACTCTCCAGGATGCAGCTTCATTTCTTTTATATTTTCAAGCATATATTTTTCACAAGCAATGGACAACCATCTTTTGCGTAATATGTAAACTGCCTGATTAGTAATAACTATTGCGGACTTATGGGATAATTGAAGAGAAATTTTTGTCAGTTCATGCATAGAAACTTCTTTGTTAAAACGTTGTTTAAATTTAGGTGATAGTTGCTCCAGCAGTTCCAGCATTACGCAACCTCCTTAATAACTTTCTTTTAGATTTAAGATTCCAGGTTGAGACCGAATTTCCTGCAAGGTTCGGCTTTAAAACGGAAAAAGCCCATTCGGGCTTTTTCTAAATTGGATGATATGCTGATTGTCCATTTTTCGGACCTTCCTGTGCTATTTGAAAGTCAGTCTTTGTCTCTCTTGATAGACGTTCCTCCAAAAACTTTTCTGCAACCTGAGGGAAGATAGCATAGGAGATCACATCCTCTTCGCTTTCCATATATTGACCAATTTCTTTTCTTGCTTTTTCCAGTTCCGGTTCCAACTGATCTGCAGGCCGCCCCCCGATAGGTTGTTCGTCACCAATTATTTTCTTGCGTATTTCAGGGTCCACTGGAGCCGGCGGACGACCGTAAAGCCCCTTCATATAATTTTTCACTTCATTTGTAACCATTTTGTAACGCTCTCCGGCTAAAACATTTAGCAACGCCTGAGAACCAACAATTTGGCTGGATGGAGTAACTAACGGCGGATAACCAAAGTCCTTCCTGACTCTTGGCACCTCTTCAAGTACTTGAGACAGTTTATCTAACGCATTCTGTTGAGCTAATTGAGAGTAAAAGTTGGAAAGCATGCCCCCCGGTATTTGATATAACAACACGTTTGCATCTACCGTATTTCCTGCCACATCAAATTGTTTATATTCGCCTCTTACAGCCTTGAAATATTCTGCAATCTCAGATAGCGAATCCAGGTCAAGACCAGTATCCCAAGAGGTCCCTTTTAGTGTCGCAACCATTGGTTCCGTGGCCGGTTGAGACGTTCCCATAGACAATGTTGATATTGCCGTATCAATAGCATCTACCCCAGCCTCTACAGCCTTTAAGTACGTCATAGAAGCCATTCCGCTGGTATAATGACAATGCAGTTGAACAGGTATGTTCAATTCAGATTTCAATCTTTTGACCAGATCATATCCGTGCATAGGCGTTAATATGCCAGCCATGTCCTTAATACAAAGAGAATCTGATCCAGCCTCTTGAAGCTCTAAAGCCTTCTCCACATAATGATCTATGTTATGAACAGGACTGGTAGTATAGGAAATTGTTCCTTGAACATGTCCGCCCACAGCTTTGGCAACTTCAATAGCCTTCTTCATGTTTCGTACGTCATTAAGTGCGTCAAAGATACGAAAAATATCAATACCGTTTTCTTTGGATTTAGTTATGAATGCTTCAACAAGGTCATCCGCATAGTGGCGGTAACCAACCAAGTTCTGCCCTCTCAACAGCATTTGAAGCTTAGTATTCTTCAGTGCTTTACGCAATTCACGCAAGCGTTCCCAGGGATCTTCATTAAGAAAACGCATACAACTGTCAAATGTCGCCCCACCCCAAACTTCCATAGAGTGAAACCCTACTTTATCCATTTTCTCTGCAATAGGCAGCATATGTTCAATACGCATTCTCGTTGCGAACAATGATTGATGCGCATCGCGAAAAGTAGTATCGGTAATACCCACCTTTTTTTGTTGAGACATAAGCTTAATCACCTCCGAAAGATTTAATATTTAGTTGGTTAGTTGGTTAGCCAAAAGTGGTTAGGGTTTGGAATCTTTTCACTGTCCCACTTTCCAACCTTCCAACTTTCCAACTTTTTTTTACTAACTTATATATAATATTCCAGACTACTTATCTAGTTACCTTCTTCCTATATCTATGAATCTAATATTCATGGATATTACCGAAAGAAATACTAGTAAGGAGAATACCAGGATTATTTAAAGGCCTGCTAAAGCACCTTAGTAACCCCTTTATAGACTAATCCCCTGATGCTGTCAACAGTAATCATATTGCCATCAGTAAGTTTTTCCATAACGTCTTCGACTCCCACTATCACCGGCAGATGTAAACTAAGACCAACAATTGCGGCATGGGAAGTCAGTCCACCTTCTTCGGTAATCACTGCAGCAGCTTTCCCCATAGCCGGCACGTAATCACTATATGTACTTAACGCTACTAAAATATCGCCTTCCTCAACTTTATCCATCGCTTCTGTTCCCGATCCGACAATCCTAACTGTACCCGTTGCTACATAATCTCCAATACCGGTCCCTTGTGCAAGTATTTCACCAACTACATGTATCTTGACTAGGTTAGTAGTTCCTGCAACTCCTACTGGCAAACCTGCAGTAATAACCACCATATCTCCATGCATTATTAGTTTTTTGCCTAAAGCAGCAGTAACAGCGGCGCTAATCATATCATCTGTGCCGACACTTTCGGCCACTTTCACGGACGTAACTCCCCATACTAGAGATAACCTTCTTAAAACCCTAACGTGAGGGCTGGCTGCAATAATCGGCACCTGGGGACGATACTTAGACACCATTCTTGCGGTAGACCCAGACTCCGTCGGGGTAATAATTGCCGCAGTATTCAATTCTCTTGATATGGTACTGCTTGCATGGCTGATTGAGTCTGTAACGGATGGAATGAACCTGGCATACCTTTGTTGAACTTTTTCCTTAAAATCTACCGCCTGTTCAGTCCTATTGGCAATTTTGTCCATCATTACAACCGATTCTACCGGATACTTTCCCGCCGCAGTCTCACCAGACAACATAATGGCGTCGGTTCCATCAAAAATAGCATTAGCAACATCACTTGCCTCAGCCCTGGTAGGTCGCGGGTTACTGATCATAGAATCCAGCATTTGAGTTGCAGTTATTACCGGTTTACCTGCCTTATTACATTTTCTAATAATTTCTTTTTGGACTAAGGGTACCTCTTCCGAGGGAATCTCCACTCCTAAGTCCCCTCTGGCCACCATAATGCCGTCCGCGACCTGTAATATTTCATCAATATTATTAACGGCAGCCTGAGTTTCAATTTTTGCAATAATGCTAATATCCGCATCCTTTTCTTCAAGAATACGTCTAATTTCCAAAATATCAGCAGCACGACGTATAAATGATGCTGCAATAAAATCTACTTTTTGTTCTATGCCAAATCTTATATCTGCAACATCTTTATCAGTCACCGGCGGCAGTTCTAGCAATACTCCCGGAACATTCACCCCTTTGTTACTTTTAAGAATCCCTCCGTTTAATACCCGACACTTAATTCCATCCTGCTGAATCCCTTCAACTTCCAAGCCAATTAATCCGTCATCCAAGAGTATTTGAGTTCCGACTTCAACATCACCAGACAATCCTGAATATGTTATTGGTATTATTCCAGGGCCAGACCCATTGGAGAGCATAACCTCCATACCCTTCTCCAAATTCATTTCGCCCTGCAGGAGCTCACCTACTCTAACTTCAGGTCCCTTAGTATCCAGCATAATGCCTATGTATTTGTCATTTTTTACAGCGACTTGCTTTATTTTGTCAATGCGTTGGCCATGTTCCTCGTAAGTACCATGAGAAAAGTTCAACCGTGCTACATCTAGTCCATTCTCGACTAACTGGTTTAGTAAATTCTCGTTATCACTGGCGGGTCCTATAGTAGCAACAATCTTAGTATGACGCATATTATCTCCCCTTTTTATAACCCAAATCTTGAACTATTAAATAGATAGTATTCCTGCCAATTGATACATCTTTTGGTCCAAACCTTTTGTCTGTCTTAATGCAAAGTCTATATCGAAATCTTTGATTTGCCCATCTACTAAGCCAACCATTCGATTACTCTTACCCTCCAATAAGTTAAACACTGCTTCAGCACCCATTCTACTTGCTAATATTCTGTCGAATGCAGTGGGTGTTCCTCCTCTTTGAATATGCCCCAGAATAGTGACTTTTGTTTTTAACCCATAGGTATTCTCCAACTGTTTGCTTATATCCATAGCACTGCCTACGCCTTCGGCTGAAACGATAATATTATGTAACTTGCCCCGTTCTCTACCTCGCCTTACCTTTTTGACAATATTCTCTAAACAAAAAGGTTCTTCAGGAACCAACACAGTCTCTGCTCCGCCTGCCAAACCTGACTCTAAAGCAATATAGCCACAGTGTCGACCCATCACCTCCACCAACCATACCCGTTGGTGGGATGTTGCTGTATCACGGATTTTATTAATAGCCTCAACTACGGTATTAATTGCTGTATCAAAACCTATTGTTGATTGAGTACATGGAATATCATTGTCTATTGTCCCTGGTACCCCGATTACCTGAATACCCATTTTTGCTAAGTAACTAGCACCAGCAAAAGAACCGTCCCCTCCAATTACCACTAGGCCTTCCACTCCATGAGACACGAGGTTACCATAAGCTTTCTCTCGCCCTTTAGGAGTCCTAAATTCTTCACTTCTAGCGGTTAATAGTTTAGTACCACCGCGGTGAATAATATCACCCACTGAACTAGCATCCATAATCTTAAATTTATTTTCTATTAATCCTTGGTATCCTTGGATGACTCCATATACCTGAAGGTTTTTATAAATCCCAGTTCTTACTACGGCCCTAATAGCCGCATTCATTCCAGGCGCATCACCGCCGCTGGTAAGGACAGCTATGGTCTTCATGACGAGTCCTCCTCCAAACATATATTAGAACTATTCATTAATAATTTCGCTGGCCTCTTCTGCCTCAGTTTCGGGAACCAGTACCTCAACAGCCTTAGCCTCTTCAAGGGAAACCGAACCTACAACCCTTAACGTAACCAATAACCCTTCTTTAGAAAGCTTATCTTTTAATTGCTCTGCTACTAATGCATTGGGTGCAATGTACACAACCGTCCACATAAAATGAAAGCCTCCTTCTAATTTAACGGACAGTTTCAAAGGAGAGTCCGAAAAGTCACCAACTAAATATTAAAGCATTTTTCAAACCCCGCACTTTAATTTATTCGCCAGTTTCTATTTGACCATGTTTAGTAAATACTTTCGCCCGGCCACGAATTTTAATAGCTGAGGTGTGCTCAGTAAACTGTGCTATCATCACTTCACCCTTGTCCAACTTTTCCGTATGATGAAACTTAGTATCCTGACCCCTAGTCAACCCGAATAAGGTAACCCCGTTCTCCAATGCCTTAACGACAATGTAGTCACTTAGAAAATCTTTTGATTCCATCTTCTCACCTCATTTATATACTTTATTTTTTCAAACGTTTATGTGCAATCTTGTTGCGGGTATTTTCCTTTCAGTGCCTCTTTAACATTCTCTGGCACAAGACCACTGATGCAGCCGCCCAATGAAGCAGTCTGCTTTACGATACTTGAACTAAGAAAAGAATAGTCTGAATCAGTCATTAAAAATATTGTCTCCACATCTCCGGCTAATTTCTTATTCATTAGGGACATTTGAAATTCATATTCAAAATCAGAAATAGCGCGCAATCCTCTAATAATGATACTTGCATCATTGTTTTTGACGAAATTCACCAACAAACCTTTAAAAGGCAGTACCTCTACGTTTGCGATATCCTTGGTAACCTTTCTTAACAATTCAGTACGCTGTTCTAGAGTAAACAAATTATTCTTATAGTTATCTACCGCCACAGCAATGACAACTCTATCAAACAAGTTTACAGACCGTTTAATAATATCCAAGTGCCCATTGGTAATAGGATCAAAAGTCCCTGGGTAAACAGCAGTGGACAAAGCTTATTCCTCCTTTTAGCCTTATTCCCTGTGTTATTTCCACTAAAAACAAGCAAATCCTTCATTAAAGCAGAACAAATTGCTAATTTTAGGCTAACTATAAGAACTTGTTCAGAAAGTGCATCGTAGCAGGAGCAAGAAGTTCAAGGCCCGAAGGCTGTGTGACGCGGAGCGTACATGTGGCGTACGTGAGCATTCTCACAGACTGAGAACGCAGAAATTCGCCGCTCACCTGCGGTGGACTTTTTGAACATCCTCTATATTAAATTAAAAAAGGCACCTTGTTCCCCAGGTGCCATGCAGACATCATTTTTTTTGACTCCTCTGCCAATATTTTTCGCATTGAATAAAAAAATATACTAGAGTTTACCGATTTTTACTCTTTTGCTATAGTTATGCAGAAATATAAAAAGAGGTGAATTATCCGGCTACCAATTTTACGCTGTCTTTACCGCAGATTTCTTTTAGGCTTTCAATCAGTTTCTCATTAAGGTCCACCCACAATGTTTGATCTGCCAGGACAGTTTTATCCGCTTCAGGAAAGTAAAAATATATTGGTATACTACCTTGGTAGCTGCCTAGGAGATTCTTTATTTTCTCCAATTTATTTCGTTGGGCCAAATCATTACTCAGTTTAAGATATAACTTGTAATCATTCTCTTCCGGTACCCAGGAAATTTTGTCTGCAAATATCTTTAATTGATCTTCATTATTGGAAAGCTTCCCTCTTAACAACACAACTTTGTCTTCTTCTAGCATATTATTCAAACGCATATAGGCTCGAGGGAATACCAATGTTTCAATCACACCGGTTGTATCTTCCAAATTAATGTAGGCCATGGCTTCTCCTCGCCGGGTAATAGTACGACGAATAGAGTTTATAATTCCCCCAATTATCACCGGCGCCCCGTCATCAGAAGCTGCCAATTGAGCAATGGAATGGGAAGTATTCTTTTCTAAATATTTATGATAAGAGGAAACCGGGTGCCCGCTGACATAAAACCCAAGAATTTGTTTTTCCATTGCCAGCATTTCTTTTGCGGAAAACTCGGGCAATTGAGGCATCTGTTCGGTTTGGTAAGAAACCTGTTCCCTAGTGTCCACCAAATCCATTAAAGACACCTGACCTTGCAGACGATCTTTATGGTACTGCTGTGCGGCATTAAGACATTTATCCAGCATAGCCAACAGCTGCGCCCTATTTGCTCCTAAAGAACCAAATGCGCCACATTTAATTAAACTCTCCAGCACTCTCCTGTTCACCTGTCTCAAATCTACCCGATTGCAAAAGTCGGACAACGAGATGAATTCGCCGCCAGCACGCGCCTCAATAATGGATTCAATAGCTCCTCTGCCCACGTTCTTCACCGCAGCCAAACCGAAGCGAATACTATCTCCCACAACTGTAAAGTCCATACGGCTTTCATTTACGTCAGGCGGTAAAATTTCAATTCTCATCCTGCGACATTCATCAATATAAAGCGGCACTTTATCCGGATTATTCATAATACTGGAGATCAATGCACACATAAATTCCACCGGATAATGCGCTTTTAAATATGCAGTTTGGTAAGCCACCAGAGCATACGCGGCAGAGTGGGACTTATTGAAACCGTACCCTGCAAAATACTCCATTAAATCAAATACTTTAGGTGCAATATCAGAAGGTATTTTGTTAATAGCAGCACCCTGGATAAATTTTTCCCTCAGACCTGCGATTACTTCCGGTTTTTTCTTGCCCATGGCACGACGAAGCAAATCGGCCTCTCCTAACGAGAACCCAGCTAAAGTACTAGCAATATGCATTACTTGTTCCTGGTAAAGAATTACCCCATAGGTCTCTTTTAAAATTGGCTCTAAATCTTCATGCAAATACGTCGCCTGAGTTTTACCATGTTTTCGACTAATGAAGTCTTCTACCATTCCACTGCCCAACGGACCTGGTCTGTATAACGCCACTAAAGCGATAATATCTCGGAATTGTTCTGGCTTAAGATTTTTCAATATCGTTCTCATTCCTGAACTTTCCAGTTGAAAAACACCCACAGTATCCCCACGGCCCAGCAAAGAATACGTCTTTTTGTCATTCAGCAATAATTGACTAAGATTAAGGTCTGTATCTATATTTTCATTAATCAGGGACAGACAATGATCGATAACTGTTAATGTACGCAGGCCGAGGATGTCCATTTTTAATAGGCCCAACTCTTCCACAATATGCATAGGAAATTGGGTAGTTACTGCTCCATCCGAAGTTGATTGCAGGGGAACATATTCCGTTAGTTCTTCCTTAGCAATCACTAATCCCGCCGCATGGGTTGACGCATGCCTGGGCATCCCTTCCAGCGCCTTTGCCATATCCATTAGTTCTCTTATTTGCTCTTCATTCTCGTATCGTTCTTTTAATTCTGTGGAGATTTTTAGCGCTCGTTCCAACGTAATACCTAATTCGGTAGGCACTAATTTAGCAACCTTATCCACCTCACCAGGTGTCATGCCAAGTGCTCGTCCCACATCCCTTACTGCAGCCTTTGCCGCCATAGTTCCAAAAGTAATAATCTGTGCAACATGGTCATGCCCGTATTTTTCACCAACATAGTCAATGATTTCTCCTCGACGTTCATAACAAAAATCAATGTCCACATCTGGCATATTTACTCGTTCGGGATTTAAAAACCGTTCAAACAGCAAATCATATTCCAGAGGGTCAATATCTGTAATGCCTAAACAGTATGCTACTAAGCTGCCTGCGGCAGAGCCCCGGCCCGGACCCACTAAGATACTTTTCTTCCTAGCAAAGTTGATCAAGTCCCATACAATCAGGAAATAACCCGAATAACCCATTTTTTTAATTATGTAGAGCTCATGTTTCAAACGTTGTTGATGTGTCTCCTGTACATCTCGATAGCGACGAGCCAGCCCTTCAGTGCAGAGAAGAGAGAGATAGCTGTCTAAGTCGAACTCCCGGGGAACTTCATAATGGGGTAAGTGTAAATTACCAAAATTGAACTCCACATTACAACGTCCAGCGATGGTTAATGTATTATCCATCGCCTCCTGATATTCGCCAAATAACAGCTCCATTTCTTCCCGGCTTTTTAGGTAAAACTCTTTAGAACCAAAATCCATGCGATTGGGATCATCTAAAGTCTTACCCGTCTGGATACATAGCAGGATTTCATGAATGCGACTATCATCAGGCATCACATAGTGCACATCGTTAGTCGAAACCAAGCCAATATCCAATTCTCTGCTTAGTTCAATTAGTCCATTATTGACACCGGCCTGTCCTTCCAATCCGTGGTCCTGTAATTCCAAATAGAACCTGTCTTGATCAAATATTTCGGAATATTCTCGAGCCGCCTGCCGGGCTAAATCATATTGACTATTAAGTAGATAAGAAGGTATCTCCCCTGCAAGACATGCAGACAAGGCTATGATACCTTGATTGTATTCTCTAAGTAGTTCCTTATCCACCCGGGGCTTATAATAAAATCCTTCAGTAAACGCCTTGGATACCAACTTCATTAGGTTGGTGTAGCCAGCATTGTTTTCCGCTAGTAACACCAAGTGGTATGGGGACCCATCTTTGTTTGCTTCCTTATCAAAGCGGCCACGCCTTGCCACATATACTTCACAACCAATGATGGGCTTAATACCGTGTTTCTTTGCCAGCTTGTAGAAATCAACGACTCCATACATTACTCCATGGTCAGTCAAGGCAATTGATTGCATACCTAGTTCTTTTGCCCGAATAACCATCTGTTCCAATCTGGCAGCGCCATCCAATAAACTATACTCTGAATGATTATGAAGGTGTACAAATCCTTTTTCAGTTGCACCCATCTAAAACTCTCCTTTGTATGCCAAAATAACTTTTTTTAGAAACACCATTATAATTACTGCTGGCTTGAAAAGTCCGTCGTACAATGAACATTTCTAGCATCCCGCTTTATAATACAAAAAAATGAAATTCTATAACAATTATATCATCAATTCCACTCCCAAACAGAAATTTAAGTAATAGAGCAACCGAGACAATAATATATTTTATATTAGTCCAAAGAGTGGGGTTGGAGGGGCTACGGTGGAGAGTTTCAGCCAAAAAATGATACTAATCCTGTTTACCGCGCTCGGAGTCGAACTTGGAGCTTCCTTAGTCGGTGCCCTGGCCGCTGTTATCAGCCATGGTCCTCCGCTAAAAACTATGACTAAGCTGGCCTATGAGATTAAAATATGGGCAATCGTAGCAGCCATCGGGGGTACCTTTACTACCATTGAAGTTTTAGAGATGGGTCTTTTTGAGGGCGAACTCGTCACAGTCATCAAACAAATCTTGTATATCATAAGTGCTTTTATGGGTGCTCAGTTTGGTTACGTGATCATTTCATGGTTAGCTGGAGGGCGTTAAGTGAGGCGGATCATATCAATAAATAGAAAAGCGTTACTACGCACTCTTGCTGCAGGTATTGTTGGTTTTATTATGGGATCAGTCTTTGCGACAGTAAATATGGGGCACCATGTTGACCAGCTAATAATAGAAAAGGAAAATCTAAATAATGAATTAGCCAGTGTTCAGAAAGAGTTGGAGCAAATAGAAGAAAACTTAGCCGAGCGAAAAGCCCTGGCCATTAATAGTATTGCAGCCCATATTACTTTTCCTAAGGAAAAATTCAGCAAATATGAAGGCTCTTCACTACAAATAGAACTTCAGAAGCAAGTTGTAACAATGCTCCAACCTTTAAACGGAAAAGAAATTAATAAACTGGAACAGGAGTTAATACCCCAGATTGTTGAAGGGCGAAAAGTTAACGCAGAAGGGCGTCGTTTTAATCTCCACGTTAGAACAGTTATAATTAGTCAGCAACTAATTATTTATGTGATAGCCGAACCCCTCACATCTACAAACGAAAACGCTGCATTTTAGTTTGTAGATTGCCAAGCGCCATTAATACCCTCCACCTGACGAATTTCTCTTTAGACCCTTTCCCGTACCATTATTTCACTATAGACTCTTTCTATAAACTAGCCCTTCCGCTACAGCCACCTTTTCGCTTTTACTATCCTTAACTTCCATCCTATAGACACCCGTTTTTGCTGTCAAGTGAACTTCTTTGGCTTCAGCAGACAACGTTTCCCCTAATTTAGTTGCCTTCAAGTAGTTGATATTTACGTTAAGCCCCAATGCCACATTACCATGACTATTGCTGGCTGCCGCGAAAACCAAATCTGCTAAGCTAAAGATAGCGCCGCCATGAGTTAAACCAACTCCGTTAAGATGTTCCGGTCTAATTTCCATAGTAGCACGGGCATAACCCGGTTTTAACTCCCGTAGTTCTATGCCCAGATAGCGTGCTAGGGCATCCTCTGCCATACGTTCTTTTCCGCTTTCAATTCCTTCGTTGTTCAATTTATTGCTCCCTCCTGACTAACTCTTTTCTTCAAAGAATATCATAACGCACCTTTGTTTACTAACTAAAAATAGCAAAAAAGAAAGAAACATCCGGCTCTAATCAATGTTTCTTTCCTCTTCTGTCAACCTATTTTATGCTTTATTTCTTTTCTTTTCCCTTTTTCTGCTCAAACTCCTGAGCCAGTTCCATATCCATCTTTCCGGCACTTTGACCCTGAGTCATTTGCTGCTCTTTCTGTTTTTTTGACGCTTTAGCTTTTTTAGCCATCAAACACCCTCCTTACTTTAGTTAAACTAACAAGTCAAATAGCATAGAAAGGCTCTTGACTTACCAATAGGATTACTAAAAAAACTGAAATTATACTTGCAATTTTAAATAGAGGATGTTTGAAGATCCTTTTAGGATAAATCTTTCTTCCGTTTAGTAATTATTCCCCCTAGACGGCCGCTTTCTTGTGCGCTTAGCCCATCCCAGCCGCATTTTTTAACCTTTTCAAGAAGCCCTATTTCTGCAGCAACCTCCAGCTTAAAAGACTCATCTTCTGTAGGGAATTTATTCTTCTTAGTACTTTTCTTGCTGCGCGGGATTACTTCATTGTCAATTTTCATCGCCTTCACTTTCATTCTTTTCTACCTCCATTTCAGCAATTACCTGCCTGGCAAAAGGCCCTGCATCTCCTGAAGCATATGCCTTCATGGTTCCTGCAGCCACATTTCTTACTGCAGTCTCCCAGAATTTCATGGGGATCCCTTCGGCCTGCATAACTTCTTTAATAATATATGCAGCTTTAATACCTTCTGCAGAAGCCATACTATTAAGTCTGGACACTAGTGCTTCATCCCCTGTTACTACCTCGCCAAGGTTCTTAAATAACTCAACCACCTTCTGCACACTAGAGTAGTCTTCCCCATCAACGACTACAATGGGCTTCTCTCCTTGTGCTATTTCGTAAGCATGTCCTACAATTTTTGCTGATATTACTTTTGCCTTCTTTCCGATTATAGCTTCCAAAGGCGCTTTCGGTTGGGTAGTTGCAACATTTACTAGTATTTGGTTTACCTTTACTTTTCCCCTGAATTTTTCAAATGCTTCTGGCATTATTGGTGTTGGTAGAGCCACAACCAATGCTTCTAACGAAAATAAGTCATCATACTGAGCCGTCTTTACTCCAAGCTCTTTAGCTACCGCATCAGCTCTTTTGAAATCTTGATCATAAAGCCATAAATCACAATTGCCGGCGAAAGCCTTTGCCAATTGTGTTCCCATTCTTCCAATGCCTATTATTCCAACAGTAACCATACTTACCACCTCATCTATATATTTTGTCAACTTACATAATTCATTCAAGTTATTTTGTCTTTTCCCTTTTTTCACTTCTACCAAATCATTATTGATAGCATAAAAGGATTTTTAACTACTTTTGGTTAATTTGGTATATTTTTATAAATAAGGAGGAATTTCCATAATTGGAACGGAATTAGTAACCATTGCCCTTCAACTATGTACTTACAACTGATCTTAAGTTGTAATAAGGGCAGCTTTTATCTTCGTTTAAACCTATCCTAAGAAATCTTTGCATAGGTTTGAAGAAGACAAAATATTCTTATTTTAAAAGGAGGTTTTTTAATGCGTAAGTCATTAGTTGTATTGTTAATTCTGGGGCTAACTCTATCTCTACTCTTTGCCGGGTGCAGCTCCAGCCCAGAGCAATCACAGGAAACTGACCAAGAACAACCTGCGGAAGAGCCCAGTCAGGAGGACAGTACACCAGCAAAAGATACTAAATTATTAATGGCAACCGGCGGAACTGGCGGAACTTATTACCCGTTGGGCGGCGCTATGGCGGCAGCTTGGAGTAACAATATTGACGGTCTTACTGCAACTGTTCAATCTACCGGTGCTTCTGTAGAGAATATCCGCTTACTAAGTGACGGCCAAACAGAACTGGCCATGGCCATGAATGGTCCGGCTCAAGCAGCTGTCCAAGGCCAAGGTGATTTTGCCGACGCCCTAACAAATTTCGCTGCCGTGGGCGTTATCTATCCTGAAGTAATGCAAGTAATTTCACCTAAAAGTACCGGCATTAAAACAATAGGTGATTTAGCCGGCAAACGAGTGTCCATTGGACCACCTGGAAGTGGTACTGCTTCATCAGCGATTAAAATCTTACAGGCATACGGAATTGACCCTGATAAAGATATTGAGAAATTCCAAGACACCTTTGCCGATGCTGCCAACAAGTTGAAGGACGGTCAGTTAGACGCCGCCTTTGCCGTACTTGCAGTTCCTGCAGCTAACGTAATAGAAATTGGTACGGCAACCCCTGTCACAATTGTTGATATAGAAGGTGCTGGATTAGAGAAGTTACTTGCGGAAGCACCGGCTTTTTCGGCTTATGAAATTCCTGGCGGAACTTATGAAGGTCAAGACGAAACTGCTTATACAGTTTCCCAATGGGCTGTTCTTTACGTTCAGAAAGATTTGGATGAAGATTTAATTTATAACTTAACAAAGGTGATGTATGAGAACACAGACGAAATTGCTGCCGGGCATGCCCGCGGTAATCAAATCAAAATAGAAAACGCTACCAAGGGTATTGCTCCCGTACCCTTCCACCCAGGTGCAGCAAAATATTATGAGGAGAAGGGCATTTCTGTAGAGTAAATGCATAAGACTGTAATGAGCACCCTCCGCGGTGCTCATTCTCTTAAGTATTGTATTTTACTATTTATGGTAATACTGGGTGGCTATTACTACTATGTTAATCGTTATGTAGTCTTTAATATTACAGACCATGATTCAGGCAGGGTTTTGTTTCAAAAACGGCTTGGGGTAGACGAAAGTTTCACTCTTCATTATATCCATTCAGTTACAAACCAACCAGTGGATGAGATATTTTACATTAAAGATAAATATACACTAGCCCTAAGAGAAATGCGTTATGATTCCTTTGGTGCTAACCTACCTGTCGGCCCAGAGCAGCTCAAAAATGAGACAACTCAGTTTCATAAGAGAGACGGCTATTATCAAATTCTCTATGAAAATAGAAGTTTTGATGTTGTCCCTCTCCGCGTAGGCCAAGTAGTGGCAAACCATAAATTGTTTTTTGAGGATGGAAGCAAAGTCCGTTTCTTAGATATTGCAAAAGGTGGAGCCTATGTTGAATACTTTGTCTCTCCAGTTCTAAGTTTAGCCCGATAGTTAAGCACCACGCATACCCGAAAGGAGGCTATAGTTTGAACAATAATAGTAAAGATTTACATAAATCATCTGATGCTATTAATCACCATGACCTAGATATGGAAGAAAAGCTAGCGGATGAGCCAACTCCTAGCGCTGATGAAATACTGGAAAAGTTTGATGCGGCCAGCCAATTTCGCAAGAAGCTTCCCGCATTCTGGCGATGGGCTATCTTCATCTTGGGTTCCACTTTAAGCTTATTTCAATTATACACGGCTTACTTCGGAACACTTATTACCAATCAACAAAGAGGCTTTCACTTATCTATCGCCTTAGGGCTGATTTTCCTGTTGTATCCGGGTACTAAGAAACAATCCAAACCTAATCTGGCAAGTTGGGGTTTTACCTCATTCTTTACCTTAATCACTATCTATCTTTATGCCGTAGGCGAAATAACTTTATTTATTACAATTGGGGCATTAATCGTAATTTTTTTAGTTCAATTTTCCAAGTACTTTAACAAACAGTACATGGGTGTGCCCATACCCGATCTATTGTTAAGCATTATGGGTATCAGCGCCGGTTTCTATCAAGTATTCTTTTACGATGATATAATTCACCGTGTTGGTATGTACAACAATATTGATTTTTTAATATCGGTTATTGGCGTACTGCTGGTGCTTACCGCATCGCAAAGAGTAATAGGTACCCCAATTGCTGCTTTGGCAGGTATCATGTTGGCGTATGCTTTTCTGGGAAATTATATGCCCCAAGGATTTCTCGCCCATCGTGGCTTTGGCATTGAAAGAACTTTCACCCATTCCTTTTTAAGTATGGAGGGAGTATTCGGAATTCCTATCGCAATTTCCGCCCAGTTCATTTACCTGTATTTAATGCTGGGAGTTATTTTAACTAAGACAGGCTTGGAGGAATATTTTACTGATTTGGCCATGTCTATGACCGGCTGGATGGTAGGGGGCACAGCAAAGGTAGGTATTCTAACAAGTGTTTTTTCTGGCATGATTACCGGAAGTTCTGTTGCCAATACTGTTGGGAATGGTGCGTTTACTATTCCTATGATGAAAAGGTCCGGTTACAAACCTGCTTTTGCAGCCGCCGTAGAAGCAGCTTCCTCTACTGGCGGGCAAATCACACCACCTATTATGGGTGCGGCAGCATTTCTTATGATAGAATTTACGGGGCTAAGCTACTATGAAATAATTAAAGCAGCGGTAATACCGGCACTGTTGTTTTTTATCGCTCAGTTTATTGTTATTCATTACGAATCAAAACGATTAAAAATACTGGGAGTAGCTCGTAGTACACTGCCCAGTGTAATATCATTAATCCTAACAAGGGGATATTTGCTACTGCCCATTATAGTCATATTTGCCATCCTTGCCATGGGATATTCCGCTATGCGTGCAGCATTGATGGGTATATTCGCAGCGCTTGGAATGAACATCTTGATAATGATTTTAGCCTTTGTGTTAGGAAAATATGATAAGCTTAAATATAAATTAACTCTTAAGGTGTTTGGGGAAATTTTAGAACAATCTGCACGAACTGCCTTACCGGTAATTGCTGCCTGTGCTGCGGCTGGTATCATATCCGGTGTAGTCACCTTAACTGGATTGGGCTTAAATGTTACGGGGGCAATTCTAGACCTGGCCAATAATAACCTGCTGTTAACAATGTTCTTTGCCATGATTGCAAGTATTGTTCTTGGCATGGGACTTCCCACTACAGCTACCTATGTTATCACGGCAACTATGACAGCTCCTGCATTATTGGCATTTGATAATGTACCTCTAATTGCTGCCCACATGTTTGTGTTTTACTTTGGCATTATGGCAGACATTACTCCACCTATCGCACTGGCTTCTTACGCCGGCGCCGGCCTTGCAAATGCAAACCCCTTTGAAACAGGCCTGCAATCTGTACGAATAGCGGTTGGTGGTTTTCTCGTCCCTTACCTATTTGTACTATCACCTGAACTGGTTATGCAGTATACCACCATCGCGAGTTTACTATTAGCTTTAGGAACAGCTATTTTAGGAATGTACTGCGTGGGTATTGCCGCTATCGGTTTTATAGAGAAAAATGTAAACATCCTTTTAAGAATTTTATTAGGAATGGCCGGACTTACACTGCTATATTCAGGCTGGATAACCGACTTATTTGGCTTAATAGTGTTCTTAGCGGTATTTTTGCATCAAAAAATAACTACCCGCGAAGAACGCAGGCAAAAGAAACAAAATCGTTCAACAGTTACCGGCTAATCAAAAGAAATAATAGACCTTTCACAAGTGATATTTCCCCTTATCGTAGACAGAAAAAAGAAAGTATATTAATCTGTCTAACAATAAGGGGAATTTTTCTGTGTTAAAAAGAAAGCCTTTGATCTGTCTAGAGGTTGCCGTAATAAGCGTCTTCAAACAATTTCTTAATGTCCTGCAATGTGTTGCGACGCGGATTTGAGAAAACGTTTTTGCTTCTCATAGCATCTGCCGCAACCTTGTCCAATTTATCTAAAGTCATACCAACGTCCTTAAGATTGGTAGGAATACCTACGTCAAGAGACAAAGACTGTACTGCATGCAGGGCCCTTTCCGCAGCCTGCAACTCGTGAAGTCCCTCGATGCTCTCTCCCATAGCAGCAGCTATATCGGCAAACTTCCCCGGATTTGCGACTAGGTTAAACTTCATCACATAGGGCAACAGGATGGCATTAGCTATACCGTGAGCAATATCGAATACCCCTCCCAAAGGATGCGCCATTGCATGAACCAACCCCAAGGAACCATTGGTAAACGCCGCACCGGCCATAGTGCTGGCAATAGCCATATTGCCGATGTATTTCAGATTATCTTGGTAATGTACTGCCGACCGCAAATTATTAACAATAAGCTCTATAGCATAGATGGCGAAAGCATCACTCATAGGTTGAGCTTGTGCTGATACATAGGCCTCAATGGCATGAGTAAGAGCATCCAAGCCCGTAGAAGCAATCAAAGCAGGTGGCAGATCTTTCATTAAACCTGGGTCTATTATGGCAAGCTCCGGAATAAGGTCCCCGCTAAAGACAGCAAACTTAAACTGGTCTTCCTCATCTGTAATCACCGATGACCAAGTCACCTCACTGCCGGTACCACAGGTGGTAGGTATAGCAATCAGCGGCAGAGTAGGTTTATTGATTTTACCTATTCCAGCATAATCCTTAATATTACCACCATGAGTGTAAACTACGTTAACGGCTTTGGCAGTGTCTATTGAACTTCCCCCACCCACTGCCAGCAATAGGTCGGCATTCACCATCGCCGCTACTTCCGCTCCTTGAGCGACCACATTGGTAGGCGGGTTGGGGAGCACATCGGAAAAAACCTTAAAATCAATTCCTGCTTCACTTAATTTATCTTGGATATCGCTCAAAAGCCCGGCGTCCATAATGCCTTTATCAGTAACGATTAGCACCTTGGAACCACCTAATTCCCGAACGTAGGCACCAATATTTAGTGCCTCTCCCTCACCAGAGACAACTCTTGTGTTCATTCTAAAAACCGCAGTCTTACTAAACAAATCATTTCCTCCCATCATTTATCAGTTTCGCTTTATATTTTAATAAATAATTCGCTGCTTCACATGGAAAAACCTGCTGAAAAGGGTATAGGTCAACGTTTTTAAAAGAAAATAAAAAACCTGAGTCCTTGAATGCAGAACCCAGGTTTTTTAACTGTATTTTTTTATCATGTCTACTTGACATGGGCCCTTCACAAATTGTGAAAGGTCTTTTTATGGTCGGGGTGATAGGATTTGAACCTACGGCCTCTGCGTCCCGAACGCAGCGCTCTACCAAACTGAGCCACACCCCGTAACATTCTTTAAATAAGTGACTATTACATTATACAAACCAACAAGTCCTATGTCAATGCACAACGGAGGCTTCCTAATCATTGACATCAAACAGAAGGGTTTGCGCTCAGTTCTATTATTTTTTTGTAAAGTTAAATACCTTTCCCCGCAAAACCAGTATTAAGTTTTATCCTATAATCGGAATAAGTCCGTCAGCCTCAGCAGTGCATTTTCACATAATAAGACTACCTGTTTCTAGCGTATCGTAGGTTCTTTATCCAATACTTTTTCGCACTTCGCGACAAGCCGCCGAAATAATACCAGTATCGTTACCATGAGCTAAGAACTTAACCCCTTCTCCAACCCACTTCTTTGCCCCTTCAATAGTGTCCGTGAAAGTCCCTGCAACTAGTCCTTTATTAGTTATCTTATTGACTGCTCGCCGCATAACTTCCAAAACATCAGGGTGACTTGTTTGCCCTGTTAAACCCAAGGATTGAGAAAGGTCATAAGGGCCTATAAACACCACATCTATGCCTGGGACCTCTAATATTTCATCCAGGTTATCAAGCCCCGCCTTCCCTTCAATCATCACTATAACCAGAGTTTCTTTATTAGCTAATTTAAAGTATTGGTTTTTATCAACTGCCGAATACTTCGCTGCCCCCACATAGCGACAGACTCCTCTACTGCCCTCGGGCCAAAACTTCGCACTTTGCACAGCAATCATGGCATTATCCGCGGAAGTTACCTGTGGGATAACAACCCCCGCGCAGCCAGTATCCATGGCTTGTTGTATCATAACCGGGTCAAGCTTGGGTACTCTTATCAAAGGTACAGCACCACCCACCAGAGCTCCCCGCACCAGTTGGTCTGTAACAGTTATGGAAAGCGGTCCGTGCTCCATATCCATAATTACAAACTCAAACCCGGAGTATCCGCATATTTCAGCAATAGCAATCGCTGGAATCTTTACGAATGGGCCGACGGTAACTTTACCTTCTTGCCATTTATCACGTAGCATATTAGCATTCATATCGAGAACCCTCCCCACCTCAAATTTACTTGCATTACGTAGAACTACAACATTTCCTTATATACCGAGGTAAATTCCAAAGTTCTTAAGGCTTTAACATTACTTTAACCGCATCAGGATTATTACAGACGGTTTCAAATGCTTTTTCTATATCATTTAATCCGAAAGTGTGAGTAATTAAGGGTTCCACATTTACTTGCCCCTTTGCCACCGGCCTTAGGGCCCACGGAGCCCAAACCTGTCGTTCATTTTCCGTGTGATGGACCAGGCAGGTAGTACGGATATCAAAAGAGTCGTCATGCCAACGTCCGATATTTAGCTTTATCGGCTGGGTAATATAACTATAAAGCACTAATTTGCCATTATGCTTTAGCACTGCACTGGAGGTATTAACCGATTGTTCCGTTCCCGCCGCCTCCATTACTAAATCCGCGCCCTTGCCATTGGTTTCTTCAATTACCCCATTAATTACATTATCCTTGTCCACATTATATACAACGTCCGCGCCCATTTCTTTTGCCATCATTAACTTATCATCTGATTTATCAATTGCAATAACTTTATAGGCGCCTCGTTTCTTTAAACCTTGGACCATGATAAGTCCAGCAAATCCGCTTCCCATTACCACAGCTGTATCTCCTAAATTAACCCCGGAAGTCATTACGGAATACATAGCACAGCCTATGGGTTCTCCCAAACATGCCAAACGCATATCCATACCTTCCGGTACTTTCTGAAGTCCGTTAACCGGGGCGACAAAGTAATCAGCATAAGTTCCGGCCCAACTGAAAGAAATTACTTTATCTCCAGGTTGATACTCATGGACCTTGCTACCAACAGCCTCGACCGTTCCACCGCCTTCGTGTCCGATCCAAAACGGCATAGCCGGAACTTCCCTATTGCTGTATAATGGATTTCCTTTTCCGTGCATTGCCATAGTATAGTGATCTTCTGCTACCTGACCTACGAATATATTTTTATCAGTACCGCAAATGGAAGCATATTCGGTCTTCACCAATACTTCATTAGCACCCACGGTCAGCTCTCGCTCCGTTAATTCCAGTTGCCCAGGTGCTTTCAGTAGCACTGCTCTTGTCTTCATTATTGCCAACCCCTTTCCGCCGGTTGTTTTAGTCTAAATCCTCATTAACCCAATCCAATTGCTCATCAGGTACGTCAAATACTGTGTCTGCCGCCGGCAGTACTTCCTTGGTGAAATATTCAGGCAGCCGGTCATCCTTGGCGGTAAAGCCTGCAGATTTATTAAAAGAACGTTCTATGCGTAAGACCTCTGTACCAATGGAGGTCAAGTCTTCATCTGTAAAAGTCCAGCCGTAACGGCTGTTCAACATATCGACTAACACTGGTCGAACCGACATTAGGCCACCCATACTAAACATACATAGTCCTAGTGTATCAAATATAGGCACAGTTCTTTGACTTTTCTGAGCCGCAGGTGCTTGGACTGCCGGATTCCTATGGTCAACAGGTGCTCGCAATGTGGTACCTGCAGTATGATCAGCACCCATAGGTGAAGTCGCATAAGTAACTCCCAGCCCTTTTAGTCCTCTTGGGTCATAGGCTGGCATTGCTTGCCCTTTAACCGTGGGAATTCTTTTAACACCTAAAACCTTCCCTGTGATTTCGGCACCATTGCCTAATAACCGACCGAGTACTTCATGTCTCTCAGTAATGGATTTAATCGCCTTGAGGGCTTTAGGCCCATCACCGAATTCCAAAATACCCGCTTCCATGGCCACACCCAGTGCGGCACCAGTATCAATGGTGTCTATACCAATGTCATTGCATACATAGTTTAATTCGGCAATCATGTCCAAATCATCAATTCCCAAGTTCGAGCCCATTAGACCAATAGTTTCGTATTCCAATGGCGCCACAATCTCTTTGCCGTTCTCATCAGGGTAGATGTTAGAACAGGCAATAACGCATCCGGCCATACAACGATGGCTAGGACTCCCTTGACGTTCTATAATAGTTTCCCGCACTGTTTCGCCGGAGATCTTATCTGCTCCTTCAAAAACTCCCTCACTAAAGTTGCGGGTAGGTAGGCATCCAAGGGTATTGGTCTTATTTACCAGAGCAGCTGTTCCATAGTCTGTAAAGCCTTTTGTGCCAGGATTATCAGTAATAGCTTTTATTGCGGCCTTAGCATTATCCATAAAAGCTTTTTTATCAGCATAATTCACGTTGTCTTCTTTTGCATCCATGACAACAATCGCTTTTAAGCCTTTTGTCCCCATTACTGCACCAAGCCCTCCGCGGCCACTCATACGGCTCGGTCTTCCTTCAGGGTCATTATTAGCAATACATGCGGCACGCAATCCCATTTCACCGGCTGGTCCGACAGAAATATAGGCATTTCTGTTGCCATACTTCTCGGAGAGTTCATTTACCAACTGGTAATTGCCCATACCAACATAGTCTTTTGCATCTAGCAATTCGCCTTTTGTCCCGTTAATTACCAATATAAAAGGTCCTTCTGCCTTTCCTTCAAGTACTACAGCCCTGATTCCGGATTTAGCTAACTTCTGAGCAGCCACACCACCGGCGTTGCTCTCCTTAATCGTACCCGTCAATGGGCTTTTGGCACCAATAGAAAGTCTGCCTGAGCAGGGTGCCGGGGTACCTGCTAACAGGCCAGCTGCAATCACTAATTTATTGCTGTCGCCCAACGGATCGCAGTCTGCTGGTACTTCATCCCTAATTATCCTCGATGTCAACATTCTTCCGCCCAGCTTTGCGTACATCTCAGGAATCTTTTCGCTTGTTATAGCCTTTGCTGTCATATCTACTCTCAAAATATTTTGCATTTCTAAGCACCTCCCGTTTTTTTAAGATAATTGTCCACTAAATATTTCTCGCTACGTTCCGAAGAAGTCCCAGGTTATCGATCTCAATCTCAATTAGATCTCCATCAGCTAGCGAAAATTCATTAGGCGGTACAATACAAGTCCCGGTCAGCAATACAGTGCCTGGTAATATTACGTTATCCCTCTTAAGAAAGGAGATAAGTTCATCATAACTTCGCTTCAGTTGGGAAGTATTAGCGGAATCTTCAAATATTTTTTCTCCACCACGATATATACGGCAAGCAATATTAAGATTGCAGGAGTCCCGAATTTCGTCCTTAGTTACCAACATAGGCCCGATGGAACAACAATTTTTAAAAATCTTTGCTTGGGGTAGATAAAGCGGATTTTCTCCTTCAATATCACGCGAGCTTTGGTCATTTCCAATGACAAAACCCATGATTTCCGAATCGGCGTCTAATACTAACCCTAACTCAGGCTCAGGAACCATCCATGTAGAATCATTACGAATACCGACCCAATTATTTGGTCCTACCACCCGGCTGTTAGCAGCATTCCCCTTTATAAATAACTCGGGTCTTTCTGCCTCATAAATATGATCATAGATTGTTTTTGACTGAGTTTCAAACTCTCGTGCCTCTCTACTGCGCAAGTAGGTTACACCACAAGCCCATACTTCAGGCGGGTCAAAAGGAGTAATTAAGTACGGCTGTTCCTCATTTGGCTCGGTATCTAAATCAGTAAAAGAATATTTTTCTAATGAATTCAGTTCTTTTCCTGCTAATAATCCCACTGTAACTTGATGATTTTTTATCAAATCCGTTAATGAATCTACATTTTCTGGCATTAGTGGCGTGATATCATATACCATTTCTTCTGAAACCAATCCTACTCTTATCTGTTTATTTGTAAGAAGAAATCTCACAAACTTCATATTATCACCTCTCAGTCTGATAAACTATCATATCGATATATCTAATTCTATTGTTAACGTGTTTATGCCCTAACACTAGCCAGCATTTACGGCCGTCCCTTTATCCTTTACGCTAAGCCTAGGTATTATATGCCAATTAAAATTATTATTATTTCACAGTAATCGTCATATAATATACTTTAAGCTGGAGTACCACCCGATGTTTCTGCTTTTTTCTTTTTATACAAACCAATAATTGGCGGCAGGATAAAGAATAACATCATCATTGACAGCAACGTAGCTGAAATAGGTCTCGTAAAGAAAATAGTCGGGTCACCCATAGACATATCAAATGACTGGCGCAACGAAGTTTCAATCCGAGGCGTTAAAACAAAGGCTAATAGCAAAGGTGCCACAGGGAACTTATACTTTTGTATAATAAAACCAATAACGCCAACTATCAACATCATGTACACATCAAACATATTGTTATTTACACTGTAAGCGCCGACTATGCAAACTGCTGTTATCACCGGCACCATAACGGCTGTCGGCACCCGCAAAATATAAATTAAGAACGGGATCATTGCTAATGCCATCAGTAGTACAATCGCATTACCAATATACATTGAAGCAATTAGACCCCAGAAAAACTCCGGTTCATTTGTTACCAGCAAAGGTCCTGGGGTCAACCCCCACATCATCAAACCACCTAACAGTACGGCAGAAGTACCTGAACCCGGGATACCCAGCGACAAAAGCGGCGCAAATGATCCTGCAGCTGCCGAGTTGTTACCTGCTTCAGCAGCTGCAACTCCCTCAATAACACCAGTTCCCATTTTCTCTTTATTCTTTCCAATCTTCTTTTGTAGGATATATGTCATAAATGATCCGGTAGTAGCACCAGCCCCAGGGAGAATACCGACAAAAGTACCAAGGACGCCAGAGCGGATTGCCGGAGGAATAACTCGCTTAATCTCACTCTTACTCAAGAGACTTTCTCTGATAGTTAACCTTTTGTCAATAGTTAGATCTCCTTTTCTGAAAGTCATCATTTCCATTACCTGACTAAAACCAAACATACCAATAACCAGCGGAATGAAAGCAATACCGGCAAGCAAGTTTGTAGAACCAAAAGCAAAACGAGACTGACCCAAGGTCATACTAACACCAACTGTGGCCAGCAATATTCCTAAAAAAGTAGTTGTTAAGCCTTTTAATGGGCTGTCACCTAACAACCAACCTATGGAACAAAGGGCAAAGAGAATTAAGGAGAAAACTTCTGGCGGGCCAAAAGCCAAACCAATAGTTGCCAATGCAGGGCCCATAAAGGTTAATATGATAATGCCAATTGTCCCGCCAATAAATGAAGAAATATTTGAGGTGAATAAAGCTTTACCGGCTTTTCCCTGTTTAGAAAGAGGGTACCCGTCCAAAGCTGTCATTACCGCCGGAGAATCTCCGGGTATATTTAATAAGATAGCACTGTAGGAACCGCCATACATATTGGCATAGTAAATAGCGGCCAGCATAATAATCGCTGTAGTCGGCGGCATCCCGAAAGTTAAAGGCAGCAATAAAGCTACTCCGGTTACTGACCCGAGGCCCGGCATGGCACCAACAATTATTCCTAAAACAGCACCGAACATAGCTGCAAAAAAGTTCTGCAATGAAAGAGCTGTACCAAAACCCTGAAGTAATAAATCAAAACTTTCCATGCTTAACACCCCTTATTGTTAGATTCCAAATAAACCAGTCGGCATCGGGACTTGCAGCCAAAGAGAAAATACGCCTAAAACAAATATGGATACACCTAAACCGATTATCCCAGCCTTTACATAAGTACGTTGCTCCATAAACCTCAACCACCCAAAAACGAATAGGCCAGTAGCGATAATCATTCCCAAAAATTTAATCATGAGAATAGTGATTACTACGCCTGCTACGGGGAAAAATGCTTTTATTTCGATACTATCCTTAATTTCCTCATTCTTGAGTATTACGACGACCGCCGTCAGCATCAACAATATACCTACTACAACTGGAATAAAACCCCCGCCGGGACCATCTTCAATCCACAAGCCGTATTCAGTCAAACCCAAGAAAGCCCAAACACCACCTACCAACAGTAAAAAAACGGCAATAATTCGTTCCGTCATTGCAATCACCCTCCTTTTTCAGACAACTCGCCAATAATTATTTTACATTATTAGTTTTTGCCATTTTAGCTGCGATTTTTACTGCCTGTTCTGTTGCATCAATATTCGCGATTCCCTTACCCACAATGTCAAAAGCAGTACCATGGCAAGGTGTAGTAATCGGATATGGCTGACCCGCAGCAACAGTAACCCCATATTGAAACCCTTTTAATTTCATGGCAATCTGCCCTTGGTCATGATACATAGTTACCACCGCATCATACTGACCATTAAATGCATTAAGAAAAATTGTATCACTCGGGTGCGGACCTGTTACAGCAATGCTCTTATCTTGAGCCTCTTTAACTGCAGGCCCTATTAAGTCTAACTCTTCCCTCCCGCACAGGCCGCCTTCCCCTCCATGAGGATTTATAGCTGAAACCGCAATACGTGGCTTATTGAAACCAGCACGTGACAAAGTATCATGAGCCAGCTCTATCGCGCCAACCACCTTGTCTATGCTAATATTGCCTGCTACATCCTTTAGCGGAATATGACTAGTCACCCTTGATGTCCATAAATCGTTAAGCATATTCATTTCACCATAAAGCCCCGTAGTTTCAAGATAATGCGTAAAAATCTTATGTTCGTCCTTAAAGTCGTAACCGCCACGCTGTAGCGCTTCTTTATTCAGCGGTGCATACATAAACCCTGCAATCTCACCCCGTTGACACAGTTTCATGGCAGTTGTCAACTGACCACCTGTTATCCGTCCGGAAGATTCGTTAACTTCACCCAATTTAATTTCTGCTGGGTCTAAATTTTTTAAATCGATCATGGGGAGTTCCTCACCCCAGGATGCCTGTGCTGCGCATTCAACTATTTTAACTGAAAAATCCACGCCTGCAATTTCCTTACCCATCTGTAACACACGCGCATCACCTAATAATATAGGACGGCAGTATGGTGACAATTTGTTGTAATAACACATTTTAGCAATGATTTCCGGTCCAATTCCGGTTGCCTCACCTAACAATATACCTAAAATGGGTTTCATATAACTTCCACCCTCTTATTGAATTAAAAATTTTTTAAAAAAACCAAATCCAAATTCCATTTGCTTATTATAAATAGAAAGGGTGAAAAGCAGAGGGTTTCTAGTAAATACTAGAAACCTTCTCTACTTCACAGAAACACCCTAAAAGGATTGAACCTCTTTGCTTTACTTAGTCAATAAAACCTAAATCTCTTAATAATGAAACCTGGCTGTCAAGTGATTCATGCATGAAGTCGTAAGTCTCATCTGGAGTCAAATACATCGGTGTTAAAGAGTTCGGCGCGATATAGTTATTTTTCCAATCCTCAGTTTCACTGGCTTTCTTAAGAGTGTCAGCCCACCAGTCGATCACTTCTTGTGGCGTTTCAGGAGGAACCGCATAGCCACGGAACTGATGGAAAATAGTGTCATCTGCCCCTAACTCCTTCATTGTCGGTACCTCTGCCAATGGTCCGCCCATTCTTTCTTCAGATAATACCCCGAGTACTTTAACTTTACCAGCTTCAAGCTGTCCCAGCATTTCGTTGGGATTAGCCAATCCGGCATTCACATGACCACCTAATATAGCGGCGATAACTTCACCACCACCGTCAAAAGCAACATATTTAGTATCAATGTCAAAGCCTCTATCCACTAAGGCCTTGGACATATGGTCCTCACTGCCTTTGGCTGATCCGCCAACAGTTAATGTGCCCGGGTTTTCTTTAGCGGCAGCAACAAATTCTTCCATCGTGTCATATGGGCTGTCTGCTGACACCATATATGCATAGCTGTCGATAGCCAATATACTCAACGGAGTGACCTCGTTCAAACCTACATCTGCATTGTTTGCTACGGCTGCTGTCTGCTGGCCGTTTACCCAAGTTGCTATAGTGTATTCACTACCTTTTTTACTGGCAATATAAGCATCACCTACGGCACCGGAACCACCTGGCTTATTTACAACCATAATGTCAACAGGAACCAAATCATTCTGTGTCAGAACTTTAGCTAGTGCACGAGCATTAGTATCACTACCGCCACCGGCACTATAAGGCACTACAAATTCAATAGGTTTTTCAGGAACCCAAGCCGTGTCTTCTGCAGGCTCACCACTGGACTGATTATCGGACTGATCGGCTTCACCTGCATCATTGCCACCGCAACCTGCCACTACCAAACCAAGCACCATTAAAATAGCTAACAAAATACTGAACTTTTTAAACATTTTATAACCTCCTTTTTTTTCTGATAACTCTGTCGCCAAAATTTTGTTTTATTCTATATGTTTCATCACCCCTTTCACATATCAAAAGTTTTAAGGGGGCACCTCGGTTAAATGTAATACTTATTCTAGGCACCCCAAAGTTATAAACAATACCCCATCTTCCTTAGTTGACGGAAAATTACAAATCATCTAATCCTTACTTCAAAATATATGTTAACGCTTATTTTCGCTTATCTACACTTCGCTTAATTCTTTCAGTATTTCAGCGGCTCGGTCAATGTTCATAATTCCGCACTGGCAAGGCTTTGCTAGTTCGGTAGCTGCCTCCACCGGGGTCATACGGCCATTTTTAACCCGCTTAATCATATATTCCACTAAATGCGCAGGCACCATAGCGTGTCCACACATAGTTGAGACGGACAGAATATCTTCAGAAGGAAGTAAATCCGTGTTACCCCAAATTTTTAGAGACCTGTTTTCCGTATGACGTTTAACCCCTGCCTGCTCGCAGCACTCGGCAACATGCTCAACCAAACCAGATACTACTACAGACAAACCTAAGTCCGCTTCTTTAACAGCCTTTAAAAAAGATACTAATTTAGCCTTATCATTAAAAGCTGCGGTAACTACGGCACGATCTTCAATATTATCAAGCATTTTATCAAGACCGCCCTGCCACCATCTGTTACCTAATCTGGCATCTCCCAAGTTAGACGGCTCATGTTCCAAAGCCAATTCTAAAAACTGACGTAATTTGGGACCTGATCCTTCGTGGTTAATATCTTTAGATGGCATGCATAATACTACAAAATCATCATCCAGACCGTGTTGTCCTTTCACCCTATGCAATGAATGTGTCATGACAAACCTCCTTATTAATTTGCTAGTAAATTTATTACTTCTGGAATGCGTAAAACGGTTTACCTAAACTAACGTTTGTTTTAGGGTTGGGACGGTATTCAATTCCCAATTCGTCTAATACGGCAAGAGAAGGGTTAGTTCCGTCCTCTTCCAATTTGCTAGCAACACAAACACTGCAAACCGTATTCAACTCTCCAGACACCTCTTTTATTGCTTCCATTATTTTAGGTAAATTTTCCATCTTAGTACGTAATTCAATGATGGCGGAAAGACATCTTTCCTGCAGAACATCGTCTTTAAACTTACCGGTTTCTTTATCTGCCATTAACGATGTTATAGGGTTATCCGGTTCAAATTCAACGCCAACCTTTGCTAATGCCATAGATACTTTCTCAACTTCAATTAAATGAGCCGATACCTGGGGTCTCCCCATTTCAACAGCAACCCCAACCTTCCCATAAGCAAATCTACCTGTAACATCATTAGTCTTCATTTCTTCTGTTCCGCGCCCTGAGATGCCACTTTCTTCCGCAACACTTAACTCATCACTCATGAGATTGCGAATTGTTCTGGGCCAACCTAGTTTTTGTGGATAAAGCGCGTCATCTTCGCATCCTGCCTGGCGATAGCAATTGTAACATTCTACACATTTTTCCAAGTCAACTTCAAAATACTTCTTGCTTCTGTTTAAACTAATTGCATTCATTGGACAGTAGCGCGAGCACTTACCACACCTTGAACATTTGTCCCTTAAAATAATCATTTCTTCACCCTCCTTAAGTTTGCTGCTATGTTGTTTTAAAAAACTAATTATAATTACATTGCCTGAATATCAGACAAAACGTAAACATGCCTTCAAAATCACGGGAGTCTACTCAGTAATATTTCTCTCGCCTCTTCCAGATGATCTTTCATTATGAAACTAATGGCTTTTTCATCTCTATTTTTCAACTCTTCTAAAATACGGCGATGTCCTTCCAAAGAAGCCTTTGCACTCTGGTCGCTAACACTTACTTCACGGTAAAAGGCCAGGTGTTCCTTTATACTGCCAAGTATGTCAAACAATTTACTGTTAGCACTAGCAGCGGAAATCACGTCATGAAATTGGGTATTAACGCTTACTAGTTTCTTATAAAGCCCCTGCTTCACAAGAAAATCGGATTCAATCAACAGTTCTTCAAGTTTACTAATGTCTGTCTCTAAAATGTTCTCCACAGCCTTTTCCGCGGCAAATGTCTCCAGTAATACCCGAAGATCAAAAATCTTATTAGCCTCATCCCGGGTAACCTCAATCACCTTTACCCCTCCGCCAGCCAAGTTAACGACAAAACCTTCTAACTTTAACATGTTTAGGGCTTGTCTAACCGGAGTACGACTTACATTAAGACTTTCGGCCAATTCAACTTCCTTCAAGCGCTGCCCGGCTGAAATTTCTCCATTCATAATAGCATTCTTGATGGTCTTATATACTTGCTCAGCAAGCAATGATCTGGTCACTGTTCCATTATCAAGTTCTTGAAATCCCAATTTAAAGCTCCTTCCCCACTTATGCATATCATCCTTGTATTCTTGTATACATGTATTCACATTCTTGTTATTTTTACAGATTCCTTCTGGCTTTTGAAAATAATTTGAAAACATATCCATATTTCTAATATTTAAATCGAAAATTGGCACACAAAAACACCCCTCATTTCCTTTCGCCAAGGTAAATTAAAGGAGTGTATGAATAGTCGTCGTGTAACCCTCTAAACAATTAAGAGGAAAAAAATCTTATTGAAACATCAAGTCTCTCTTCAATCGTCAGCATTCCATCATTTCATATTAGGAAAGCCATTCTGACGTAAAGCTTCGAAAAGGATAACAGCAACTGAGTTTGCCAGATTCATCGAACGGGCGTCGTTTGCCATAGGAACTCTAACACAGCACGAAGCATTCTTGTCAATTACTTCCTTTGGTAACCCTTTTGTTTCTTTGCCAAAAACCAAAAAATCATCAATTCCATAACACATTTCACTATAATGATTACTCGCTTTGGTCGTGGCATAATGAAAGCTGCCGTCAGGGTATTTTTCCGATAATTCTCTAAAACTATCATAGTAGTAAATATCCAAAAGGTGCCAATAATCCAACCCGGCACGCTTCAAGCGCTTGTCGTCTATTGAAAAACCTAATGGCCGCACCAAATGCAGTGTAGATCCCGTTACTGCACAGGTACGAGAAATGTTTCCAGTATTTTGAGGTATTTCCGGTTCTACAAGTACAATGTTCATTAAACTTATCCTCCCTGTTTAGAGCAGTTGGGTATTAACCTTAATTATCTCTAAGCCTGCATGGTTCTCTATGAAATTTGCAGCATTTGAAAGCATGCTATCAGCATGGCTGGAACTGTTTGAAACTACTGCCAAAGCAACCGTAGCTCGCTGTTTTATATCTTGATCCCCAATTTCAGCTACGGAAACATTAAATCGTGAACGCAATCGGTTCAGCAGACTTGATAATACTCTTCTTTTATCTTTTAAACTTAATGCCCCAGGTATATGAAATTCAAAAACCGCTAAGCCTAATACCACATATATCCCCGCCTTACTCTTTTTCAAAGACGTCTTAAGCAATATCCTTATTATAACATTACTTAAAAAATATTTCCTAATTTAGCCTACTTTAACTTATTATAACATGTTCTATCGTTTCGAGACGCATACTTTAAATTTAAGCATTTAGATGACTATACCTCCCTAACGGTATATTTATCTCAATTTGACACTATATGTTGTTTCTGATAGATTATAAGAGTATCTATTTCGGTTTTCAAATGTGAGAAACGGAGGAACAAAATGAAAAAAAACGTTACAGAAAAAATTATTGAAAAACATTTAATTTCCGGGCAATTGACAGCAGGTGCGCCTATTGCGCTGAAGATAGACCAAACTTTGACCCAAGATGCTACTGGGACTATGGCTTATCTCCAATTTGAAGCTATGGAGGTACCTCAAGTTAAAACTAGCCTATCAGTCAGTTACGCTGATCATAATACTCTGCAAACTGGCTTCGAAAACGCCGATGATCATTTATATTTACAATCAGTCGCCAATAAACATGGCATATACTTTTCCCGTCCTGGTAACGGTATCTGCCACCAAGTTCATTTAGAACGGTTTGGTGTGCCTGGCCAAACCTTATTAGGGTCAGACAGCCATACCCCTACATGCGGCGGTCTGGGTATGTTAGCCATCGGTGCCGGCGGACTGGATGTAGCAGTAGCTATGGCCGGAGGTGCTTTTAATCTGACTATGCCCGAGGTGGTACAAGTAGAGTTAACCGGGCGGTTGGCTCCGTGGTCCACTGCAAAAGATGTTATTTTAGAAGTATTACGACAGCTTTCAGTAAAAGGCGGTGTAGGAAAAGTTATTGAATACACGGGCCGGGGAGCTGAAACATTGACGGTTCCGGAAAGAGCTACCATTACTAATATGGGGGCTGAATTAGGAGCGACAACTTCGGTATTCCCCAGCGACCATATTACACGTCAGTTCTTAACTGCCCAAGGCCGCGCAGAAGTTTGGACAGAGATAAGGCCGGATGATGATGCCACATACAGCAAAAGAATAGCTATTGACTTGGCACAAATAGAACCATTAGCTGCAGAGCCGCATAGTCCGGATGCCGTAACAGAAGTATCTAAGTTAAGCCATATTAATGTACAACAAGTAGCCATTGGCAGCTGCACAAATTCCTCTTATTCTGACTTAATGAAGGTGGCTGCTATCCTGCGCAATAAGACGGTCCACCCAAACGTTAGTCTGGTTATTTCCCCAGGCTCACGGCAAGTTCTGCGCATGTTAGCGGACAATGGCGCCTTATCTGACTTAATTCAGGCAGGAGCACGAATATTGGAATCAGCATGCGGTCCTTGTATTGGCATGGGGCAATCACCCCCATCCGGCTCAGTATCCGTGCGTACATTTAATAGAAATTTTAAGGGACGTACCGGCACATCTGATGCGGGCATTTACCTAGTAAGTCCGGAAACAGCTGCGGCTACCGCGCTGCATGGTCACCTGACCGACCCACGCGACTTAGGGGAACCAATCAATATTAGTCAGCCAGATACATTCCTTGTGGATGATTCAATGATTATATCGCCAGAAAAAACTGCAAGTAATATCATCGTTAAACGCGGGCCTAATATTAAACCGGTTCCTTTAAAGGAGCCATTAACCCAAGAAATATCTGGAAAAGTTATTCTCAAGACAGGAGATAACATTACAACGGATGATATTATGCCTGCCGGAGCTAAAGTACTGCCACTGCGTTCCAATATTCCTGTCATATCTCAATATGTATTTTCCGGCCTGGATGCCAATTTTGTTCAGAGGGCCAAGGATAATAACGGCGGGGTAATTATCGGAGGACTAAACTATGGGCAGGGTTCAAGCCGCGAGCATGCAGCTTTGGCGCCCATGCACTTAGGAATAAAGGTTGTGATTGCTAAATCTTTTGCCAGAATTCACAAAGCAAATCTGGTTAACTTCGGCATATTGCCTCTGACTTTTGCTTCAGATAATGATTATGAAGAAACGTCCCTGGATGATATACTCACAATAAACGGTTTGAAGCAGTCATTACTTTCAGGCGACCAAATCGTGGCGGTTAACACATCTTCCGGAAAACAAATCAAGCTTAACCACGACCTAGACAAAAGAGACATCGGCATTCTAATTGCAGGCGGTTTGCTGAACCATACCAAACAGAAAATATGAAAATATAATACAGAAACAATAAAGCACCAACAAAAGTTGGTGCTTTATAACTGCATAAAAGATGTTAAAGAATTGTAAATGGAATGAAAAAAACCATTTTTCTTTTTCGAAACTGCAGCCATGCGTAGAGCTTTTTTCTCTTCGTAAGATACCAGATGCTCACTTAGTGAGTCTTCATAATACTTTACCACTGCGTCACCATCTAAATGCAAGAAATTGCTATATATTTTTAGGAATCCCTTCAAGTAAAACTGGCCTCCGGGTATGGCATTAAAGTCACCGTCTTCTATCGCCCGAAGATAACGAATCGAAATCTTTGTTGCTTCTTCCGCTTCACAAAGAGAAAACCCTTGCCTCTTCCGTTGGCATTTTAATATACGCTCGATTTTTTCCAAAAGCCCCGCCTCCCGCCAAACACGGATCTCTTGTAAATCTCATTTCGACAATTTCCAAAGCAATTCCTGCATAAATAGAAAAATAGTTAGAAAAAAGTAGAAGTTTTACATTTAAACAGACAAAATGCCATTTTATGACGGATTTATACGTTTGACTAATTCTTTAGTTATTGTTCCGGGTTGGCCTGTACCAATAGTTACATTGTCAATTCTTGTTACCGGCATAACCCCAATTAAAGAATTAGTTATAAATACTTCCTTTGCAGAGTAAAGTTCGTTTAACGTTGACAAGACTTCAATGGCATTTAAGGACAGTTCCGGAACCAGTGATAAAACCTTACTTCTTGCAATACCGGGTAAAATCCCACTGCTGGCTGCCGGGGTCTTAAGCTTATCACCATCATACCAAAAAATATTGCTAGCGGCCCCCTCAGCGACGTATCCTTGATTATTTAGTAACAGGCCTTCTTGCGCACCGGCGGATAAAGCCTTTCGTCTTGCGATAATATTATCACCGTAGTTAAGGCATTTTATGTTGCTTAACGGAGACTTTTCATTTCGGCGAATGCTATCAATAGTTTTCACAAATAAGCCCTGCCGATACCTCTCTTTAGACCAACTTAATCCGTCTCTGCAAGTAGCTATTAACGTTCCATCCATTTGACCGTGCCCTGTAAACGGATTACTGTCCACCGGAATCACAACTACTTTTATGCTGCCTTGTTTTATCTTATTCATCTGGATTAACTTATCCAGAATTAAATTAAGCTCGTTGATAGTTAATTTTAGCCTGATATCCAATACTTTTAATCCCTGTAGCAGTCGCATAAAGTGTTGGTCAACCCAACGATGGCTGCCATTATAAATTCTTATTGTCTCAAACAGCCCGTAGCCGTATTGAAAAGCAGGAAGTGGAAAGGATAATCCCTTATTTTCTTGGGCGCAAAACCGTCCTTCAACGTAACCGAACATTAATATTCCCTCCTCTTATTTCCCTAGGGAGTTAATAAGCCCCTTTGCCTTATCCAATGTTTCCTGGTACTCTGCTTCAGGATCAGAATCCGCTACAATTGCTCCCCCAACTTGAAAATACGCAATGTTATTTTTTATTAGAAATGTTCGAATAACGATATTTAAATCAGCATCACCTGAATAGTCAATGTATCCTATGGAGCCGGTGTAGATACTTCTCTTTGTTGGCTCTAATTCTTCAATTATTTCCATTGCTCTAATTTTAGGTGCACCTGTAATGGAGCCTCCAGGGAAGCTCGCTTTAACCAGGTCATTAACATCCAGTCTCGTCAGCAGCATTCCTTCCACTGTTGAAACCAAGTGGAAAACCGTTGCATATTCTTCCAGCCTAAAGACTTGCGGTACTTTAACTGAACCTATCTGACAAACTCTCCCTAAATCGTTTCGCTCCAAATCCACAATCATCACCAGTTCGGCTCTGTCCTTAGCACTTTTATATAACTCCTGCCTTAATCTCCTATCTTCCTGGCTGTTAGCCCCTCTCGGTCTCGTCCCTTTAATTGGTCTTGTTTCTACCACATCTCCTTTTAGACGCATATAGCGTTCCGGAGAGGAGCTAACGACACTTACGGGCGTAAAATCTAAAAAAGAGGCGAACGGTGCCGGGTTAGCATCTGCCAATCTTTGATACAGTTCCCACGGAGTAATTGAAATGGGTACCTGAAACCTCTGAGATAAGTTTACTTGAAAAATATCGCCCGCAGCGATGTATTCTTTTCCTTTTTCCACCATTTTAACGTAATTCTCTTTTGTAAAATTACTTGTCACATTTCCTGCCGGAGCCTCATTCTTTCTTTGGGGATTAGCAACGCTCCTCCTATTTATCAACCCCACCAGCTCATCTAACCTGTCTCCGGCTTTTTTTATGCCTTCTTCTCCGACAAGTGGAAATCCATGGCTAAAAATTAGCGTTTCCATTTTGATGTGATCCACTACTATCAATCGGTCATAGAAAGGCAAATACAAATCCGGGAGCTTTAAGTCATCAATAGTACTACTAGGCAATTTTTCAAAATACCATCCTAAATCATAGGAAAAATAGCCCACAGCCCCTCCGGTGAAAGGGATGTCACTCACATTAGGTCTCTGATATTTTCTTAGCAGCCGTCTTAAGACCAGCAGCGGTTCTTTATCATAACACTGCATTTGTCCTTTTTCTTCAACAACCACTTTCCCATCTTTTACGGAAAAAATTAAAAACGGATCACTGCCCAAAAAAGAAAACCTGCCGATATCATCATTTACCAGGGCTGAATGTAGTAAAAATTTTTCCTTACCCGGCAGCACTTGTACCAATTCCATCGGGTCTATATATGAAAGATTTGCAACCATTGGTAAATCAGCCAACTTTTTCACCTCCTACAGCCAAATTCAAGAAATTCGCCAGCAGCGTGTGTCCATGTTCGGTTAAGATAGCTTCAGGATGAAACTGCACTCCAAAGACCGGATACTTATTATGCCTAACGGCCATGATTTCTTTATCCCTAGTTTCCGCAATTACCTCCAAACAAGACGGGATTGTGGGCTGTAAAATTAAGGAATGGTATCTAGTGGCAACAAATGGACTTGGAATTCCCGAAAATAACATATGCCTTCCATGAAATACTTGGGAAGTCTTACCATGCATCTGCCGTTCAGCACGAATCACCCGAGCTCCAAAGGCCTGGCCAATAGTTTGGTGCCCTAAGCACACTCCTAATATGGGAATTTTACCAGAAAAATGTTTTACCAATTCAAGTGAAATACCCGCTTCATTTGGAGTACATGGGCCAGGAGATAAGATAATTTTTTCAGGATTTAGCACTTCAATCTCTTCTAAGGAGATACAATCATTACGTACTGTTTTTACCGTTTGACCAAGTTCACCAAGGTATTGTACCAAGTTAAATACAAATGAATCATAGTTATCAATCATTAAAATCACTGGAATACCCCTCTTTACATTTTTTTCAATAAAAATAAAAAAACACCAGCCTTGGCCGGTGCTCACCCCATGTCTACGAGTCGTCTCATCTTTCTTGTCTCTCTTTGCTTAATCTCTTCTCGGCTTTTAATTGTTACTTTTTATAATACCATATCTAGAAATTTGGGTAAATACTATAAACTATTTTTTTCAACACATTGTTTTAGTGGTTAGTTTTTGTTAATATTCTCTTAAGTGTCTTTTTGATTTTAAAGGAGGTATAAGTGGACTATTATGCTATCTTGGTTTGCCGTAATATTTGGCGCGTTAATTCTCGGTGTTTTTATTGGCTATAAAAAATTACTACCTGAAAAATATTTACATTGGTCCGAAAAAATTACTTTCTGCGGATTAGCCCTGCTCTTATGGACTATGGGGGCTCAAATAGGTGCTGAGAGGGACATCCTTCGGCAGTTGAACGTCTTAGGTGTTCAGGCATTTATACTGGCTGCAAGTAGTGTTTTAATCAGTGTTTTGTCAGTATATCAATTACAAAAACTCCTCAAACCCCGACAAAGGGGCCATGAAAATATAGGTGAAAACCAATGACATGGATAGTCATTATTACTGTCACATTAGGGGTTGTATCTGGCATCTATTTGCCTTATAACATGATAGTAAAACTAGAACCTTTAACCACTCTTGCCCTTGGCCTTCTACTGATTGGGATAGGTATAGATTTAGGCAGCGATAAAAACACTTGGCAAAACTTGAAAAAACTAGGCTGGCGTATCCTATACATTCCCGTCGCAATTGCCATAGGAAGTATTATCGGTACCTCCTTAAGCGGATTTCTTATCGGTATTCCCTTAAATGAAGCTGCTGCCATTGGCGCAGGTTTTGGTTGGTACAGTCTATCCGGTGTCCTGTTGACTAAAATTTACCATGTGGAAACAGGCACCTTAGCATTCTTAACTAATGTTTTCCGAGAAATTATAGCGCTGCTTATTATACCTATAGTTGCACAAAGACTTGGTTTTCTGGCCGGTATTGCACCCGGGGGGGCAACGGCTATGGATACAACTCTTCCATTGATTGCCAAAAGCACAGATAGTGATACCGCCGCAATCGCCTTTGTCAGTGGTTTAGTGCTGTCGACATTGGTTCCAATATTAGTACCTCTGCTTATCCAACTATAAAGCGAAACCTATAGCTAGTATGTCCACTTCCCTTAACTGAAGCCTGGGTATTACTGCTGGTTAGCTATCGGATAAATAAATGTTGCTAATTATATTGGCAGTATTTATTTAAAGTACATAGATCGCAAAAAGGTTTTCTAGCTTTACAAACATTCCTTCCATGATAAATAAACCAATGGTGTGCCTCGGACAATTTCTCTTTGGGTATGACCTTTTCTAAATCTCTTTCCGTAGCCAGCGGGGTGGAACCTTTGGAAATTCCCAGGCGATGAGCTACCCTGAAAACATGGGTATCCACCGCAATGGCAGGCTTGTTAAAGGCGTTACTTAAAATAACATTAGCTGTCTTTCGACCAACTCCGGGAAGACCCATCAATTCTTCTTCCGTTTCGGGCACTTTCCCATTATAATGCTGGATGATTATCTTAGATGTTTTAACTATGTTCTTACTTTTGTTTCTATACAAACCGCAGCTTTTTATCCAAGGCGCCAATTCTTCAGGTGTCAATTGAGCAAATGCCTGGGCATCAGGAATTTCTTTGAACAACAGGCGGGTCACTTGATTGACCCTTTTATCAGTGCACTGAGCGGACAAGATAGTTGCCACCAGTAACTGAAATGATGTTTCATAATTTAAAGTGGTAACAGCATTCGGGTATTCCTTTGCTAGCAGTTCAAGAACCTTATCCATACTGTCGGTCATATCTTTTTCGCAACCACAATTGTCGCCGGAGTGTCTGCCTCATGAAGCCGTCCATCAAAACTTCCATATCCCTCCAGCACATTAAAACCACTATCTGTAAGCAAACTTCTCAACCGCCCGATCAAAAGCGGTCGCAGCGGCACAGCACTACTGAATGTACCCTCCCTAGTCTTGAGGACTGTACGAAAGTCTACTAAACCGTCTTCTATAAAGTCATAATATCGTTCAAAAACAATACCAGACTTAGCTCTGTTAATAGTAGGCAGCTGGGTTACATGAAACTTAAGTATTCGGTCATAGTTAACCGTCTGTATTACTAGTGTCCCCCATCTTTCCAATTTACTGTTCACTGTTGCTAAAGCCTGCATCATATCTTGGTCAGTTAACAAATGAACAAAAGAATTACCGAGGCAAAATGCTCCATCATAGGGGGAGTCAATTCCTTCCAATGTGCGCATATCTCCTTGAATAAACTGTATAGCTAGATCCTTTGTAGGTTTTTGTTTGGCAATACTTATCATATTACTGCTCAGGTCTACCCCTGTTACATCATAACCTTTTCTTCCTAATTCCAACGAGTAGTTACCTGAGCCGCAAGCAATATCTAAGAGAGATTTTGGAACACTACCAATATTATCAACCAAAAAATCTACCGTCACTTCACTAACAGGAAATATCTCATCATAATATTTGCTTAGTTGATTATAAAAATCCATTTTATACCCCCTCGGTGTGGTTATTTTTTATTCAAGTTATCCCTACCCATCATTTTCCTTGTAACACCATTATACCAAACAGTATCCGCGTGGCAATTAGTTGCAGCTAACTAACTCTTTTTTTCAATACCACTGATGGGATGTAAAACAAGTTCCCTTCTTTACATAATTATGGCCTATGTTCCATAACATATCTTTAGAGGGGGTGAACTATTGACAGCCAGTAGAAACTTGCGATTGATACATATCGCATCATTTCTTACATCCAAGAAATATAATAAAAATCTTCTCACTGTGCTTCAATAAGAGAAAATCAAGTCTTCTGTTGTATAAAGGACCGTAGTTACTACGGCCCTTTATACTATACAAAAATATAATAATATACGCATGAAAGGAGAGTTTATTTTAACCCAATCATGCGAGATGCGGCTAGATAGTTATGAATCTTCTCCCAAATCAATCCCCCTGCAAACCAAACCGGAGCATAGTCCAGCCTTATCAACCCATTAATCTGGTATGGAGTTTTGGAAGCATAGTTCCAAGGAACCGTTCCAATTAGCTGCATTATAACCCAGCCTGAAAAATACTCTATTACCCATATTAAAAACAACCATATAATTCCCCGAACATACCAATGGTACTCTCTTATATAACTATAGACGGGTTCAAAAAAAACAGCACAGCCGTAAATAGGAAACATCCATAAATAACTATGCCCCGAAAGAGTCCAGTCACCCGTCAATAGTGATCCTAAACCGGTCCAGATTAATTCAGTTATCCATCCCAAAAACCCGTAGAAAACAAATCTTTGCCACATAAACCTTATAATTCCCATTATTGAACGATTTATTTGGCCGCAAAAGCATAACATACCTATTTGCTGTTAAACTATACACTAAAGGAGGCAGCAATATGAATAAACAAAAAAAAGAACAAAGACCGAAACCTTATAAAATGGAAGTTGGAGAGATATATGTTGAGCCCAGACTTAAAAGCAAAAAAGAGTTAAAAGAATTATCCAAAGAAAAATAAATAAAGAGCCAAACCTATAGGTCACCGCATTCAGGTTTGGCCTTCTTTCTTTCATTTAGTCCATTTACGTTTTTCCTTATTTGACGTAACCCCGGCATCTTCTCCAGTAATCTTATCTCCACCAAAAGACTGACCGTACTGATCCAAACGAGCCGGCTTACTTCGAGGGTTTTTTCTATTTTTAGTCATCACAATCATCTCCTATGTCTTCTTAATAACCACCTTATTAGCATAGTCTGCCGTTATAGATTGTTTCTTATCCTTAGAAGAAAAATGAATTGTCCCCCAAACTCCCAGTATAATAAGTATCGCTCCTAATCCCTGGTACCAAAAAAAATTTTCTTTTAAAATAAGTACCCCAGCCAAAATAGATATTAGCGTAGTCAAATTTGTAAAGACCGCCGCTTGAGACGCCTGAATGTGTGCTAAACTAAAGTTTAATAATAAAAACGCCAGTACCGAAGATAAAATCGCCAAATATAATATGGCACTATAAGCTCTAACATCCAGCAACACAGTAATATATCTATTAAAGGAGACATTAGTGGCCAAAGCCTGTGTAATCCCTAGTACGTTAAAAACAACAGCACCCACCCACATCATAATATACGTAATTTCCAATGGCTTAAATTCTAAAGAATTTTTTCTTGACAAAATATTATAGACCCCAGCGGCAAAAGCTGCCCCTAATAATATTAGTGTGCCGATCAATTGATTTTCTCCCCCCAAAGACCCTTGGTAAAAAACTATTAAAAAAACGCCGGAAACAGATACACAAATAAAGAACCATTGGGCTTTTGTCGGGTACTCTTTAAGAAAGATCGCCCCTAGAACGGCTGAAACCACAGGCACCACTGCTATCATCATACCTGCCTGACTGGCTGAAGTTAACTTAACGCCGACATTTTCACAAATGAAGTATAAAAATGGCTGAAAAGCTGCTAAGATGAATAATTTCTTCACCGGTTTACCAGCAAAATCTATTTTAACAAATCCAGCTAATTTTAACATCGTTAGCAACAGCGCCGCACCAGCAAACCTAAAACCAAGTAGCTGAAACGGCGTTAAAACCTGGAGTGCCTCCTTAGTAAACATGAAAGAAAACCCAAAAATAATGGAAACAGCCAAGCTGGCAAGATACGGTAAGTAAAATGGCAAATTAATCCGTCCTTTGCAAAAAGTGATATTCAAACAGAATAATTATAACACTTTAAAACAGAGATTTGATATCTTTTCAAACAATCTCTTAGGAGGAATTCTTCATTATTTATTTAATATAGACATAAGATAAGTAGGTGATAGAATGAAACCTAAAAAAAGTATCTGTTTTGTGGCCAACCATGAATCCACCTCCAAAGTAATTGCTAATGAAATAAATCAATACCTTGGGGATTATCTGGAAGTAAAAAGATGGAGTCTCCAAAACTTGGAGATACCGCCAGACTGCTCGAACTGCGATATCTATGTTGCTTCCAGCAATACTGCCCTAAACAAGATACGGTACCTCTTACCTAAAAACAAAAAAATCCTTATTGCAGACAGAGCCCTTAATACACAAAATCTGGACAAAATATTGGAATTAAGTCCCGACACCAAAATATTAATAGTAGCAAATTCACAAGAAACGGTCGAGTTAGCCATGAACTTGCTAAAAAAAGTTGGCGTAGACTACTTAGATTACTTTCCTTATTACCCTGGTATTGACACTAAGAATTTACAGGAAATCGAAATTGCGGTAACAACCGGTCTTTCCCACTTGGTACCTCCTTTTGTGGAGAAAACCATTGATCTTGGCGCAAAGGGATTTGACCTTTCGACCTACGTTGAAATAATACTTGAAACTGACTTGCCTAAAGTTTTAATTAATAAAATATCCCAGAAATATATTAAAGAAATATTTAATCTCACTATTCGCAGACAGCATGTAGCCCAACTAAACAATAATTTAAAAAGAAGCTTAGAAGTTATGATAGATACGGTTGATGAAGCGATTTTGGCTATCAACGAACAAAAAGAAATTATGTTTATTAACTCCGCTCTGGAGAAATTATTGAAAATTGAAAAATCATCTACAATCGGAAAACCATTGGATGAAGTTTTCCCGCAGCTTGACATTAGTGAAGCTTTTACTGACAGCATCTCAATAGTTCAGCAAATAGACAACAATTATTATGTTTTAGCTGCAAACCCTATTAAAAGCGTTGAAGAATTAATACAAGGAGTAATTGCCACTTTAAAACCTGTTGGTAAAGTAAGAGAGATGGAAACTAAAGTGCGCCGCGAACTAAAAAAACAAGGAAACATCGCTAAATATACATTTGGTGATATTATTACTAAATCGAACAAGCTGAAAAAAATAACCGAGTTAGCTAAGCTTTTTGCAAAGAATGAACTTAATGTATTAATCGAAGGTGAAAGCGGCACAGGAAAAGAACTATATGCCCAAGCCATTCATAACGCCTCCGCTCGAAAAAATGAGGCTTTTGTTGCTGTTAACTTTGCCGCCTTACCAGAAAACTTATTGGAAAGCGAACTTTTCGGCTATGAAGACGGAGCTTTTACCGGTGCGAAGAAAGGTGGAAAACCCGGGCTATTTGAAGAGGCCCATAACGGCACTATTTTCTTGGATGAAATTGGCGACGGCTCTTTAGAAGTTCAGAAAAAACTATTACGAGTCTTAGAAGAACGCGAAGTGCGAAGAGTTGGCGGTAGGACCCTAACTCCTATTAATGTCAGGGTAATTGCTGCAACCAATCAAAACCTTGAAAAATTAGTTGAACAAGCTGGTTTCCGCAGTGACCTATTTTACCGTCTCTGCACATTACATCTAGGTATTACTCCCCTCAGAGAAAGAAAAGAAGATATTTTGATTTTAATAAATTATTTTGCACAAAAACTTTGTCAAAGAAATCTAGCATTAGATGAAAAAGTTAAAGCCTTTCTCTTAAACCATTCCTGGCCAGGGAATATTCGAGAACTGGAAAATGTCGTTGAATACATGTGCTGTATTATACCTGAAAGCCAACAGGCGACCTTACATGACTTACCATTATACCTGACTAGAAAACAAACATTAAAAAGCAAAAATGAACTAGTGTCTATTAATCAAAGTAACTTTGATTAAGCCATAGAGGAATTATCTGACCAAAAAATATTACAGCTCGTCTCCCTAATACTGAAAGAATTGCAAAAAAATACCGTTCTTAATAAGGGTTTAGGTAGAAGTTCCTTATTAAAACAGTTAATTAACTCTGGCGTAACCGATTTGCCCGATCATAAACTAAGAAGCTTAATTAATATGCTCACCGATTTAAATTTTGTTCAGTCAGGAAAAACAAAACAAGGCACAAAAATTACCTCTCTAGGCACTAGCTTCTTAGATTATCTCGAACAATGACATTATTATAAAGTAAGTAGAAACTCATCTTGTCTAGACTTTGGCATTATTATCGTCAGCAATAGAATCCATATCTACGGGTTTCTTCATGTTCTGGTAGACTGTTGCAATAAAAGCAACAACTGCTAGAACTATTAAAGTTGTACTGAGTCCGGAAGTGAACAGCCCGCCTATCCAATCTCCTTTAGAAATTAAGAGTGCCCGCCTTAAATTCGCCTCCATAATAAAACCTAATACGAAACCCAATACCGTTGCAGTGTATGGAACTCCAAATTTTTTCATCATGTAACCTAATAATCCAAAAATAAAAGTAACAAAAATATCAAAAGTATCTGCACTAAATGCATAAGCGCCAGTAAAAACTAAAGCGATAATACACGCAAATAAAATCGGTTTTGATATACTGGTAATCTTGATAGCCAGTTTCACAATAAAATACCCCATTATAAATAAACAGATGTTGGCTACTATTAATGCAACGAAAAATGCATATGGTATTTCGGGGCTCCTTTGGAATAGCAAGGGACCGGGCTGTATATTAAAGATCATCAACGCGCCAAGCATTATTGCGGTTGAATTAGATCCCGGGATACCCAGAGCAAGCAGTGGAACCAATGCTCCCCCTGTTACAGCATTATTAGAAGCTTCGGGAGCTGCAACACCTTTTAAGTTGCCCGTTCCAAAAGTATGTCCATCCTTAGACCATCTTTTCACTTCGCTATATGCTACGAAGCACGCTGTAGATGCCCCAACACCGGGCATAGCTCCTATTACAACACCAATCAAACCTGAGAAAAAGGCAGTTGGCAAGAAAGTCTTAATAATTGCCCAGCTAGGCAATCTGGTATCTACATTGCTCTGAATACTAAATTTAGCGTCACCGGTTAACTCTTCCGCTTGCAATACAAGTTCCGATATTGCAAATAGGCCCATCATAACCGATATCAGTTCGAAACCATCTGCAATGTTAATAAGACCCATGGTATAGCGGGGAATACCGTTCATAGGGTCATAGCCAATTGACGCTATGAAAACACCGATAGCACCGGCTAGAATTCCCTTAAAAACATTTCTACCTCCCAAAGAACAGACAAGCGTCAACCCACAAGCAGCCAGTCCGAAGTATTCTGCCGGGCCAAATTTGATTGCTATTGATGCTAATGGCACTGCAATAAAAATCAATATTACGGCACTTAATAGTCCTCCGAGTGTAGATGAAATTAAGGAAGTGCCCAACGCTATTCCGGACTTACCCTGTTTATGAAGAGGATAACCATCCAGAGAAGTTACTGCAGCAGCGGTGGTACCTGGAGTACCTATCAAAATTGCTGGAATAGAACCGCCATATTCTCCTCCACAATAAACACCTATCAGCATCATAATAGCATTTGTAGGCTCCATGCCCCAGGTAAACGGAAGCAAAAGGGCCATAGCTATGGTTGCATTTATCCCGGGAATCATGCCGCCAATAATTCCCCAAAGCACCCCAAATGCAATAGCCGCTAGAGAAGCAATATTGAAGACATTATCTGCCCCAGCCAATAAATTTTCTAACAATTCAGTTACCCCCTACCCTAAAAAGAAGTCTAATAAGCCTAATGGCAACTTAACCTGTAAGCCAAATCTAAAAACTATAAATAAGATGCCAGTCATTAATGTGCTCACCCTTACAATCCGTTTCAAGTCTCTTACCTGCACTACCCAGAGTAAGGATCCAATAAGAAGCGGAGTTAAAATAATGTACCCGATAATGTCCATCAGAAATGCATAAGCTATGCTAATTATCGAAACATATGCAACAGCTTTATATTGACTCACAAAATCCGAAAAGCTTCTAGATTGTCCCTTTTCTGTTACCTTGTTTGCATAGTAGGCACCCGCAAGATGAACAATGCCCATTGCAATTATGATAAAGGCCATTAAATTGGGTAAGGCAGTTGGGCCTGCCGGATCAATTGACACTTTCACTTGTTCTTCCAGTTGCGCAGATTGCAGCAAAATAAAAATGCCAAATAAGATAGCAGCGACTGCGACAATGTAGTCATTTCGTTTAAACACTTGGGTCGCCTCCTTTAGTTGAAGGTGAGGCGGGATATAATATCCCGCCTATTTTGTATTACTGCATGTATTTTCTTATCTGTGCATCCTGAGCTTCCATCACCTTAATAAATTCTGCTCCAGGCCTAAATGTCTTAACCAGCTTCATATTGTTCCAGTACTGATTAAATTCCGGATCATCATAAGCCTGCTGAGCACCTTCAACCCACGCGTCTATTACTTCTTGGGGTGTTCCTTTAGGAGCAACAACTCCCCTAAATTTTTCAATTACAAAATCCATTCCTTTATCGCCAACGGTTGGAGCATCTACTCCGTCTATTTTATTAAATGCTACTAATATTTTTAATTTGCCGGCATCAAGTTGATTAACTGCTTCACCGTATTCACCGATTGCACCGTCAACGTGTCCGCCTAATACAGATACGGCAGCGTCTGCACCACTTTCAAACGGAACTACATTAATATCTATACCACTTGCTTCTTGCAGTAATTTACCTGCAACAAATCCTAACTCTCCTGGAATACCGCCAGCTATATTGTATTTACCGGGATTAGCTTTAGCATCTTCTACAAATTCTTCAAATGTATCCCATGGTGCTTCAGCATTAACGAATAAAATCATCGGGTCAACAAACATCATAGCGATTGGCTCAAAACTCGTATAATCTAAAGGCAGGTTGTTCAATATAGGGGATGTGATTAATGTTGAAGACACCCCTAAGAAAGTATGACCATCTGAAGAATCATCAACATATTTCCATGCATTCATTGCAGCTGCTCCGGGCTTATTAGCGACTATTATTGATTTGCCCATTGGTTCTTCTAAAGACTTAGCCATGGCTCTTAGAAACATATCGCCACCGGAACCGGCCTTCGAATGATAAACAAGTTCGATATTTTTTGTCGGCCATTCAACTTTTGGCTCTTCTTTAGGTTCTTCTTTGGCAGCTTCCTGTTTAGGCTCTTCTTTTGGAGCTTCATTACCACCGCAGCCGACGGCAACCAACATGATAAAAACCAGACACAACGCAAAAACGATTTGTAACTTTCTAGACTTTAACACACTTACTCACTCCTTCTTTTTTTGTAATCGTTTTTTCTATATAGTTCATCAATCCACCTAACTCGATATATTCAACTAAGAAATCAGGCGGTCTTTCAAACTTATAACATAATCCCCTAGTTAAGTTAGTTATCTTCCCTTGGGAAAAATTAATCTCTACAATATCCCGCTGGTTTGCTTCGGTAACAAACTGAGAGTTGATGATAGCCGGGATACCGACATTAAAACAGTTTCGGTAAAAAATCCGTGCAAAAGACTTTGCAACAACCGCTCCGAGTCCCGCATATTTTATGGCCTGAGGCGCCTGCTCACGACTTGAGCCGTATCCAATATTTTTTCCAGCAATTAAAATATCACCAGGCTGAACTTTTTTAGCAAATTCGGGATCAACCCCGCTCATACAATTGGTCGCCAATTCATGGGGTTCAATGTCCGTCATATACCGAGAAGGTAGTATATGGTCTGTACTGATATTATCGCCAAACTTCCATACTCTTCCTTTAACAATGTAATCAGCCATTGAACTCCTCCCTGCTAAGTTCTCTTGGATCTTGTATTTCCCCAGTTAGCGCAGAAGCCGCAACCGTTCTAGCACTAGCCAGATAGATTCTTGCGCCTGGCCCCATTCGCCCCTCCATATTTCGTGTGGTAGTGGAAATACAAACTTCGTTAGGGGCCAATACACCTACTTCATATCCGCCACAAGTGCCGCAGGCGGGAGAACTAAAAATCGCTCCAGCTTCAACTAGTGTTTGTATAATACCTAACTTGGCTGCTTGTTCTACAACCCTCGAGCTATTTGGAACAATTATAAACCTTACCTCTGGATGCACACGCTTACCCTTAACGATTTCGGCGGCGGCTTCTAAATCATGTAGAAATGCCCCTGAACAGGAACCTAGCGTTGCCTGATTTATTGATACTCCTTTACATTCTGTAACCATTACCCCATTGGTTGGAAGTGAAGGCGTAGCAACAATCGGTTCAATTTTAGATACGTCAAGCTTAAGTACTGAAGAATATTCAGCATCTGCATCACTTTTAAATATTCTCTCAGTATCATAGGAACCGCCGATATACTTTAAAATATCTTGGTCAACGGGCATGATTGCATTTTTTACTCCCATCTCCAAACACATAATCGTGATTGCCATTCTTTCTTCTACACTTAAGGTTCCTAGAAACGGGCCGGTTATCTCAACAGCAGCATAGTTTAATGCAGATGGCCCAAAGTGCTTTAACAAATACAAAGAAATATCTTTAGGTGTCACTTGAGGACCCAGCCTGCCGCTAAGTTCTATCCGATTCGTCTGAGGCACTTTTAACCAAATAGAACCTGTTGCCAAGACTGCTGCCATTTCCGTTGAACCGATACCAGTAGATAAACATCCAAAAGTCCCCAGTCCAACTGTATGGGAATCTGTACCAAGTATGATTCTGCCTGGTCTCGCGTAACCTTCTTCAGCCATGACAGGGTGAGATACCCCTCGACCCACATCAAATACTCTAATACCATGTTTGCCTGCAAGTTTCCTAATGTCCTGATGGTGTTGAGCAGCCCGTAAAGTTGTTGAAGGAGAATGATGGTCTAGTATAAACACAACTTTAGAGGAATCCCACACATCTGCTTGGGAAAGATTTGAAAACTGTCTGATTGCAATAGGGGCATTGTTATCATGTATGTATGCAAAGTCAACTGGCACGTGAACAATTTGTTCAGAATAGACTTTCAATTTATTTGCAGCATGTGCAATAATTTTTTCTGTCATTGTCTGACCCATTCTCATACCTCCAACTATTTAATCAGCTAAATTTGTCACCCCCTTTAGAATTATTTGGTTCCTCGTAATAAGATTCGCAAGTTTTATGCCATCCTAATGTATTAATAGAATTTTATTATATAATCCTGTATAACCTAATTTTTCCAAGGTTTTGTCGCTACTATTTTTTTCATCTAATAAAAAATATTTGAAATAATTCCACCTATTTGCAGCCTATATTATAATATTCAGCCTTATTTTCACCTATTACAGTGCTTCGCACACTGCATCTCCCATTTGGGAAGTATTTACCTTCCCACCAAGGTCCGGGGTAATGTCATTTTTACTTCTTAGAACTGTCGTCATGGCTCTTTCAATGTTATTTGCTGCTTCTATAGCATCAGCATCCTTTTTCTTATTACCAAGCCACGATAACATCATCTGGGCAGACATAATCATTGCATAGGGATTCGCAATTTGTTTTCCTGCAATATCCGGGGCTGAACCGTGAGTTGCCTGAGCCATTACGTATTTGGGGCCAACACATAACCCAGGTGCCATGCCTAACCCACCCACCAAGCCTGCTGCAAGATCACTCAGTATGTCCCCAAACATATTAGTTGTAACCACAACATCAAAATCCTGGGGATGCATTACCAAATGCATGGAGAAAGTATCAACAACTGCCGTTTCAAAGGTAATATCAGGGTATTCCTGCGCAATTTCCTGGCATGCTTCAATGAATAAACCGCACCCTAATTTAAAAACGGTATTTTTATGAATAGCAGTAACCTTTTTCAACCCATTTCTTTGCCTAGCAAGCTCAAAAGCTGTACTAGCTACCATATGTGAGTTTCTTCTGGATATGACTCTCATGGACATTGCCAAATCGGGATTTGGCATAAATTCACCATTACCCTTATACATATTCCGATCAGGTTGAAATCCTTCATTATTTTCTCTCACAATTACGACATCGACATTTTTATGGACTGAAGGAATTTCATCGCAGGACTTCGCCGGCCTAATATTACTGACCAAATCAAATTGTCTTCTTAGAATCGGATGGGGGTTAATTGCTTTTTCGTCATTCTTAGGGTAAGCCATGTGGCCAATTGGACCTAAGATCCAGCCATCCAACTCGAAAAGAGAATCAAAGGTTTTTTTCGGTAAGGTCTCACCATTTTCTTTATAAGAAGGCATCCCTACAGGCAAATCAACCCATTCAATATTTGTATCAAACGGTTTAACAGCATCTTTTATTACCTTCACTGCCTCCGGCACCACCTCCAATCCAATATCATCACCTTTTAAAACGCCAATTCTATAGTCTGCCATAAATAAATCAACCTTTCTTTTTAGAGTAAATTATTGTATGCTCTTTTTCGTAAAAGGAATAATTCCACCAGCTTTAAAAATGTCCAACATAACTTTTGGGGGAAGTTCAAACCGATAGTTCTTCTCTTTAGAATGATTTACTATGATACCATTATTCAAATCAATAGTAAGCTGATCATTTTCATTTATTTCACCGACTTCGGAAATTGTTATGGCTAAAAGACCAATGTTAATTGCATTCCTGTAGAATATTCTCGCAAAGGACTTGGCGATAACAGCACTGATCCCAGAAAATTTTAAAGACTTTGGTGCGTGTTCTCTGCTTGACCCTGTTCCGAAATTCTTTCCTGCTACAATGATGTCCCCTGTCCTAACCTTGTTTTTGAATTGAGGAGCCACATCTTCAAATGCATGTTGGGCTAATTCCTGTGGGTCAGTTAAGACAACATATTTCCCAGGTATAATCTGACCCGTGTCTACATCATCTCCAAACTTAAAAACCTTTCCGCAAAGTTTAACAGTCATCTTGGCACCCCCTTTACAAGTAATCTCTTGGATCAGCTAACTTACCCTCAATGGCCGAGGCCGCTGCTGCGGCTGCGTTGGACAAATAAATATGTGCACCCGGTGCGCCTAATCTAGCGACAAAATTTCTGCTCCCCGTAGTTATGCTGCTTTCATCCTCTGCTAGAACGCCCATACCATAACCACCACATGGACCACAACAAGGAACGTTAACCATTGCACCAGCTTTAACAAAAGTTTCCATTATACCATTTTGAACCGCCTTAAGCATTATCTGTCTAGTCGCAGGTACAATCAACATCCTAGTTTTTGGATGTACCTTATGACCATTCAATATTTTTGCTGCTATTTCCAGGTCCTCATATCTGGCTCCGGTACAAGTACCAATTATCGATTGGTCTAAATAGTAGTCCTTGTCTATTTCCCCAAAGTCTTTCACATTATCAGGAGAAAAGGGAAATGCAATTAAAGGCTCCAACTGGTCTAAATCAACTACAAATTCCTCAACATAATCGGCATCTTCATCAGGATTAACCATCTCAACTTCAATACCCTTGTTCCGATAATACTCAAGCGTCAGTTCGTCTACAGGAAATAGTGCTGATTTAGCTCCCATCTCTAGGCACATATTACATAATGACATCCTTCCAGCAACATCTACTGAAGCTATTCCCGGGCCAGAAAACTCCAACACTTTATAATCGGCTCCACCAGTTCCGATCAACTTTAACAGGTGTAATGCAATATCTTTTCCCATAACTCCTTTTTGCAAAGCACCTTTTAGTGTAACTTTAATGGTCTCGGGAATTTTCAACCACACCTTGCCAGTGGCAAATATGGATGCCATTTCACTTGATCCTACACCAGTGGCAAATAGACCCAAAGCCCCATCGGTTACCGTATGAGAGTCTGTAGCTATATAAATCATTCCTGGTTTAACCAGTGCCTTCTCAGCGACAATATCGTGGCATATCCCTTCACCAACATCAAAGAATTTTTTTATCCCGAATTTTTGGGCAAACTTCCGCAATTTCTGATGATTTTCTACGGCAACCAAATTTTGAGATGGTGTTCTATGATCCATTACCAAGATGATTTTTTCAGGATTCCAAACTTCTGTCGTTCCAATTCCTTCAAATTCTCGAATGGTCATAGGGCCTTGATGGTCGTGGGTCATAACCATATCCGGTTCAATATAAACTATTTCACCTATTTTAGCCTCTCTTCCTAATTTCTCTGTAAAAATCTTCTGAACCAAGTTTTCTACCATTGTTATTCCTCCTGACTGCCTTTCACGTCATAAACATTGCAAAATAAATGCCAGTTTCACATAACAATCATTAAAACCATGCTCTGAAATCTATGTTACAATAATACGAAAAGATAAATTAGGCAGTTTCGGAATACTTTTTACAGTAAAGCCTATCTGGATTTCAAAAGTAAAAATGTCCATTTAAAGACAACCAAGTGTTTATTGGCAGAAACGTCTATTATATTTTCTTGTTTTAGGCACTTTTTAGGTTGATATTACCTTACCTAATATCTTTAAGTGCAATAAACTGGGTTTCCAATAGAATTTATAGTGGCATATAACTTGCAATATAAAATGTTTCTCAAATACTTGTGAAGTGATAGTAGAGAAGAAGGTGGCTGTAATTGGCAAAACAACTAGTTAAAACAGATAAAATCTCCGATATGCTAAATAACAATTTTGTGCGACTTTTGGAAAAAAGCTAGCGCATCTGTGGAATGGTCTGTAGTACTATTACTAGGGGCTAGTTTAGCGATGGTAGAAGCTCTGAATGCAACTGAGGCAATTAATTGGCTGGCACAAACTTTTTTCATTGCTTTAAAAGGGCTCGCCCCCACCATGGTTGGTTTTCTTCTAATGTTTATGATCATAGTCATTAGGCTTAGCTTTCCTAATTTATTAACTATGATTGCTACTACGTTCCCTCTAGTTCTTAGCATGGCTGTATCTTTAGACATTAACCCCATCTGGCTTGGGCTTATTGGTATTAGTGCATCTGCCTTGGGAATATTTTTACCGACCCAGTCCTTGGCTTTACTAACGACTTACAATGCAGGTTATTATAGTATCCGAGACTTAATGCGTGCAGGAACAACTACTGCTTTCATTATCATCATAATTACAACTTTGGCAGCTAATTTTTATTGGCCATTATTAGGTATCAGCCCCTAAAAGAAACCTATTATTGATGCACCTGACAATTTCACGATGTAAAGAAATAGAGCTATCAATTTTGATAGCTCTATCTTTTCTATAGCAGACGCTCATAGCATCCGCTATTCTTTTATTAATTTTCCAACAATATTCACCGCATCCTCCACGAATACGGGGCAGAGATTACTAAATAAATTATTTTCTTTGGCGTATTTTTTCCCTTCGACTGTACTCAAATCGCAATCTAGTAAATGTTTACAGCTAATAGAACCATGCTTATTTCTAAATTCGTCTACAAATAACTGTACCATGGCGTATGTTTTACCTTTGGATATTCTATCCTCCTTGAGGATTTTACCATGTTGTAACCCAATAACCATAAATGCCCCAGTCACCGCACCGCAAGTTTCACCGAGACTGCCCATGCCGCCACCGAAAGCACTGGCAACCTTTAAGGCCATTTCATTGTTCAAATTAAATTGAGGTGCAAAGGCGGATAATACAGCCTGGGAACAACTAAAACCGTCTTTAAAACATCTGACAGCGTGCTCTTTTGGTCTCAACATTTTAATCAATCCTCCAACTAGAATTAGAAATGAAAATCTTTGTGTTGAAATTCTTATTAGGTAGAGGGCTCAGCTCGGAAACGCATACAGCAACACTGCTAAACTATAACTTTAGTACCTTTACTGAGACTTTCAGCCTTTTCAATAACTTTACCTGCAACAATCAGGTCCTGAATAGTAACCCCCGTTGTATCAAAAATAGTGATCTCACTGCTATTCGTTCTTACCGGACTGCCCGTGGAAACCACAGATCCAATCTCTGCATAAATGTCTTCTTTGTCAATCACCCCAAGATTGTACGCATGTTGAGTTTCCCCAATGGTTATACATTGTTCTAAGTTATCTACCACTATTTTTGCTCTAGTAAATATTTGCGGGTCAATTTCCTGTTTGCCTTTGGTGTCAGAGCCAATACAGTTAAGGTGCGTTCCTTTATTTATCCATTCATTTTTTACTATGAATTTATAGCTAGGTGTGGTCGTCAATATCACGTCAGTACCTCTACAAGCCTCTTCAGCATCCCCAAAAGCCTGTATACTCGGTTCTATCTCTTCATTCATTTCTTTAACCATCATTTTGGCATACTCTATGTTCAAATCATAGACCCTTATTTCTTCAATACTGGGCAAAACATTCAAACTTGCGAGTAGTTGATTTCGACCTTGCAACCCCGCTCCAATAACCGTGATAATCTTACTATCCTGGCGGGCAAGGTATTTACAACCGATAGCACCTAAAGCAGCGGTCCTTATCTTTGTTATATAATTAGCTCCCAATAGTGCTTTAGGCCGACCAGTCAACGGATCAAAGAGCACCATCGTTGATTGATGATTAGTAAGGCCTTTTTGCCCATTATTCAACCAAAATCCCCCTGCTTTAAATCCAAGAACCTCGTCTTTCGCTAGATAACCGGATTTCACCCCAAAAATCCCTTGATGTTTTTCTATTTCTTCCCTCACTACAGGGAAAACACTGCTGTGGCCTTGATAAAAGTCCGCAAATGCTTTTTCAACCATTTCCATAGTTTCCTCAAATGTTACCAGTCCTTCAATTTCTTCATCCCGTAAAACTATAACCTCCGCCATACAATCCCCGCCTTCCTATTGAGATTTTCCTCTGCATAATATAGGCAATTCTTCAACAACTTCATCTTTACGTATCAGATAAATTTTGTCGTAAAGATTACAAGTTGGGCAGACATGATTAGGTATAATCCTAACCTTATCACCAATGTTAAGACTTTTATTAGCATCTACATTATTAATTAGACCGTGCTCATCATATAACTTATTTACCCTTAAACCATCGTAATCTTTCAGCAAACCGTACCCGGGAGTATAACAAATACCTTTTCCCCTCGTAAAGGCAGTAAGGGCCTTTACGCCTGCATCCAAAACAATTCTTTCTTCAGTAGGTTTGCTGACAACCGTAGCCAGTACTGAAATGGCACACTTACTATAATCATTAATTGCATGGCCTTGAGCCGCATCCATAAGCACATAAGTACCAGGCCTAATTTCCGTAATTCCTTCTAAAATGTTACCATGCATAATTGATGGTGTTGATCCGATACTAATGGTTGCTATTTCAATTCCTGCTTCTCGGATCAGTCGCGCTGCTTCTAAGGTGTCTTCTTGGCTTTTTTTGAAAATTGCAACACATTCCTGCGGATTTTCTGCTCCATAGGCGTGACCTTCGTGAGAAAAAATTCCTTCTAGAATAACATTTGGTGTCTGATAGATAAATTTTGCAAGTTCAACCAGTTCTCTGCCCGGAAGCAGTCCGGAACGTTCTTCGCCGGTTTCCACTTCTATCAGCACTTCAATAGGCTTCTCTTCACCCGCAAATACCTGCGATAACATTTTTACCTGTTCAACGTTGTCTACCCCTACACGCACCTTGGCTTTTCTAGCAACTTCTTTTAGACGTACCATTTTAGGTTCACCATAGATTTCATTGGCAATAAAGATATCGTCTAGGCCTTGTGCCGCCATAACTTCGGCTTCTCCAACTTTAGCAACAGTAATGCCCTTGGCCCCTGCCTCAACCTGCATCTTTGCTATTGCCGGTGTCCTATGGGTTTTTGTATGCGGCCTTAAGTTAACTCCAAAGCGGTTGGCCTTTTGCTGCATCTCGATAATGTTCTTATTCAGAACATCAATGTCTGCTACCAAAGCAGGCGTGTCTATTTCTTTGTAAATCATCCCCAGCACCTCTCCCTTTTAATTTTGTCCCAATTATATCATTTTTTGAGAAATACACCATATTTTTCTATTAAAGTCCAAAAAAATAAGCTGAAGCTACTTTTTCTATTTTTAAGGGAATTTTAGGATGGCGGGAGGAGTAATTCTTTTAAAGTAGTATTGAACTATTTTGGCCTGGAAGCACCCTTGATCAATTGGATTGGAATTGTAACAGCATCCTTTATTTTTGGACTGCTTCACTTACCCGCTGCCAGTCAAGTCTTTAAAAAAACTCCCATATTAACAACCCGGGTTTTAGTTTTAAATATGGTGGCCGGTATAAGCTTTGGATGGCTATTTTGGCACTATGGTTTAATAAGTGCAGGAATAGCCCATTTCACCGCGGATGTTGTTTTACATGTTATCGCAGGGCCAACTCTAAATAAAAGATTGTTTGAAAAGAAATTATAACCTAATACGAGTCTTACCTCTGAAATAAAAAAGGGCCCGCAATTAAGACTTAAGAAAAGGCTGCATTAGACGGTCCAGCAGCTCTGTGCGGAGCGTCAGATCATGTGCTGTCAACGGAGTATCCGAATAGCCAGGAAGCAGATCCTGAAAGCTCTTAGCTTCCTCTTGAAAAACTACCCCAGATACCTGTCCTTCGTACTGATTTACTATTTTAATGGCTTGGTGCCTGTCATCTGCATGATAATGAGCATCCTGTTCCAAATCATAAAGATTTTTTTCATGTTGCTGGCTGGACCCTTGCTTGTTATACGTTACGCAAGGAGAAAAAACAATAAGCAGAGAAAAGCCATTATAACTAATTGCTGCTTTAATTAACCGGGTTAACTGTTTCATGTTACCAATATGTCCCTTTGCCAGGAAACCGATGCCCACAGTCAGAGCCAATTGCAAAGGACGTATCGGCTTTGAAATTTCACCCTTGGGGCTGGTTTTGGTGACAAATCCCAATGGACTGGTTGGTGAGGTTTGCCCTTTTGTCAGCCCATAAACCTGGTTGTCTATAATAATATAGGTCATATTTACATTACGCCGTATGCCGTGAACTAAATGGTTAAGACCTATTCCTAACCCGTCACCATCCCCTCCTGCTGCAATAACAGTTAGGTCACGGTTAGCCAGTTTAATTCCCTGGGCAATGGGAACCGCTCTTCCGTGTATACTATGAAAACCATATGTTTTTAGATAGCCTGCAATTCTGCCGGAACATCCTATACCCGTTACCGTGGCAACATTATGCGGCTCTTTTCCTAAGTCGCTTAGAGCCTTAGGCAATGCAGTTAACAGTACGAAGTTACCGCAACCTGGACACCAATTAGGACGTACGTCGCTTTGAAAATCTTTGACACTTGCCACCTTATAATTCCCCCTTGATACTATCGTAAATCTTAAGATAAATCTCTATAGGCACAAAAGGTCTTCCATTATATTTACGGATAGACTTGGTCTTTCGATCATAAGGGCTAAACATATTAAATAGCTTTAATAGCTGACCAGTAGCATTGTTTTCAATTACAAAAATACCCTTGGCCGAATCCATGTTTAAATCCATTTCGGCAATGGGAAAAGGCCAGACAATCAGCAGCTGCAGATGTCCAACTGATACCCCGTCCTTCACTAGCATTCTGCAAGCTTCCGCAATAGGGCCATAGGTTGATCCATAACCAATTAGCAAATAATCGGGATTTGCCGGCCCGTGGTAATTTGTACTGTTCGGAAGCAAATCCGGTATCTTAGATAATCTCTTATCCATCATAGCGGTGCGAAGAGCCCGGTCCTCACTAGGCAGACCGGTTTCATCATGTTCTAGCCCTGTAACCTGGTGCACTCCATCCGGGGTTCCCGGCACACTGCGCGCCGAAACCCCAGATGGGGTGAAGGCATAGCGTTGGAACAGCATCCCTTCGTCCTGATACTCACCCATATCAAACAAAAGTTTACCACGCTCAACCTTAACATCTTCCAGGTTAAATAAATCTACGGACTGCTTTCCTAGGGACAGAGCAACGTCTGTTAATACAATAACAGGACACTGATACTTCTCTGCAAGGTTAAATGCTCGAATAGTTTGATAGAAGCAGTACGCAACACTAGTAGGCGTCATAACTATTTTGGGGATCTCTCCATGAGTGCCAAATATTGCTGACAGCAAATCACTTTGTTCGTGCTTAGTCGGCAGTCCGGTGCTGGGGCCGCCTCGCTGAGCATCAACAACAACCACGGAGATTTCCGTCATGCCGGATAGACCAATAGCTTCGGTCATTAACGATAGCCCGGGTCCCGACGTAGCAGTCATGGCTCGAACACCCGCATATGCGGCACCAACGGCCATGGTAATCGCTGCAATCTCGTCTTCCGTTTGTACCACTGCTCCGCCCAATTCCGGTAAATATTTAGACATATATTCCATTATTTCAGTTGCAGGCGTAATAGGGTAAGCAGGCAGCAAACGGCAACCGGCCATAATCGCCCCCATTGCTGCAGCTTGATTACCTAGTAAAAATAATCTTTGCTTACCATCTCCTTCACTCAAAGATAGTTTTCCTGCTAGATTATTTTCTAGTGCCCAATTATAACCGGCTTTAAGAGCTTTTAGATTAGTCTCAACCGTCGCCTGCCCTTTCCGCTGAAAGCGGCTAGAGATATTTTTTTCGAATAACGCTAACTGCAGGTCCATAATTGCAATAGACATCCCTAAACAGACCAAGTTTTTACCAATTCTATTTCCTTGTTCCATAGCTAGGGGAGTGATAGGAGCCTTGATTACATTGTGTCGCATCTTCGTGTTTTCCGTGTTGAGGTTGTCATCAGCTAAGACAATACTGTTCGGCACAAGGTAGTGCTCTTGAACATCCAAAGTTTTTTGATCCATGGCAATTAATAAATGTAATTTATGGCTTATTGCACCAACAGGAACTTGGCTGATTCTTAAACGGTAATGTGTATGGCCGCCCTTAATTCTAGAGGCAAATTCTCGGTATCCGTATAGATAATATCCGCTCTGATTAAGCACTGATGCCAAAATATCTCCCGCTGCGTTTATCCCTTCCCCCTGCTGACCACTAATCTGCCAAATAAGTTCGTTATATGAGGTCATACTTTCCCTCCTTAACCGATATATGTGTTAGCTTGTGTCATTTTATAATAATCATGTAACAAATTTATACATGTTTCGCTTTATCTATTAAATGGACATGTTGCCATTTGACTACTAACCTCACCTTGCATTACCAAAAGGAGATTAAAGATTTGCACAGAATTTCACATGTGTAGTTTAAAAAAATAAAGGTGGGATAATATGAAAAAACAATTATGTTATGTACTAGCCTCAGTTGTTTTATTTGCTTTTTTTGTAGTCAGCCCGGCCCACGCTGAAGGAATGAAGTATACGGTCAAGTCAGGAGATACTATGTGGAAAATTGCCGTGAGGTATGAAGTAGGACTAAGCGAAATTATTGCCCAAAATCCGCAAATAGCTAATCCAGCTATGATATACCCCGGTCAAGCAATTAATATCCCGGATATACAATCAGTAAAGAACTTAGAAAATGAAGTGATTAGATTAACAAATATAGAGCGCGCCAAAATCGGTCTCCAGCCTTTGATGGCAAACTGGGAACTGTCAAGAGTTGCCAGGTACAAATCTCAGGACATGGTAGATAATAACTACTTTTCACATACATCTCCTATTTATGGCTCTCCTTTTAAAATGATGAAAGATTTTGGCTTGAGCTATATCACAGCTGCGGAAAACATCGCCATGGGCCAAAGAACACCCGCGGAAGTGGTTACCGCCTGGATGAATTCTTCAGGACATCGGCGGAACATTCTAAACTCTTCCTATAATCAAATAGGCGTGGGCTTAGCCATAAACGATCAAGGCAGGCTATACTGGACACAGCAGTTTATCAAATAAAATTGGTCACAAATAAGCTGGGGAAAATTCATTCCCCAGCTTATTTTATTTATATTATTTTGAACGCTTCTGTCAGCCGGCATTTAAGAAATTGTAAAATTGAGAACTACTCGAGATTAAAGTAATCCCTTATTTTACTTGGTCCAGCGACCACTTCCCTATTGATAAACAATTGTCCGTCATGTTTTGTTTTAACGTTCCATGCGACAAGTGTGATAAAACCATCTGCAATTTCTATTCCGGTGATGCCGCGAGGATGAACAGAACTTCCTCCATTGAAATACGGAGGTTCACCTACATCAGGGAACATAGGCCGATGAGTATGTCCAGAAATTAACATATGTTTTTCTCTCATTACCCACTGAGAAAGTTTCTTTTCTACCGCAGCTTTTTTTCTATAATTTTTTGCTGTACTAGTTGGATCGTTTACTCCGAAAAAATTAAGCGGTCTCCATAAATATCTAACTAAAAATCTGCTTAATTTCCACAAATTATAGTTTAAACAATCCACTTGATGTCCGTGTAGTAAGAAAACTTTATCATTTGTGGTCTTATGCCTCAATACTAACCCTTCATGTGGTTTGATGTTTTCGAACAAAGGAATATACTTTTTTTCGCGTTCATCAAAATATTGGAATAAATTTTTTTCCACAAATCTATTATTTCCCTTTACCATGTCATGGTTCCCAAAAATAAAATGGAGCCTGCCATCATTGAAAAATTTGGACAGAAGCAAAAAGACATCTCTGTGTGCTTGCACAATGTCGGAAAACTTATTATTCTCCCAAAGTTCGTCACCGTCGCCAATCTCTATATAAGTATAATTATCTTTAACCAATGTTTATCGACTCTGGTTAAGAGTGTTTCGCCATTCTTCTTTAAAGACAATGACATTTGCAAAAGTTCTTCGTTGCTTGCAGCATGATAAAAAGGCCCTTTAAAAACACTAGGAATGTCTAAGTCAAATCCTTCGGTGGTATATACTCCTATTTCACACCCGGTTGTTAAATCATACTGGCCTTTCCAAAATTCAATCAACCATCTTTTACCGCCATAGGTAAAATAAATCGGTTCACAATCTATAATCATCCCTAAGGACGCAGCCGCTTCATCATAAAGACGACAATATCCCAGTTTCCTCTGCCATGCATCCATATTAGAATAAAATATTTCTTTGGGATCGTAGGAGTAACCGGCGGTCGCTATTACCTTATCTAATGTTTCTTGATCTATCTGCCTTTTAAATCCGATAATAGCAAGCATTGCCTTGAAAGCTGTCAACCATTGGGGAAAACGGCGGTATATTCTGGAGAGATATATGCCCGCAATTATTAAAATAGCAATCAGAAGGATAGGAAACCATGAAGATAAATAAATTCCCGCACAGTCCTTTATCTGTCTTACAATAGCTGCAACGACACCCTCTTGAGTATCAATGGCAGCCATGATCGAAATACCTATACCAAGCACTTCAAACATAAAAACCCACACCCCCAAACAAATGACTATATAACATAATATTGTTTGAGTGGTGATTATGTTAAAAAAAGTTCCCCTATGCACACAAAGACACGAGGGGGTTTGACCCACTCCTCGTGTCTTTGGTAAAAAATTTTAGTCTGGTTCTAAACTAGCGATCTGAACTACTTTGAAGATATTTAAATAGTTCACTTTCAATGCCTAGAAGCATTGTGGTATCCTCCGGTAGAACCTTCTCGTACGTCTCTAAACTTCGTAAAAAAGCATAAAATTCCGCATCCTGCTCAAAAGCTCCGGCATAGATAGTCGTTGCCTCGGCATCACCCTGGCCCCGCAATACTTCACTTTCCCGGCCGGCTTCCGCCAAGATTATTTCACGCTCACGATCAGCATTTGCCCGAATTTCTAGAGCTTTCTCTTCTCCTTCAGCCCGGTAGCGTGAGGCAATTCTGTTTCTTTCTGCTTCCATCCGGGCAAAAACACTTTCCTGCACTTCGTCAGGTAAATCAGCCCGTTTGATACGAACATCTACTACTTCTATCCCAAAGCTTTTGGCACTTTCCATCGCTTCTTCTGTAACCGTTTTTATGATAGCTTCCCTTTCTTCCCGGATCAATTCAACGAAATCATGCTTAGCGACTTCCTGGCGGAGGCGGCCGAAGATAATATCGTCCAGACGTGATCTGGCCTGAGCCTCAGCACGAACCGTACGATAAAACACGTAGGGATCAGCTATCTTCCAACGGGTTACATGATCCATGTTAATTCGCTTTTTGTCCCGCGTCAGGTACTCGGCGGATTGTGCATCAGACGCCAAGACCCTTTTCTCCAATCGGTGTATTACCTGAATAAAAGGTAGTTTATAGTTCAGGCCAGGTTCGCCTTCAGTTCGAATATAGTCGCCGAATTGGGTAATAATAGCCTGGTCCGTTTCGTTAATAACAAACGCTGATTGTGAAAATATAACAATCGCCAGCACTAAAAGTACCAGCACAGGAATGAATTTATTTTTCATTGCTAACTTTCACCCCTTCCGTGCCGCCTAAAGGCAGCAGCTGCAGTAAATTACCGTCCCCTTGCCCTTCAATGATGTATTTTTTCACACCAGGCATTACTTCCTCAATCATTTCCAGGTACAACCGCTGGCGAGTAACTACTTTTGCTTTGGAATATGACTCCAATACCTCGGTAAACCTTTCAGCATCGCCCGAAGCTTCCAGCGTGCGCCGTTCCTTGTAAGCTTCGGCTTGTTGGATGATTTCCAAGGCTCTACCCCTGGCACGCGGAATGAGGTTTTCACGGTACCCTTCTGCTTCCTGGACCAGCCTTTCCTTGTCTTCGTAAGCTCTTACTACTTCGTGAAAGGCATCTTTAACAGACTCAGGCGGGTCGACAACCAGTAGTTTTGCTTGTGTTACCAGTATCCCCGTCTCATAAAGATCCATCAGTGACTGCAGAGTAGCTTGTACTTCCTGTTCTACCAGCAACCGTCCTTCGGTCATGGTTTGATCAATGGTAGTTTTTCCAACGGCACCCCGCAAGGCTACTTCTGATGCAGCTCTAAGGGTCTGTTCAGGGTCCTTGACCTTAAAAAGAAAATCTGAAGGATTTTGCACTACATATTGCACAACCAGCTGGGCTTCGACAATATTTTCATCCCCAGTCAGCATTAGTGCCTCCTCCGGTATTCGTTGTGTAATACCCGGTGAACCTCCATCTCCATTCCGAAACCCGATTTCCGCCCTGCGAACATTGGCAATATTAACTGTATCATGGGTTTGAATGGGATATGGCAGTTGATATCTTAACCCTGGTTCAGTGATACCTACTTCCTTACCAAACAGCCGCACAACTGCCTGTTCTCCCGGTTGAACCATATAGATGCCGCTTGCGGCCCATAATAGTACGGCTATGATCGGAATAACAAACACCATCGGTCCCAAGCCCTTCTGCTTTAGGCGCTTGATTAGTTCTTGCACTTGTTGGAGCAAATCCTCAGGCTCCATTCTTCTTTCGTCCATTTTACTGTCCCCTCCTTTAGGTGGCAGTTTATTTTCCTCTTTACAGGTAAGCTCTTTAAGTTCAAACTGCATTTTTTTATGTGGCAATTATGAACTTTTTCTTTACTCAACTCTCCCCCATGTAGTGTACCATATCCTAGGGTAAATAGGTGGAAACAAGCCTTAAATACCAGCTAAACTTTGATAAATTAATAGTCCAGAATTAGCAGCCTACTAACAAAATGAATTAGTTGAAACAAAGAAGATCCTCTGCCACTATTGCTATGGGCAGAGGATCAAATCGTTCTTCACTAGAACATCTTCTTCTTTACCAAAAACAATGTTCCAACCACTGATAAAAAAATAGATATTATTACAACAATCAGGAAACCATAGGAAGAGCTTTGAAACGGAAGAGCAACGTTCATGCCAAAGAAGCTAGCAACCATAGTCGGTAGTGCTAAAATAATAGTTATCATCGCTAGAAATTTCATAACCATGTTTAAATTATTAGATATTATTGAAGCGAAAGCATCCATTGTTCCACTTAAAATATTTGCATAAATATTAGCCATATCAATTGCCTGCTGGTTTTCAATTAATACGTCTTCAAGTAAATCCTTGTCTTCATTATACTTTTCAATACTATTACTCTTCAGTAATTTTTCCATTACTATTTGATTTGACCTAAGAGACGTAGAAAAATATACCAAGCTCTTTTCCAAATTCAATAAACTAATCAATTCTTTATTCTTCATTGATTTATGAAGTTCTAATTCAATATCCTCCGATTTTCTATTTATTACCCTTAGGTATCTTAAATATAGAGTAGCAACCTTATATAATATTAAGAAAAGAAAACGGGTTTTTTTAAAGGTTGCCATCCCTTTTATTTTTCCATTATTATAAAAGTCCTCTAAAATAGTTAAGTTCTCCAGACAAACAGTTACGAAAAAGTCATCTGTTAGAATTATGCCTAAAGGAATGGTATCGTAAAAGGCTTCATTACTTATAAATATAGGTACATTAATAATAATTAATATTTGCCCTTCATCTATCTCAACCCGAGGTCTTTCTTCATCGTCCAGTGAATACTTCAAAAAATCATATTGGATTCCTGTTTCTTGACTTACTTTATTAATTTCATCGTCTGTTGGATTTGCAAGGTTTATCCAGACACCTTTTTCCAACTTATCATGCGGAGCTGTTCTTTCACTAATTGTCTTAAAGATAGAAAGCATTTCTTTACCCCCTTTTAAAAGGCTGGCTTATAAGGCAACTTATATGCACGTACCCTCCTATAGTGTTTGTAATCTGTAGGTTCTTAATACTTCCAGGGTCACTATCCATATAACCACCCCCAAATAAATGATTAAATCCTATACCTTTTCATTGTCCCTGCCTTTTAAAGTCATATGCATTTCATCAAGCAGCATGAGAATCTAAACCGCATAAAGCGAAACTTATTCATTTCAATTCTTCTATAATAATGCCCTCATATCCTTTTTCTATCAAATACTGACTGAAAGATCCAAAAAGGGAGGTATCCCTTCAACACGGGACGAATTTCCTGTCTGGTTATACTTGAGCGTGAGAAAAAGAACGGCGAATACCCCACCCGGATATTCGCCGCTCATTATTTGGTATTATTGTCAAGAGTGACCCTTCGCTACTTCCCATTAGATATAGTAATCAAGCTCTTTCTTCACTGTTAGTTTAAATTCGCCATAAATCCTATCTCTTATCTTAATAAAATCATAATCGGTTCTGTCTCTCGGCCGTCCTATGGGTACGGGAACAACAGTCTTTATTCGGCCGGGATACGGAGACATGATAAAGATCCTGTCAGCTAGAAAAACGGCTTCATCAATATCATGGGTCACAAAAACAATAGTCTGCTTGTTTTCCTGCCAAATACGAGTAATCTCTTCCTGCATACGAAAACGAGTCAGAGCATCCAACGCCCCAAACGGTTCATCCATAAAAAGCACTTCCGGTTCTACTGCCAAGGCCCGGGCAATGGCTACCCGTTGCTGCATGCCGCCGGAAAGCTGGTGAGGATGACTGTGACGAAATTTTTCCAGTCCAACCATCTCCATGTAGTTCGCTGCTATTTTGCGCCTTTCCGCCAGGGAGACCCCTTGTACCTCCAGCCCGTATTCAATGTTTTCTTCAACGGTACGCCAGGGGAAAAGTCCATAATTTTGGAAGATAGTCTGGTATTGGGGCTGTGGGGAACCCACCGGTTTATCATCAATGTAAATAGTTCCACTAGAAATGGACTCGAAACCAGCCATCAAATTTAATAGAGTAGTTTTGCCGCAACCACTAGCACCGAGCAGACAAATAAATTCAGTGTCAAACACAGTCAGGTCTACACCCGCCAAAGCCTGCTGTTGCTCACCTTTGTTATTGGTAAATACTTTTGTCACATCTTCCACTTTTATCTTCTTCCTAGTTGACATAGTCACTTCCCCCGTCGTATCTATTATGCATTAAAGCCCCAGCGCCTTTTAACCAGCTTTTCCAAAGAGCCGATCGAACGATCCAGAGTCAGTCCCAAAGCACCAATAATAATCATCCCTGCCAAAACCAGCTCAGTGCGCATGCTGTTACGAGCGTCAACAATAAGAAATCCTAATCCCGAACGTACACCCATCATTTCTCCGGCCACCAAAAAGACCCAAGCAGTCCCCAAAGCAATATGCATTCCCATCATAATGTAAGGAAAAGCAGCCGGCACAACTACTTTCTTAAGTATATCCCTCTGGGATGTGCCAAAGTTTTGGGCCACCTTCAGATAGACCGGGTCCACATTTTTTACTGCTGCTACGGTAGATAGAAGTATGGGGTAAAAAGCAGCCAGCAGAATTATCACAATGGCAGGCAAATTGCCAATCCCAAACCAAAGAGCAATTAACGGCATCCAAGCAATGGGTGAAATGGGCCGCAGTACCTGAACCAGCGGATCAATAGCCAGCCATAACCGTCGATGCCAGCCGGCAATTAGTCCTAAGGGCACTGCAATCATTGCCGCAAGCAAATAACCTGTAAAAAAACGGAACAGGCTGACGCCTATGTGTTCCCACAGCATACCGTTCAGGGCAATCTCCATAATACCCCGCGCCACGGCTACGGGGGAAGGGAAAAGGTAATCCTCCCAAATCCCCAAAGATACAACTGCCTGCCAAGCGGTCAGTACCAGTGTGAACGTTATCAGCGGCAGGAAGTATTTTTCCTTGACCGCCACTTAATTCACCTTCCCATAAGCATTTTTGGCATAATCCTCATTAATTAATTCATCTAGGTTAACTTCTTTACTCAGCAGGGTTTTTGGCTTTCCGTCCCACGGCAGTTCCAGTAATAAACTCTGCATCTGTTCAAAATCTTCCTGCCGGGGCTGCAAATCAGCGTATGAAATCCATTCCAAAGATTTGGCCCATAGTTCCTTTTTAATTTGCATATATTCAGCAGCAATTTCCACAGCTTCATCTTGATTGCCCTCGATAAAAGTTCCTGCTGCCGTCAGCTTATTTACCAATTCCTGCAATACCACCTGGTCGTTAAAATACTTGGGGTTTATAACCAGCCCGCAGCAAATCCAATCCGGCCAGATATCCTGGGCCCGCATTAAAACTTTGCCGCTTCCCGCCAACACGGTCTGTGCGCCAAACGGCTCCGCTACAACATAGCCGTCAATCTCACCCCGTGCCAATGCTGCCGGCATATCCGGGGGAGCCATTTCTATCTTATTTACATCTTGATAATCAATTCCCGCATCTTTCAAAGCCTTGTAAAGCAGAAGATTATGCCCGGAAAGCCGATGAGGAATAGCCACCAATTTACCTTTTAAATCCTCGACCTTGTCAATATCTTTTGAAACAGTGAGTACATCTCCGTTGCGGTGCGACAACAAAACCACTTCTTGGGGAATACCCCGTTCCTTACCTGCCATTGCAATCTCAAACATGGTCATACCACCTTGGATAGTGCCGGAATTCAGTGCATCGGTTAACTCGGGCCAGGAGCTAAAGCGCACCAGTTCTAAATTAAAATTCTCAAAACCGTCTTTATTAAGTCTATCCGCCACTACCAGGGGCAAAGAATGAGTAATAGGCAAATAGCCGATTTTAATCACCGGTTTTTCGCTGCTAGAACCCGCTTCATCCTTCCCTGTACTACAGCCGGATACCATTAGAGCAATCGCAAGCATTAACAGCAGACCTATTACAAAAATACCTTTATTTCTTTTCATTTGTTCTTCTACCCCCTATTTCCAGCCCAATCCCAACCGTTTGCGTTTGATATGCATACGAACGGTTTGGGCCGCCAGTTTGGGATAAGGCTCTGTATACACCCTTGCTCCCACTTTTTCATATAGGCCGTCGCCGGCAAAGAAGTCCGCAACATCATTACTACCCCGATCCATTTCATCATTGGACTGGATCCCATCCTTGGCCTTAGGCAGAGGCACCGGAATAGGAGCAGGAAATCCTACCAAATTGCTAACTCCGTGGGCAAGGAAGGTTACCCCCTGACCAACGGTCTTTTCATTACCCGGTTCAGGACCAATAAATATAAACGGCATATCTTTTATCAGCTTCCCTGCCTCATCCGCCAGGTCAATAAACAAACGCAATGAGCGGGCATTATCTACACAGCCTCCCACTGCCAATACCGGCGGGATATCTAATTCCTGACAAACATCCTTAAGCCCGCCGCCGGCTTGTTCTGCCGCTTCCGGAGCACATAACCCAGCGTTTAATAAGGCATGGGAACAGCAGCCAGTAGTTGTCACTAAAATTCCACTTTCAATTAATTTCTTAACAATGGTAACATGGTTATATTCATAAGGGACTTTAGGGTTATTGCAACCTACCACGGTAGCAATACCCTTAATCGTTCCATCTTTAAGGTACTGCGCTATTTTGTCCAGGCCGCCGAAGCCGTTAACCACTGCCTCATAACTCCATCCCCCCATGGCCCGAGAACGTTCCTGAGGAATATAAATATGAGACCGATCCCGTCTCTTAAACGCTTCCAATGCCAGCTGCACTACCCGCATGGCGTCTTCCTCTAAAGTCTCACAATCTTCCGGGTCAAAGGGAATATGTTTTGCCCCGGGTATACGGTTGGAATCACATGTGGTGATAACTTCAGTACCAAAACAGTCCGCTGCCGTCTTCAAACCAGGAATGACACACTGCATGTCAACTACCACCGCATCCACGGCACCAGTGCCGATGGCCAATTCCTGGCCCATGATATTGGTCACTGAGGGAATACCATGGCGGCACAATAACTCATCACCGGTACAGCACATCCCACCTACTACAATGCCTTTAGCACCATAATCCTTTACCTGCTGCTGGGTTTCCGGTGAATTTATCTTTTCAAGCACTTTTTCTGCCATCATTGGAGAATGCCCGTGCAAAAGTATATTCACATGATCCTCTTTCAGGATTCCATAGTTCACTTCCGTAACTTTTGGCTGGGGAATACCAAACAGCATTTCTGTAGCCATAGATGAACCGTAAAGCGTGCTGTAGCAATAAGCCAGCGCCATGCGGAGCTCCTGTGACGCAAGTGCAGTCCAGTCGGAACATCCTCCCAATGTAGTCATGTGAAGGGTTTCCATCACTTCATAACTACCGGACCGGGGAAGAACTCCAAGTTTCTGCCATACTTCCTTTCTTTCCTTAGGAGCGTAAGCTTCCAGCATATACATAGGTTCGGCCGTCATGCGGCCCAAATCTTCCAGCAGATATTCCGCCACTTCTTTGGCCGTTTGGTCCAATGCCTTATCTTTTGTTTCTATACCAAATTTCTCCGCCAATTCCCATATTTTTTCTTCTCCCAACAATGGATAATCCGCCTTGCCTTTAGCTACTGCAATGATGGTCATATAGACTTCATGGGCGTGCCGTCCATGAGCTGCCAAGCCTGCTGCCAACGCCCGGACTAGATTACCCATTACCATCAAATTCAAATCCTTGCCGCATATACCTTTGGATGCTTTAGGCCCAATTCGACAGGGACCCCATTGACAATTTCGGCAGCACAATCCTCTAAGACCAAAGCCACACTGGGGCTGCTGGGCTTCATACCTATCCAGCCACGTTTCAACATTCTTTTGCTCCAGCCGCTTAAACAGTTCCTTAGAGGCTGGGTTAGGAGTTAGTTTTATTACATCTTCTCTCCCGGGCATTTCCGCGTTTAGTAAAGGATAGTTATATTTCATTCGATTCTCCTCCCAAATTTTAAACTTTATTTAAACAGTGCTGTGGACAGGTAGCGTTCGCCAGTATCCGGCAATACCACTACAATACGTTTTCCTGCATTTTCTTCACGTTTAGCCAATTCAAGTGCCGCATATGCTGCCGCTCCCGAAGATATTCCTACCAGCAACCCTTCTTCCGCCGCCAGCCGCTGCGCAGTCTTCATGGCCTGCTCATCAGTTACCTGGTATATTTCATCTACAACATCGATATTTAATATCTCCGGTATAAATCCAGCTCCAATTCCCTGAATTTTATGCGGCCCCGGCATACAGCCTGAAAGAACAGCCGAGTCTACGGGTTCTACCGCCACCACTTGAATACCCGGATTTTTTTCTTTTAGTACTTCACCAACACCGGTCAAGGTGCCCCCAGTGCCCACACCACCAACAAATATATCTATTTTTCCGTCAAGGGCAGTCCAGATTTCTTCTGCAGTAGTATTACGATGAGCTTCCGGATTTGCCGGATTGGAAAACTGCTGGGGAATAAAAACATTAGGATTTTCGCCTGCCAATTTCTCCGCTTTACGAATTGCCCCTTTCATACCTTCGCCTCCCGGCGTAAGCACTAACTGGGCCCCGAGAGCTTTTAACAAGTTGCGACGTTCAATACTCATGGTATCAGGCATAGTAAGTAGTAACTGATATCCTTTAGCGGCAGAAACTAGAGCCAAACCGATACCGGTATTGCCGCTGGTAGGTTCAATAATTAAAGTATCCTTATTAATTTCCCCTGCCTTTTCCCCGGCTTCGATCATACTCAAGGCTATCCGATCCTTGACGCTGCCGCCGGGATTAAATGACTCCAGCTTGACAATTACTTCTGCCTCACCTTCATTCAATTTGTTAATACGCACCATCGGTGTCCGTCCAATTAACTCTGTCACGTTACCATAGACTGTCAAATTTAGAACCTCCTTAATTTAAATACAGTAAATTCATATATGCTTATACTACTTTCATTTCCTAGTATTCTACATGGTTTAATGGGTTTTGTCAATAAAAAAAAGTCTTCTCCAGTGGAGTAGACAAAATGCACAAAGGCAAACGGTCCGATCATATTTAGAAATTGATATCAACTAGTGGGTTTCCGGTACACAAACATACCATGCTGCTCGTAAGCCAACGTCTATTACATGAATGTCACGAAAACTCTCTTTTATCTCGGACTTAGCTTTTCTGATGAAATTGAAGTAATCTCCGCCCTCAAGCCATTCGATTATATTTGTTAAAACTGATCTTGTCTCATTATAATCATAAATAATGACCAATTGCTTTGTAATTCTGCTCATCTCAGCATAGATGATTTTTCTTTCATAACCTTTTAATCCATGTACTACATAAGATGCCACAGACACATCAAAACTGTTATCTTCAAAGGGCAGTCTTTCAAGGGCGCTTGCATATATAAACTCAACTTCTTTATTTTCTTGTTTATTCATAGCAATATTAAGCATTTTTTGAGCCGGGTCGATTCCGGTAACTTCGAACCCTCTTTGATTAAAAACAGAACATAAAGCCCCGGTACCACAACCAACATCAATTATACTTTTGTATGTAGAGAAATCCAATTCATTTTGCACTTCATCTAAAACTGCATTATAATGTCTTTTTTGATAGTAATAAAATAGACCATAGATGGGCGCAATCCTATCGAAAAGTCGGTTCTTCTTTATCTCTTTATCACCCAAGAACGCACCCTCCGTTTCCTATACTTGCTCCCTGGCTAACATATCATCTAAAAACAGGGACAACGCAGTCACTTTGATTTGATTTTTGGTTTTGTATTCTTAGTTGAAGAGGGTAACTGAAATACTGTTGGTCGGACAATCTTTAATGCACATCAGACACCGGGAACAGCTGTACTGAGTGAATGGCTGTTCTTTTTTGGGTTTATATAAGCTAAAATCTGAATTAATACTTGTTATATAACACACTTTGTCACATTTGCCACACTTTATACATTTCTCTTTGTCATTCTTAATCTTAAGAAAACTAAACTTATTAAGCCAACCACTAACCCAGGCAATAGGACACCCAGCCTTGTAATACATGTATGTTTTTTGATGAATTTCGTCTTTTTGAAGTTTAAAGAGCAGTCCCATTATAAAGCCCACCGGACATATCCACCGACAAAACATCTTACCAAACACTATTCCCAGTAACGAGCCAAATAAAATTATATAAAGAATGTTAATATGAAACTTAACTGCAAGCCAATAAATTAAGAACCCTAATAAGCCTTGAATCAATACCCTTGCTGAAATCAAGCTTTTAAGCACAGCGCATTCCTCTTTTCAATATGAATAAGAATTATTTACGTTGGTCACAAGTATTATATTACAATTATACTATAGTTTCAATACGCAAATTCTACAAAAAGAGTTATGGCTTATCTGAACGTCCCCATACGCAACTGAAGACATTTTCTAGCTCCGTATAATCTAAATATTCGTTAGTCCGTCTTTTCCGAAAGTATTTCTTTAACTCTACCTACAACTCCAGTATCAAGCATCACTTTGATTCCATGGGGGTGTGTATGTGAATTGGTAAGAACTTTTTGGACAACGCCATCAGTTAATTTGCCAGAACGCTGATCTTGTTTTTGTACAACCTTTACTTTTGTGCCTATTTCTATGTTTTTCCGTTCAGTTCCTTTCATCATACTGTTTTCTCCTCCTTCGGGGATCTTGAATTATTCACTTATCCCTTGAACTTTCCTAAACATTCAAATCCCTATTTTCATAAAATACATAAGTCACCCTAAATAGTACTACAATGATTATAACAGATAAAATCACATAAATAGGTTCAAAGCCTCGGGCGTACATTAAGTTTTTCGCATCGAAATATTTAAATGGTGTAAGGTATTTAAGATTTTCTATCCTGTTATTCAGATCTATCGCAATCGATAACATAAATGTGAACAGAAGTATTCCTGTAGCCAGCGGGGGCGCATTCTTGGGATGCTTACTGGTAGCTGCTATGGCTGTACCGATAAATAAAAATATAAGCTGTAAAAACAGCATTCCAACCATCAATCTTGTTATGTCTCCAATAACCGCTTCCCCTTTGCTATATTTTTGTACCATCAGAATTGAGGAAACAAAGGTTACAAGATTAAAGATTAATATATTAACTACAGATGCTAATAGTTTTGAAGTTATTATTTTATTTCTGGAAATAGGTTTTAAAAACAAAAACTCTGCTGTTTTATCCCGTTCTTCCTTTGAGATTATATTTGCTCCAAGCATTGTTGCATGAATCGTTGCCATCATTGCCACGTAAATGAAAAGTACTCCGTAATAACCGGTGGCCATTGTTAAATCGAAAGTGCCCATACCCATAATAGCCTTGAGTGATTGTGGCATCTGAGCCAGCAATTCATTGATAGATTGACCCGAGGCTGACAAACCTGCATATTTTCCCATGCTACTTGCAATCAATAAGATCATGCCAAGACTCCATATAATAAGAGCTTTTCTATTGGCTTTCATTTCTCTCATAAACACATTCATAAGTAAACCTCCCTCTGAAAGGGGCATTACCTCTCTCAGGTATCCTTATAGTGCTGAGGAATGTCCCCGATAAAACTGAAAAAATCTAAGGTTACAGTGCATGGATATCCCTCTTGGAATAAACAAAATAACTAGCTGTAATCGCTACAGCAATAAAACCGATGGCTGCAATCATAAAGGGATACTCATAACTGGAATTTTGCACTATATAGGCAAAGTCAAAATACTGAAAGGGAGTAATATAACGCACAGCAGTATCCCCCGTTGTCGAAGCCACAGCGCCCATAATAAAGAATGCAAATACCGTACCCAAAGAGATCGAAAGTACTGATTTAATCCTCGGAACCACTACAGAAACGATAATTCCCAAGGCCAGGAAAATAAGCTGAAGGAAAAATAATGTCAGGGAAAGTAATAAGAATGTTTTTATACTATACTCTTTTGTTTCGACCACGGAGGCCATAGCGGTTGCAGCTACTATATAAAATACATTTGTGAAGACTATGGAGGTGAACGCAGCCAAAATCTTTGAAGTCAAAATTTGCGTACGAGTAACAGGTTTCGTTAAAAGGAAATCTGCTGTTTTTTCACGTATTTCTTTAGATACAATAGACATGCCTAAGATCATCGCCTGAACCGCCCCGACAAGGGAAATATATAAGAAAATATAGGAATAAAATCCTAAAATAGAACCTATATTCTCCACAGAAAGTCCTATAGCCACTCTTAGTGCCTCCGGAAAACCCTCCAATAATTTTTTGAAACTTTCCGCTTCTTTGGAAATAGAGGGAAACATCGAAAGGAAAAGAATAACTAACGCCACTAAGGCCAATGTCCAGGCAATTGTGGATTTCCTATAGACCTTCAATTCATGTAGAAACATGTTCATAACTTTTAGGCTCCCTTTTCATAGTAATGCAGAAAGATTTCTTCAAGGTCGGGCTCCTCAATCCAAACATTGATTATTTCTATCTCGGAAATCTTTTTCATGATTGAATTAATATTGCCTCTAAATAAGAAGCTGATTATGTTTTGCTTTACCTCTAAATTGCTCACTCCCTCGATATTAAAGTAATCTTCATCCATGTTCGCAGTCGTTTCAACTTTGATTTTTTTATAGTTGTTTTCCTGTAAAGCACTGATCTTTTCAAGCTGTATTATTTTACCTTCTTTAATAATGGCAACACGATCACATAGTCTTTGAACCTCACCTAAAATATGGGATGAAAACAGGATAGTCGCCCCTTTTTTATTCTCTTCCTGTAGCAGTTCAAAGAACTTCTGCTGCATAAGAGGATCCAAGCCACTGGTAGGTTCATCAAGGATAATGAGTTTGGGGTCATGGAGCAGTCCCTGAACAATCCCTACTTTCTTTTTATTACCGAAGGATAAGTCATCAATATTTTTATGAAGGTCAAGATCCATTATTTCAGTTAACTCTTTTATTCTTTTGCCGCAATCTTTTTGATAGAAACTGGCAGAATAATTTAAGAGATCAATCACTTTCATTTTATCATAGTAAAAAACCTCCGATGGCAAGTAACCTATTTCCTTTTTTATTTCCGGGCCATGCTTTATACAGTCTTTCCCGAATATTTTGGCGCTTCCACTGGTTGGATAAATGAGTGCTAATAAAGTTCGGAGGGTTGTTGATTTGCCTGCGCCGTTGGGACCTATAAAGGCAAAAATCTCCTTCTCCTCAACATTAAAACTAACATCAATAATTCCCCGCTCCTTGCCATAATACTTAGTCAAATTATTTATTTCTATAACATTCAATTTTTCACATCTCCTTCATGTTTCAATCGGGGACATTCCTGTGATTACTTTATCTATTACAAATTATTTTTTTCTTAACTTTAAAGAAATATCCATTTAACATTTTAACTTTAGATTTAAATCATTCTACTAGTAACATTTAATCCGGAAAAACAAGCGATAAATATGAAAAACTCCTAATGGTCAAAGTGTACGACATTTATCATAGTTTAAACAAAGGCCAGGAAATTATAAACAAAATAGATTTTCTTCAAATGTGCTGTTATCCTTCCTAAAAATAGGCGCAAAAAAAGCACCCTTGGGTGCCCTTAATATATATTTCTATGTTCTCTTACTCTACGTAAACTTCAACCCTAGTCTGAGTTTCTTCATCTTCAACATCAACAATTTTCCCCTCTATTTTAGAGTTATTCTCCCTTGCTCTTACAGCACAAAAAGTACTAAGCCTTTATTTAAGTTGCTTTTTGTCAAGTTTACCCAAAGGTGTATAAGGTATGTTGTCAACAAAGGTTATTTCTTTTGGCACTTGGAATCTTGCAACTCTGGAGCGTAACCATTCAATAAGTTCCTCTTTTGAAAAATTAGCATCTCTTTCCAAGAGTATAAATGCTTTCAGCCTCTGTCCGAATATTTCATCACCAATTCCGATAACGGCTGCATCTTCTACTTGGGGGTGTTTCATTAACACCTGCTCAATTTCAACGGGATATACATTTTCACCGGCTGAAACAACCATATCGTCCACTCTTCCACATAAAAAATAATACCCGTTATTATCTTGATAACCTAAATCACCGGTCTCTATCCAGACATTACTACTGTTTCTCATTGACCATCTGTTCTTGATGCAGAACTGGCCCACTTTGCCAATTTCAACTTCATTCTTATTATCATCCAATATTTTTAAGCGAACACCATTTATTTTTTTACCGATAGTATTAGGTGAATGTTTTAAATCTTGTGGCGTGGCGATTATATTCAAACCAGCTTCTGAAGTACCATACAGATTGTACAATACATCGCCTAATTTACTAAAAGTCTCAGCTGCTAGTTTGGGATTTAGCTCTGCAGCACCTGAAACAACACAGGCAAGTGATCTTAAGTCTTCTGCATTATTCTTTAACATTTTATGTATCATTAATGGCACAACAGTTACTACTTTAACATTATGCTCACGTATCAGACAACAAGCTTTTTTTGCATCAAATCCCCTAGTAATAACCATTTTCTTCCCTAATGAGACGAACAAAAATAACAACGCCATACCATAACCGTGATAAATAGGAGTAGCAATATAAGCGGTATTATAATTTACTAGTTTTAACCTAGTAATTAAAGCTAATAAGGGATCTAAAAAATTGAATAAAGATGGCTTATGGACTGCTGATTTAGGATTCCCTGTGGTTCCGCCTGTTAGTATCATAATTTTACCAGATGATGAGCGTTTGAAATTTAGTTCATTTGAACTTATATCAAGCAGGTTATCTATTGCCGGTAAGTTATCATGATAAGTCAGAAGCTTATCGTGATTATAAGGTGATTGTTCAAGGAAAGAACTCAATTCAAAATCGTAGATAAGAAAGTCAAAATCATAGCGTTCCAATAGGCTATTAAATTGACTCTCGCTCATTTCCGTATTAAGCAAATATATATCTGCCCCCAATTGTGAAACAGCAAAAATAGCTTTAGCCAAAGAAGCATGGTTATTACACAAAAAGCCAACCTTCTGACCCGTATTAAGCCGGTAATTTTCTTGCAAAACAACAGCAAGCCTTTCTGACAGGGATAATAGTTGTTTATAACTTAATGTTTCATGATCATCCACCAATGCAATTTCATCAGCATAGGTACTTTCCGTAACATATAACAGGGCCATTAGATTTATTCCATATTTGTAGATAGCAGCAATTAATCTATACAATCCTAATGGGGAAAGTAATTTCACTATGTATAAAACATATATAAGCTTAAATATTCCCAATGTCATTTCTCCTTTTTTCTTAGCATACGCGGAATTGATAGTTCCCATATTCCTCTGAAAATAGTTGATGCCAATTGCCCAAAAATCAGCCACCATGGCGTATATTTCTTCCTTTGTGCATACATTGACCTGCAAATGACTTTGGCAACATGGCTCGGGCACATGGCAGGCAGTTTTTGATAAGCCGGTGTGGGCTGAATCATTGGTGTTTTTACTAATGGGGGATATATTGATGTGGTTACTATACCCAGGGCGTTCAACTCAGGGGATACAGACCGAAACCAAGTGTCAAAGGCGGCCTTTGATGCCTGATAAGCAGCCCCATAGGGGATGGGTATTAGCAAAGCATTTACTGTAGATATGTTGATAATCTGCCCTCGATTTTCTTTAAGAAGTGGAATGACTGACAACAGCAACTGAACGGGTGCAAAATAATTAATCGCCATAGTGCGGGTAAAATCGTGATATCGGTCTAATGAATCATTAATGGAACGCACAATTGATATACCTGCATTGCTTACTACTATATCCAAGCCCTCAGGCATTTGATGAATAAGTGTTAATAATCCTTCCATTTCGTCCTTATTTCTCAGGTCTGCCCGGAAAATGCTTACTTTGGCAGCTTTCTTTTCTATTTCACTTTTCATTGTTAAAAGCTTTTCCTCTGTTCTAGCCACTAAAATCAAATGAATATTAATATCTGCCAATAGATAAGCTAATTTCTCACCTATTCCAGAACTCGCACCAGTTATAAGAACAGTCTTTCCTTTTAGTTTGCATCTAAGCTTCTTTTCGTTCAAAAAAGTAGGTGGAAATAATAACTTTTCCAAAAAGCTGTATTTATACATAATACCTCCATTTTTACTGTTGCTTATTTTTCATACTTTCTGTTCTAGGTAGACACTTTCCTACCCATATCTTAACGTCCAAAAACGTGTACCTTTCAAAAACACCAAAGTGTTCAAGTTTCTTGGCCTTTAGCCTAATCAAGGCAGGAGAAGATATACCACAGAAAAACTTGGTGATATTTAACACTGAGCAATAGTTTCCGGCAATTTCAAAAAATTCTCTAGACATTTCACTGAAGCTGAAGGTGCTAAGAGGCGGCAATTCGATTGAGCGCTGAATAACGGCTGAGCCAGATTGGCAACATGAACAGTGTCCACAGTGCTTCTTTTCAATATCTTCATCAAAATAGCGGGCGAGCCTTTTGCTGAGGCATGAGTCACCTTCAAAGAAATTAACCAGGTTATGTATTCTTTGTATTTCTTGTTTTTCTTTTGCCTCAAAAAGCCCTATTGTTTTTTCACCCACCACCTCGGCATTAAAATCGGCTTTTAGAATGTCATAGGCTTCTATGGCCTGTTTGGATTGAAGTTCTATCCACCCTTTCTCGGAGAAATATTCAAGAGCAGCAATGACCCGTTCTCGCCCAGCCCGGTCATAGCCGCTGAGAATACCTTGCATATCAACATATGTCCAGACCCTTTTGGTTTGGCAATTATTGAAAATTTCTATGCTAAAATCTCTTCTTTCTCCTTGAAATTTGTTTGCGATAGCGGACGGCTCTAGCTGATATTTAAACATGTATTCATCAAAACGAGTATGCTTAGGGCGGATGATGCCTTCCATTTCTAGGTAAACTAGCAGGGTTTTCAGCGGTAGCAGCCTGATATCAAGTTCAAAAGAAAGTGCAGTTAATTTAGTTTCCCAAACCGGTTCATTATGCTGTTGTATTTTGTGGAGTAGCTTGTCAACTGCTTCCTTTCCCGGAGTATCACCATATATAAAGTTCTCCAAGAGGCTGATACTGTCCCTGTTGGCCAATATTTCGCAAAACGACTGCTTACCGTCTCTGCCGGAGCGTCCAATTTCTTGACTGTAGTTCTCAATGGATTTTGGCAGGTCATAATGAATCACCCGCCGAATATCCTTTTTATCTATTCCCATACCAAAAGCAATAGTGGCCGCGATACAATCTATCTTTCCGGCCAGAAATTCATTTTGAATCTGCTCCCGTTCCTCATTAGCCATTCCCGCATGATAGGGAAAAGAATTAATCCCGTTATCACGAAGGAAATTAGAAACACTCTCTGCTGTTTTTTGTAGTGTGACATAGACTATGGTCGGAGCTTTTGGCGCTTCGTCAATTCGTTGGCGCAAGTGTCCTAGCTTTTCGGATTCTGGGGTCGGTGAAACCTGCAAAAAAAGATTATCTCGATAGAAGCCTGTAACCATAACATTTTCTTTGGGAACCTGGAACTTGCCGCACACGTCATCCCGCACCTGCTCTGTTGCTGTAGCGGTCAATAGCAACACCTGGGGAATACCAAATTCTTTCTGGTAGACAGGCAGCTTCAAATAGTCAGGACGAAAATTGTGCCCCCACTCTGAGATACAATGGGCTTCATCAACTACTAAAAGGGAAATGTCCATTCTCCGAAGCTGGGCTCGAAAACGCTCATTCTTGAAACGCTCCACAGCAATCATCAAAATCTTCAAATCTCCATTCCTTGCTCTTTCGAGAATGTGGTCGTGTTCCTCTTTACTGAGAGTGGAATCAAGACGGGCGGCAGGAATATTGTGCTTAGACAAAAAGTCAATTTGATCTTTCATTAGCGCAAGTAAAGGAGAAACCACTAATGTCATATGGGGTAATAACATGGCCGGCAGTTGATAGCACAGGGATTTCCCGGCTCCAGTTGGAAAAATCGCAACTGCAGACTGCCTATCCACCAGTCTAGAAATAACTTCCCTCTGTCCAGTTTTAAATGTATTAAATCCAAAATACCTTTGCAATTCTTTTTCAATCATCCCGACTACGTTCCTCCGTTCTATTTTAATACTCTAATAAGATTATTTTTGCTCAGTTATACTCTTTATTGTCCATATTCTTCTTCTCTCCTGCTAAAACGCCGCGAATAGCTTCTTATCTTCAAGATAAAATTCACGTTTATTGTTGATTTATTCTTTCATTCCCGTATAAATAAGGACTGCGTCTCTCAGAAACTCCGCTACTCCAGGTTGTTCCTTATCATAATAAGCTTTGAATCTTTCGTCATCTACATACATTTGAGCAACTCCCGCATGGGCCTCCTTGGTGTAGCTAGGCCAAGTAAAACTTAACCACCGGCGATGTAGATTCGCTACTTTTTGGGCCAATTCACCTGCCGGGTCCCCGGTTTGAATGGCTACATGAAGAGTATCCATAATCTCTTTCTCCAGTCTGGTAAATTCATCAAATTCTTCCTGTGTCATATTCATCATTTTATTGTTGGACTTATTAACAGTCTCGTCACCGTGTTTTTCACGCATCTCCTTACCATACTTCTTTTCATTATCCTCAATCAGCTTCTTCTTAAAGCCATTAAATTTTTCTTTATCAGCCATTTTAGTTCTCCCTTCTTTTTCAGCAATTGTTTTGTTAACATTTTCAATTAACAAATCTAATTGCTGTCTTTTTTCAAGAAGCTTCTCATGGTGTTCCTTGAGTGCTGTTACCGCAGCAAAGGAAGGTGCAGTTACTATATCCCTTGTAACCTCTAAGCTCACGCTCAGTTCTCTGTAAAAGAGTATCTGCTGCAACCTGTCAACCTCGCGTTGACCATAAATACGATACCCTGATGAGTTGATTCTTGCCGGCTTAAGAATCCCTATTTCATCATAGTACCTTAATGTCCGTGTGCTAACACCTGCCATCCGGGCTAACTTCTGTACCGTATATTCCATGTTCTCACCTCCTGATATGTTCACTATATACCTTTACGTTACGTTAAGGTCAATAGATATTTATATTAATTTTTAAATTTCGTCCATGGTATCCTTGGATTCCATGGACAGGATGTCGCCCTTACTATAAAAAGCTGACCATTGGCCAGCTTTTATTACTCTTAAAAAGAATCATCCATATGTTCGGGGTAAGTCAATGTTATTCTTTCAACCTTAGTATCCGGTTTAATCTCGTCGATTAATTGGGACTGGCCTTCCCCCATATCAAAAACAAAATACAAGGCAGCGGCTCCTTCAACTTTAAAAAGACCGTAAAGCGTACCGCCGTGAATGCTCTCCGGTTCAATATATTGGGGTCGATAGGTCTCAAAAACTTTCTCTGCCGCATCTCCTACCTTGACTCCCAAATTTGTTTGGGCCTGAGGTTCTGTGGCAATAATCTCCAACACCTGTTCAGATTCTGAACCAATAAAAATGATATAATCCTCACCATAGTTCCATCTATAAACCTGTTCCGGAAAATGTCCCGTTTCACCACTGGGGGCAATCTCTTGATAGTTATCACCCAATGCCGCTATAACCTCTGTTCTGGTATCTCCTAGATGAACCTCGGAAATGGCCGGTCTGATATTTTGAGTTATCTTTTTTGTTTCTTTCCCTTTGTAAATTTCGGTATAGCCGATATTCCCCTCCTCATCCCAAAACTCCACTTCATAAACCGTGTCCTTGGCCTTCCAGATATATTCGCTTCCCTCTTCTTCCACAGTGTAAGTTTCCAAAGAGCTCCAGTTTTTCCCATAGTCGCTTGGTTGATTTGTATAAACTAGAGACAAGCTGTCCGGACTCCATACCGGAATGGCGGTGCTTTTTATTTGATAATCCTCTTCCGCTAGAGTATCGGCTTTTACAATGCTACTTGTAAATTCTTCTCCCTGTTTTTCACTGATTAAAAAGTACTGGCTGTCAAACGACCAAGTGAAACCATCAACCTCCTGGGAAACGTCTCTCACAAACTTAGCCTCTTCTTCGCCAACTTTCCACAGATAGGCCTTAACCGGTGCATTGTCCTCAATGTCACCTGCTTCAAGATACAATACCTGTTTCTCGTCGGTTGACCAAGTTATTTGTGATACCTCTGTACTAGAAGTTAATGCGTCTTGTATTTTTTCTTGAGTATAATCGTTCTGTTCGTTTCCTACTTTTTCAGGAGCAGCAGTACACCCTGTTATGGTCACTAACAAACTGAGTAACAATACTGCTATGAGCGATTTTTTATGCATTGATACCACCTATTCTAATCGATTTGTTCATTTACCTGAAGCGGATTGCTTTCTAGAATTTTTTCCACCTCTTCATATCTCTTGCCACTTCTCCGGTAAGGGAAAACTAAAACCATATTGGTTATTCTGATACACAACAGAGTTGTTATCCGTATATTCACCCATATCATCACTGTTTATCAGCCAGCACCCCTCTATTTTCTCTACTACAAGAGTAATTGTCCTTCTTGCGGCAACTCCATTTTATAGACGCAAACAACTTCTCTTAAGTTCCATTATTCCAACGGTACCGAAAGTAAGTTTAGTTGGGATCGTAACCATTCTTAGTGTCCAGTACATAATTTTGGTGCCTTTCGAGGTCAATTTTTCTGCACTCTACCAGTAATCTTGTGCCGTCTTCTTCATAAATAGTATCAAGCACATGGGCATTTTTATTGAAATATGAAATAATTTGTCCTTGATCGTAGGGAATAACTAGTTGGCATTTAACATAATCCTTAAATATTTGCCCTTTAATCATTTCTGCCAGTTCAATTATGCCTGGTGTTTGTTTTGCAGATAAATAGACCCTCTGATCACCTACCTTCGGTACGGCAATGTCCATTAAATCTACTTTATTATACGCGTAAATCATAGGTATACCCTCAACACCCATTTCCTTTAATGTCTGAGCTGTAACTTCCGCCTGCTGCCTATAATCAGGACTTGAATAATCTACGACATGAATCAGCAAATCTGCTTCTGCTACTTCTTCTAGTGTAGAGCGGAATGCTTTTATAAGATGGTGAGGTAACTTACTGACAAATCCTACCGTGTCCGTTAGCAGAAATGATCTATTACCAGGCAGTTTAATATTTCTAACGGAGGTCTCTAATGTGGCAAATAGCATATCCTTTTCCAACACTTGTTTATTAGACACTGGATTAAACAAATCCAGCAGGGCATTCATTATGGTTGACTTACCTGCATTTGTATATCCAACTAAAGAAACCACCGGGATCTCTTTCTTTTTACGTTGTTTCCTTTGATTTTGACGCTGGGCTACAATGGTTTCTAATTCTTTTTGTAGAACATTGATTCTATCTTCAATCTTTCTGCGGTCTAGCTCTAGTTTCTTTTCCCCTGACCCTTTGTTTTGCGTGCCGATACCTCCACTTTGGCGTCCTAATGATTCACCAAGTCCGATTAACCGAGGAAGCATGTACTGCAGTTTTGCTATTTCTACTTGAAGCTGCGCCTCCTTTGTTTTAGCCCGCTGCGCAAAAATATCCAATATTAAAACCGTTCGATCTATTACTTTGCACTCTAAACCTGCTTCAAGGTTACGAATTTGGGAAGGAGATAGCTCGTCATTGAAAATAACCAAGTCTCCACCCTTTTCCGCAATTAATGCGTGTACTTCTTGAATTTTTCCCTTTCCAATATAATGGTCCCTGTTAAAACGATTTAAATTCTGCATAACTTGTGCAATTACTTCTATATCACATGCATCAGCTAAATTAAACAATTCCTTCATTGAACTTAAAAAGTCCGGCTGATTGTTAACGTTAACGCCTACTAATATGGCTTTTTGTTTTTGTCCCATATATATTCCTCCATTCGATTATATTAAAAAGCACAGGCTGCTACCTGTGTTTTGGTTTTAGTAAATCAACCTCACATGTATAGATATTACCCAAAAAACCTTACCTTTCAAAGGACCAAAACAATCGCCGTTTTCTTCCTTTGTCAGACACTCGTAGATAATAGTTTAAGATGATGTCTCGAGCATATTTTCCCTTTTTCTATGAACAAATCGTGTTATACTGACAAGGATTATGTATGCTGTTGCCCCGGCTGCCAGTCCCACCACGGATACTATATATCTGGCAGGTGCAATATAAGCAAATAGTACTCCGGCACCAACAGCTGCCAGCGCTTCTATATTGATGGAAACTCCCTTACTCCACCTCTTAATCACGAAGAAATCAACAAGCATGACACCAATCAAAGGAGAATAAAGAGAAGATAAGAGTCTCAGCCACTGCTCCACAAAATTTACAAGTCCCATCACAGCCACTAATGTGCCCGCAACACCACACAGCAGACCGGTTCTGGTGCCAAAATATCCCCCCACTACTATCAGTACCCCTACTGC
>JADQBR010000038.1 GCA_016278515.1 Bacillota bacterium
TTCTGTGAGAGCAAAGAGGCCGGGAAATTATTCCCGGACCTCTAGCTACTCGATTGCAGTTCTGATATAACATTATTTTCCGAGGGCTAGTTACTGCAAAAGGCTTAACGGATAAAAGGGATGTAGTGCTATTTGTCGAACTATTTTAAAAAGTCGGAGTCGCTTAGGAGGACCTTAAATTAGTGAGACTAAAAAAGGATTTAAGTATTCAGACTCAAATAATTCTTTTAGCATCCGGATTGGTATTTATGGCTATTTTAATTGGGGGAGTGTTTCTAGTTGAAAACTTTTCCGCTCAATTGGAGAAAGAAATTGGATCAAAAGCTTTATCTATCGCAAGGACCCTGGCTCAATTAGAGGAAATCCAACAAGCTGTCGGCAAACCCGGGGGCACAGAAATCATTCAACCTATTGCGGAGAAAACCCGGCTTGCAACCAACGTTGAATACATTGTTGTGTTGGATATGCATAAAATACGTTATTCGCACCCATTGCAGAACCGTATTGGGACAGAATTTAACAGCGGGGATGAAGATCCGGCGTTTGCTGAACATGAGTATATATCTAGGGCGGAAGGAGTGTTAGGACCGTCTGTAAGAGCGTTTGTTCCCATAATGACTGATGAAGGCACTAAACAAGTTGGGGTTGTTGTAGTTGGGGTGCTAACTCCTACAATTTCTAAGTTGGTTCATGCCATGCGTTTTCAGTTGTATTTTTCTTTATTGGCGGGGCTAGTGGTGGGGATAATGGGTTCTATTGCTCTGGCGAGGAATATCAAGCGTGTAATGTTTAATATGGAGCCGGGGGAGATTGCTCGGCTGTTAGAAGAAAGAGTAGCGGTATTTCAGTCCATAGGCGAAGGTATTATTGCAATAGATAGAGAAAATAGGGTAACAATTATTAATGATGAGGCTCGGCGAATAGTAGGAATTTATGGTCAGGTAATAGAAAGCGACATTCGAGATGTGATTCCCAACACTCGCTTGCCGGAAGTTTCCCAAAGTGGTGTCGAAGAGTACCAGCAGGAAATGGTTATTAACAGCATCAATATATTGGCTAACCGCATTCCTATTAGGGTTAAAGACACAATAGTGGGCGCAGTAGCGACATTTCAAGACAAGACAGAAGTTCGTGAAATGGCGGAAGAGTTGACAGGCGTCAAAAAATTTATTGAAGCATTGCGGGTGCAAAACCATGAACATCTAAATAAACTGCACACCATTGCAGGACTAATTCAACTCAAGAAATATGATAAAGTGTTGGATTATATTTATTCTATTACTGAAGAGCAACAGGAAGTTATAGGATTTATTACTCAAAATATTAAGGAATACAGTATTGCAGGTTTGCTTCTTGGTAAATATAGTCACGCAAAAGAGTTGAAAGTTGACTTAGTTGTGGATAAAGAGAGTAAGTTAACCAAACTCCCTAGCGGCTTAGATGGTGGCGCATTGGTAGTAATCGTTGGTAACCTGATAGAAAATGCCATGGAGGCCGTTAGAGGCTTAAGTGATAAGAGGCGTTATGTTTATTGTTCAATAAAAGAAAGGGATGCGGGTTTGGAACTGGTGGTTAAAGATTGCGGCACAGGAATGAAGCCGGCAGTGAAAGAAAAAATCTTCTTTAAGGGCTTTTCGACTAAAGGTACTGCAAGGGGGTACGGCCTTGTGCTGGCAAAACAGTATATTGATGCGGTGGACGGATCGATTAAAATAAATACTGAGGTAAATATCGGTACGCAAGTTACGATCTTGTTACCTTGGTAAAGCTTGGAGGTTTATGATGAACATTTGTACCATGATTGTTGAAGATGATCCAATGGTAATGGAGGTAAACAAACAGTATATAGAAGATGTTGAAGGTTTTACGGTAATTGGTACCGCAGAAACTGGTTGTAAAGCCGTGGAGATAATAAGCAAAATAGTCCCCAACCTCGTTTTATTGGATATTTATTTGCCTGATAAAAGTGGTTTGGAGACCCTCAAAGAGATCCGGCAGTTAAATATTCCGACAGATGTAATTGCGGTTACTGCTGCAAGAGATGCAGACACAATTCAGCAGGTATTTCGCCTTGGGGCGGTAGATTATATAATTAAACCGTTTAAGTTTCAACGCATTAAAAGCGCTCTAGAGAATTATCGCCAATTATTTAACCGGTTGACGGAAAAAGAAGCTTTAAATCAAGATGATATTGATCAAATTAAATCAGCAACGAAACAGAATTTTAGTTCAGAGGAACTGCCTAAAGGGCTAACAGAAGTAACCATGAAACAGGTGATGCTTTTGTTAATGAAAGGCGGGGTTAGTTTATCTGCAGAGGAGGTTGCTGAAGGAATTGGTTTGGCAAGGGTAACGGCACGTCGTTATTTGGATTATTTAGAAAAGACAGGTAGAGTAAAACTTGAAGCCCAATATGGTTCGGTAGGTCGTCCGGTTAATCGCTACCGATTTATTAAATAGTGGAGGTTGTAAGATGCGAAGCATAAAAGTTACTCTCATAATAATACTATTAATTTTAGTGACGACTGTAACGGGTTGCAGCAAAAGAGCACGTGATATGGAGCAAGTATCGGAAAACGAACGAATTATTATTAGGTTCTCTCACGTGGTGGCGGAGAATACGCCTAAAGGCATAGCTGCTAAGAGGTTTGCCCGGTTAGTTCAGGAAAGAACTAATGGGAGGGTGGAGGTTCAAGTATATCCTAATTCCACTTTATATAAAGATGGGGAAGAATTTAAGGCCCTTTTAGAGAACAATGTCCAAATGATAGCTCCGGCAACGGCTAAACTTACCAATATGTTTCCCCAATGGCAGGTATTTGACCTACCTTTTTTGTTTAATGATTACCAAGATGCGCATAACGCAATGGATGGGGTTGTTGGACAGGAATTATTTAAAATGCTTGAGGAACGAAACATATTAGGCCTGGCTATGTGGGATAATGGTTTTAAGCAGGTGAGTGCAACTCATCCGTTGGAAAAAGTAGAGGACTTTAGAGGTCTTACTTTCCGGATAATGCCCAGTGAGGTACTAGAAAGTCAGTTTAGTCAGATGGGAGCATATACAAAGGTCCTTCCATTTAACGAAGTTTACCGAGCATTACAAATCGGCGAGGTAGACGGTGCGGAAAATCCATTGTCTAATTTCTTTACTAAAAAGTTCCATCAGGTGCAGCCTTACCTTACTATCAGTAATCACGGGTATCTGGGTTATGCTGTATTAACAAACAAGGTTTTTTGGGACGGTGTGCCTGAGGATATTAAGACTATTATTGAGAATACCATGAAAGAGGTTACTGAATGGGAACGGGCAGAAGCAGAGAGACAAAATGTAATGGTTCTCAGTGACCTTCAGAAAATGAATATTACCAAAATATATTATTTGAAACCGCAAGAAAAAAGGCGCTGGAGGGAAATCTTAAAACCGGTATATGCAGAATTTACCGATGAGATCGGGCAAGACATACTTAACAAAATTGAGAATTAACTTGGTAAATTAGACTAAAGGACTGGTGTATTTGGAAGGAATACTTAAAGATTATGCTGAAAATATTGGGATTTTGATAGGGTGGAAACAACCGGTTATTGATAGAGAGGTTGCAAACCTCCTGGAACTGAGGATGGCTGATGGCAAGTACTCTCCTTTTGTGCGCTGGACCGTAAAACAACGAATTGATCCTAGTGAACTGCTTTCCGACACAAAAACAATTATTTGTATTGCCGTACCTTATTCCTTCAGTTATTTTCCAAAACCAAAAGATAAGCCAAGAGGAAAGCTGGCGCGGTTTAGCTGGGGGAAGGATTATCATCAGGTCGTTAAAGGACTGCTTGAGTGCCTGGCCAATTTCATTAATCAGTACCACCCAATAAATAACTACGCTTTAAATGTAGATACCGGTCCTATGGTGGACAAATATTGGGCGCAACAATCGGGCATAGGTTGGTATGGTAAGAACACCACGGTTATGACCGAGAAGTATGGATCATGGGTTGCGTTGGGAGAATTGTTATTGGATGTTGACCTTCAACTGCCCCAAAGTCAGCCGAATAATGGTTCCATGTGCGAAGACTGTGAAAAGTGCATTCGTGCTTGCCCAACCGGGGCAATTGAATCTCCATACGTTGTTAACCCATATAAATGCCTGTCCTTTTTAACACAAAAAACTGGTGAGTTTAGTCTTCAATACCGCAAGTCATTAGGAGACAGGCTTTACGGCTGTGACATCTGTCAAGAGGCGTGTCCCCATAATCATCAGGCAGTATTTAGTAAGATACGGGATTTTTCCATAGATGATAAGCATGTCGGATTGGCATATCCTGATTTGGAGGAATTATTAACTGTTTCCAAAAAGCAGTTCAAACATATATTTGGGAATAGTACATGCGGATGGCGCGGTAAAAACATCTTACAGAGAAATGCACTGATTACTGCGGGCAATTTAGGTTACAGTTCTCAGACGGTTTATCAGTTGGCTGAATCGGAGAGTGACATGCTGCGACGTCATGCTTATTGGTCCTTAAGCCAAGCAGACGGCCTTAAGGCAAAGGATTTTCTGCTAAGAAGATATCAGGTTGAATCTGTGCAGGAAAATAAAGAAGAGTTGGGTTGGTACTTAGAACATTTGCAATGATAAATGCCGAGGAATATTAAGGGATGGAGTAGGAAGCCGCGTATAAAAATTATGTTAGAAAGGTTCCTCAATTGGCAAATAAATACCAGGACAAGCTGGCTGTCCCGGTTACTGATTAATAGTTTTACTTTTTCTGGCTAAGGCCAGTTTTTTTTCTATGGAAGCAATTCTGTCATTATATTGACCGTTTTGGTTAGCTTTTCGAAGCAGTTTTATGTAACTACGTCCTTGTTTAATAAATAATTGCAAATCTTCTTTTTGTTTAACCATATAAATCACCTCTTGTAAAGTTATGCATCTAACGGTAGTTATTACCAAAAAAACAAAAGTTTAAACATCTGTTTTTCGGATTAAATTTTGTATCTTATAACAGACTATTGTTATAGAGGTGATTAAATGCCCAGACTGAAAAGTTTAGCAATTATTGTTTGGTTGGTGCTGCTGTTAATGTTTTCGGGTTATGGCTGTAGCAAGAGTCCGGCAAAAAAACCGCAGCCCCCTAAAAAACAGGCTGTAGGAGTTAGTTTAGCCGACTTGAAAGGTGCTAACGCTTCGGCTATTAAGGAAGCATTGGGAAAAAAGAAGGATAATAAAATCAAATTTATCTATAAAGATGCTAAAAATGATGCAGCACAGCAAGCGATGGATGTGCAGGATTTGATTGACCAGAAAATAAAGATACTTCTAATAGAATTTGTGGAGACACAATCCGCTATGGATTTGGTACAGAAGTTGAAAGGGAAGGGTATCAAAATACTGGCGTTAAATGTTTTACCGGAAAACGTTCCGGTTGATGGATATATTGGTCCTGATTACGTGAGGGTGGGACAGCTTCACGGACAGTTTATACTAAACAATATGGCCCGTTTAAGTTCTGACCTATCCTTGGTGCTGTTGGAAAAAGCTAGTCCCAAAAGCCAGCAGATATTAGATGGTGAAGCTAGAGTTTTATCAGATAAGGTTCAGCTCCAAACAGTCGACATAGCCGCGGATGATCCAACTTCAATAGCCTCTAATATTTTAAATGCCACTCAGCAAGTTGGCAAGATTGGGGCTGTCATGACTTCCTCCCCGGTTCTCACTAAAGCATTGTTGGAAAATGCAATTGATCCAACCGCAATCACTCTTGGCACCGGCATTATTAAAGAAACTGCTGAAGCCGTTAAAATGGGTGTTCATGATGGTGACGTAGACCTGATGCCTGAACTGGTAGGTAATCATGCCTCTGCTGCTGTGACAGACTTACTGGAAGCCGACGTTTGGCACTCGGAAATAGTTATAACTAGTGGTGACTATGAGATTCCTGCCGTTATAGTGCCGGTTCGGCTAATTACAAAAGATAATTTATTCTTACTTGAGCAGCGTTTGGGGAAAATAAAGGCGGAACCGAGTAAAGAAAGCAGTTCGGGAGGAAGCCAAGGGCAATCAGCAAACCAATCGGGATCCGGTTCCGGCGGCAGCCAAGGGCAAAGTAAAGGCTCTGGAGGAGGAACTAAATTGATAATAGAAACTACGGATGGCAAAAAAATGGAATTGCAAATAGATGGAGAAATTAAATCTGTTCAGATGGAAAAGGGTCAATCAGGTGAGAAGCAAGGCGGGCAGGAGCAGAAACAAGCGGACAGCCAGTAGAAACAACCAGAAATAATGGGGTAACTAAAAAAACAAACTCAGGCAAACGCCTGAGTTATTATTTTAGGATGTCAAAAATTTTAGGGTTTTGTACAAAAGTTCCATACAAACCTTGACCTGGTTCAAACTTTATTGGCTGGTCCAAAGATGGCGCTGCCATAAATTTTAAGCCAATAGAGTTTCGGTAATTTTCGTTTTTGACAAACTCGCGCTTGCCGTTTTCTCCCTTGATACAGTAGTATGCTGCACCGCGTTTATCTGTAAAAGGTTGGTATATTGACGAAAAATTACTTTCAATTAAGTTTGCCATGACCAAAGGATTTTCCCCTGGGTTAACGGTTATGTGACCATAATTTGGCGGGATGAATACTTTATCTCCTTCTTTTGCCTCTACGGTTATTATCTCTTCAACTTCACCGGCACGGTTGTTTTTTTGCAATATATACAATGCTTCTCCGCACAAAACTTCGTAGTATTCTGGATAAGTTTCAGACGATTGGGGTTTTAACGGATGAAAATGACCGACGGTTTTTATGTATTCGTGACTGATGAGTCCAGGTAATATGACCGTAATATCGTATCTTATGTCATTATCTAAAAATAGTGAACGGTCTTCACGATAATGTACGCCTCGGTACATGTAGTACAATGGACGGTCGCTTAAAGGTATCGGTTTATAAAGTACTTCTCCTGCGTCCTTTAAATGTCTTACTGCTGGTGTGGGAGCGTAGATGTTATCCGAAAAAGAAAGCTGCCCATCGGAATGAACTTCAAAGGCATTACCAAGTTCCATTTTTCCACCCTCCTGTAGGGAAAATTTTTCCACCACTACTAATTATACCGTAGCAGGTAGCAAAAAACAAAGGTTTTCAGAAAAAAGACCACACTCAATGTCAACATAACTAGTATGATAGATTAATCCGTATGTTTTTCGTCGACATTTAAGTTGGCCTTTTCTCGTTTGTAGTCGAGAATTAAACTATACTTCGTTTAGAGATTGATCACAACAATTCCCCGCCGCGTCGTAACTGCTGCCGCAGCTATTGCAGAAAAACTTTCCTTCACTGAGCATTGATTTCCCACAACAGAAGTCCGGTAATTTTTTTGTCTTTCCACATTCGGTGCACACGTAAGCCATGTGATTCACCTCCTGAAACAATTATTTACCATACATCTCTTTAATAACTCTGCTGACAATTTCTGTTTCTATTTCGTCAAACATTCTTTTCAATGAAAATTCCACTACTGTTGTAATTGACCCATCGGGTAATTCATAAATTTCTGATTTTACGACTTTTCCTATACCGATTGTTTTTTGACTCTTGGTTATAATAAGAACTTCTAATCCAACGGGATATACCAGTTTATGGCCTTCCCGGAAAAAACCTAATATTATATTGCCGGAAGTCCGTTTCCATAATAGTAAATTTTCGTTGTTTTCGTCCTGGGATTTTTGCCCAGGTTCCTTGGGCAGTTCTTCAACAGGTAGCCGTAACAACCAAGTGAATTCAAACTTATAACCCATAGCATTCACCTCTCCTTATATATCTTTACTTTTTTACAGACTTATTATGCTTAAATTTACCACAAATTACTCTAGTTGGCCAGTTTTTCGGACAAGGAGTTTACTTCTTTTTGTTTTTCCGCGGCATATATATTATAAAAGTGTTTCTTTGAACAGGGGCTTATTGAAACCAAAACGGTCTGTTTTTAGTTTAATGAGTACTAAATATCGTTTTGGCGTTCGTACGGAAGCTTAGTTTTAGAAGAAATTTTCTTGCATTTCTAAGGTTGTTTAACTCATGTAAGGCTTGGGGGGGACTATATGGATGTCTTAGAACGGTTACAGCAACATCGCGAAAAAGAAAGGGCCTTAAATTGGGAGGGGACATTTTTAGATTATCTCGACTTGTTGAAAGAAAAACCACAGGTTGCTCGTTTAGCTCATGCCAGGATTTACGATATGATAGTTAGAGCCGGGGTAGACAACACAGAGCTAGGGAAAAAATATGAATTTTTTGATTCCGAAATATTTGGTTTAAACAGGACGTTAGAGAGGTTGGTGGAAGAATATTTTCATTCAGCAGCCCGCCGTTTAGATGTCAGAAAGAGAATTCTACTGCTAATGGGCCCGGTTAGTGGAGGGAAATCAACTTTAGTATCTATGATAAAACATGGATTAGAGGAGTACACGAGGACAGAAGAAGGCGCGGTTTATGGCATTAAAGGCTGTCCTATGCATGAAGAACCTTTACATTTAGTTCCTCATGATTTACGGAAAGATTTTTCTGAAGAATACGGTGTTTATATTGAAGGGAATCTATGCCCATCCTGTAAATTAAGATTACAAGAAGAGTTTAATAATCATATAGAAAAAGTTCCGGTTGAAAGAATTGCATTTTCTGAAGAAAACCGTCTTGGAATTGGTACTTTCAGTCCCTCGGATCCAAAATCACAGGATATTGCGGATTTAACAGGAAGCATTGATTTTTCGACTATTGGAGAATATGGCTCAGAGTCTGACCCTCGAGCTTATCGCTTTGACGGTGAATTAAACAAAGCTAATCGAGGAGTTATGGAATTCCAGGAGATGCTCAAGGCTGACGAAAAGTTTTTATATAACCTGCTCAGTCTTTCGCAAGAAGGAAACTTTAAGGCTGGTCGGTTTGCCTTGATTTCTGCAGATGAGACGAATGTATACTCATTATACCAAAATGGTATTAGGGCTTGTCGCGCTTTAAAAAAACCTTGGATAAACATGCAGGTTGAATTGGCTTCGACCTGTTTTATTAACTATAACCTGAAGTACAAGCTCACGCAAGAGCTTGTTTCTTAATGTTTTATCTTCAGTTTCTTTGTAAGCGGCCAAAAAAGTCTGTATGTTGGCCTTGAGGGTTTTGATGTCTTCCTCATAGCTATTTTTGTTTGGTGATTGTTTCTGTGCAATATTTTCTAGAGTTTCTAACTCTTTTTCAAGCTCTTCTTTTCGGCGTACAAACATTTGGTCATCATAAACACCACTTTCATATTTTTCACAAATGAAATCAAGACGCCGCTTTAAGTCTTTTTCTCGTTTTTTTACCAACGTAATAGTATCTGTGTTGCTGCTGGGGGCGGCTTCTTTTTGGTGCTTATAGGTATCATTAAAGAGTTCTTTAAGTTTTTCTAAATCAAAATCGCCTAACGTTTGCAGGTGTTCAATAATACTATTTTCCACATCACGGTATTTAACATAAGTACAACTATTAGTGTGGCACCAAAGGAACTCTTTTCTGTAAATGCTTTCTTCACCATCTTTTTTGGTATAGTGCTGAACGTTGGATTGACGTACCATACTACGCCCGCACTTTGAGCATACAGCTAAGCCTGCTAGCTCACATGGTGAAAAGTCTAATTTGGTATTGGGTAATTTTTTGGAAATATTATTTATTTTGTTTTGAGACAAGTCCCAGGTTTCTTTGTCTATGATTGGTTCATGTGCATTTTGTACTACAATCCATTCGTTTTCCGGGCGATCGTAATATTTATTGCCAATTCGTTTTCTGGTTCTATATTTCAGGGTTCCACAATAGACCGGGTTCTGTAACATCCGTTTTACTGTCATATATCTCCAATTTTTTGCTTTTCGTGGGGTAGGTATTCCTAGATTGGTTAAGTAAGTTGCAATCGCCCTAAAAGAAACATCTTTTTTGGTACCCGTGTCAGTTTCCAACCCGTAGATGTATAGGGTGAACATGAGGCGCACTATCTCTGCTTCTTCTTCTTTTGGTTGAAGACGGCTTGTGCGTGAATTTAAATCATAACCATAAGGTGCAGCTCCCACGACCCATTTACCTTCTGCTGCAAGGTTATACTTTGCTCCTATAAGCCGTTCTTTGATCATTTCAAACTCTTCGCGTGCTAAAAAAAGTTCAAAACGAATTTGTCTTAAGTCTGACGGATTAGAAGGGTCATATACCTTGTGTGGGGTGATTATAAATATTCTTTTTTCCATGATTAGGTCATAGATTTGCCCCATATCGCTGTAAGTACCACGGCCAATCCGTGGTATTTCTTTTACGGCTATGGCATTATACTTGCCATCCCTGAGGTTCTTTAAGACCTCTTGGAAGATAGGACGGGTATCTATTTTGTCTCCAGACCCTATTTCTTCAGCCATTTCATATGGGGTTTCAAGTCTATTAAGAGCATCAATCATAATTCTTTTTTGAGTCGAAAGGGTATCTTCGCCAGTACGTTTTTCGCGTTCAATATCTTGGCGGGATCTTCTAAGATAGCAAATGATAGATTTAATTTCCACAAAACACACCTCTTAGATTTTGATGTTATATATATATTAGCTACATTCAAATTTAAGCCCTTTTAATATTCAATAACTACTAATGGTAGAAATGGTGGTTATTTAAAGAATTATGCAGGTAGGTGTATCAGTATATGAAACTATATTCACCAGACTAAAATGAAGGTTGACTTCAATAATGTGACATAGGTCATTAAATACTTGCGAAAATTGGCAAGTAATGTCGAACGGAAGGATTTAAGTTTGGAATAGTTAAATATATCTATCTTGTGTGTCGAATAGATGTGTCCATTGGGCTATATAAGAAGGGAATTGTAAATATCGTGCATGATTTACGAAGTAAAATCAAAATGAAAAAGCAGTTGTTGGCAACCTTGGTGCAAGAAAAAGGGAATTTGCAGGATCCGGAAATTCAATCGCTAAGCAGGGAATTAGATGTATTAATTGTCATGGCTTTAAAAACCAACATTTCTAACAAAAAACGGAATTTAATGATTGGCTAGGGAGAACTATGCTTTGGGACTGGCTATAGTTTATTTCGGCGGAAGGAACGGTTGCAGACATAAACTGGTAATACTTTAGTTATCCATGTTATAATATGATATAAGATATCTGTTGTCAAAAGGGATGGTAAATATGATTTTGAATGATGGAGAAAGTAAAATACTTCAAGGGTTGGTTAAACACCTTAATGAGCTTTATCCAGGTGAAATAGTTTTAGTGCAGCTGTTTGGATCGAGAGCCAGAGGTAGCGCTGCACTGGACTCTGACTACGATATCCTTGTTGTGGTGAAAGAGAGGACAAAGGTTAGTAGGTCTGCAATTTACGAATATGTTTTGGATGTTAATTTGAAATATGGGATTGATTTGTCTTTGAAAATCTATGGTGTAAGTGAATTTGAAGCCTTTAAAGCAAAAGGGGTACCCTTTATTAATGAAGTACTTCAGGAGGGATATTCACTTTGGACCGGATAGATCGTTTAGAGCTCGCGCGTTACCGACTGCAGTTGGCTAAACAAAAAATGCAAACAGCAGAATTACTTATTAAAGGAATCCTGCTACGCTGATGCTGCTTCCAGAGCATACTATGCCTTACTTCACGGTGCAAGAGCACTGCTTGCAATTAGGGGATTGGACTCAAAAAAGCATTCTGGAGTCATATCTCTGTTTAATCAACATTTTGTCAAACAGGGAGAGGTACCCAGGCATTTGGGTAGGCTGCTTATGAGTGCTAAGGATATACGTGAAGAAAGTGATTATAACGAGTTCTATATTGTTAGTAAAGAGGATACTGAGGAGCTACTAAATCAGGCTGCAGATTTCTTGGCTGAAATTGAAAGGGTATTGATGGGAAAAGATGAAAAATAATACTATTTGTAAATGCATTCGCCGGTATTCCTAATATTTAGGAGCCGGCGATTTTTATTTTAAAGGAAAGGTACATTCCTATTTTGGCTCCAGCTGTTTACTTTTGCCAACAGAAGAGATTTTGATCCAAAAGCTAATGTTATTGATTACAGCTACAACAGGTTAGCCAAAAGAGCAGAAGTGAGTAAATATAAGATTGCGGCAATGCTTAAAACGTTATATGAGTATGGGCTGCTTGAAATTGTGGAAGTAGATTTTGAGGGTTATATTTTGAGGTCCGACGACAGAATATTTCCGATTGGTATTCGGAGGCACAGCCGCACTTGAAAACCGTACCACAGAGCCTCTGTTTGATGAGGCTGGGGGAAGGGGAAGTTTTTCTGTAATATTTTCTGTTGTTGAACAAATAATAACTATAATCAAGCATGTAGGAGGTTGCATTAGTGGATCGATTTGCGAGAGGGCTAGTTGCTGGAATTATTGGTGGAATAATGATGAATATATGGACTGTCATGTCTGTGTATGTATTCGGATGGGAAATAATACGTTTTGTTGATTGGGCAGCCATCATCTTATATGGAGATATGCCTAGAAGTCACTTAGAGGGGATAGTGGCATTAATGCTTCAACTTCTTTGGTCGGGTTTGCTTGGTATTGGACTAGCTTTTTTAATACAGCAAGTAACTTCAAGGGAGTATTTAATTAAAGCAATTTTTTACGGAGTTATGGTAGGGTTTATAGTTTACGCTGTCCCAGTTATGTTTAAGATACCGTATCTCGCTCAGACTTCATTGATAACAGTTATTTCTAATCACATTGGGGGTGCAATATGGGGACTTACTTCGGGATTAGTACTCCGCTGGCTGGATAGTAGTCCTAGGGTTCAGGCATAAAAGGTGAGGTATTTCACCCTAGAGTAATGTCGCACTAAAAAAGACAACTCCATACCATAGTATTATCCGTAACAGAAAGGATGAAAGTATAAAGTCTCAATATGGAAGTAATGAAAATTGCTTGAAAACCATTGAGAATTGGAGTTAGATTAAGTTATGCATGATATAAAATATAGGCGCTTGGCTTTGAAAATATTTGCCAGGTGATTTAAAAACCTTTACAGATATAGTAAAATAGGAATATATAAGGACTGGAGGTTTTGCCTATGAAACTGACTACAATCAGGCATAAAGTTGCACCCATATTTGAAAAATATGGCGTAAAACAGGCTGCAGTATTTGGTTCAGTTGCAACCAGGAAGGATACTGAAAAAAGCGATATAGATTTATTGATCTCTTATATGCCTAGCGCTAAAAAATCCTTTTTTGTTCATCTTCAGCTAGAAGATGAATTAAGCAAAACCCTTGGTCGAAAAGTTGACTTAGTGACCGAAAATGGGTTATCCCCTTTTATTAGAAATAGAGTTTTAAAAGAAAAGAGGGATATTTATGTTAGGAAAGGATGAGGCTAGACTTCGGCATATTCTTGAAAGTACTGAGCTCATTGAAGATTACTTGGCTCATATTAATAAGGCTGGCTTTTTAAATGATAGAAAACTTCAAGATGCCATTAGTCGTCGCTTAGAAATAATTGGAGAGGCAACCAAAGCTATATCGCAAAGTACTAGACAAAAATATCCCGAGGTTCCGTGGAAAGAGATGGCTGGCATGAGGGATAAACTGACACACGAATATTTCGGCGTAGATATGGAGATTATTTGGGAAACTTGCCAAGAAGATTTACCGGGCTTAAAGGAGCAGGTTATAAATATTTTAGAGGATAATGTTTAATATGCGACTGGGGATAGTTGAACTTGAACATAAAATAGCAAATAAATTAATTCAAGAAAGTACACAACCTGGTGGTATTTATTTTGAGAGTCAGGCTTAGTACTTTCTTTTTTATTATTTCATTGGGAAAATACTTGCACCGTGTCCGAGGGATTCAATTATTTTATACTGCAAAATTAACAATATGATTTAGCTACCTATTGATTAATATTTCTGTTCAAACCAATTTAATAGCCAAGCAGCCGTTATTCCATATATTGAGGCAGACATAAAGTTTGAAATGGCGGTATTTGTAGGCACTTTTTCTAATAACGGTAACTTAAATAAAAGACCAATGCCGAATATTACAAACCAAGCCATAAAACTAAATATCCATCCTTTTAGTAATATGTTATCTTGTCCGACAACTGAAAGGTAATATAACATAACCATGCCCAGAAAACCAGAGAATAGTATCTGAGCTAATTGTGCAAAAGCTGCAGCTAGGAAGCTTTCGGGCTTTGAGCCGTATAGTGCAATCGAGGCATAATCTAAGTAGCGTACTGATGAAAATTGTAGTACGTAAAATGATATGAAGTTAAAGAGATTCATAGTGATACTTGCACCTAATCCGGCTATGAACGCTTTCGTGAATTTATCAGACATCTAAGCTACCTCAATTCTGGGTTAAAGTAACGAACTATTTTTATCTATTAATTTAAGACTATATGCAACTGCAAAACCATAAATTAATGCTCCGATAAACGTAGTTAAAGCTGGTACGGGTGGGATGTTTGAAAACAAAGGGAGATCAAAGATGGTACCGAAGCCCATTAGTAAAAACCATAAAACTGCTCCAAACCCCAAGCCTTTTAGCAAAAAGTATCTACTAGAAGTTAAGAGAATGATATATGCGAAGATGACGCCAAACATTACACCAACAATTAAATGACTAATAAAACCCACTATACCAGCGACTAAGCTTGGTTGAATTGTGTGCATTACGACGACGGCTGCAAAATCACTAAAAGCACGGTCTGTTATCCCTAGACCTTTAACAAAAACACCATATAAATTTTGAGTAACGCCGGCGGCTAGGCCAGCTAGACCTCCAGCTATAAGTCTATCTTTCATTACAATATTCACCTAATCTTAGTTTTTCTTTTATTGTTGGCTTTAGGTTCATTTCTATTCAGTAATATGGCAAAAAAACTAACTAAATTGCTATCATTCTAGAAACATGTAATTAATTCAAACTATAAATAACGCAGTTATCATGGAGCTGGTCACTTGCATTTCATCGTTGGGATGCGCAATAAGATTGTTTTTTGTGTTTTTGCTATATTTGCATTAATAAAGCGTAATAATAAAATAAAAGCTCAATAGGGAGTGTCCTTATGTGAGAAAAATTAACCCCCCATTTAAAATTAATGATAGACTTTTATTAGCTTCTTTTGCAGGTTTTATAGCAGCTTTAGCTGCCAACTTATCGCTATATCTAATTA
>JADQBR010000147.1 GCA_016278515.1 Bacillota bacterium
ACGTACAGTTCTTAGGCGAGAAGGAGGGAGCAATCCCTCCGACTTAGCCGACAAGTAGCCGCAGAACTACTTAGTGAATTGGGTTAAGAATGAACCAAGGGTGGAATAAGATTATTTTTTAATTGTGAGAAGGTGTGTGATATTCTTCAACAGTCGATTTTTTTACAATGGTGCCTGTACGTGTTATCAGCGAAAATTTGGGAGCGCATATACAGATATCGAAACAGCACGAAGTGCTTTTGAAATTACAATAAATATGGGACTGAGAGACTTAGACAGTATATGGCAACCTATTACAAAATGACAACTCCTACAATGCCCTCACCGAATATTGTACTGAACAATAAAATTCCGGAAGTTAAACTCTATGACATAAATACTGCCTCCTATGATTCGTTGATTAAAGGAGCATGGCTGACGTCCACCTCATGGGCAGGCTGAACGAAGGAATTTAGGCTATGAGCCAGCGAGACATGGGAGGTTGCGCCCCCGTGAGAAATGTGGATTCCTATGGCCAAAATATGGAAAAAAGGGCGTAGTGTAATAGATATTAACCCTTGCATTCCATATATTTATATATCTGTAATTTTACGGCCTACTTTATTGAGGATACTTACTTTTAGTCAAATGTAATTCTAAGAATAAGAGAGAAATACGAAGAAAATTAAAGATTATAGAGGGAGGGAGTAGATAAATATGAACACGTTACGAAAAAAAGCAGTTGTTTTCTTATCATTTGTGTTAGTATTATTAATATTTACATCTTGTTCAACCAAGGAGGACAGTGAAAATTTTTTAAATAACACGAATGATCAAGCTCTTTTGAAAATATGCCAAGGTTTTCATCTTATAAGGTACGACATGTCCAATTTTAGTCAAGATGATATTGAAAAATCAAGCGATATATCTCAAACTGGAATGTTCATTTTCTTTGTTGACACCGATAGTAATGTTAAGCAGTTTTATGATTCAAATAAACAGCAGTATAAAATTCCAGTCACTTATTATCAGGATTACATTAATAAATATTTTGATGACTATACCTTAAAACCTTCTGAAATAAGCTATGATATATACGATCCTGATGCAGAGGCATTAGTTGTCGGAGCATTCCCTAGTCCTGATACAGGTTTTCCCGAAATATCAGCGCAAGAAGCTATTGGCGCCGACACTATAAAATTAAGTGTAAAATATTTTGACCGGTATGAAGATAGTAATTCTGAAACGGTTTTATATACTGAAACTATAACACTTAAAATTTTCGGAGATAATTACAAGTTTGTTTCTTCTACTCTTACCTACTAAAAACTATGACTACTTATCAGAAAAAAGGGGATGTGCTGAGCGAGGCCACTGAAAAAGTCAAAAAGGAGCAATTCTAACGCAAGTCGTGAGAGTTGTTCCTTTTTCTTGTATAATAGAAGTATCAAATTATACAGGAGACGCGCATGATACCCGAACCAAAATTAAAACTTAGTCCATACATAGAAATTTACATCAACTTTATGGTTCCGAAGGATAACATTTTAAGAAGAATCAATGAACTAGTTGATTTCTCGTTTGTATATGACGAACACATCAATAATAATGGACGAGGTGCGATTGACCTATCCGCATGTTCAAATACCTATTGCTGAAAACAATATATAATCTGTCGGATGTAGATGTTGTCACGCTCAAAATATGACATGTCCTTTAAATATTTTTTAGACATGACCCCGGAAGAAGCGGTCATTAATCCAAGTTCATTAACCAAGTTTAGAAAACTACGGCTTAAAGATATGAACTTACTAGATTTACTGATCAATAAGACTGTTGAGATTGCAATTGAGAAGGAAATTATAAAAAGCAAGCCACTAATAGTTGATTCAACTCATACAAAAGCCCGGTACAATCAAAAATCTGCAAGAGAAGTCCTAATTGAGCAATCCAAGCTACTTAGAAAAACAATTTATCAGGTTAATGAGGACATGAAACTAAAGTTCCCAAAGAAGGTCAATAGCGGACTACTAGAAGATACTCTTGATTATTGCCAAGACTTAGTAGAAGTTATTGAGGCGGAGGACAATCTATCACGTTATCCGAAAGTAAAAGAAAAATTAAATTTACTAAAGGAAACGATTGAATATGATTTAGAGCATACGAAGCTATCCAAAGATGAGGATGCAAAAATTGGTCATAAGACAGAGGACACCTCATTTTCGGCTATAAAATTCATCTTGCCATGAGTGAAGAGAGAGTCATTACAGGTGTAGTCGTCACAACCGGTGAAAAAATGATGGAAAACAATTAGAAGAACTCATTGAAAAAAATAAACGGGCTGGCATCGAAGTAGAGGAAGTAATCGGTGATAGAGCATATTCGGAAAAGGGAAACATTGAATACACCAAAAAGCATGATATTCGATTAATTGCTAAACTATGCCCGGCTGTTTCACAAGGCTTTAGAAAAAAAGAAGATGAGTTTGAATACAATAAGGATGCTGGCATGTATGTCTGTAAAGGAGGACATATGGTAATCAGAAAAGCTAAGCAAGGCAAGAAAAATACCAGCACTAATCAAGTCATGACTTATTACTTCGACATAATGTAAGCGCTGTCACCAAAAAGAAGGTTGCTACAAAGAAGGAGCAAAGTCAAAAACTTACTCGGTATCAATAAAATCAGATATCCACAAGGACCAGCAATCCTTTCAAGAAGGTGAATACTTCAAAGAAAGAGTAAGAGAGCGATATAAAATTGAAGCCAAAAACAGCGAGATAAAACACAGGCACGGATACGATATTGCTACGTCTTCGGGTCTAGTCGGTATGGAAATGCAAGGTGCGCTAACAATATTCACTGCCAACTTGAAGAGAATTTTGAAACTTATAGAGTAAAGACGTGCAGCTAACCATTAAGAAAGAGAAAAGGAACACGATTTATTCTCCAAATCAAGAGAATACGTCGCGTTCCTTTTTGCTATTTGTGCATTAATTCTAGGCTGTTTTGAAAAAGCGTAGCTTTTTCAGTGGCCTCGTGCTGAGCACATCCTTTTTCTGATAAGTTATTACGAGTTAATTAAGATAGATGAACAGGCAGTCGCCGCTTTTTCGATTAACGAAAGAACTGAGGCTCAATGTTTTGAAAAGTCCATCTGTACCGGGCTGGTTGTTAACAGTTGTGTCTTTGACTGTAACGTTATCCGTTATTGCAGCTACAAAGTCAGTGATTACGTCTTTAACATTTGCAGGAACGACAATTTCATAAGATGGATTAGTGTCTGAGTACCAATTGGCCTCAGAAAAACACACTTTCTGAGTTGACGGATTCCACGTTTCAACGTATGCAACATGACCGCCAGTCCAACATGCGATGCAATCATTTTTGGGGGTATCGCTAACTGTGTAACCGTTATCTTCAGCGGTAACAGCCCAACTTCCTGCAGCACATGTAGGTAAATTTGACACATCAAGATTTCTTTCAGGATATGCTGCTGCTTTTGCATGTGCCTTTGACCAACAATACCATGTGCACTGCCCGATTAACCCGAATCGGAACGGATTAGGCGCTAAAAAGTAGATGTCTTCGTAAAAGTAAGTTGATTGACCTGTAGGCATAATGTTTCCTCCTTTTTTTGATTTGTAGTTTCTCGGAAAGTCTCAAATAAGTTATACTGGGTTACGGCAATTTGGAAATACTTGGTTCACCCCCACTTAGTCCGACAACTTCACATAGCAAAAACAAGCGAATAATTAAGTTATAATTAGATATTGCGACTTATACAGATATATTCGCATGTGAACGTCATTAATAATACTTGACAAATACACATTCGCTCCACAATCGAACGGAGGTATTTTTCCTCTAATCGATTATGTCGGAGGCGATTTTGCCCCGCTTTATCCTCTTATGGGCAGACCGGCAAAAAACCAACCTGAGCTTCTTAGGGCTTTAGTAGTAATGCTTCACTGCCAGATCCATGACCCTACTAAGCTTGTTGATAAATTAAGGGCTTCTCCTGTTATTAAGCCTATTTGTAGGCTTGAAAAGGGTACAACTCCTGGTGTCGGTAGGATTTATGACTGCTTGAACCGTTTATGGCTTTCGGATAACCCACAAAAGGCTATTAGAAACCCAAAGCCTAAAGGTAGTAAACGTCCTAAGTCTGGTGAGAAGCTGCCTCCTAAGCACCCTGGCAGTGTTAAAAGATTGGTGGATAAGGCTCTTGAGGGGCGAGTCATTGAAGAAAGGCCGGAAGGTATCTTGCAAGAGATATTAAAAGAGTGTGCCGTTTTACCATCTTCTAAGTTAGGCCTTCTTGGTAATCCCAACAAACTGGCTGTTGCCGGTGACGGAGCCCCACTCCTTACCGGGGCCAGCCCCTACGGTAAAAGAATCTGTGATTGCCGCTCTAAAGGCATTTACCGCTGTAACTGCAAACGGGTCTTTACTGACCCACATGCTAATTGGGGTTGGGATAGTTACCATGAACAAAGGTTTTACGGTCACACCCTGTACTCTATTACTTCGGCGGATAGTAAAAAAGACCTGCCCCTTTATTTGCGTTTAGTACAGGGTTCGAGAAATGATAGTGTTACTTTTGTTTTTTTGGGTTGAGTTATTTTACCTTTTCCCTAATTTTAAGTTTTCTAAAGCTCTTTTAGATGCTGCTCATGATGTTTATGATATTTACCGTTTGCTACACGCTAATGATATTGACCTTAACAAGAGAGCTAAAGGAAACAATATTTATCCTGAACCTATTAACATAAGTGAAAATGGTGTGCCATCTGTCTTTAGGGTTCACCAATGCTTAACTGGGGTTTTAACAAAGATAGATGTCGCATTAAATGGCGTTGCCCTCATTACAAAGATAAAGCAAATGCTCTAAAAAACATGAATGTTCTCCTAGTAAATATATCCGAGTAATTTACACTAAACCTATTTGGGATTTACGTTTTTTTACCCCAACTCCTCGCAACTCTAAAGCATGGAAAAATATTTATGGCAGACGAACTACCCTAGAGCGCACCTTTAAACGTATACTTGTCGACTATAAAAATGAGTTGGCTAATGCTCGAACTAAAAAACGTTGGTTTTGGCAGGCAATTTTGGCGGCTATCAATCAACATTTGGATGCTCAAGTTGCTGTTGTTAAACCAAGTATTTTAGAGGAGATTGGTTTAGAACCTTTCTCTAAATCGGCATAGCTTTCTATTATTCTTAGTTTAGTCGAACCCAAATTATTGGCCGATCTGATAACTCTACAGACACTGGCTTAGTTTTCTATTGCCTTTTTTCGGCTGATCTACTTCCTTTGCTTACTTTTGCTATGTGAAGTTGTCAAAGAGCTAAATTCTAGGGAAAACCTTCTTTTTTCCCGGATTTACTTGTCTAGTTTCCGAGAGTCTACTTATTTTGTAAGATTTTTGTGTTGGCCAACTTGTTTTGTCTTACACTATATAAAAGACACCTTAGTTCCTAAATAACAACCAGATGAAATTAAAACTATGATATAATGAACGAACTCAATACTTTTGGAAAAAGGATGGTACTGTATAAGGATGGGAACTAGCAGATGAGAAACGTAGATTGAGAAGCGACACGGTAACAAAACCTACTGCAGAAATGAGACAAGCTATCTATGATGCCGAAGCTGGTGATGATGTTTACGGAGAGGACCCGGCTATAAATAAACTTGAAGATTTGGCAGCGCAAAAAATAGGAAAAGAAGCCGCAGTATTTGTACCATCGGGAACCATGGGAAACCAGCTGGCGCTGCTTTCCCATACGGAACGGGGCAGGAAGTAATCTTGGAGGAAAGCTCCCATATTTTTGTATTTGAAGCAGGGGGGACTGGCTTTCCTGGTGGGGATTGCAGGCAAGAACAATTAAAGGCGATAAGGGAATAATGGCCGCCGGTGACATAGAAAAAGCTGTCAGGGGTAAAAATATTCACTTTCCGCAAACGGGACTTATTTGTTTGGAAAACCCCCTCAATTTGGCCGGTAGAGTAGTTGTTCCTTTGGAAAATATGCAGGAAATATTCGGTTTGGCATAAAATCACGGGATACCCGTGCACCTGGATGGAGCCAGAATCTTTAATGCTGTCATTAAAAGATTTTTGCTCTGTATGGTATAGTTTTTTCCTAATTTCTATATACCCGCTCAAAAGCGTTGTCACTTGACTCAAATCGGATTATTTTTTCTCCGGCAAGAAAATATTCAGCATCTTTTCCTCTTCCTTCCATACCCTCAGTATTTCCCCGCTTAAAATACGGGTCCATATCATATTCAGAATGTCCAGAGTAATCGTCAGGCCCTACATAGTTGTAAGTACCTATGTTAATCGAGTCTGTTACCAAGTTTCCTTCCTCATCGAAAACTACTTCTAGGTGGCTATCTGGTGAAATAAATTTTGTATTATTTTCTCCACCGTCACCGTGCATATGGAAAGCGGATTTTTCTACCGGTAACATTCCCCACCTTTCTTCTAACGGTAGGGCTAGGTTTAATTTTATAAATTCTTCCCAGGAATCCGGTGCTTAGTTTAGCATATTGCTGAGATAGTGTACTGATTTAAAATCTTCTTTAATGGTTGTTTTTGTATAGTATGAGTTGCCTCTTGAAAGTTCTACGTAGTGTTTGTCATGTACATCTATTCCGGTCACCAGCTCATTAACCTTGTTATAGTATCTGGCAAAATTGGTTTCGTCTAATTTCTTGTTTACTACATTCTTGACATAGTTTTCTTCATAGCTTTCTTTGACTTTAGCAAGCTCTCTTGAATGCGCTTTGGTGTCTTTGATGATGAATTGCGTGGTATCATAGTTGCCCCGGTCTTTGGACATCTGGTCTACTTCCCAGAGATAGTCTTTGCTGCCTATTCTATAGTCAAAGGATTTTTCGCTTCTCTGAGGATATTTTGGATGGCACGTTCTATTTCACGGCTGCCTTTATCTTGGCCACTAATAACATGGCTGCTTCGTCCTCCGGAGCGTCTTTCAGGGTCTTTGCTTAAGTTAGGCCAACTCTTTCCCGTAAAGTAAGGTTCGTCTTCTAGATATTTTTCCTTTTTACGGTCGGGGTTCCAAATGGCGGGCGCGAAGTCCCGAGAATATTGTGGCCAAAGATAGATGAGATTATTTTGAAACATAATATGGAGTATTTCTATTTTACAGACCCGAACTTTTTCGGGCCGGGCAAGAAAGGACAGGAAAGGGCACTGCGCCTGGCTTCTCTTCTCAAATCACGAAACATTCGTTTTGTAATTGAAGCCCGGGCCAATGACCTCAATGAGCAAACCATCGCCATACTGGTGGAGGCGGGCCTCCGCCACATTCTGATCGGGTTGGAGAGCGGCAAGGACGAATCCCTGCAAAGATTGAAGAAAATGACCACGGTAGCCCAGAATAAGAAGGCTTTACAGATTCTTCGCAAACACGGCATAAAACCGAATGTAGGGTTTATAATGTTTGAGCCTGATTCTACCGTGGAGGATATTCGTATTAACTTCGAGTTCCTTAAGAGAAATCGTCTTCTGCAAAATCTTGAAATTACGGTCAACATGCTTTATCATCACCAGATTATTCTACAGGGAACTAAAGCCTATAAGATGCTTCAAGAGGAAGGACGCCTGGAAATTTTCCCCTCTGCAACTTATGAAGCAAGTACGGCATATGCCAACCCGCAGGTGGCTGCTCTGGCTTGTACCATGAGGGATATTACCAACTTTATTTTCTCGCGTCTTGAAAAAATCTGGAGCGGTAAGGCAGCAGAGCCGGAGGATGCTCCCGAAAAATATGCCAAAATAAATGAGCTTCTGGCGGAAAGCTTTGATACTGTCCTCACAGCACTGGAAGCCGGGAAGATTTTCACGGACGAAGAAAAGACTGCTTTTGTGCGGAAAGCAGAAAAAGAGGTAGAAGAAGTACTGAATTAAATAAATCGCCGCTTTCGATCCAAGGTGACCGGAAGCGGCGTTTACTTATTTTAATCATCCTATTTTAGTATAACAACCTGCATTCCCGCGGATCTTACAAATATATAACGAGGCAATCCTTTGAGACTCTGTAATAACAACACTTTTAGGAATTCGAGCATTTTAGACACATAGTTACACATATAAAATATGTAACTAGCTTAAAGTCACTGTTTCCAATGCTTCTAGACATCATCGTTATACTTTTCGGGAATCCAGGATAACAAAGAAGCTCCCGCATGGAATAATTATAGATATTGACTTAATAAGAAATTGGCTCTCTCTTTATTTTCGCAGGAGAATCATTTCTTTTTTGTTAATTCTGAAAATATTCCTGGAAATGGGAACTTTATAGGTGATTGAATCGTCTGAAAAATATATAATAATTGCATGATTGAAAGGGGGAGACATCTAGGTGAAAAAAATTTATGGATTAATATTCGCAGCTATTTTATTTTTTAGCATATCTCCCGGTGAACTTTTTGCAATGCCTGATGAAGATGTAGTAATTAAATATAATGGTATAGCCTTAGAGTCTGAAGAGTTAATGAAGAATATCATTATAAATGAAGGGAGAACCTTGGTGCCGGTGAGGCTATTATCAGAAACCTTGGGGTATAAGGTTGAATGGCATGAAAAAACCAAGGAAATAGCGATTCAAAATGGTAAGAAGAAAATCGGATTGCAGGTTGGTGTGCCCGGTGCAATTCTAGATGGTATTTATAGTATTGATGAAAAACTTGATATTCAACCAGCGATTATTGAAAATACGACATATGTACCAATTCGATTTATTTCAGAGACATTGGGTTGTCTAGTTAATTATGAAAAATATGCTGATGGGGCTAATGTGATTTCACTATTTGAGAAAGAATCATTAAGAAAAGAGGCTTTTCACCTATTTTTAGGCTATGCAGATACTTTTAATAGTAACCATACAGAAAAACAAATTGTATTAGAGTCGGATGAGAGAGCTTTTAGCCCTCGTTTCGCTTCAGCACCTTCAATAAAGGGCAACTTTCCTCTTACCTATAGTATTGACATGGTTTACTTAATTGAGAATTTTCAGTGTAAAGATTCTCCGGAACAATTTATCTTTAATGAAGTAGAACTGACTGTTACTCATAATATTGACGGATTGAGTTCACTTAATCTTACACCTTTAGATCATTATTATTATGGTGCGGTCCTACCAAAGATCTCATTTTCTAACGAGGAAAAACGGGATTTTATAAAGAATTGGGATGCTCGTAATTACTATTCCTATAATGATATAGTGATTTTCGCACGAGATGCCTTAGACTTTTTGGAAGATGCTTTTTTATTTGCAAACTACCATACCGATCCTGCGGATTTTGAAACTCTAGTTGCGGGATATCCAAATGAAAGCTTTGATAATTCCGGCGGTTTTACTGACTTTTTAAATATGCCTTTTAATAATGAACCTTATTTACATGTTGTTGATAGTGAAAGTACGCAAGATATTCTTAGGCTTACATTAATAGCTTATTCAACAATAACTACTCCGCATCCCGTTGCAGCGTTTACCGTAGATCTGCTTAAAAATGAAACAAATTATATTATTACTACGCTTGATGATATTGTAATCTATAATGACTTTGTAGACTTAAAAAATAGAGCACCAAGTCTATATGAAAATGTTGCCTTCATAAAAAACACCGCTCCCCTGTACTAAAGGAGAAGCGGTGTTTTTTTAGTTGTTTATAAGTACAATTTTTTGTGCTATCATTCTGGATCGGACTATTGTTTTTTCCTTGCACTTAAATTGTGAGCAAGTACTTCCATCTAAGAAAATTCCATCTGTCAATGTTCCGCTGCCTACTTTTTCTTTTATTGCTTCTCTAAAAGTTGCTGGAGTGCATGCTCCTTCAGAAACTATTAACCAAAGGCTTGAACCTTGTGCAAACACCATTCCTGTTCTGTAAGTATTAGAATTATTAATATTCTCTTCTTCTGCAATCTCTTCCCAATTATCATCATCTCCCAAGCTCATACTCACGCCACCTTGAGCCCAATAATTATCTAGATCAGTTACTAACTCGTTACTATCAATTTCTGAAGCCGTATTAATACGGGCTACCGTGTATTTTCTTGCAACAGGATCCCAAATAAGAGTTCCTCTATCATATTCCGCATTTTGCCATCCGGAATAATAACCACCAGGTTCTCCATTAATAGGTTCATGATTAATAACAGCGATTGAGTAAAGTTGGCTTCTATCACTAGAATTAAAAAATCCCCCATTAATTCCATATGAATCTGTTTCATTAATATTTCCGTCAATTTTTTCGAATGTTATATTATTTGGTGAGGTTTTAATATAGTGTAACTTAACTCCATTCGTTGCTGTCACTGAACTATAATAATAATTTGCCATTAAAACAACTCCTATCATATATTTTTGTAAGTATTTTGGTCGACCAATTTGTCTTACACTATATAAAAGACACTTTGATTCTAAAATAACAACCGGATAATTATAATATTTTTCAAATTTTAGTAACAAAAAAACGGTTAGCTGTTTACACCCAACCGTTTTTCATCATAATATTTTGATTAAAAACTATTTATCATCAATAATTTTAAAAGATTGAATTGCTTTCAAAGTTTCGATATACAATTCCTGTTCAATATCTTTTCTGTCAGGATTGTCTTTATCAGCAGGCAGAGCATTGTAAGAGCATTTTTTGATTAGAGGTTCAAACATTAACAGTAATTCAGAAATAGCTGATTCATCGCCGGATTGAGCCCTTTTTAATAAAGTTAAAATATCTTTACTTTTCATGGGGAAAATCCTTAAAATATTTAATTGTTTCTGTTAATTCGATAATGCTTTGCGAGAGATATTCCAATTTTGACTCAATCCTAACTAAAAGATATACGCTTACTACCATAGGGAATCCATAGTCACTAAAAGATTTAAGTAATTCTTCCATATTCATTAGGCTCCCTTCTGTTGAATTGCGTTGCGTAATATGTTCAATGCATTTCTTTTTGTCTTATTTACAGCCTGCTGTGAAATTCCATGAATATTAGCAAGTTCACTTTCTGTTCTAACTTCTATAATGAGAGCTTTTAGGGTATCTTTCTGATTTTTAGATAATTGTAAAATCCCTTTATGTAAGGCCATATCTGGAGTGAAGTTGTCCCAAAAATCTCTTTCTGTGGTAATCCGCGGTCTATTATCCGGTATGAAATCCTTTTTGCAATTTGCTCCTTCTCCAATGGGAGTATCTAAAATTGTTAGTTCTTCTTCTCTGCATTTCCTATATTTATTACTTAAGCGAATAGATTTATAATAAATGATCTTGGAAACATAGGAAACATAGGAAACATAGGAAACAAAGGAAGCCTCACTAATTTTCAAATTTTCTCTTTTAGTTCCTGTTATTTTCAAAATAACCCCCTCCCTAGCTAAAAAAGGCTTTTTTATATAAAAGACATTAATACGTCAATTTAACAACCAAAAAAAGGAAAAATTGAATAAATATTACATAGCGGTAATCTGAAAAAATTTTCTTTATATAATCTAGATGGTTGACATTGCCATTTAGTTCCAAAATTTACATAATTCAAGACTTACTATCTATAAAAATGGGACTTTTGTCCTAAAAATGTATTAATGATTTTGGACCATACTCGTGACCTAAACATAATCGGACCCATGAACCCCATGGGATACAATTTTCAGTACCTTTAAAACCATTAAAAAATCAGTCTTTGAGGATCTAAACGAAGGTAAGACCTATACCTTTAAGGGCGAAAGCAAACATTGGCAAGCGGAATTGGTTTTAAGAACTTACCAATACTTTTGGGATAGTAATGGCATTGGCCATGTTGAGGGTCGGGCGGAAGAAGAGGGAATTCTCACCTATACCGGAGCAAATGCTTTCAACATTAAACACCTTGAATACCAATGCATTAACGATTTAGGAGAAATCAGCAAAGGTATTTTCAATACTGCTAAGTTTGATGGGGATATCGAATTCGGCGGGTTTGGCATGAGTAACGGCAGCCCACCACCAGCAGATGATGACACATACGCCGTAATAAAATGGAATGAAAGACAAGAGACAGTAGAATTGAAGCAGCAGAAACTTTTCCAGTTCCCATCAGGTCCAGAGTGAAGACATCCCGCCGTTAGTGAAAAACGGGAGGCGGAAGGTTGCTATCTTAATAACGGTAAAAGAAAAGAGTGGTTAAGGAATGTTAGAAGGAAAAAATTTTAGGCTGGTATTGATAATTTGCATTTTTACTTTAATGTTAACTGCATGCAGTTCTTCGACAAGGGAGACTGAAAGTAATGCTGTAGCGGCGTTTGTTAATGGACAAGAAATAACGATGAATGATATTCAGCAAAAAATTGCCGCACAAGATGTTAATTTGGAGATGCAAAAGCAAGTGGAAAAACTTCTAGAAGATGAACGAATGCGTGTACCCATTGAGCAAAGCCAAAATGACATAGACGATTACCTAAGTCATTCAGGATTTGATCTTTCAGATATGACTAAAGATGAAGAACGTTTTTACAACCGGACAAAGCGTGAGCTAAAACGTAACAATTCCAAGTTGACAAAAAATGAGGCTTTTAATCTGCTGGTTCGGGAGGAAGTGTTATATCAGGAAGCTAGAAGGCAGGGACTTGCTATTTCGTTGAAAGAAGCCAGAGATAAGTATCAACAATTAGAGGAAAGGCAGTTGGTTGGCTGGGAGAATATGGATTTACGTAAGGAAATTGAGGCAATAGAAGATGAGTCAGCTAAAGAACTCGGCTATAATTCTAGAGAAGAACGTATGCAGAACGGCCTGCTGGATTTTCAAAAAAGAGCTTCTAGACACAGTCTGTCTCAATGGTTTCAAGAACAACTAGGGAAGAAGCACCCGGAAGTTCAGAATCTACAATTTCGTATTCTTGCAGGTAATGCGTGGGAAGATTATACGGAATATTTGCTGAGACAGGCTGATATTGAAATAAAACAGAACGGTTTGAATGTACTTTATTATGGGGAAGAGTGGCAGCAAGATACGCTTGCAAGTACGGAACAAAAGTCAGACTCACTTATTAAACAGTCTGCTTCATTTACCATTAAAGGCAGTAATGCAACAAAAGAATTAGTTACAGAAACTTCGGATATAATGCAGCAAAGGCTTAAAGAACTAGGCGTTAAAGACATGGTAATTACCATTGGCAGCGACATTAGGGTGGAGCAAGCGTACTGGAAACAAGAGATTCCTTGGAAAACCATAAGCAGTAGAGGAATGTTGGAGATTGGCGATGGGGATCTAAAGATTAACAATAGTCAGTTGAAAAGTGTTGAGGTGATAGTGGAAAGACCTGGTAACGTAAAACAAATCAGCATACTTTTGAAGCTTACTGAAGAAGGCTCTAAGATTCTGGCTCAATTGACAGAAGAAAACTTAAAGCAGGAACTTCCTATTTATTTTGACAGTCAAGTATTATTGGCACCTAAAGTGGATGAACCCATAACAAGTGGCAGTTTTAAATTATACCTTGGCAAACTGAAAAAAGAAGCGGAGATTGAGGCATTGGCTTCGGTGCTTGCCACAAAAACATTGCCCATAGCGGTGAATTATAGTTCTTAAGAAAGGATGACATACAATTTGAAGTGTGAATTATGCGGGAATGAGACAAGGGTTAATTATGGTGACTATGACTTCGATTAGTTAAATTGTATAAAGAAAAGGTACGGAAATGAAAGAACGGACGGCAAATATGAAACGCATGCTGATAGTTACGATTAAAAAGTCACATAGAGTAGATGAAGGAAGGGGGTTACTAAATGCGGACTGAATTCATTATTTTAGCTATTGCAGTTGGCATCCTTGTTTGGAACGATGCCAAGGCGTTAGAAATCAATCACATATTCTGGGGCATTGTATCAACGATTCTCTTTCCCATTGGTCCAATTGGATATCTTTTTTACTGTTTTCAACTTAAATGAAAGAAGGAATTGAATAAAAAAAGTTTTTACTCAATAAAAAGGAGAAAGCTATGAAGAAAAAAATTGTAGTTGGTATTGTTTTAGTCGTATTAATATTGTCGACGGCATTCTTAATTATTCAAATAAAAGAAAATGACCAAGCAGGAGACATTTGGACCCATGCGGAGTTTATTCAAGCTGTTCAATCCGGGGAAGTGGATGCGGCCAAAATAATCGTGGAGCGTAATAGTTATAGAATTGAGGGAATTGCCAAAAATGGAGTTCAATTTCATATAAAGACACCTAAAGACCCGAATCTAACACAGATAATGTTTGATGCAGGTGTGGAGTTTGAAACGGCACCTGCACCTAATCCTCCATGGTGGGCAACTTTAGCTCGGTTAGCAGTCTTGGCGCCATTTTTTATTTCGCTCGTACAATTGATTGTACTGGTGTTAATACTGGTTTATTTAAAGAAAATTCATGATGCCTTGAAAAATGAAGATATTTAGTTACGGTTATTACGATTAATAGTACTTAAGATACAGTTAACAAGGAGCTTGGCAGAAGGGTATTTCAATTTGTTACTTGCCTTACAGGGATTTCTGAGACAGAAAGGGGCCATATATGCTGCTTTCACAACGACATCCTGCTCTTTATTTTTTAAGCGTATGGGAAAAACGCTACCGGCGACGCCTAAAATGGCTTGCACACAATAAAGATTACGCCCGTAAGAAGGGTCCAACCCTACCAGTAAGAGTAAAACCGCATCAATCCGCATTGATTAGAAAACTGGGCGATAGTAATATGCGGCTCCAAGAAAATAAGGTAGTCAACCTGAAAATTGCCGATCCATTAATAAACGGGATTTTGATAGAGCCAGGTCAAACATTCTCTTTTTGGCGATTAGTCGGTAGGGCTACTGCTAAACGCGGATTCAAGGAGGGTATGAACCTTAATAACGGAGAAGTAAAGGAAGGAATAGGCGGCGGGTTGTGCGATACAATGAAAAGTAGTGGAACACGTGAAATAATTATTATAGCCTCTCGGAATTAAAGAGAAGTTAAGGCTGTCAATTGGTATAGTATGGTAAAAATGTCTGAAATTTAATTGGAAATTTTGCATCT
>JADQBR010000117.1 GCA_016278515.1 Bacillota bacterium
ACCTGCCTTACAAGCAGGGGGTCGGCGGTTCGATCCCGTCATCGCCCACCAAAAAACTCACCTACTTAAGGTGAGTTTTTAATTTATTCGAATTTTGTAAAGGAATCTTCAGTCTTTGGGTATAATATTGAAGATAGAGTTTGTTGGAGGTTTTTTAATGAAACTGACTAAACGGTTGGCGGTAATTGCTTCCTACATACCAGATGGCAGTACAGTGGCAGACATCGGAACAGACCATGCATATCTACCAGCCTATTTGGTGTTAGAAGGCATTGCGCCGAAAGCTATCGCGACCGATATACATAATGCGCCGTTTCAAAGCGCTTTAAAAACTGTGGAAGCCCATTGTCTACTGAATAAAATATCCGTTAGACTGGGTAATGGCTTAGATGTTCTTCGACCCGGGGAAGCAGACGTAATTGTCGTTGCAGGTATGGGCGGCAGGAATATGGAAGAGGTTTTTGAAAAGGCCCCTGAGGTTTTAAGACAAACAAATAGATTAGTGCTGCAGCCCATGACCGCCGTTGATATGGTGCGGCAGTGGTTATGGAACCATAATTGGCAGATTGTTGACGAAGATTTGCTGAGAGAAGACGATAAATTTTATCAAGTGCTGGTGGCAGAACCTGGTGAAGACTTACATAAAGGTGATCCTGAATTTGGTGTCAATTTAATTAAAAAAGGCCACCCATTAATGGGCGAACTATTACAAAAACGAGAAGCACAATATGGGCAAGTCTTAAATGAAATAAGGAGACAGGCCAAAACAGAAATTAAGGAAAAGGAACAACAGGTTGAAGCAAAACTTATGACGATAAAGAGGGTGAAACAACAATGGCTAAATGCTCAGAAATCTATAAAATAATAGAGGAAGCAGCACCCGTCAATCGTGCTGAAAAGTGGGATAATATCGGATTGCAGATAGGAGACCCTAAGGCACAGGTGAAACGCATATTGGTAAGTCTTGATATTACCGATGAAGTGGTTGACGAAGCCGTTGACGGAAATATAGATTTGATAGTGGCACACCACCCCTTTATCTTTAAGCCCATAAAACATATTCGTTACGATAGTCCCATAGGGGGCATGATCAAGAAGTTGCTAAAAAATGATGTAATGATTTATGCTGCGCATACCAATTTGGATAAGGCCGACCTGGGTATCAATCATTACCTGGCAAGCTTATTCGATCTAAAGGATGTTAAAATTTTGTCCCTTGAAGGTAATGAACAATTGTATAAATTGGTTGTTTTTGTTCCTGAGGAGTACATTGAAAAGGCACGTAAAGCTATCGGCAATGCCGGTGCCGGCTGGATAGGTAACTATTCACACTGCACCTTTAGTGCCCCGGGAGAAGGCACTTTCATGCCATTAGAGGGAACACAACCCTTTCTTGGGGAAGTTGGAAAGTTAGAGAATGCAGCGGAATACCGGTTGGAGACTATTGTGCCGTCCAATAAACTCAAGTCTGTCTTAGCAGCCATGTTGGACAGTCATCCTTACGAAGAAGTTGCTTATGATATTTATCCCTTAGCTAACAAAGGGGCGGGATATGGTTTGGGGCGTGTAGGGACTCTGCCCGAGACAGTGACTCTTGAAGCTTTTGCGGCTAAAGTAAAAAGTGTGCTAGACACCGATCAAGTGGGAGTAGTGGGTGATATCCAACAACCCATCTCCAAAGTGGCAGTTTGTGGCGGTGCGGGAGCATCATTAGTAAATAATGCGCTGGAACATAATGCAGATGTTTTGGTTACCGGAGACATAAAATATCATGAAGCTCAGGATGCATTGGCAAAGAAGTTAGCTGTTATTGATGCAGGCCATTATGCTACCGAGCGAGTGATAGTTCCGGTAATAGCACGTTTACTTCAAGAGAAAATAACTAATATCGATCCTATGGTTGAAGTAATTCTATCCATAGAGAATACAAATCCCTGGCAGTTCATTTAGGTAGGAAAAACTCATGTTTTCCTATCTTTTTTCTTTTAGCTTTTTCTAAAAATTTATCAAATGGAGGTAATTATAATGAAAGATCTGGAAAAATTATGGCACGCGCAGAACTTATTAACGGAATATACTAAGTTGGAAGAAAAGGAAAAAAGAGAAAGTAACTTTGACAGTCTTAAGGAAGAAAAAAATGCTTTAGAAACAAGGATGAAAGCTTACAAAGAAAAAAAACAGCATCATAATGCACTGGATAAAGACCTTAAAGCTAAGGAAATGGATTACAAAGAGATAAGTGATAAGTTGGCGGATCATAAGAAAGAATTGTACGATGGTGAAAACAACAATCCTAAAGAATTGCAAAATATTGAACAACAAATTGACTCCACAAAACAGGAGCTTGATAATAACGAGGAACGGGTCTTGAAATTAACCGAGGAACAAGAGATTCTGTCGGACAATTTAACTAAAAAAAAGAAAGAACTGCAAGAAGGAAGAACTTCTTATGAAAAACAAGTTAAGCAATACCTAAAGAGAAAAGCAAAAACAAAAAGAAAACTTGTTGGGTTGATGAAAGAGTACCAACGATTAATTGATGAAGTTGATCCCGATCTAGTAAAAAGATATGAAAGAAAGAAACGATCATTGGGCAACACAGCTGTAGCCATTGTTCAAGAACAAACCTGCAGCGGTTGTCGAGTTGATATTTCACCAGTAGTACTCAAGGAAATAAGGCACCAGGAGCTGGCTTATTGCGAAAATTGTGGTCGTTTATTATTCTTTAAGGACTAATAATAAAGTAATTAGTTGGACAGTTGAAAGTTGGAAAGGTTTAAATCTCAATTTAATCGGGGACATTCCTGTCCCATAAGAATATCCTGAACTTCAACAGGTGTGTCCCCAACTCTAAGCAAAGCGGCAGTCCTAGGGGACGGTTAGCAGTTATCGGATAAACTTCTTGCAAGTGGGAAACATTACTATTGAAACAGTAACTTAAACTTGTTATACTGTAAATCTACGCTAATAGCGAAGGAATTATTAAATATTGCATAATCAGTACTTTATCTCTGGAATTTGCATTCATATTAGGCAATTGAGTAAATCAAATGATCGCGGGTGCATGCCGTAAGGCCGTACCTGAGGAAAGTCCGAGCTCCATAGGGCAGGGTGCTGGATAACGTCCAGTGGAGGCAACTCTAAGGAAAGTGTCACAGAAAACAAACCGCCTGCAGCATTATGCTGCAGGTAAGGATGAAACGGTGAGGTAAGAGCTCACCAGCAGCTAGGTGACTAGCTGGCTTGGTAAACCCCACCTGGAGCAAGACCTAATAGGGGAACGCAAACGTAGCCCGCGTTGTTCCCGGGTAGGTCGCACGAGGTGTTAGGCAACTAACATCCCAGATAGATGATCATTCTAGACAGAACTCGGCTTATGGTTTGCTTGATTGCCATTTATACAAGGCCAATAATATTTATACAATATTATGGCCTTTTTATTATGTCTAAGTCACTTTAAAATATTTTGTTTTTTTAACTGGTGGTTAAGCCTATTGCTGTACAATAGATTATATTAAGGCTCAGAGGTATTTCGTGTCTGCAGACAGCGCGGGTGTAAGCTTATTACGAAAAATCGAAGATGTAAGTTGGAGAGGTAAATAATGGTCCAAAGGACTGATCCAGGCAAAGCCCTTACCATTGACTCCACGAGGACGACAGCTATGATCTTCATTGGGTTGGGTATGCATGAATTAATTAATAATATTGCTGTTGCTGAGATTTTAAAAGGGACTTCCTTTAACTAAGGGAGTCTTTTGCTTTTACAACTTTAATTTATACAAGGCTAGAGACAGAGACTGGTTACCAATATGTATCTGGGGCACGGACGCAGTTCTGCCAAAATCTGGCCGGTATTTGGCCTGAACTAGTACTAAGGCTATGTTTAAGGAGCATCTTAAGAGAAAAGACTTATTGTCCGCAGAATTGATTTTGGAAGAGCTAAATTTACTGGGTGTAGACAATGAGACAATGGAAACTGACCTGGAGCTTCGGAAGATAGAAGAGCAACAGTTACTTAAAGAGGTGCTAAAAGAAACTCGTAATCAGGTTGAGCAAGCTACAATTGACCATGTTCTTTCTGAAGAACAAAGGGCAGAATTTGATGGTGCGCTTCTCTCTAATGAAGAACAAAGTTCAAAGAGACCATTCAGGTTTCATGCTGAGTTAAAAGGAATACAGCAAAAAATTGATAGGCTTCGTAAAGAACGTCAGGATTCCTTAAAGGAAAATGTTAATCAAATTTGCTTGGAGTTAGAGCAATCAAAGCCGGATGTTCCTAAAGATAGATATGATAAGGCAGTTGATTATATTGATAAAGCCAGAGGTGCGCTAGAGAACGGTGACTTACCATTGGCGGATGAGTATTTGCGCTTTGCAGAAATTGCATTTGATACCGGAATAGAAGCAGATTGGGAAAACAATGCTGTAATGGGTAATCCGGTACGTGAATTTATTGGTGTAATGAAACAACTTAACCAGCTCTTAGAAAAGAATCATAACAATAGCGTTATAGAAACCCTATCTAGGGGGAAATCAGTGGCTGGGATGAATATGGATGTTCCGGGTGCCAGGCAGAAAGAAATCAAGAAAGGGCTCAAGGCATGGAGTACACTCAAAGGTTTGAGCAAGAATCCAAACATATCAAACCAAACACACATCCAGCTGGAAGTGTTCTGGAGTATATGGGATTTCAAAGGCCTGTGGTTCAACGGGCGGATAATGACAGTCAGTCTGCGCATTTTACAGTAAAATTTCCGAAATTTCCTAAAATCCTTGACAGGAAAGTATTTCCGGATTACAATAAAAACATAAGCTATTAGCACTCACTTGAGATGAGGGCTAATAAATAAAATATATTCAAACTTTCCCGAAATCTCAGAAGTTTAGGTGCGAATTTAAAGGCACCGGTCGGCTGCGCCGATTGATTACTACTTAGGAGGTTTTTTTATTAACGAAAGCAAATTTAAGACCAAACTAAAAAGTCATAACAATACTTTTAAAGAGCTTTTTCAACGTAATCCGAACAACCCGATTTTAACGGCCCAGAACTGGCCGTACCCCGCAAACACGGTGTTTAATCCAGGGGCGACTAATTTTCAGGGAAAAATTCTGCTACTTGCCCGGGTGGAGGATAGACGGGGGTTCTCCCACCTTACCAAGGCCATCAGTGATGACGGGATTGGCAACTGGCAGATTGAAGACAAACCGACGCTGGAACCCGAACCAGATAAACATCCAGAGGAACTGTGGGGGATTGAAGACCCGCGGATTTCTTGGCTTGAGGAATTGGGCAGGTGGGCCATCACATATACTGCGTATTCCCGTGGCGGGCCCCTAGTGGCTATGGCGCTAACGGACGACTTTATTAATTTCGAGCGGCTTGGACCGGTGATGCCGCCAGAAGATAAAGACGCCGCACTTTTTTCGCGCCAGATAGACGGGCAATGGGTACTCATTCATCGGCCAATTGTCAGTAGCTACGTACCAGGTGCGCACATCTGGGTATCGTATTCTAATGACCTGGTTAATTGGAGCAATAGCCGGGTGCTGATGCACGCCCGCCGAGGTGGCTGGTGGGATGCCAGCAAAATTGGCCTTTGTGCCCCTCCCTTGGAAACCGCTGAAGGTTGGCTCATGCTGTACCATGGGGTGCGCCAGACTGCTGCCGGGGCGATTTATCGGCTTGGGTTGGCACTGCTCGACTTAGAAAATCCCCTTAAGGTGTTGCATCGAAGCGACGAATGGGTCTTTGGCCCGACAGAGGCATATGAACGGCAGGGAGATGTGGCCGATGCTGTCTTTTCGGGTGGATGGGTGCTGGATGATAAGACCGGACTACTAAAAATGTATTACGGGGGGGCGGACACGTGCATTGCTCTTGCTACGGCCTCCATCAGCGACGTATTGGAATATATTCAAAAATGTCCGGAACCGAGGGAAGAGAGGATTTATTGACCGGGTCTTTGCAAGGAGAAGACGTAAGTGATTGATATATTGACAAAAATGATGACGATAAAACAGTTGGACAAAAGACGGGAGTTGAAGAAGAGCTTTCACCTACTGTTTTGTATCTTTTTCTTGCCAAGCACTATACTAGAAGTTAACGCTTCCCACGGGGAGGTGTTTTTTCGTATATTCTTCATTTAAAATAAGTTATGAATAGCTTGGGGTTTAACCCTACCAACGAATCATGGAAATAACCGCGTGATTCAGTGGCTGCCAGGCGGATATGCCTGTAACGCCCGTTACCCACTATGTTATCCGGCAGACAGAGTACTTTGCGCCTGATGGTTTTTGCCCGGCAGTTTTTGACTTCTTCGGGCATGGTCGCTTCCTTGAACCAGAGCATGAGATTGTAGGCAATGGCCTTAATTAACATGTAGGCTTCGTTTTTGATAAAGGTATGCTGGCTAGCTTCATCAACGGCAAAGCCGTCTTTTAATTCCTCAATTTAGATTCTGAAAGGGTGTCTTCCTTCTATTGTGTAAAAATATTTCCAGGTTTTTTTATTCAAAAGACATTTTGTTTAGGTTTACTTGCCGACTATAGGTTTTATATACTTTTTTCCAATAGCAGGAAAAATAGAGAACAATGCCGAAATTTTAAAATAAAAGGCGAGAAATAGCATAAAACTCCGGCAAGACAGATGCCGTTTACTTGTAGAGAACCATGCGGACGCTTTTGCCTTCCGCCTGATTGTTATAGATAGCGAAGCAACCATGTGGACTATGTTTTTCTCGATATATTGCAAAGGAAAAGGAGGGATATAAGGATGAGCAAAAAGAAGGCTAATACGCAAGCAGAGGTCTACTCAACTGGTGAGTACCACAATACTCCTGAAGCGGAAACGCCGGAGGTAGACTTTCCCATTATCGGCGTCGGCGCTTCAGCTGGAGGGCTAGAGGCCCTGGAACTCTTCCTGGGAAACGTACCGGAAAAAAGCGGCATGGCTTTTGTCGTGGTTCAGCACCTGGATCCGACGCGCAAGGGCTTACTGGTAGAGCTACTTAATCGTGCAATCACCATGCCGGTCTTCCAGGTCAAGGAAAGCACTTCTGTCCGGCCGGACTGCGTATATATAATCCCGCCAAACAAGGATATGTCCATGCTCCACGGGGTGCTATGCCTTTTCGACCCTGTAGCGCCCCGCGGTCTGCGTCTGCCCATCGATTTCTTTTTCCGCTCCCTGGCCGAAGACCGGCAGGAACGAAGCATCGCGGTTATCCTCTCGGGCATGGGTACCGACGGCACGCTGGGCCTTAAAACTATCAAGGAAAAAGGTGGGGTAGCCTTTGTACAGGAACCGGCTCAGGCAAATTTCGACGGCATGCCCAAAAACGCCATCGACACCGGCTTAGCCGATGTCGTGGCCCCGGCGGAGGAACTGCCGTTAAATATTATCGCCTATCTTAAGCACAAACCCCTATCGACAAGCCCGAACCAGACATGGCAGACAAAGACCGCAGCGGCTTAGAAAAGATTGCTATCCTGCTGCGCTCACAGACGGGTCACGATTTTTCTCTTTACAAGAAGACCACCGTCTACCGCCGCATTGAGCGGCGCATGGGCATTCACCAGATTGATAATTTCGCAACTTATGTCCGCTTCCTGCAGGAGAATCCCCAGGAACTGCAGTTGCTGTTCAAGGAACTCTTGATCGGCGTGACCAGTTTTTTCCGCGACCCGGAGGCGTGGGAGCAGTTGAAAGAGCAGGTCATCCCGAAGCTTTTTACCGGGCGCGCGCCTAATCAGCCGCTGCGGGTGTGGGTGCCGGGATGCTCGACAGGGGAGGAAGCTTATTCCCTGGCGATTATTTTCAGAGAAGCACTGGAGCACGTCAAACCTTCTGCAAACTTCTCACTCCAGGTCTTTGCCACTGACCTGGACGGTGATGCTATTGACAAAGCCCGCCAGGGCTTCTATACGCTCAACATTGCTGCAGATGTTTCCCTGGAGCGACTGCGCCGCTTTTTTAACCAGGAGGATAATGGTTACCGGGTAGGTAAAGAGATCCGCGATATGGTTGTTTTTGCCCCCCAGAATATCATCATGGATCCACCCTTCACCAACATCGATATCCTGAGCTGCCGCAACCTGCTCATCTACCTGACCCCTCAACTGCAGCAAAAGCTCATGGCACTCTTACACTACAGCGTAAATCCAGGCGGGGTCCTGTTTCTGGGTAGTGCGGAAACTATCGGCAGTTTTACTGACCTTTTCGAGCTGCTGGAAGGCAAATCGCGGCTCTACCGGCGGCTGGAGTCCACCCTGCATACGGAGTTTTTCGAATTCCCCTCCTTAGGTTTTCGCGTTCCACCCGGTGCGCCGGATATTGCTATAACTCAGCCGAAAGCTCAGAAGTACGCCCCAAACCTGGAGGAACTGGTCAATCAGGTGATTCTGCAGAACTACTCTCCTACAGCCGTGCTGGTAAGCGACAGAGGCGATATTCTCTATACCAGGGGACGAACGGGCAAGTACCTGGAACCGGCAGCCGGCAAGGCCAACTGGAACATTTGCGCCATGGCCTGCGAAGGACTGCGTGACAAGCTAAGCAGCTCCTTTCAGAAAGCAGTCCGCCAAAATAGCACGATAACCCTGAAAGACGTGACGATAGATACCGGCGGCGGGAAACAGACCGTAGATGTCACCGTCCAGCCGCTCACAGAGCCGGAAGAGCTGTGGCGCTTACCCGTAAGCTGACCCCGGATGTGGTGATCATGGATATTAACATGCCGGAGCATGACGGCCTGGATGCCACAAGGCAGATCAAGAAATACTTTCCAGAGGTAAAAGTGATTATCCTTTCCGGGTACGCGGATCATATATATGTGGACCAGGCTTTAAAGTCCGGTGCCTTGGGATATGTGCACAAGGACGCCGTTTACGACGAACTTTTATTCGCAATAGAGGCTGTAAAAAAAGACAAACCGTACTTAAGTCCCACCGTACTTCAACCGGTCTTCAACGGATATATGCAGTCGACACCTTCCACCCATGCCATGGCGGTATACAACAAACTTACCGCTAGAGAGAAAGAGGTTTTTAAGCTGATAGGCAAGGGCCGCAGCCGCAAAGTAATCGCGGAGACTTTGAGCATAAGTTCAAAAACTGTGGATAAGCACAGGAGCAACCTGATGGAAAAGCTAAACCTGCGTAAGGAAGCGGAAATCTTGCAGTTTGCCAAGCTTATCGGACTTATTGAATCCTGACATTTCTAACAACCTGTTCATAAAAGCAGTACGACAGTGAGAAAAGCAGCACAGAAAAAGGGGGCGGATTCATTGATTTTATTCAAACGTTTACCTTTTTTATTTTTATTGATTTTTATTCTGTCATTTGTCCTGCTGGGTTGTCAGGCTGTGGAGATCCCTGTATCTTCTCACCAACAAAAGGCGGGAAGCATCGGAAGCCCCGTTCTGGAGATGCTTAAAAAAGATAAGGTGGAAAGTATCGGAAGCCCTGTTCTCGGTATGTTTGAAAAAGATCCCGTGATGAATTTTCTAGGCAAAAGTTTTGATGAAATAAAGCAGGTGCTAGGGGAGCCAGATGAACAGGGGTATAGCGGTTGGCTTGGGCCACACTACTATATTCTTTATGGACATAAAGAAGGGTTTATTCGATTTTCTTCCCCAGAAGCATAAAAAATAAAATTGCAGTTAGCATTATTTTGGGACCAAAGCACGAAGTTTTAGGCACAAAGGTGGGAATGCTTTTTTCGGAGATAAAAGACATTTTAGGAGCACCTGATTTCGGTCCTGAACTTGGCATGGATAACCTATACTATATGGACTATTTTTTTGGAGAAACAAATAATATGCCAGAGGTTTATATAAGTTTTTCTTCTGACCGCATAAATGGTTCCACTAACGATGTTTTCATTAAATGGGAAGCTTTTGAGGATGGCCAAATGGAAATATTGCAAGCGGCAAAATAAAAATACAGAGGTACAAGCACCAACTGAAGCTTATGTTGCTGGAATATAGGCGTAAACTGCATCCAGTAAAATAATGGTGGATAATGACAGCAAATACTACCAAAAAGAGAAGTCCAACCCACCTTTAACGAGACCGAAAAAATGTCTTGACATCTTTATCCACCTTAATATAAATCCAAATTGAGGGGAGTGAATAAATTTATATGATCAGGGCTGCTGCGAGGAGACGATGTAAGCAGATTGAAATACTGACAAAAATAATGACGACAAATAAGTTGTAGAAAAAGAAGGGAGATAATGAAGATGGAAAGGACAAACCAAACAAGGAGTATGACCTTTTTAAGCACATATCCGCCGCGGGTATGCGGGTTGGCCACATTTACGGAGGATTTGGTTAACGAAATCGATAAAACGGCTTCGTTCCGACCGAACGTGATTGCGGTCACGAATACGGAAGAATACGAGGATTCGCGGGTGGTAGCCAAACTTAGCCAGCACAACCGCACCAGCTATTTCCAGACTGCCCGTTGGGCAAACACCCATAGCGAACTCCTGGTTATCGAACATGAATATGGGATATTTGGCGGGGATTGCGGCGAATACATTATTGATTTAGCCAAGAATTTGACGATCCCATTCATTGTCACGACACATACAGTGCTGATGGAACCATCTCCAAAACAACGGATGGTTCTGCGTGAGCTCGGACGACTAAGTGCGATGGTGGTGACAATGGCAGAAAGCGCAGTTCAGCTATTGGTCAATACGTACGGCATCGATTCGAGCAAAATAGTGGTCATTGCCCATGGTGTTCCAAGTATGCTTGTTAAGCCGCGGGAAGAACTGAAAATTAGATACGGTTTAGATAACAAACAGGTCATTAGTAGTTTTGGTCTCATAAGCCCGGCTAAGGGGCTTGAGTATGGAATTGAAGCAGTTGCGAAGGTTGTGCCGGAGTACGAAAACTTAGTATACCTCATTCTGGGCAAAACTCATCCATGCGTCAGGGAGCAAGATGGCGAAAGCTACAGGGACAGTCTCATTAATTTGGCGGAACGACTAGGTGTAAGGGATAATATACGGTTTATCGATAAGTATCTGACGAAAGAAGAACTGATTACTTATCTCAAATTGTCTGACATTTACATGACGCCGTATCTATCCAAAGAGCAGGCGGTCAGCGGGACATTGGCATACGCTGTGGGATGCGGGCGGGTTGTCGTATCGACTCCGTACCGTTATGCCCAGGAATTGCTAGGAGATGGTCGGGGAATGCTAGCCGAATTTAGTAATGCCGACTCTCTGGCGTCGTGCATCAGAGATATATTTCAGAATCCCTTACAAAAAAAAGAAATGGAGAGAAAGACCTTAGCGGTCGGGCAGACGATGACCTGGGCCAAGGTAGCCGGGCGCTATACAAAACTGGGTTCCAACATTATGGCTAGAAACCTGGAGCAAGGAGTGCTGGTAGGATAAATGGATAAATTTGCAAAAAATTTCGACGATTCGCATATTTTTAGAATGACAGATGACACAGGTATGTTCCAACATGCACGGTTTAGTCTGCCCAACCTAACGGAGGGATACACCACTGACGATAATGCCCGAGCTCTGATCATGGCGGTGATGCTCTATGAGGAGCGTCAAAAGCCTGCCTACCTTGCGCTAGTTTATCGTTACCTTAGTTTTATCTTGCATGCTCAGAATGAAAGTGGCGGCTTCCGGAACTTCATGACGTACGGTCGTCAATTTACGGAGAAGGAAGGCTCAGAGGATTGTTTTGGCCGCTGTCTATGGGCTCTGGGTTTTACGCAAGCTTCTTCTTTAATGCCTAACGGCATTAAAGAGGCCTCTGCCGTTGCTATTAACCGTGCCCTGCCCTATATCCAAAACCTTTTTGGGCTGCGCGGCCAAGCTTACGCTTTGATTGGGCTTGGCTATATTAAAGGTTCCCAAGCCGATATTCTTCTGACCGGATTGGCCGATTCACTGATTAAGAGTTTTGAACATGATGCCGGCGATGAGGATTGGTCCTGGTTTGAGAACAGCTTAACATATGATAATGCGGCGTTGCCATGGGCATTGTTTACGGCTTACAGCCGTCTTGAAGAAGATCATCTGCTTCGCGTGGCGCAAGAAAGCTTGCGGTTTTTTGATAAGGTCACATTTCGTGATGGCTATTTCAGAGCGGTAGGATGCAAAGGCTGGTTGCGGCGAGGCTCGAAACCAGCACAGTATGACGAGCAACCTATCGAGGCAAGCACGGCCACATTGGCCCATCTAGCCGCATTTGAAGCTACCGGCGACCAGACGATGTTGGAGTTGGCCCAGAAAAGTTTTGCCTGGTATCTGGGGCAAAACTCTCGAAAACAATGCCTAATTGATGGTGAGAGTGGAGGATGTCGTGACGGCATCACAGCCAACGGCCTCAACCTTAACCAGGGGGCCGAAAGTATCATCGGTTACTGTATCGCCAACCTGGCTTTGGCAAAATACGAAACAGGTTCCGTTGCTTTGGAGAGGAAAGTGAGTTGTAGATGAAGATAATAATCCTCGCGGGTGGCGGGGGCAACCGTCTTTTCCCGCAATCAAGGACGAAATTCCCAAAACAATTTCTGAAATTGGATGGTGGTAAATCTCTTCTGGCACAGACCATAGAGCGGTTCCTTGTTCTGGTTCAACCTACGGATATGGTTATAGTTACCAACCAAGACTATGCGCATCACGTGAAACAAGAGCTTGTCGCCGCTAAGGCGGACGAGGCGCATATCCTTTTAGAGCCTTTGGCGCGTAACACCGCCCCGGCCATTGCCTTGGCAGCCAGGTACTGTGTCGACCGACTTGGATGCGACTTGGATGAGGTGATGTTTGTGACGCCCTCAGATCATATCATCAGCCCATTGGATGCATTTGCCTCCGCAGCGCTGTTGGCGGAAAACATGGCGCATAAGGACAAAATTGTCACCTTTGGTGTAGCGCCTAATAGTCCGGAAACAGGTTATGGCTATATCCAGGCCGGGCAGCCCTTTGGGAGTGGCTTCACTGTAAATTCCTTCCACGAAAAACCGGACAGTACCATCGCAGAGGGATACCTTGCTGCTGGTAATTATTATTGGAACTCAGGTATGTTCGTATTCACCATCAATTGTATTCTAAGTGAATTACGGATTCACCAGCCAGATATTTATGCGTTGGCTGACAAAAGCATAGATGAGCTGATAGAAAACTTCGCCAAAATGCCCAATATTTCGGTTGATTATGCCGTGATCGAGAAATCCAGGCAGGTGGTATTGCTTCCGCTCTCTGCAAAATGGAGCGACATCGGGTCTTGGGATGCGATTTATGATTTGTTAGACAAAGATGTGGATGGCAATGCCATCAAGGGTGACTGTATTCCCATTGCTTGTGCGAATACATTGATGTTGGGACAGAGCCGTCTCATTGCCGGCATCGGATTGGAAGATTTACTGGTAATAGAGACTGACGATGTGATCGTAGTAGCTAAAAAGGGCGAATCGCAGAAGGTAAAGGACCTGGTGAACCAGCTCAAGGCGGACGGCCGGATAGAAGCAGACGAGCATACCACGGTGTATCGGCCTTGGGGGCAATATTCTCTGCTGTCCGGCGGACGGGGATATCAGATGAAGAAAATCGCTGTCAACCCGGGGCAGATACTCAGCTTGCAGATGCATTACCACCGCAGTGAACACTGGATCGTCGTCGGCGGCACAGCGAAGGTGACCATTGGTGAAACAGAACAGATGGTGCATGAGAATGAAAGCGTGTTCATTCCGCAAACGACAAAGCACCGTTTGGAGAATCCTGGTAAGTTGTTGCTTGAAATCATCGAACTGCAGAATGGCAGTTACCTGGGCGAGGATGATATCGTACGGTTTGAAGATATTTATGATCGGGTAAGTGTATAGCATCAATACTTTTTAGTATCTTAGCTTAGGAAAGTATGCTTTCAGGTAAACTGTGGGTAACTTTCCTAAGCGTGGGGGTGTTTGACTATTAAACGTATAGGGGTTCTTACCAGTGGAGGTGATGCACCAGGAATGAACGCTGCCTTGAGGGCGGTCGTTCGTACGGGAATCTATTTCGGTCTGCAGGTTATAGGAATTTCCCGGGGCTACAGCGGCCTCTTGGAGCAGGAATATCGGGAGATGCATCCCGGTTCTGTAGCTGATATAATCCAAAGGGGCGGCACAATTCTCAGAACCGCACGTTGCGAGAAGTTCCTGACCGAGGAAGGTCAAGCAACGGGTGCGAAAAATCTCCGGGATGCGGGAATTGAAGGACTAGTTGTCATTGGTGGGGACGGTTCCTTTCGCGGTGCATTGGCCCTTGCTGACAGGGGGATCAAGGTGATTGGGGTTCCTGGGACTATTGATAATGATATAGCAGGTACCGACTACACCATTGGGTTTGATACTGCTGTTAATACGGTGGTTGAAGCCATCAATAAAATCCGGGATACGGCAACTTCTCACGAAAGAATATTCTTGATTGAAGTTATGGGGCGAACATCCGGAGATATAGCCTTGGCTGCAGGTATAGCGGGTGGCGCGGAATCGATACTTATTCCTGAAATCGACATCGATCTTGATGGAGTTGTGGAAAAGATTGAGCGCGGAAGGAAAAGAGGTAAGCTCCACAGTATAATTATTGTGGCTGAAGGAGCAGGTAGCGCCTTGGAGATAGGTCGCCGGATCCAGGCTAAGATTAAGCTGGAGACCAGGGAAACAATCTTGGGTCATATTCAAAGGGGAGGTACCCCGACAGCTTTTGACCGTATTTTGGCCAGCAGACTAGGAGTCAAAGCTGTGGAATTATTGATTGATGGAAAAACAGCAAAAATGGTTGGGATGGGTGCCAATAAGATTATTTCTGCCGATTTGAAGGATACTATCCAACAACCTAGGGAAATAGTAGTAGAAGTATACAAATTAGCAGGGATTTTGGCAACGTGAGATACGGAGGGTTAATGAAGTAATAGGCATTTAGAATGGGATGATACTGGGACTGGAGTATCCGCCGGACAGACGGCAGCAATTCAGCTGGACGCAGCTGGTACTTATGCCGTACTGC
>JADQBR010000139.1 GCA_016278515.1 Bacillota bacterium
ATAGTGAGCACTAAATGAAAGATACTTATTTTGGGGCTTGGCATAAAGGCCAAATCCTTCTTTGACAGCTACCTTGGCGTTATCAAAGTTATAAGTACCCTTGTCACACCACCATAAAAACTGTACATGTTGGTATGAGCAGTAATCCAACTTTCCAGATTTTGCGACAGAAACGCTTCTACATAAGCGTATTGACTGTAGGAAAGTGCCGCTACAAATACATAGGCAGGAATGATTTCACCAGTATCTCTATCAACAATGAAAGCTGTTTTGCCTGCCCAATCGACTTCAGTTTGCTCACCCGGTTTTCTTGGGATATGCATTGACGCACGTTTCTTTTCTGCAAATTTTTGATAATGATAGCAGAATTGAGAATACATCAGAGGAAGCTCATTATTGATCCTGCATTCTTCACAGTATTCACTCCATAGGAGCTTCAGTGTGACACCGTGCCGAACAAGTTCCTTGTGGATGTACTCAGGATCAGGATACTTCCTTAAGGATGATGCGTGAGATGGTTTGGGAAAGAATAACTTATCCAGTTCACCATCGGTTGTCTCAGAACTTAATGGCCACGCCACATTAAGTTCTTTTGCCCGTGCAATTACCTTAGCAACGGTATTGCGCGAGCACTCACAACTGGCAGCTATACTACGCTGACTGATTCCTTGGCTATAAAGCCTAAGAATCTCTCTGTAATTGGTCATAAAATGACCTCCTTTAGAATGTAATTACACTGAAATACAGTGTAATTACATTCTAAAGGAAAAAACGACAAGTGGCTCTGATGTCCGGAAGGGTGGCTCAAAAAAAATCGGAACGGTGGCTCTCACTCACCGGAACGATGGCTCAAAATGCTCCGGATTACTCATTCAAATTAAAAAATTTAAGAAAATTTAGAAATCAACAAGATTGTAAATAAAAAAAGGATTATAATAGACTAACAAAGAAATTGTAAATAAATAGAATTAATAATTAGGAGGATGTGAAAATGAGTGTTGTGTTTTTCAGTTTTAAAGAAGAAGATCGTGGTGTTGTTGCAACAATTAAAGGTAAGGCAGTTAACTCTAATTACCCAAACTTAAACTTTAGAGTGAGGGATTTACTAAAAAGATGGAAAACTGAAGACGAAGCAACAATCAAGCAAGCAATTTCAAAATCAATAAAGGGAACATCAAGAACAATTGTTTTCGTAGGTGATAAAACTCATAAAAGTCATTGGATTCCTCATGAAGTCCAGATGACATTGGATGCAAAGAAACCAGTATATGCAATTAGATTGAACGGCACAGATGGAAAGACTCCAAAATGTTTATCAGAAAATGGAATTCATGTTTATGCATGGAGTGAAGCAAGGTTGCAAGAGCTGGCTACTAAATAGCATGTTCCCCTGATTAATTCATATAATATTGTTTTGATTAAAATTAATATATTAATGAGGTAAAAATGATGAGTAATTTTACAAAAATTTGTTTTGTAATTATGCCTTTTGGGAAAAAAGAAGTTATATTCAAATACAATAAAAAGATTTTATTCTTCACCATTCCTTTAAGTAAAAAAGTTATTATTAATTTCAATTATATATATGATAATATTTTTAAACCAGCAATTAGTAGAGTTAATTTACCTGAAGGTGGTAAGCTTATTCCAAAAAGAACTGACGATGATTTCTTCTCTGCTGATATTGGCAAGGAAATGTTTGAATATTTGGAGTACTCTAGAATGGTATTTGCTGATATAACTGGTTTAAATGCTAATGTGTTTTATGAATTAGGAATTAGACATCATGCTCGTTCCAACGGAACCATTATCTTTAGAGTTAATGATGCACCTATTCCATTTGATATAAATCAAATAAGAGCATTTCCCTACGAATATGAACCTGTTGAAAACATAGAAAGATCCAAAGAAATTATAGTAAAGGTGATTTCGGAAACTCTGAAAAACAATAAAAAAGACAGTCCTGTTAGGTTAGCATTACAAGAGCAACAAGGTAATCCTAAGCTTGAATTGTTACTAATTGATGCTGAAAATGCTATAAGAAATAATGACTTAGGCACTGCCCGCAGCAAATATCTGCAAGCTTTATCATTAAAGGATAATATAACAAATCGCATGAAACTAGGTATCATCTATAAAGAATTAGGTGAATGGGAAGAAGCGTTAAAACAATTTAAATATGTTAATCTGCAATCTGGAGATTATTCTGATGCATATAAAGAAAGAGGAATAGCGGAAAACAAATTATATGAGCAGGATCCAGCAAAATTTCATGATAATGGTGAAGAAAGTCTTAAGAAAGCAATACAATTAAACGATTTTGATTTTGATGCATTTTCTAGCTTAGGTGGTATCTTGAAAAGATTAGGTCGTTTCGAAGAATCGTTACAAAGTTATCAAAAAGCAATTGATATTTCAAATGGACATCCTTATCCACTTTTAAATGCTATTAAATTACAGTCAAAAATTGATAATAGAATAGAGTTAGCTCAATCAACAAAGGTATATTTATATAAAGCAAAAAATTTCTTGGAAAGTCAAACAAGAAATAATCCTCCATTTAATTCTCCTTGGTCCTTTTTTGATATAGCAGAAGTTTATATGTTTTTAGAGGATAATAAATCAGGTTTTATTAATAATGTGAAAGAAGGAATTATACATTCAAAACATGTATGGATGCTGAAAACATTTTTAACATCATTACAATTAATTGAGGATGTTAAAACTAAACCCTATTATTTTGATGAAGGCATAAAATTAATAAAGGACGCAATAGATAACTTATCACTTGATTTATAAACCTACGAGCATAGTCTATTCAACTTGGTGAAATATAATCCTCTGGAAAGGTGGGTAGTATGTTTTGCATTTTGTCTTTTTCAGTGGGTTTTTATAAAAACAAATACATTCATTATTTTAAAGGAGGACCTTATTTATGAGAGCTACTAAAATTAAGATGAAATCGGGATGTGGAACATCAAATAATCTATTAGAGATTGATAGCATTTATTTAACAGGAAGTCAAAATGACAGTTTTTATAAAAAAGATAAAGTACATGATTATTTAGTGAAGAACCCTGGAGGAATTCAAGTAGATATACACCCATATCCAGACTTAATTCCTATGACTAGCCCAGCACCTTATTATGAAAAATATGTAAAATCGTCACCTAATAATACGACAGGCGATAATTTACTAAGTTTACCTAGAGAATAAGTTGGTGGCTGAATGAAAATAAAATGTAGTTAAATATTAAGGATTATCCTTATGTACAGGGGAAAAACCTAAGCCAACGACTAGTCATTAAAGCATAGTTAAAGATTAACAATCCAATAACCAGGCATAAGGCCTGGTTATTGGCTGAAATTTTTATTCAATAGTTCTATTGCTCTCTTGAGGATAATAGACTCTTCTGCGCCATGATAATAGATAATTTTTGTACAATTCTTGCCACGATATTGTGTTTAGAACAAAGGAGCATTCGACTGGTGATCATTTTACAGTGGCTTCTGCATTATTACGCACACAGCAAGTGCTATAAGTCTTTTTTGTACCACAACGGCAATGACTTGCAGGGTTTGCTACAAGAAAATAATCTAATGGGCTTAAAACAGCCTTATGATTACCTATCCATTCGCCAGTCTCAACCCATATTTGATGTCTAAACAACCATATGCTTACTTGGCGAAAGGTATAGCGACCTTCATTATCAGCAGTATAACATATGGAATCAGGCACATGAAACTGGGTAGTACCATGAATACCTCCTAGGTTAAGGTGAGGATGAAAAGGGTATCTTATAAAATCAATTGGTGGGTATTCTTGCTAGAAGCTATGATAATAAAAAAATAAAAATGTACCATGATGTCGAATAATGACTTTCAATGTTAGGAAATTATTGGTATAATGTAGGCATGTCTTTAGGAGACAAACGGTAGCCTCTTTAATCTAATAAATTATTATTAGTTTTTGGAAGCAAGGTCCATCAAAGACCAGCTTAAGTGAGAACCTATTTTTAATTGGAGAGCAACCGTGAGACTCTCGCGTTTTACGCGAGAGTCTTGTGTTTTAGTGATTAGGGGGAGTTAAATGTTAGCAAAAGTTTTGAAAAAGATGATTGAAGATGAATGTAACAAACTTGGGAACAGATACCATGACTATCATAATGCTATGGAAATTGAATTTCAGAGAAACAAGAAAAGAATCATTAACCCCCCTAAAAAACAAGTAAACATACCGGAGTACTGGAATGTTGATAAAAAATTCAATCCTTTTTATGTGAAGAAACACAGCAAACAAATAGCCCAATCATTAGCAAAGAAGTTAGAATCTGAAACCTATACGCCTTATCCCCCATACTTAATGGAACGTGATAAAAAAGGTGGTGGCAAGCGAGAGGTTGTCATATTCCAAATTCCTGATGCTGTTGTTTCAAAGTACATATATAAAAGACTAATTGCTAAGAATCGTCATCGCTTTAGCTCGACCTCTTACGCGTATCGTAATGACCGAAATGTCCATTTTGCAATCCAAGATATTTCTATTGAACTTAAGAACCACCCAAGGGTCTTTGTGGCAGAATTTGATTTTAAAGACTTTTTTGGCTCAATAACCTAAGAGTATTTGTTTTCACAACTAGATAAGAATGGATTTAGTGTAAATCAGTTTGAGCAATATGTAATTTCAAGGTTCCTATCGCTAACTGAAAAAGGAGTGCCTCAGGGAACATCAATTTCTTTGTTCTTAGCCAACCTAGCATGTTGGAAGCTGGATCGAAGATTAGAGGATGAAGGGCTTCGGTTCGCTAGGTATGCTGACGATACAGTTATTTGGTCCAAGAGTTATGAAAAGATTACTAGAGCATATGATATTATTCACACCTTTTCCTTAGAAACCGGTATCGAGCTAAACTCCACTAAATCGGATGGTATCAGTTTACTTTGTCAAAGTGGGATGCCAACAGAGTTTGATAAAGTTAAAGAAGATATTAATTTTCTTGGCTATAAATTATCTGGTCAAAGAATCAGCATCAAGGAAGAAAAGGTACTTGAAATTAAGGAAAAGATAAGCTATCTCCTTTACAGGAATTTGATACAACCAATTAAGCCTACTGTGTTAAGGCTAGTCACTATTCCAAACAACGATGATGACCCAGCATTTGTTACAGCAATAATGCAGATCAGAAGATATTTGTATGGAAACCTTAATGATCAAATCATCCGACTTTATTTGTTGGGGCATTATAAGAGACTAAGATTTAAAGGGTTAATGAGTTTTTATCCTCTTTTAAATGACGAAGACCAATTATCTGAATTAGATGGTTGGTTAGTTGCAACTATTCTTCACGTATCAAAGTTAAGAGGACAAATTCTTGAATCTAAAGGCTATAGAGTAAGCGGTCAATTTCCTTTCAATTTAAATAAACAAAACATACTTGAAGTTTGTAAAAAGAAGAGAGTAAAAAATAGAGTTGGTTTAATCCAAATTCCCAGTTTCATGAGAATATATCGAGCCATTCAAAAAGGTGTAGAAAGTGATGGTGTAGAGCAGACAATGAATCCGAAATCAAATTTATACAACTATTAGAGCAATACTTGCAGACCTACCTTGAGGCGACCTTTTGACGGCGGAATAGAAAGAAGTAATTAAAATTGATTTCAGTAAACGGGTAGCAACAAAAAAACAAGTAGTTAGAGGTTAAAACTAACGACAGTTATTGAAAAGTGCAGAGAGTTATTAAAAAGGCGGCACGAGCAACTCGAAATCGAGTGAACGTTTGCGCGTTCCGTGGGTTCGAATCCCACTCCCTCCGCCATAAATATATACATACTAAGGGTTCACAGGTTGCTGTGGGACCCTTTTTTCTGTTGAGCCTAGCAAAAATGAAATAAGCTCCGGCAGTAAAAAGAACGCCGAAGCATAAAAGAATTCCGTACATGTACATGGTTCACCTCCTGATAAAAATGAGGAAAGCCCGCTGTCAAAGACAATGGGCTTTCTTGAATTCTTGCGTTTTTTGTTTTATAAACAGGTGGCCATATTTCGGAAATTACAGCAGCCAAACGTAATCTTGCCGGCAATCCATGACGGCTGTCACATAGACAGTGTTTTCCTGTATCTGATAAAGAGCCATATAATGCTTGCCAAACAACAGCTTGCGGTATTTTTGAAAGGGTATCGCGTCATGTTCCAGCCATGGATTGCGCTCCGGCATCGCGGCAAGGCTGTTGGTCATTTCAACAAAGGTATCTATCAGCTTGTTAGCAGCCGGTACGCTGACATTGGCAAGAAAACGCGCATGGGGAATAAGCATATCCCAGGCGGTTTCCGTAATTTTTACCGTATAAGGCTTATTCTTTTCCGGCATCGGAAACTTCCGCGACAGCCTTGCGCATGGCTGAGGCTGTTTCCTCTACGGAATAGGTACGCCCTTTTTGAATGTCGATTTCTGATTGCATCAGCTTCTCCTTGAGCTTCAGCATACTTTCGCGCCGGGCAAACGCCTCTATATCCATCACCACAAGGTCGCCGCTGCCGTTTTTGGTCAGATAAACCGGTTCGCCTGTGCGTTTGCACAGTTCGGAGATTTCATTATAGTTCTTGCGTATTGCTGCGGAAGGCCGTATATTCATCATTGCTCACTCTCCTATAAAAGCAGTAATATTGTAGTAATATTGTATGCTAATTATACTACTCTATGCGAAGAATGTAAAATTTTATCTCCGGTACTCAACGGGTTTCGTCAGACGGACCACCGCCGCCGTAGAAAAAATCACATTGGTTTTGATGCCGATGTGATTTTTTTATAGTTATTTTTACTCGGAAAAATTGTTTGACCTATTTTAGCTTCTCTGATGGAAATATGCTACTTTAAAACTTTATAATGTTATTAAAGTTTATAAGAAAAATCTTGGTGTAGAAAGCCTAATTAACGACCAGCGTAAGCCAATGGTATTAATGTAAATAATTACTGTTTTCCTTAAGACATGAATACTTGCATTAATTATATATAGCATGTATAATAGTCTTTGCGCTATTAATGATTATAAAATCTATAGCTTATAAAAAGCGTGGAGAGGTGGCCGAGTTTGGCTTATGGCGCACGCCTGGAAAGCGTGTAGGTGTAACAGCCTCGCTGGTTCGAATCCAGTCCTCTCCGCCATTTTATTTTTGGCTGTGCTAGATGGGGAGGTAGCGGTGCCCTGTAACCTGCAATCCGCTATAGCAGGGTTGAATTCCCACCTAAGGGTTTTTTCTTGTGGAGTCTGCCCCTAGTAAGTGGTGTTGAAAACTGGGTCCTACGCAACGGAAACTTATGAATTCCGTCAGGTCCGGAAGGAAGCAGCGGTAAGTGAGAACTTTCGTGTGCCGTGGGGCTGCCTGGTTGGAGCTAACTGCAAGGGTTACGTCCGGAAGATAATTCTCAAGGGTGGGTGCATGGCCATAATTTTATATTATTATAAATTATGGCTTTTTGATTTTTGATTAGCATAAATGCAACTAAGGCTTTCACCGGCTAAAGCCAAGTTTTATTAAATAAATATGCGTATAAAATTATTTGCCTCGTAGGGAATAATTTTTTTTGCTTCAAATCAAAATAGTAAAGCATATCAATAATTCCTTTATCTTAGTGGAGGAATAATTATGTTTATGCCGAAAGTTATTGCTAGAGGTGGTACTAGATGGAATATAAAGCACTATACAGACAATGGCGCCCTCAGTCTTTTGAAGATGTAGTTGGGCAGGAACATATTACAAGAACATTAATAAATGCAATAAATACTAAGCGTATAGCACATGCTTATTTATTTTGTGGTCCCCGTGGTACCGGTAAAACCAGTACAGCAAAAATTATTGGTAAAACTGTTAATTGTATTAATAAAGTTGGAGCGGAGCCATGTAATGAGTGTGAATCGTGCCAAAGAATTGATAAAGGACTATCTATGGACGTTCAAGAAATTGATGCTGCGTCCAATCGTGGAATAGAAGAGATTAGGGATTTAAGAGAAAAGGTTAAATATGCTCCTGCTGAAGGTAAGTATAAAGTCTATATAATAGACGAGGTTCATATGTTAACTACAGAAGCTTTTAATGCTTTATTGAAAACACTGGAGGAACCACCGGAGCATGTAATTTTCATTATGGCGACTACGGAACCTCATAAAATACCGGCAACCATACTATCAAGATGCCAGCGGTTTGACTTCAGGCGCATCTCCAATAACAGGATAGTTGAACGTTTGCTACTGGTTGCAACACATCTTAATATAGAAATTGATGAAGAAGCTGTAAAAATGCTAGCAAAAGCAGCCAATGGCGGTTTGCGAGATGCATTGTCCACATTGGACCAGTGCATAGCTTATACTGAAGGTAAGGTTACTATTAAGGAAGTAACTGAAGTTATTGGTACAGTTACTTCAGATGTTGTTATTGCAATTGCAAGTGCTATTTTAGATAAGAATGCCAGCAAGTTATTAAATATATTAAATGAATTGTTAGATGACGGTAAAGACCCTCAATTACTGTTGCAAGATTTATTAGAACATTTTAGGAACCTATTGTTAACGCAAATTTGTCAAGAACCGGGAGACTTTATAGTTTTACCCCAGGATACGATGTTTCAAATTAAGGAACAAGCCAAAAGATATAAACGTGGCCAATTAGATTATATAATCGAAATACTTTCAAAAACACAAAGTAATATTAAGTGGAGCAGCAACCCCCAACTTATGGTAGAACTGGGGTTATTAAAAGTATTAAATTATGAGGATAATCTCACTTTAGAAATACTAGCGGCAAGGATAAGTAAACTGGAAAGTGGCATTAGAACTCAATCAATAATTAAGGAAGATAAATATAGTGCGGAGGTATTATCTAAAGAAAGTTCCGTCAGTAATAGGTCTTTGAAAAATGATGTAACACTGGAACAAGTAAAGGATGATTGGAATAAAGTTATAAAAGGAGTAAAGAAGTTAAACATCTCCACATATGCGTTTTTGGTTGAAGCGCAGGTTTGTAATTTGCAAGATGGAACCTTGACTTTAGGGTATACCTCTGATTATAATTTTCACCGTGAAAGGATATCGCAAAAAGAGCATTTAACATTGGTGGAGCAAGTAATTAAATCTGCCTTCAACGTGGAGATTAAAGTGAAATTTACTGCCTTAGAAAAAGAGACAAAAATTAAAGAGGAAAATATACTGGAAAAGGCAAAACAAATTTTTGGTGAGGATAAAATAGAGGAAAAATAATAATAGGAGGTTTTACTATGGGTTTTGGTAATATGAACAAAATGCTTAAACAAGCACAACAGATGCAGGCTAAAATGACAAAATTACAGGAAGAGATGGCTGAAAAAGAGGTTAGTGCCAGTGCCGGTGGTGGTGCAATCAATGTAACTGTAAATTGCAAACAAGAACTATTAGACGTGAAAATTGACAAGGAAGTTGTCGATCCTGAAGATGTTGAAATGCTGCAGGACTTAATATTATCTGCAGTTAATGAAGCACTGAAAAATGCACAAGAAATGATGGCAGAGGAAATGAACAAAGTAACGGGAGGCTTAAACATCCCAGGAATGTTTTAGTTAATAGAATTAGAATAAGGAGTTGCATAAATGCTTCATTATGCTCAATCTATATCCATACTAATAGCCGAATTGGGCAAATTGCCGGGAGTGGGACCAAAAACCGCTCAAAGACTTGCCTTTTATCTTCTGAGTGTTGAAGATAATGAAGCCATAGCTCTAGCAGATGCTATAATTGATGCTAAGAATAATATAACTTTTTGTTCTATTTGCTGTAATCTAACAGATGAAGATCCTTGCTTTATATGTGATGATCCGAGAAGAGATAGCACTACAATTTGTGTTGTGGAAGATCCTAAAGACCTTGTTGCTATTGAGAAGACGGGGGAATATAGAGGTTATTATCATGTTCTTCACGGTGTAATTTCTCCTATAAATGGGATCGGGCCTGAACAATTGACATTCAAAGAATTATTACGAAGAGTCAATAGTTCTAAATTTGAGGAAGTAATCGTTGCTATTGGATCATCTGTAGAAGGTGAGGCAACAGGCATGTATTTAGCTAAGCTTTTGCAGCCTCTTGGAATAAAGGTTACAAGAATAGCGCACGGTCTGCCGGTTGGGGGAGACTTGGAATATGCTGATGAAGTAACTCTAGCTAGAGCCTTTGAAGGAAGAAGAGAATTTAACTAGAATCCTATGAATAGGATTCTTTTTTTGTAAAGTTTGATCACTTTAATGCATATAACTTTACTAATGAATTATTATGTGAGGGTGGTCATATGAACTTTCTAGAAAGAATCTTTATTAATTTAAGGCTAAACTTTGACCAAAATGAGGATAAATATATTATCGGCCTATCTAATAGTAGATTAATAGACCAGGCAAAGCAGGACTGGATAGACGCTGAAAATATATTTAACGAGGCAATTGATGAGCGTTTAGTTGACTATGCGATCTATGAAATGGAAGCAGCTGAACGAAAATTTATGCACTTGATAAATCAAGAAAAGAATAAATGCCAGGAGGTGAAATAATGGAACTATTAACGGCCATGGTTATTTTAGTCGCGACTCTATTTGCCATATTTTTTATTGTTTATTTGGTGGTCAAGCCGTTTAGATGGGTGCTCAAGATTGTTTTCAATTCGCTTTTGGGTGTAATTTTTTTATGGGTTATAAATATTATTGGGCAAGGTTTGGGGTTTCATATTCCTATTAATCTTTTGACCATTCTTATTGTAGGACTGCTAGGAATACCCGGTTTAATAGTGTTGATAGTTTTTAACCTTTTATTACGAGGAGGATTCTAGATAAGCAATAAGGCTTGAAAATAAATATCAATTAGATACTAAACTCAATTAGGTCTTGCAGTGAGAATTTCAATCAAGTATACTAATATACAGACACTATTCTGCTTATTTTTAAAGTGGTAGATATACTTATATTCTACTATCAGAATGTATACCTTTCTGATTAACATAAATGAAACTGCGCTTTTCCGCTCGTGAAGGGCACGTCGTTCGACTAAGGCTTTAAAGTACCAAGTATTATTAATTTAGTTAATTTAAAAGGATATGTTTAGGACAAGCAACATCTTAAAGCTGTTTGCAATTCTTTTTAATAATTCTTCTTATAAAAATTACTTTTTAGAAAATAATAACTTCGAGGTGAGAAAAATCGAAGATCGTATCATAGAAGCATACATAGGTGAGTATGCCAGCGGCAAAAGCGAAAACGCCGTCAACAGAGCGGTCGAACTTAGAGAGCAGGGGCGGAAGGTTACTCTTGTGGATTTAGATTTAGTGGAACCTTTTTATACATTACGGCCTATAAAGAAACAACTTGAAGAATTGGGGATTGATGTTGTTGCTTGGGAGACTCGTGAAACCATGGGGTTAGGTGAAGCGGGGTCTATTATAAAACCTGCAATGAAATGGGTGTTGAGAAGGGAACATGACATTATATTGGATATAGGTTACGGTGTAGAAGGTGCCAAAACCTTTAACCTCATTGAGGGTGCGGCAGAAAACAAAGATTTAAAGATTTTTGCTATCGTTAATACTTCCAGACCACTTACTGCATCAGTTGAGGATATAGTCGAATATATTAGAGGTTTAGGAAAAGTAGATGGTTTAATTAATAATACTCATTTGGGGGATGAAACTGATTGGGAGGTAATAGAGGAAGGTGCTAAGATAGCATCTGAGGTTTCAAAAGAGCTAGGAATCCCGGTTATTTACACTGCAGCGGATGAAAAACTGAAAGATATAGGTATAACTACTGATAAGCAAGGATTCCCCGTCAAGTATATTCATAGGTATATGCCCCTTTCCTTCTGGTAGGGGGATGATATATAAACCACTTTTCGTGGCCAAAAACTATTGGGAGGTGTTCTAATTAATATGACAGAAAAGCCCATTCAAGGTGAAAAAAGAGTATTCATGACTGGTAATGAGGTTGTAGCGTGGGCAGCTTTAGCTGCAGATGCAGAAATAATGTATGGCTATCCAATCACACCTCAAAATGAAATTATGCATTATTGGACGAGACTTGCTCCTAAACATGGAAGGAGATTCCTTCAGACGGAAGACGAAATATCGGCAGGATTTACTACGGTTGGTGGTGTTCTAGCTGGTAGAAGAGCATTTACAGCAACTGCTGGTCCAGGAAATACCTTAATGCAGGAAGCTTTATCTATGGCTGAAATGATGCGTATTCCGATTGTTCAGGTAGTAACACAGCGTGGGGGTCCGTCCACTGCTACGGTTATTTACTCTCAGCAGGAAGTAACAATGACTTGTTTTGGCGGTAACGGAGAAGGTGCAAGAATAGTTTATTCCACCTCTACTCATCAAGAATTATATGATTATACGATTAAAGCATTTAACACCGCTTGGAAATATCGTTTTCCAACGCACGTGTTAGGTGACGGGTATCAATCCAAAATGCGTGAATCGTTAACTATGTATGACCCGCAGGCACGTGGGATTGATATGGTACCAACAGAACCTTCACTTGGTAATGAAGGTACTCCCGGCGTAGACCGAGAGCCAAATCACTTACGAAATACTTACAATACTGAAGACGAACTTTATGACGTAGTAACAAACATAATGTCCGACTGGGAGAAGTATGCTCCGGAAATTGCAGAGTATCAAGAATATGATGTTGAGGATGCAGATGTTTTAGTTATTGCTCATGGCGTTGTTACAAGGGCTGCCCAGGCAGCAGTTAAAGAACTGCGTGCGCAAGGCAAAAAAGTTGGTCATTTCAGACCTGTAACGTTGCGTCCCATAGCAGAAGAACAATTGCGCAAAAGGGTAGAACAAGCTAAATCAGTATTAGTGGTTGAGTCTGCTTATGGACAATTGCGTAAAATTCTTGACAATGCTATTTATGGTTTAACTACTCCTATTACAAACTTCTTTAAACCAGGCGAAGGTGTAACTGCTGACGAAGTTGTTGAAGAAGTCAATAAACTTCTATAAAAAGACGGAAGGAGGCTATAATATGTCTGTTGCTGTACCACAGATGCCACAATGTTGGCGTCGTGAAACAAAAGCACATAAGTTTTGTCCCGGGTGTGGTCATGGTTTGGTATTGAAAGCGTTAGGCGAAGCTATTGATGAACTCGGAATTCAGGATAAAATTATTTTTGGCTGTGATATTGGCTGTTCACTATTAGCATGGGATTTCTTTAATGTTGATACTGTCCAGACTCACCACGGCAGGACAACTCCCGTAATAACAGGGGTAAAGAGAGCAAATGAAGATGTTATTGGTATTGCATACATGGGTGACGGTGGGGGTTATGCCATTGGATCCCAACACTTAGTGAACGCGGCAAGTAGAAACGAGAAAATTACTGTAATATTGGTTAATAACACTAACTATGGTATGACCGGTGGGCAGATGGCACCAACAACATTGCCTAAGCAAAAGACAGAGACCAGTCCATATGGGCGTGATGTTGAATCTACAGGGAACCCTACCCAAGGACCGGAGATGGTAGCTGCTATTACTCCGGAAAGTGCTTATGTGGCTAGGGGCACAGTTTCGAATGTTCGTCAATTGAAAAAGTATATTAAACGTGCACTTGAAAACCAGATTTCCGGCAACGGGTTTTCTTTTGTTGAAGCACTATCAGGGTGCCCGACAAACTGGAGAACTAACGCAGCTGAAACCTGGAAATTCATTGAAGAAGATATGACCGAGTATTTTAAAGTTGGCGAACTAAAAGTACCTAGCAAAAAAAAGGAGGGTTAAGTCATGGCTAAGGGAGTAAAATTGGCCCTAGCAGGTGAAGGTGGACAGGGTGTACAATCGGTAGCCATGATTATTACTGAGGCTGCGTACGAAGATGGGCGTGAAGCTTTATATATTCCTAACTTTGGTGTTGAACAAAGGGGCGGGGTTTCAGTTGCCTATGTACAGATATCCGATGAACCCATTGGTTCACCTAAATTTAAGACTGCTGATATTGTTATCGCTCTTAGTGACCGTGCGGTTAGACGCACAAAACGATACGTTGATAAAAACACTACTTTTGTTTATGATTCTGGTATTGAAGGTGTAGAGGATGACCTACCGACACATGCAGCTAAAGTATTAGGTATCCCTGCAATAAAAGTAGCTAAAGAAGAGCTTCACCCACGTGTCTTTAATATAATTATTATGGGTGCTGTTATTGGAGCAACCGGAGTAGTGGATTTAGATCGAGCTAAACAAGCTATTGAAAAGAAATTAGGGTATAAGTTTGAAAAAGATCCTAAACTTCGCGATTTGAACTTTAAGGCTATGGAACGTGGTATAGAATTAGTTAAGAAAGAATTATAAGCGAGGGAGGGAACCAGGATGAGTAGTCCGTGGAAACCTGTCACTTTTGAAAACGGCACGGGTATTTTCCATTTATTCTCCAACCTTTGCAAGGGTTGCGGATTGTGTGTTGAAAAATGCCCTGTAGATACCATCGGTTGGTCCAAAATGCTAGGCGTTTATGGTACGCCATCAGTAGAGCCGGGTCATGGTGAAAAAGACTGCATTGCATGTGGTATTTGCGAAATAGTCTGCCCAGACTGTGCTATAAAGATAGAAAAGATTAAAAAGAAGAAGGAAGCATAAAAAAATCGGCCTGGAAGGGCCGATTTTTCTTTATAATATGGGCAGCTAACATATTGACAACAAGAAACCAATATGTTATATTACTAAGCGTCGCTAAAACGGAAACGGTAAATAATATACAACACTTACCAGTAGCCAAGCGGCACAAGACACGACATGATAAGATATATATCCGGCCGTTAAAGAAAGACGCAAGCAAACGGCAAGGAAGCAAGCAAATGGCAGGAAAAGCCAGTTGCAAAAGTACAAGCAATATGATAGCATAGAGTTCCTGCCGCAAGAACGAGCGGTAAAGACGAGCAAGAAAGGGTGCAATTTCTTTTCATGTACCAATAAATGGGATTTTTCTGGACAACTGCG
>JADQBR010000027.1:0-7255 GCA_016278515.1 Bacillota bacterium
TATAGGCAATTTGATATTTAGTGCCAACGACCGCAGTGTGGTCGTGAGATAAAGCAGTAGTATTATTTATGGTTAAAATATTTATGGTTGCACCAGTTCCGCTTCCACCAGTAACTGCCAAACCATTAGCCACTGCATAACCAGAACCTTTATCTATACGAGTGCAAGTAAGAATAACTCCAGAAGCATCAATGGTATCAACCCTTACCGTTCCAAGAGAACCACCTGCTTGAACTACGGTAATTATATTTAATGCAGTATAACCTGTCCCACCACTACCGAGAGATATAGTTTCAATCGTTCCAACTGGATGCCTCCAACCTGCCACCCAACCACCAGTCCAGTCAGTGGAAGTCCAATTAGCTGCATCTAAAAATTCAGCACTATAAGTTGGTAAATCAGAGGCAGAGGTTCCTTTTATAGTAGGTAATATTACGGTTGGAGATGTTCCAAACACCAAAGCTCCACTACCTGTCTCATCGCTTATCACCCCTGCAAGTTCAGCAGAGGTGGTGGCGGCAAAGACAGATAACTTATTTTGAGCAGGGTAAAAAACTTTAGCTTTAATAACCCAATTAGCCCCATCACTTTTAAAACCTGCACAAGCCCATTGATAATTCAATCCTGTATAAGTTAATGTTCCATTGATAGTTTCAGTGCCATCTGCGTCTATGGTAATTAAGTTTGCATTGTTATCGGTTTTTATAATAGTATATTCTAATCCAGTATTTCCCACTGCAGTCGGTAAATAAAGGATATAAGCAGCAGCAGCGGATACTTTTATTAACCCACCTTCTGTTACCGTTAATGTACCTGTTGCTGTCTTAGTAGTTACTCGACGTAATTCTGCCTCTATCTGGGTAATAGCAGTTTCCATTATGTCATCAGTAACTGATAAACAATCTTGACCTGCAATTCTATCAGTAGCTAATACATCAAGAGATGTAGGATAATTACACTGAGTTTTAGCCATTTATATCTTCGTCTCCTCTATCCATGTTATTTCAGCTTTTGATTCTTCTGTCCAAGAGAGAGCTGATTTACTCTCCTCTATCCATGCTATTTCAGCTTTTGATTCTTCTGTCCACAATACATTAGTTATATAAATATCAATTATATGTAATAATTCACTAAGAGTAAGTGTTCCTGTTTTGGAAATAGTATCTATTATTGATAGAGTTTCATATAAAGTGAGTAGAAAACCCAAACCATCTACAATATTGAGGGTCTCAGTAAACCCCAATGACCCAGACCTAACTATAGTGTCTATTAGGTGTAAGGTTTCTGCAAGAGTAAGTGTTCCTGTTTTGGAAATAGTATCTATTATTGATAGAGTTTCAGCTTCAGTTTTTGTACCAGAAATTATTTTTGAATCTACAATGCTTAAAGAAATTGCATCGGTAAGAACACTTATATCATAGAGCGATTCATCATATCCTTGCCCCGCAGTATCGTATCTGCAAACTGGTTTGTAGATTGGCATAGATTACTCCTAACTTAAAGTAAATGTAGCTTCAATAGTGAGGGAATTAATCGTGATCGCCGCGAAGCCTGCCGTATTAAGAAGTGTTGCAGTATTTGCGGTAACTACATTGAAACATCCATATTCAGTTGCAGCCGATACAGTAGTAAAAATTCCTGTAATCTTAAAAATTTTTGTTCCACCCGTATGTGCATAGGTTGCTGCAACCCTTGCACTTTCTGTGGTTAAGAGAGTTGCAGTAGCAGTCCCTACTGCTCCAGTTCCTATTGCCATCCACCTAAACTGAGCAGGTGCTGCACTACCCGAAGCTATTTGAGCACAAATAGCGTCAAATCCTGCATTAGTAATAAGGTTAGGAACTTCCCTATCGAAAGCAAGACTACCGTCCTTGTTATGGCCGATAAGTCGTACCTTACCGCAGATGCGTAAACCTTCCTCTGCTTTCTTTATTCCTGACATTTTGAACGAATCACTAATTTTAGTTTTTTCTTTAAACATTATATTTCTCCTTTCTATTTGATTAGTATAAACAATATGACCCTAATCCCAGTAAGAAACTTAAATTTACATTCTAAAAATTAAATTTCAATTTAGTAGATTTAATATTAAGTTTTGGTTTAGTGAATATTAATTTACCGCCTTTAGGTATGGTTATTTTAAGTGGTTCTTTTGCTATTTCTGCTTCCCTTTCTCTTATCCCTGTATCTACACCTGCACCTGCAATAAAATATTGTAATTTCTGCATAGCATTTCTTTCTATTTCGTAAGCGTCGCCTCTTGTTTTATATTCCTTATCCAGTAATTCCCTTATCCTTCTTAATGCCCTTACATCTACATTCTTTTGGTTAGTAGCCGCCTCGTATCCTCTTATGGTATAGCTATAGAAAGGTATCCACATATCAGCAAGGCGAGGTATAGCAGTAGTTAAAGCGGCTATAGCTCTTTCGTTACCACCAACTGCCAACATGGTATTTGAGTAAACATCAGATATAGCCTCTACTGTTCCAATAGCCAATCCGCCAGGTTCATAGGCAAGTAAAGTTAATGGGGAATAAGGGTTTTCTCTTCTTCCTGTGACCTTCTTATATCCCTCACCAACTAAAATTCCTCCGACAATAATACTTATTAATACCTTAAATGCCCTTGCCTTTTGACCTGGTGTCCCTTCTTTAAAATGCTTTAATTGTTTTAATAATAATTCATTATAGGAACGTGGAAACAACATTAAATTTGTTAGCCACTTACCTCTACCCATTTCAGCGAAAGAACGTTCTGCCCGGTTATATTGAAATTGAGTATCAGCCGTAAAGACTCTTGCCATATATCTCGCCATTGCTTCTTCGCCGTCTTTGGCTAATATCTCTAATGCCATTATCCTTTCAGTTCTTTCCATATCGTTAAACTTGGCTTGCCCCATTGCCTTGCTTAACTGTTTCTCGGTTGAATTTTTATCTATATCGGCAAATGCCCTGTGAACCTGATTGATTTTCGCCCAAAATGTCCGGTGTCTATTTGATTGGTCGGAGTAAGGATATATGCCTACTTTGTTAACCAACTTCATCAGCCCTGCACCCAATCTACCAAAGTAAGGCTTTTCTCCTACCATAAACCAATCTATCTTCATGGCCTGCATCTGGCTGACATAAGTATTCATATAATCTATTTCATCGGCAGTTAGTTTTTTATTTCGAGGGTCTATTTCCGCAGTTTTATCAAAACCAAAAGCAATAGGTTGTAAGATATTCCTGGCAAACATAACAGGACTTGGTAAGATAATAACCTGCATTGCCTGTGCGTATGCCCTATTCAATTCCCTTTCAACTAATCCTTCAGGTCTGTTGTATCCCTTTAATTCCCTCAAAAATATTTCTACGCCTTTTTTTATTCTTTGGGGATTGTGAAATTTATCTATATTCTCATCTATTAAAGTGATAAAAGCCCTTACTTTGGGTCGCATATCTACGAGATTATCCATTTGCTTTTTATAAGAAAATAATCTTTCAAGTATATTCTTGTCCTGCTCGTGATATTTTATGTCAGTTCTCACCTTAATATGACTTTTCCCAAAGGTCTGGGGTTTCGGTTTCCACATTCTTATTTCGTTTGATACAACCTGCAATGGATCATACCCGTTTCTGATTATTCCCCATTCTTGGGTTTTCATATATTCAACTAAATCATCATAGCCCTTGCCCTCATAGATATCTTTAGCCTTGTCTATCTCTTTCTTATATTGTTCGTATTGAGGTATCTTCTGGGGAAACTCTATATCTTCTAAAAACTTCTCTGTTCTTGCTTTTACCTGATAATCCTTTAATACCCCTTCAATCTTCTTTGCCATCTTGATTTCCTGTTCGGTAATCTTTTTAGGATATTCAGGCTTATTTTTCAGGTTGCTTTTAGAGGTTATGTAATCTGCTACTCTTTTTATTGCTTTTTCGTCTTTAATAATATCTTTATATTCTTTAAAGTCGTGGAGAAATACTGCTGCTTTTTCTTTGTTTTCCAAAGAGATATCTATTAAACTCTGATATATATGGTAAATAGGTGCGCCTGTTATTTCTTCCATTTTCTGAAAGATAACACGTGCAGAATTTAATTCTTTGGGGTCTTTTAATCCCCTATCCCTGTATTTGCCAATAATTGCTTTTTCTTTATCTATTAACTTCTGTATTACAGGATTTTCTTTAACTGCCTTCTCATACGGCAGGGTTTCCCTTAATATGTTAGACTCACCAATTAAGCGATATATAATATCCTTCCCCTGTGTTTCGGTAATAAAATTCTTGCTGTCAACATACTTCGGCTCTTTATACACGCCCTCGCTTTTAAGGATAGCGGTGTAGGTTTCTTCGGTCATCTGTAACTTGTCTATCAGGTTGTCTTTAAGTGATTGGATTTTCCTCTCGGTCTTGGGAGTAATAACGTGCTTGTAATTAACTATCTTCGGTCTTGCCTTCTGGACTGCCTGCAATACTGCCTGTAACTGTGGTATAGTCATTCGCTTGGTTGCAGTAGCAAGGTGAGGAGAAAATCCATATTTACGCTTCAGGTCGGTAAATTTTACACCCGTCAGCCCTTTTTGATTAACTACTTTGTGGATCTGCCCGATTAGTTTATTACCTTCTATCCGCTGTGGTTGGGTCAGGTCTTTGTTCATTATGTAAGTTCTTTCAGGTGCAGGTTTCGCAGTCGGCTTGACAATAGGGAACGCCTTACTGATTTCTTCAGGTGTCGGTTCTTCTATCTCGCTAACTTCACCCGTTGCCTTTTCTGTAACAGGTGCAATTGCCGATGGTTGCTCGGTGGTTGGGGTGGTGACTAATACTTCTGTTTCGGCTGTAGTTTGATACGAGCCAAGTGTGTCTTTCGGTTTTATTTTTATTTCTTGCACTTCTCCAAACTTTTCAGCTATATCTTTGTCCATAGTGTAAGAAATAAATATATCTTCTCCAGAGGGTTTACCACGATATAAAGTTATTTCTTTATTGAGAAATTCATTATAAGGTATTTTTGTCCCCGTAAAAGCTTCATATTGATAGTGCATAACTTTTAGCCCAGCATTTTTTATATCTGGGTTAGAATTGATTACATTATATAATTTTTGTTTATACCCTTTATCTCTGTTTCTAAACCAACCGTCCATTATATTTTCGGGTATCTTTCTGATAATATTTACTGCTTCACTAATAGTTTTCTCGGTAACTTCCCCTTCCACCGCCTTGCCTGCAGTGGCTTGGGTGTAGAAGTCAGTTACTTCTTTCTTCACTGCCTTAATATCCCTTAAAGCAATAATAATATCCTTCGGCTTCGTAACATCTATCTTCTCACCCCTCACCGCTTCAATATCGGCAAGGGATACTTTTTTCGCTACCATTTCTTTCGCTAACATATCTTTCGGGATAGAAGGCTTTTTCGGGTCAACCTTCAATATTTCTTTGGCTTCGGCAAGGGTGGTGAGGATGGTTTGCTTTTCAGGTAATTCTATTTTGGTGGGGGGTTTAACTTCCGCCTTCAAGTCATTATATTTATGAACTGAAGTTTCATTACCAGGTTCGTTTAAACTGACCATTTCTTCCCCATTCATATTAACCCAACTATCTTTTACAAGTTTCCCATCTATTTTAGTATTCCAATTCTTAATATCTTTAAATGCGGGGATAGGTTTCTTTTCTTTTTCCTCATATCCCATTACAACCGCTTCTGGTTCTCTCGGTATAATTCCCTGTGCCTCTGCTATAACTCTTAATGTTTCCTTGATATCACCTTTATTCTGTATAAAGTCATCTACTGCCTTACCTGTCTTATTGGCAACTATAGCACTACCTGCAACACCGCCGCCTAATCCGCCCAATACTAAAGCCATAGCCATGCCGCCATAAGCATTTACTCCCATTTCTCTGACTAAAGGCTCAATAGACCAATCCTGTGGCAACCCGATAGATTGTTTTGCCGCTTTTTCTATTAGAACCATTTCAGCTTCCTGCCAAGATTGTAAAGCAATATTTTTTATATATTCTATTCCTAATTTACCATACTTTCTAACAAGTGTTTTAGCTCCTTCTTCAATCAATTCCTTACCACCAGTCTTTAATAACCTTGCTACTCCCATAAATACAGGTAATTCGGTAGCCATTTCACCAACGCCGGACAAAGCTCCGCCGATGACCGTTGCGTAATAAGGTGCTTCTTTGCCTAATACTTCATATTCTTTTTCAATCTGTCTTGCCTGTCCGCCCATAGCACTTAACCCAAAAGGTATCATTTGTGTTACACGGGTAATTATTTCAGCGATAGGTTTAGTAGTGGCTAACCCTCCGACAACAGGCATACCAGCACCCATTACCGCCGCACCAACTATTTGCGGTGTAGCTTTTAGACCTGTGCCGACTAATTTCTTTAACCATTGTTTGCTTTCAGCCTGCTCCTGGCTCTTTACTGCTATCTTTTCAGACTCTTCTACTATTTTAGTTAGCATATCGGTAATATTCATATTAGGATCTACACCATATTTTTCTTTAAATGCTTTTACTTTTTCAGGATCAATAGGTATTATTTTATTAATGGGGTCGGTTAACTTCGTTACACCCATATCAATCAATCTTATAAGATTAACCAACGAAGCCTGAAACTGACCTAATCCTGACTTTAAAGAATGTTTTACAACATCTCCCCATGTCGGTTCAAGTTTCTCTTCTGGTTTTGATATAGGCAGTCCTTCTATAATGGGTTTATCGGAAGGCAATGACTTCGGTAAGCCTTCGATAAGTGGTTTATATTCAGGTAAAGATATCCCGCCTGTAGCTTTAGCACCTATACCTAAACCGACATCAGAAGTAAACTTTAATTTAGTGGAAATAGGTAATTCAGGCAATTCACCGATTCCTCTGGTTCTATTGAGCCAACCGGGTTTTTCTTCTTCTTTTTCTTCTTCCTTATCCCATATAAATTTTAATCTTGGCATATTTCACCTTAATAATAAATTGATTTTTGTTTACCCCAGGTAGAAGGATAAAATAATCCCATCCCTGGCTTTATATCTGATTTATTATATTCTTCAAGGGATTTTATTTTAGGGAATTGACTGACATCTACGCCCATTTCCTCTAATTTATCCCTGTATTCCATATAGCTTTCCATTATTATTTTATAAAATTCTTCATATTTTCTTTCTCTATTGTCATCCGCACTCGCAGGCTCAAGCCCAATTTGTTCTTTAGTAGTTGTCCCCTTCTTTATACTGCCTTTTTCATCTATAAGATTATCAAGTAT
>JADQBR010000027.1:7355-9685 GCA_016278515.1 Bacillota bacterium
CCCGCCTGCTACCCCCGGCTTTTCATACTTCTGCTTATAGGTTTCAAAGGTTGTAGGCACGTTTAAAGACTTTGCCATCTGATTAAAATAGTTAGGGTTGCCTGTCGCATAGGCGGCATCCAGCTTCTTCTGTGTTTCGCCCATTACATCCATTTCTGTCGGTTGTGCTTCTATCGGCTGTGGTATATCTATTCCCTTTGACCTTAAATAATCAGGTCTAATATCTTGTGGTAACGTCCCTGCCTGTCCCCAAATATCCTCTGGCTTTTTCTGTGCCGCCTCGTTTTTCTTCCTCGTAATCTCTGTAAGTGCTTCAAAAGTTAATAAACCTTTTTCGCCACTAATATTAGGTCGAATAGCGTCAATTATCCCCTGTGCGTCACTTGGGTCTACGCCTTCTAATATGCTTGGGAGCATTTCAAACCACTGGTAATTCTGGTCTACCTTTCTTTTATCCATTGCCTGTATTGCCTTATATGTGCCGTCAACCCTTTCCTTAACATCATAGCCAAGCGCCATATAAGCAGTATTAATTTTCATCATATCATCATCGGAATATACACCATCTTCGCCTAATTGGGCTACCATACTATTATAAATAGTAGCTAACTCTAACATCTCTTCTTGCTTTTTCGCCAACTTCTTCTTTTCATTCTGCTGCCACTTCATTTGCCCCATATTGAAGCCACTTTGTAGCCCACTCGAAAGCCCTTGAAGGAAATATCCTCCATAGTTTCCAGCCATATTAATCACATCCTTTTTTCTATTACGTTATAGACTTTATTATAACCATACTTATTTAAACGCCTGTCAATCGCTTCTGCACTTCTCGCCGTGGTGAAGCTAATCTTAACCGCCTTTAATTCCCTTGCCTTATCCTCTATAAACTCCATATATTTTCTCCATAATTTATGGTTATGCGGGTCAAGCCACAAAAAGACAATAAATAGGGTTAACTCGCACATGATATCTTTTCCTATAGTCAAGACTGCACAGCCGTTCATTTTCTCTTTACTGTAACTGGCAAAGGTTAAGGTCGCTTCATCGTAAAGCCCTGCTATCATATATAAATAAAATGAACTTTCTTTTAACCTACAGTCGGGAACGTCTTTTAATTTGTCTACTATTTCTAAAAACGCTTTATTATTGTTAACCTGTTTTATCATCTTATTTACCGAAGATAAAGCCTAAAATTGTTCCAAATAGACTTCCTGCACCCTGTGCTGTTGCCGCCTGTTGATTTGCTTCTAATTCCATTGCGGCTAATTGTAAATTAAAGACATTCTGTTCTTGATTTAACTGGCTGGTTATCTGCCCCTGTAAAATCATATTCTGCGTCTGGTAGGCCTGATTAAGTTCCATTTTGTAGACATCTAACTTACCCTGCCATACCTGCATCTTCGCCATTTGCTCTGCCTGCCAGGTAGCAAATTTAGGTGCATACTTTAGCTGTGACTGTTCGCTTAAATAACCCAAGAACTGACCTACCGCCCCCATTGCCTTCTCAAAGCTCGCCATCTTCATAAGTGCGCTGTTAATCTGCACATCGGCAATAGCGCCTGCAATAGCTACGGTGGTATTTGACCTTATCGCCTGCTCGTTGGTAAAGATAAAACCGCTGTTAGTAATACCCCGCCGTTCCATATTATTTTTCATTACCCGGATAGATTCTGTTTCCCTTGCCTTTAGTGTATCGGTCTGCTTCTGTATCATTAAGGCTTGTGTTTCTTCGGGGATACCGTATCCGCCTGCCTCTACCCAGTCAGTTATCTTACCGCCTAACATCTCCTCAAACGCTGTCTGTGCGGGTGATATCTCGTAAGCTGGTGCGGGGGTGATCGTCGGTGTGGGGATACCTGCTCCTGCGCCTGCGCCGAAAGTTGGCAAAGTAATAGGTGCAGTAGTTGGTGTGGTAGTCGTTGGTGTAGTAGTCGTTGGTGTGATAGTCGTTGTAGTTGTGGTTGCAGGGGTAGTCCCTGGTGCCGTAGGTAATACTCCAGTTAATTGATAGTTACGCCACGCCTCCGTTAATGCCTCTGAGGTAGCAAACATCTGACTATATGGTGCGACTTGATATACTTTTTTAAATGAAGCATAGTCACTGTAAACAGGTGTTTCTGTGGTAGTAGTTGGTGCAGTAGTTGCAGTTGCTGTAGTCCCTGTAGCCGTAGTTGTGCCTGTAGGTGTACCTCCTCCTCCTAACGCCTGTAATTCCTTCGGGGTATAAGCTACACCTGTAGAAGGATTTTTATAAGTTGACGCAAGTAACTTACCGTCCTGATACCAGCCAACGCCATGAGATTTCGAGGGGTCTTCAGGACAATTATATG
>JADQBR010000027.1:9746-10161 GCA_016278515.1 Bacillota bacterium
ATATATTGTTTATGATTATTGGAACAATGTTGTTGAACAAGCAACCAAATAATCCCTTCATTTTTTATCTTCCTTAATTTTATTTTCCTTTATTTCTATTTTATTTACCATCATATAAAAAGTCTCCAAATTGTCCAAATGATAATGTAAATTTTTAAGCTCTTGCAAAATCTCTTTTAATATTTCTTCCATTTTTTTACCTCGCTTTAATATCTAACTTTATTTCAATCTGCACGCTCAATCTTGCCCTTGTGGTTGACTCAAACTTAATCAATTTACTGCCTGCACCAGTTAAAAGTGAGGTAATTTCTAAGTCTCTTTTATCGGTATCATAATCACCAAAGAATGTATCATTATATGAAATTCCTTCATTCTCACTGATATAAAACTTGATTTTAGGTGAATTGGTTTCCTC
>JADQBR010000027.1:10261-14580 GCA_016278515.1 Bacillota bacterium
GTCGCTCCACCACCACTTGGAGTCGTGGTGCTCGAACTTATCTGTGCACCACCGGCACTACTTGTCTGTCCTCCACCACTTGCACCTGCTTTAGAATAAGCCCTATAATTAAGTATCCAAAAATCCACCTTGACTGATACAATCTTAATCATTTCACTTATGATATTGAAATGCACGTACATAGGATAAATTGCGTCTAAACTATCTTGTGCATTAATGACATAAGTATTCCTGAATGATTTAAGGTTTCGGGAAGTTAGACCACCCAAAAGATAATCTTGATTTTCTTGCATTTGGAAACTCAATATTCTTAATTTTTTTACTATTTCATCATACTGTTCTTGATTTAATTCTGGCATTGTTTATATCCTCAAGTTTTCAGTATCATACTGCAGCATATATCCTTTCAAGGTAATTGCTAATTTATTGCTTACTCGTGGTCTAATCTTTATAGCCCTTCCCCTAACATCGCCGGGAAGATTTATTTCATACCATTGGTCTTTCCCTGCCGTTAAAGTCGTAGTTACTGATGCTTCTGTGTCTATATCAGTTTGATAATATACGGTTAAAGTAGATTCGGTAGTAACTTCACATCTTATATATATTTTATAGAAATTCTTTTCAACTTCTGGTATTCCTAAATCTATATAATCTGTCTGGTCGTATGCTTCAATGTCTGAACCAGCGTCATCTAATCCTGAATCTATTTCATATATTTGACCTATTGTGTTGCTCCCGCCAAAAAGTCTTAATCCATCTGTCCCTCTTGACCATTTACTAAAACAACTGAACGAATAATTATATACTCCATAAGTTTTATTTTTCAAATCTATATAAATGGCTTCATTTGGGACAGTCCCCGTTTTCGGATAGCATAAAATATATTTATTGTCCCAGTAGACTGCACAGGATAAACTGGCATAAGCGTCTACGATGTTATCTCTTATATATTTATTAACTGCTTCACTAAATATTCCACTTGTTACCCCGTCAAAATAATTTATCCCGTTATATCCCAAATAGACGATTAAGTTATCACAATTTACATAAGACCTTATAGCTACGTTCCCTTCAGTAGAATAACTATTTATAAACTCAAAATTATCTTCATCAGTGCCAACCAGCCGTTCAATACTATCTTCAGTGGCAACAGGAAGTGCGGTTAGCTGTTCAAGTAAGCCCATTATCTTCTGGCTGTTACCAGTCCGTATAGCCCATAATGCAGGGAAATATTCCACGTCACTCGTGTGTGAAGGGTACAGATAATCAGCGTCGGCTAAATAAAGCTTATTCCTTCGTTTGGCTATTAAGTGAGATGTTTTAGGTGGTACGGTATGGTCGGTGTGAAGTTCCGTACCCAGCGAACTATCGGCTATTGTTGAAGAGAAGGTAGTAGTTGTATTATTTGCAATAGCCCCCTCATAATAATAAATTGCACCTCCAACGGAAGTACGATAGATACATTTTGATACTATTTTGGGGTCAGTAGAATTGGCTATCCCTGTTAAACTTATTGTAGCTAATGCTGTAGCTGTAATGCCATCACTTACAGGTGAGCCGTTACTTTCATAGCCATCTTCGTCTACCCAAGTATATTTATATTTGTAAACTCCTGCACCTAAATATCCCAAAGTACCAGCGGCTGTACCTGCACATTTTACCGTCGGTGCAGTAATCCCCATTTTTCTTACAAAAGTCCTGTTATACTTAAAGACCCCGTCAGTGCCATTCACGAAATAGCAGTGGTTAGAAAAATCACAGAAATGGGTATCTTTATCGGCTGTAACGGTAAAGTCGGTTATGCCAGTGGAATAGAGAGCAGTCCCCGCCCACGGGGTAGTTTCGGATAATTTATATATCTTGGTATTCCAGGAACATAAAAACTCCTTTAAATTAGCCTGTGTGTAGAATCTATGAAGTCCAGTTATCTTATGGTCTGCACCTAATGAAGTAACGTTGTATTTACTATATCCACTTCTCTTAACAATCTGGCCATATTCATTAAAGGAACAATTCATTAAGCCGTTTGGTTTGCGGGGTAAATCTTTTAAATGAACGTCGCAAGGACTCAAATTATCTAAAAATTTAATTATTTTTTTCATTTGTTCTATCTATCCCTTTATTAATTTTCAAAGGATTTTATTTCCGCTACAGTTTTTCGTAAATCCATTAATTCAGTTGCTAATTCTAATGTATTTTCTTCAATAGCTTTAAGTATTAATTCTTCTAATTTAACTCTAATTTTTTCATCCATCATCTTTCCCCCCCCTTTTTTATTTAATCAATATAAAGGTCAGTCCGCCCATATTGGATTGCATAACGGTGTCCCCTTGCTCGGTATTCAGGGATAATTTTGGCACCTTGGTTGCGATCCCCCTGTAATATTGCATTGGCTATATATAAACCGTGCTCAAACTTTGCCATATATTTATCGGCTTTAACATCTTCTGACTTCTTTGCCCAACATAAACTAACAGCGTAATCCCTGATATATCGCCTGAAGGCTACAGTCCTGTAATCATCGGAGAATGGCACGGTAACCCCTGACAGCTCGGTTGCCCTTTCTATGCCGTAATAGGCAACTACACCACCAGCAGAAGGTTTGGGATAGAAGCCCAGCCTATCACCACGCTTATAGAAATGCGTAGGTGTGCCAGTGGTATCACGCCAACCAGACCCGCCGTGTTCGTCAAGTGCCTTCAGCGAGATAGGTTTAAGCGGATCATCGTCATACAGCACCCCGCCCTCATCAAGCGCAATAAAATCAGAGGACAGCCGTATCTCACGGTCATTTTTAATGTCGGCGGCAATTAAGGTGTGGGAATAGTATTTAGATAGGCATTTGGTCGTAGTGGCGAAGATTTCCATTCCCTCGTTCACATAAGTTGTGATTTCTGCGTCGCTCCAGAATGAGGCTGTAGCTTCGTTAAGGAGGTATCGAACAGAGATAATTATTTCTGCTATTGTGGCTAACATCTAATCACCTTACTTTATTTTTTTCTTTAGTAGTGGTTTTTTAACTTCTTCTTTCGATTCACATACGCAAGACTCTAATTTGGCAAGGATAGGCAATATACGACTAAGAACAGATAAAGCACTATCATGTATATCTGTCTTTAGCTCTAACAAATCCCTGTCCATTCTCTCAAACATATCATCTCGGTATATCGGTATGCGTGTTGGCATAGTTTCCTCCTTTAATTTAATCTTCACTGTAATAAATAATATAATCTCCTTCTGTGGTTGATAGAGAACCATATATTCCTGAAGCACAATGTAAACCATTTCCGGGGAACATTAAATTAATAGTCCCGTTAGTATTATCGGTGACAGATGAAACTGGTCTTAACACAGCTACAGCTGTATTGGCTGCGGTTATGCTATCATAGACGGTTAATGTGGGGAATTTTAAAGTATCCGCTGTAAAAGATACACCTATTAAATGGCAAGACCCGGTAAATATAAGGGCAGATGCCGCTTTTAACCCACTTGACTTAATATTCATAAAATCACTTCCTTTTTCACTCTTCTATAATTTTCTTTAACTGAAGAAGCACGATAGGCTTAATGGTAATATCGCCCAAATCTGATAATTTTATCGGCTTAAAGTCAATTTCCATTTCCACTTCACTTAACTCGGTATATTCTTTTCCGAACTTTTCAAAATTTTCTTTGGTAAAATCGTATTCCTGTAAGTCCTTGCCTTTATTGTCTTTCTTGAAGATAAACTCGCCGTCCTTGTCTTTCTTGGCATACTTGTCAATTAGTTGCATTCTTATCTTCTCCGTTGCACCTATCTCGGAACGCACCTTGTCAAGGAAGCGGGCCAGCCAGTAAGCGGGTCTCACCGGTAATTCTTTCGCCAGTATCACATCAAGCCCTGCCTGCATTTCACTAACTTCTTTTAAGGTAATTTTCATAGTTTCCTCCTTGTTTATATGATTGCGGTTGTATCATTGGACAGCCGCAAAACCTGTTAAATTAACTCGTCACGGTTAAATCAGTTTTAACTGCTGTTAGAGTTGCAAGAGTTTTTGCTATAGTACTGGCAGTCGCCCCAGCTGCTGCTGCTGCCGTAGAAGGTGCAGTCCCAATACCTGCCGCACCTACAGCGCTATGACGATGAGCTGCATATTTATCAGATATATCGCCTAATTGAGTTACAAGTATGGCATGGTCTAATATCAATTCATCTATTATTACTTTTTGTGCTGTAATATCAGCTAACGCAGCTATTAGTAATGGATATAATTCACCCCTACCATGACCTTCACCCATTGGTTTTGTTATTTTTGGCATAATGTTCACTTCCTTTTTTA
>JADQBR010000107.1 GCA_016278515.1 Bacillota bacterium
CTTTAGCAGTAAATGCAGATGATTACCCATTAAACAATAAGCATATAACTTGTATTCACAAATCTCTCTGTATCTTTGTAAGGTTTGTATAAACTTAACGCTGTCTTCCTCATCGTTAAACAGAGTTTGACGATTTATTCCTCTCATGATGATATGATATATTCCACTTTTACTTTTTATCCTTGCCGCTCTAGGCACGAAAAACACCCCTATGTTAGATTCTACCATAAAGGTGTCTTGTGTCAACAACCCCGTCCCTGCGTCATCAAGCTATCGAGCGGAAGGGATCACTCCTGGAAATCAACCAGTGAAATTTTTCATTTGCCTCTCCCTTAGATTTATTTAAAAAAGGGCTTTTTTACTGTATCTCAATACAATTACGCAAAACCCTCACCCTTTCTGCGCTAAGGTATATTTCTGCGTATTAGTGCGGCCCCCTAAAATAAAAAATCCCCTCAAACCATTAGTCGAGGGAACATAAGATACACTTCAACTATCGCCCAAAACGCCTAAACTCCTTACTACCACGCTATTCCCTCTCTATCAACACAACACACTCGACGTGTGTTTTGATAAAAAGATGATACTGATACGCAGAATTATAATTTTGCTAAAAAGTAAGACCCCCTAGAAGTTAAGGGGGTCTTGTTCTAAGCACGCAGTTCATGAAGTCGTGCTAATTAATATTTATCCGTTATAACTCCTAACGATGTAGCCTTAATAAAGGGCAGGCTTTGAAGATTTTTTAAACTTTCGGCATCACCTGTAACCACAACCCCTAAAACCCGAAAGTCCTCTTTAGTTATTTCGCCGTCCTCATCTGCTACATTTTGAAACACCCGCTCAAACTCACTCTTAAATCTTGTGTCATATTTCATCCCGTTTTTCAAAGCCCAAATAAAATGCTGTTCCGGTTCTTCCAGAGGCGTCCCGTTGGGATTATAGGCCTTAATACCATAGACAGTTCGTTCGGAACGTAACCTTGGCGGATAATCCACTATATACGGTGTTCCATCAGGCTTTTGCTGCTCCACTGTTCGGGGTTTACTATCTGCTTTTTCCTGTTCATTTAAGTCATCTAGCCAATACCATGAAAGGGTTACGCTTTCTGGGAGCATATTATTTACTTCTTCCATACTGTAATCCTTATCGAATGATAATGCCATTTCCATTACCTTAGTAGAAGCGATATTATCAAGTAATTGCAAATCATTCTTGTAATCTGGATAATCAAGGAAGGGGTAGAAGAATACCATTTCTCTCTGGCCCAGTTCATTATATCTTTGAAGCTCCAAGTCCCCGGCGTCCCAGCTTTGTCCCAAAATTAACGGAGACTCCGTAGCAACCCAATTACCTTGATAGTCTTTAAAGAGGCCGTAGTTATATTCATTCTCACCCGTGTAGACTACTTTACCCTCAATTATTTTAAAAGTCGTATATTCAGTTCTTCCGCTAAGAATTCCATAGTATCTACTGGTTTTACCAATATAGTTGTTAGGTGCTGAAATATCATTGAAACTATCCACCGCGATTTGTGCCGGTGTCCACGTTTTATCTAGTATACCCCGATTAATTATAGACCCACCAATCATTACAACTCCTAACACTAGGAAACTAATGATTACATTTCTTAAAATAGAATGCCATTTTGCTTTTCTCACAGCCTTCTTTAGTTTTGAAGTTTTCATGTCATCAAACAAACTATCCAGTTCCTGTTCATCTTGTATCTCTTCTTGATTATTCTTATTATCGGTCAAGATAATCCCTCCCATATCTCCTTAAATTTATTTCGTGCCCTATAAAGATAGACTTTCACGTTGGTTTCACTGATTTCAAGAATCTCTGCGATATCCTTATACGATAAATCCAGAAAATACTTTAATACCAACAAGTTTTTATAGGATGGTTTTAATAAATCCAAAGCCTTATAAATTTCATTGTTACGCTCTTTGCTTACCATTTGATCTTCTGCACTTTCAGCAAAAAGCTCCCTATTTGGTAAGGCATCAATATACTCTCTACTTCGTTTCTTTTTGCTGTATAGATTATAATAACTGTTAATAGCAACCTTAAAAAGCCATGCACGAATTCTGTCTTGAGGTATAGCATCAATATTTTTTAGCGCTTTATATAAAGTCTCTTGGACAATATCCTCAGCATCTTCCTTTAATGCACCCATTTTTATTAGGTATTTAAAAACTATTTTGACTTCATCTAGAAGGAGCTGTTCTAAGGTTTCATTTTCCATAATTCACCGCCTTTACGCAGCATTCTTAGCCGGCTAGCTGCTGTAAGTTAAATAACTTACATTTACATAACAACTAAACTTTAAAAAAGTATACACATTATAGTTAAAAAATTTTACATTAACAAAAATCCCCCAAACTAATAGTCTGAGGGAACACAAAAAGCCCGTTTAAATCCGCTCTATCAACACGACACACTCCACGTGCCCAGTCTGCGGAAACATGTCCACTGGTTGAACCTGCCTTACAATATAGGAAGTCGATAACGCTTTTAGGTCGCGGGCTAGGGTTGCGGGGTTGCATGAGACATAAACTATTCGACTTGGGAGAATTTTTAATAATGTGTTGATTGTTTTCTCGTGACAGCCTTTTCGGGGTGGGTCTAAGATAACGACATTTTCTTGGTTAGACTGCCAAATGTCTGATAATGTATCTTCAACTTTGCCACGATAGAACTTTGCATTACTTATTTCGTTAAGAGCGGCATTGGACTGTGCGTCTTTAACCGCTGAGGCGTCTGCTTCTACGCCAAACAGTTTGTTGCATCTATCGGCCATATATAATCCAAGGGTACCCGTTCCGCAATAAAGGTCCCATAACGTTTCGGCCCCAGTTAGTTGGGCAAAACTGCTGGCGCACTTATATAGAGACTCTGTTTGTACAGGGTTAATTTGAAAAAAGGAGAGTGGTGAAATAAGAAAATCCAGCTGTCCAATCCGTTCCTTTATATGATCATTGCCATGAACTGCTAACACTTGTTTCTTGTTATTCATGACTACCATGGACGTATTATCCATCCCAGCAATAACACGCTCAATACCCCGAGGCAGAGTATTCCCTTCAACAAAAACCGCAACCATAAATTCCTGATATGTAAAGCTTTTTCGCAGCCAAACCTGCGTAATGCTTTTTGCAGCGCCAATAACTTCATTAAATTGACTAATAATGTCTTGAAAACCTTCAGGCAACAGGCGGCAATTGGTTATTGGAACAAGATTGTGACTGCCCAGCTGGTAAAAACCTAGCCATCTTCGTCCATGCAGCATCCCAACGTGTAGTTGTACCTTATTTCGATAAGCCCAAGGTTCTTCCATGGATAGTATTGGTGCTATTTCAACTGATAGCCCACCGATTTTTTGCAGAGTTTTAGACACAAACGATTGTTTCCAAGCAAGCTGTTCTTGATAGTTTACGTGCTGTAATTGGCAGCCGCCGCAGGCGTTATATTCCTCGCAAACCGGGGTCGCTCTTTCTGGGGCGTATTGGATGATTTCATCCATCCGTGCCGTACCATAATTCTTTTTTAGGCGAGCTACGGTAGCTAAAACTTTCTCTCCCGGCAAGCCACCGGGTACAAATAATGTAAATCCTCGGTATCTTCCCACCCCGTCACCCATATGGCTAAGATCTTCTACAGTTAGCTCCACTTGTTGACCTTCAATCACCGGTAACTTTGCCATCTTCTCCTCCTAACACTTTGCCCCAATCGGGATAAATACTATCGTAATTCTGAAATGCCATTTTTGCGTTATAAATCAAGTCGGAGCGAAAGGATTCGCTTTTTCTCACATCAACTGAGTAGGCTTTTACAACAAATTGTGAATACCATTCTTTTTCTCTTATTAAGATTTTTACCTCTTCCTTTGGAAAAAAATATTTGGAAGTGACAGTGGCTTCCCATAAAATTTGCTTAACTAACTTAACATCCACCTGGTGCCTAAAATAAAAGTACATCGTTACCATGGCCGAGATATGTCCGGCGTTATGGCTTTTTACTCCTTCTTTTATGAAAATGATATTGGGTATAGTCACGTAGCTATTGTCCAAAGTTTTTATGCGGGTACTGCGTACATTAATATTAATAACATCGCCATGAAAACCACCTGCGGTAACTCGATCTCCCACATAAAAAGGATGCTCAAACAGCAAGATGATTCCGGCAAATATATTCTCCAAAAAGTTTTGCCCTGCAAAGCCAATGGCTACAGCCATTCCTCCCAATAAAGCGATGGAAGCTTCACGGGAAGGCTGAAAAACTATTACTACTACTATATATAGTGCAACGGCATATACGGTAAACTTAATGATAACCGTCAGCTTTTCTAACCAATGCCCTTTTCTTCCCAAATGACGACCGGCAAATCGACTGGCATTATTAGCGTATCTTACTAACAGAGACGCTGCCAACAATACCATGATACCATATATTAAATTACTTAATGTCAATATTTGCATTAGATGTTCGCCAGTCATGCCGCACCATCCCTAAATTGCCAGATATACGTACCTTTGTTTTTCTAAATAGTCAAGTATTTGTGGTAAAATTACCGAATTTATGAAATAGGTGCCCTTACGTATGGTACACAAGTTCATCCTCATAAGTTTTTCCAATATCTGTTCGCAGACAGCCGGTTCCTCATTAATCACTAAAGACAAGAAAGATGCGTTTAACCCATCATTTTGAATTAAGCTTACCAAGGCATAAGTTTCCCTCTCATTGAGCTTATCCATTCCTTCGATTGAGTACTTTGGTTGATTGAATAATATATTTCTTTCTTTAATTAGTCGAGCCTCCTTTAACAACCAGTAGTGACAGGCAGACAAGAGTCCCCGATTAGCAGCTGTCAATTCACCAAAAAAGCCTTTATCATATTGCGCGCCGTAGCCAAGTTTTGCTATCATACCCTCGATTAATCCTTGCAATTGACCAGACTCGACAGGTTTTAGATAAACAACCGTTGTAAAGTACTTTCCTATGTCCATTATTTCTTCTAAGTAAAGCCAAGATGTGCGTTCCCATGAAGTTACCCAAAACACCCTATCCCATGTTGCACTCATAATATGAAGAAACTCATTCAGCGCCTCAAACCCGCCTACTGTTTTCAGCATTAAATTCTGGCAGTCTTCTAACACTACTAGTTTCCTGGTGTCATCCAAATAAGATGCCAGGTCTTCTTTTTCATCCAAGCCATCTGGCGCTATTATCCCTTGGAAATCTTTTTTGTTTGTTACCTTAGCAGGACAACATAGCGGCGCTACACCTTGTTCGGATGTCAACCTTGCCAACACCTTGTTTCTTCCTTGTCCATTAAACCCGACTAACGCAAAGCTGCTTTGACGCTGGTTCTGCCAATTGCCAAGTGCAGTTAAGTAGGATGTTAACATTTGGTCTAAGTTTGAGTCTATCCACTTATTAATTAACTCTTCTAAAGGAAGGTTTTGGGTAAAACTTACCGGAAGCTCTTCCGCCACTTCAAACTGTTCTAATTTTTCTTTCGGTTTAGCATTTTGCCTTTGTAAAAAGGATAGGTATTTTAATAGTTTTATGATTTATCACCACCTAACATTATCATGCCTTATTTACGGTTCAGGTATAACTTATTGATTTGCAGGAAAACTAAAAAGTGTTATTCCTCTGGAGGGTAAAAAAATGCAGCGAATAGATGACATTGCAGACAAAATACATAAACGCATGATTGAACACAAAGAGGCAGTTATTAATCCTTTCCCTCCCTATCTTGATTTAGGGGCAACTGAGAGGGTTTCAAAATCCGATTTGCAGGATTCTTTGCAGCAATCGCCTCCAAACGACCCTTTAACGCCAGTAGTCTATACCCTGCGCCGTTACGTTCGTTTGCATTGTCCCGAACATCTTCACATAGGGATCAACGAGCTTTTGAAAAACTACTTAGATCTAATCAGCCAGGAATGTGAAAGTATTCTTACAGAACGCATCTGGTCAAATTTAACGACCCTGCTCCGCTATGCTTTGGATACTAACTATCCTTTTACTGTTTCCTTCTGGAATTATCTAAGTAACTGCACCGAGCCCGTTTTGTTCTATGTATTTGATGAAAGATATTTCCAAGCAGCGGAAAAAATCTTAAATCAAATGCTCCACATGGGGCAGTTGGCAGCTAGAGCAGGGTTACGAACCAGTAAAGTTCAACATGTTCTGCGAATTATGGAGCTGAAGGCTGAAGAATCTTCTCAAAAAAAATTATTTGAGTTGGCGCGAGACATCCGCCAAAACATGGAATCCTAGAGGTGATATCATGTTCCAAGCTACTTCATATATATTTATACTCCTCAATATTACTGCAGGCTTATTGACCCTATTAGGTTCAGTAGGTATCTTTGTTTCCTTAATAATTCAAAGAAGAGTAGAAAGGCTTCAGGACATTTTAGAAGAATTGACAGATGAAACTTACCGGGAAGATATCAACTTGTCAGGCAAGATATTCAAGCTGATTGAAAAATATCAGATGCAGTATCTTCTCCCGGACCGCCCCAGCAAAACCATTGTTCGCTATATGGACCTAACCATTTGCGTTACAATTATCTTTTGGTCCGCAACCCTATCACTTGCTTACCAACCGCCATGGCACTGGCAGGCATTACTATTTCTTGTGCCTATGCTAATTGCCTTTATTATTTTTTTCTTTTTTCGCCAATTGTTAAAAAATGCTATTAATCCTTTAAATAACAGGTTGCTGAACTCCATTATTCCTGCCCCGATTAAACTGCGCAGCGTTTCGTTTTTGTCTAATTACGTTAACGTGTCGGTTAAAGCGATTCTTAAGCAGGCCAGGCTTAATGTGGTAATCAAAAAGAAAAACCCCCTCTATGATAACTCTGACCCCTTAGGACAAGTTGTCTTAAAGGAAGAACTGTCTTTTGATGACTTCTATTATTACTGCCGTCTTTACTCTGGGAATACCAACCTTTTTTTAGGCTTTGGAGAAATTAATATTAGATTCCCCAAAGATGAAATTACCAATAAACCGGTACCCATTGAAAGAAATATCAATATTCCCATGGGACTTACTTACTGGGACAGACTCCCTTCCAACAGTGTAGTGACCGTTCAATTACTTATTTTCCCGAGAGGTGAAAAACACCCTATTGAATATAATTTTGCTTTAAAAACAGAAAATCAATATTATGTATCTTTAGATGAACCGGAAGCTTTTAATAACCGGGAAGTCATTTATCAAGTGGTGCAAAATAAACTGGACTTTTTGGAAGGGGCAGAAAAAGTGCCTTACCTGGAGAAAATTCTGGGCCTATTTGTCTTTAATAAGAAGTGTTATTACCTGGCAAACCCTCAGCCCGCTTTTAACATCAATGAACTCAAGGACTGCTGCGATGAAATATATATAAATTAAGAGATGGCCGTCTTACGGCCATCTCTTTTATGTACTAAAATATATCATTATTAAGCGAGCACCATTAACCATTGAATGAGCAATAATTGACGGCAATAAAGAGCCGGTCTTCTCATATAACAGGCCTAAAACCATGGCAACCAAGACGATTTCCACAAACCATACGGTCTGAAAATGCAGCACAGCAAAAAAGATGGCACTAACCAAGAGACCTATTACCACTCCCCAATGCTTCTTAAAGACAGGATAGGATAAACGCCTATAATAAAGCTCTTCAGAAACCGGAGCCAGCACGGCCCCGATAAAAAATGGCGCCATAAATTCTCTAAAAGATCGGGCATTAACTGCCAAACCGGCCAAGGGATGTGTGTCTGCACTGATAACAAAAAAGTGTCCCAAAAACTGCTCTAAACCTTGGGCCAAAACAAATAGCAGTATACCGGCAATTACTCCTATCCCTGAATTAACAATTATAGGGCGATGTTTTATATCTGTCCTAGAGCGATATTTTATTCCCACCACATATAACACCAAGGCTATAAGCAGCAGTCGATCAATAATGTTTATCCCAAAACTTGTCAAGCCAAAAAACGGTGCTAATTTGGCGGCAACAAAAGCTCCTAAGAACCTTAATAACAATACTGCTAATACTGTTTTAAAACCCCACTGAGCAAGCGGTACTTTGATTATTACACCCCCTAAACTTATGTTATAGTGAGTTGCTAGAGGCTATTAACAAAATTAACATGATACCATTCCAAGTCCCATGCGCTATGATTGGCGCAAAGATTGTATCGGTTTTTTCGTACAGAAGCGCCAAACCAATCCCGCCGAGACCCAAAGGCAACAAGCGTATTAAGTCAAAATGCATGGCACCAAATATTAAGCCGGCAGCTATCAGGCCAACCTTCATTCCAAATCTCTGTTTGAGTGCAGCGTATAAAAAGCCCCTAAAAAAAACTTCTTCGCCTAAAGGAGCAATAACCACAGCGATCAGGAAAGGTATAATTAGACCCGTCCAGCTATTGGCATCAAGCACCAGTTGAGCAAAAGGCTGCAATTCATGGGGGCCTGGAACAAAACGTTCCATAATCATCCCAGAGACAAAAACAATTATAAAAATCCCCGTTCCCCACCTAACTGCTACCCAGAAAACATCTTTCAGCGGTTTTCCTTGAAAGCCTATGCTAGTAAAAGAAACAGCATATTTTACTACCAAATAGTAATAAAGCACCAAGAAAATTAACCCTGTTTGAATGATACTGCCCAACAGAAGTTGCAATTTGATGTCTGCTCCGGACGCGAAACTATTTAGCAAGGGTATAACTAAACCGCCTAGTAAAAAACTTGCTCCAAAAATAACAAATAATCCAACAATGCTATCCAACACCGTCCACGGTACCTTTCTGTCCAATTCTCCCTCCCCCTCCTCCGTACAGTATATCGTATTAACCTTTGGCCGAAAAGATACCTGTTAACGGTATTACGTAGTGCATACTATGGTCAGTTCATTCATCTTTGATACATATCGATCAACAACCATTATAAAAGTTGCATGGGACCAAGTAAGTGGTGCTACCGACTGAGGTTCCCCGGTTACTGGATGCAGTTGTTCGGGAAGCATGCCGGTCTCCATTATATTATCCGCTGCCCATTCAATTAATATTTTCGCCTCCTTCAAGTCTTCCACCGTTTTTGCAGATTGCACATGCCAATCTGCCACCCACAAAGTACAAATAAACCAGGGGTTACCAGGGATTATATCTATGTCATTGGAATTTCGGAAATAGTAATCATCCCGATACCGAGCAATGCCGCCTATGTCAGTCTTTACCCACAGTTCCTGCTTAATAGCTTCCATAGTTGATACCACTCGCTTATCGTCTGCAGGTAAAACCCCAAAGGCAAATATGCCATAGACACTACTTTCAGGCGTTGCATCGGGGATTAAATCTCCGTCATTATCCACATAAAGACCTCGTAAAAATCTCCCGTGTTCTTCACTGTATAGGTATTTTAATATTCCTTCTTTCACTTCATTGGCTGCATTCTGATAGCGGTCAACCAAATATTGGTCGCCGTAGAGGTCTGCAACAGAGGCTGCTGCCGTTAACCCGCCGTATACTGCAGAAGCGGTAAAGGTAAAAATACCCTGGCGTTCTTCCCATAGATCATAACTAGGCAGCGGCAGACCCGTTTTTAAATCTCGAAAATCCACCATAAAATTGGCAGCTTTCCGAATCAGGGGTTTATAGAAAGACTCAATAAATTCAAAGTCTCGCTCCGTTAGGTAGTGCTGCCATAAAGCAAATAATACCAATGCCGTCTCGTCTTCTTGAATTGGTAATTGGATACGACCATTCACCACCCATGGATGCCAGCTGGAACCAACGGATCCGTCAGGGTTATATTTATGCAGTAAATAACCTCCTTCGGTCAATACACCCTCACAAAAGTTAAAAAAGTTCCTAGTAAGCTCCGGGTAACCGGCCATATCCAATCCCCATGCCACCAATGCACCATCTCGAGGCCACATATAGCTGTAATGATCACGGCCATGATGTAAAATATCTGTATCATTTGCAGCAATAATAGCACCATTATCGTCTGTTTGAGTTCGTACAACTAACAAACTTAATTTATACAGCTGCTCTACATTCTCAGGCAAATCTCCAAATTGACGTGCGCGCTTATTTACCCAGGTGCGCCAATAGTTTTCCGTCTTTTTCAGCAGCAGTTGAGGCGTATTCTTAAGCACATATGAGTTTCCTTTCCTAACTGATTGAAAGTTATCACCGACTACTATCCAGTAATACAGCTCTTCTTCCTCATAGGGTCCAAGCTGCATTCGAAAGCTTATGGTACTATCCACAGAACCTTGTGCAATAGGGTTTTGTTCCAGTCGTCCGTCTTCGGCATCCCGCCAGGTACCTTCCGAACCTTTAAATCTCTTAGTTCCAGTGGCGAATTCATATATTCCCTCATGGTGTATATTCCCGTTAATTAAGAAATAACGGTTGCGTTTGTAATGATAGACTGCTTGAAGCGTAGGGTCATAGAGAGCGGTATCTCCTACTTCAGTCCCATCAATGGAAAAATCGTGGGTGAAAAAGACTCGTATCTCCTTTTCTAATTGAGATAAATTCTTAACTTTTACCCTTTGCAGGAAAATATTGTGGCGAAAATGGACTGCCGCATTTATGCCTAACTCTAAGTCTAAGCGCGTATTACGCGCCCTGCAATCGGTCACCAAAGTTTCTGGCAAATATTTTAACTCCATATCCCAACCTTCATGATCTAACCAGGAAAAATTGCCGTTCACCCAAACACCAAGACTATTTTTGTGTCCGGAAATATGGTTTTCCCATCCTACGTATGGGTAATACAAATCTCGCATGTTTAAATGCTTATCAAAATTTACTAGCATTTTGCCATTTCCCAATACAATTTCCCGTGCCATTTCCAATACCACTCCTCAAAATAATGTTTTAACTTTCCAACTACCAAGTTACTGAACAACGTAAGAAATTATAGACATCTGGATATAATAACACTAAACATTATTCCAAAAGTCCCCTAGTTTTATTATTAACATCGCAAAGGAGCGTGCTTATGACACTATTTTGGACCATATTAGGTGTATTATTGCTAGTCATTGTTTTTGGGTATATCGCTTATTATTTCAGAACCCAACCCCAGTTAAAACCAGGTTTCAGTCAGGACCCAGCCAGAGATCAGCTTACCACCATGGTTAGAGACCCTCACTGGCTTTATACCTACTGGGAACTTTCTGATAAAATCAAGCAAACCGTTCAGAATAATAATGGTAACCTTGCATTGAGAGTTTACGAATTTGCAAATGACCAACAAGACACCATGACTGCAAAACATTTTGATATCCCTCTTTCTTTGGATAATGAAAGCTGGCACATAAAGAATTTACGCGCTGGTCAAACATACCTTTTGGAAATAGGTGAAATACTAGATGATGGAGCTTTCAAAGCCTTTGCTCGGTCAAGAAAAGTAAATACTCCCTATGACCAGCCTGGAGAAATTGACCCAGCATGGATGCCTGCACAAACTGCATGGGAAACATACGGCACTCTGACTTCCGCCAGTTATGGCACGGCATCAGAATATATGGCAGAAAGGAATGATTAAATGCCCGAAGGTTATTTGAGCCTGGTGCTGCACGCCCATCTGCCCTACGTGCGGCACAAGGACGAAGACCATTTTCTTCAAGAGCGTTGGTTCTTTGAGGCACTCATCGAATGCTACCTTCCTCTGGTAGACCACTTAGATCAGATTAACGATGACGGCCTATTTTTTCGTTTAACATTGTCCATTAGTCCACCGTTGGCAGCGATGTTTTCCGATGATTTATTATCCAAAAAATTTATGCGTTACTTAGATAATTTACATAGTTTGGCTAACGCAGAAATTCAAAGAACCAAAAACGAATCTCAAATCAATAATTTAGCCCACATGTATAGGACCAAATTTGAAAATGCTTACAAAATTTATAACAAGTATGATAGAAATTTGCTAAATGCATTTAAGCAATTGCAAGATTATGGTTGTATAGAACTAATAACATCAGGAGCCACTCATGGGTATTTCCCCTTGCTAAGTGAACAACCTGAAACTGTTAAAGCGCAAATTCAACAGGCCGTTCGATTTCATGAAGAAAACTTTGGTTCACGTCCGCCCGGTTTCTGGCTGCCTGAATGCGGCTATTACCCCGGTGTGGATCAATATCTTGCATCCGAGGGCATAAAATACTATTTTGTTGACAGTCATGGCCTACTTTTCGCTAGGCCACGACCGCGTTATGGAACCTTTGCTCCCATAGAAACGCCGTGGGGCTGCTCTGCCTTTGCAAGGGACTTAGAGACCTCAAAACAGGTTTGGAGTGCAGACGATGGTTATCCTGGAGATTTTGATTACCGGGAATATTATCGAGATATTGGTTATGACCTGGACTGGAGTTATATTAAGCACTTTGTCTACCACAAGCAACCTACACATACCGGCATAAAGTACTACCGAATAACAGGCAGGTCCGATCATAAAGAACCGTATAATCCTATCTGGGCCCAAAATAAAGCTGCTATACATGCGGATGATTTCCTTTTCAACAGACAGTACCAGGCAAAACATCTTAGTAACGACATGGATCGACCTCCTATCATCGTCTCACCCTATGATGCGGAACTCTTCGGCCATTGGTGGTACGAAGGACCTCAATGGCTGGACTATCTCATTAGAAAAACCGTTTGTGATCAAGAAAGCATCCAGCTTATTACTCCTGGAGATTATTTAAAACTATACCCACACAATCAACAAGCTATACCATGCCAGTCTAGTTGGGGAAATGAAGGTTACAGTGCAGTATGGCTGGAACAGGGTAATGAATGGATCTATCGGCATTTACACAGAGCGGGCAGGCAAATGGTTGGTATGGTCGCTGAGCTTCCTAATGCAAAAGGGTGGACAAAGAAGGCTCTGGACCAGGCGAGCAGAGAATTAATGTTGGCACAAGCAAGTGATTGGGCTTTTATTATGAAAACAGGCACAATGGTTGACTATGCCCAGGAGCGAACTAAAAAACATCTGGATAACTTTAGTAGTATCCATAACCAAGTGAAATCTGGACGAATTAATAAAAAATGGCTTAATGAAATCGCCGAAGAAAACAACCTCTTTCCCACAATAGACTATCGCTTGTATCAATCGGGTAGGAGGCTACCCATTAATTGAGTATTCTCCTACCCGATTATAATGTACTATTAACTAATATGGAACACTTAGACTATATGACGTTGTAGGTGGTTCACTTTCGTCATAATATGATCTTGTCATATATTTAGTCGAGCTATAACCTGCGCGAATTACCTTAATATAATAGTTTATTGTTTGCCCGGACAACCCTTCATCAGCAGGCGTAAATCTGTCCAGGATGAGGTTGAGTCAGTCCATACAAGAATGGATACACATAATGTTGACCCATCATTTGTTCCTTTGTCGATATGCTACTACCTCAAATACTGTCATTACTTGCGTTCCAGTATGGCTCTTGAATAAAACCAAGGTCTTGTTCGTTATTCCACGAAGATGTATTAAAAAAACGTTTTGGAGGCATGAATAAGTCTTCACTTGTGCTGCCTACAAAGCATAAATCAAAAGTGTTAACCTCGATATATTATACAGACGAAACAACGGGGTTTACTGGCCAGACTGGGGAACGTTTATTGGACTACGCTAAAGCGCATGGATTTAGCGATACTAAACTCTCTTTGCATCACAAGAGGCTCAATCATAATCGAATCTCTTGTCTTTTTTTTATGTATTTTGTTGAGCCGTGACAGTTATTTTAAAGTACGATATTAGCTTAGAACTATTAAATCTTTAGCATCTTAATGACTTCCACAATCATCAGAAAGATCACAAGTAGTATACAAAACTGGATAATATCTTTCCTTTTATCTTTTTTATCCATTTTGCTTATTGGCAACCTCATTGCTTGATGTTTTATCCAGTTTATCACCTGCCTACCTAGTTCTTTCATTTTATTAAGAAA
>JADQBR010000155.1 GCA_016278515.1 Bacillota bacterium
ACCCCTGTTACCGGCGTGAAAGGCCGGTGTCTTAGACCCCTTGACCAACGGGCCTTGTGTGGTAGCGGTGGTAGGAATTGAACCTACGACGCCACGGGTATGAACCGTGTGCTCTGACCGTCTGAGCTACACCGCCAAGACGTTTGGTTGCGGGGGCAGGATTTGAACCTACGACCTCCGGGTTATGAGCCCGACGAGCTGCCAACTGCTCTACCCCGCAGCAAAACCACTTATAAAGTATGCAACATTTTCAGTAAGTTGTCAAGGGAAACGGCACTGGATAATTTTCTCTTAATTTAACATCAATCTAGTCCCCGCTGCCAGTAAAATCAACCCAAAACATTTATACCAAGTAAAGCAAATCTTATCCAACCCAAATAAGCCGAAATGATCTATAACCAATGCAGTGGAAACCTGCCCAACGATGATTGCCGTAGTGGCTACAGCCACACCTAATCTTGGGATACTTGCTAGAACTCCATAGATTATCAGCACGTTGATAATACCACCCAAGTATACATACCATGGCGCCTGCCCAAATTTAGAGAAATCGCCATGCCCCAGCTTAAACATCAAAAGGAGCGCTACGACTATAATACCTACCACATGGACAACCAAAGTCGCTTCCAATTGTCCAATATTCTTTCCAAGCACGGAATTTAAAGAACCCTGCATAGCCATTGCCAAACCTGCCACTGCCGCGAGAATAAGTGCAAATACGAATTCAGTCATTACTTTTAACTCCTTTGTCTAAAATACCCATACTAAAAGCTTTATCTATTATACCCCCGCAAAATTAATCCTAATCAAAGTTCGTATTTCCCACCACAGAATAACTAATTAATAGTGTGCAGCTAACAATTAGTTAAAGCTCCTTTCATTGGTAGAATTTAAACAGTATAACATTTAGTGGACAGGAAAAATTAAAAACGAAAACTACGTAAACATTGGGGGCAAAAATTGTGAATTATATAAAACTCAAAAGCTTTTTGATATATCCCATTACAATATTTGGCTGTATCGCCTTTTTATTGTGCGGCAGCACCAATGCCCAAGCAAGTTCTATTATTGTCAGTCATTATACAATAAAAGGCGGCTGTGGCGACATTTGCCGCAACCTAGAATTAACCAAGCCAAGCATGGCAGGAACAGATGTACTAGAACTGCAAGAAAGACTGGTTGAACTTGGGTTTTCCGTACCGACTAACGGCGTTTATGATAAAAATACAGCACGGGTTATTAAGAAATTCAAGACTATGAACGGCTTAGAACCCACAACCGAAGTCGGACTTAGGACTTGGGAGGCCTTAGGTAAAGGTGTTCCTACTTCCTCTTCTAAAAACAACAAAGATGAAAAACCGCGCGGCAACGTTAGTATATTAATAGAAGTAACTGAACATAAGTTAACTGTCTTTTCCGATAACCAAGTGTTCGAAACCTTTTCCGTGGCCATTGGAAAAGATGAAACCCCAACACCTCACGGCGAATTTAAAGTTATCAGCAAAGGGGCTTGGGGTGGTGGCTTCGGTACTCGTTGGCACGGGCTTAATGTACCGTGGGGAATATACGGAATCCATGGTACTAATAAACCTTGGTCTATCGGACGTTACGCCTCTCATGGGTGTATTCGCATGCACAATAAAGATGTAGAGACTTTGTTCCCATGGGTCTCCATAGGAACTCCGGTTAAAATTATCAACAATAATCTAGCACCGCACGCAAGCATTCCACGAACGATAAAAACTAAATCTTCAGGACAGCTTACAGTCTTTATCCAAGAAGCACTAAAAAAACAGGGTTTTCTCTTAGGAATGGCTGACGGCAGATTCGGAAATACTACTGCATTGGCGGTAAAATACTTTCAAGCCTACAATAGTCTGCCTATTACTGGGGAAATAGATCCGGCGGCATATGAAATATTAATGAAAAAGGAGGAGAAATAATGCCTCAATTGACTGACATACTGAAGGAACTAAAAGAGGAGGGTAGTTTTGAAGAGTATTACCGATATCTTTCTGAAATATATGGAATTGTAGAATACGGAACTTTCTTTGACCACAATTTGACATTGGTGGACGAAGGGAACTGCAAAATACACCCTCCGTCAGATGAATTCGCGTTAATGGCCATGGAAAGAGATCTGCAGCACAAATCACTAAAAAAAATCTATTGGATAGCTGAGGCCGAAGCGGATTTTACCCACACTCCTTTTTTAGTAGCAATAGATCGATACTATCGCCTAAATGCCGACTTGTATGTAGTCAAAGAAGACTTACAAGAACAAGTAAGAAGATTTGAACAGATTCATAATGGTCAGGCACATTTTGCCTACGCGCCGCAACACGAACATCAAGACGACTGACTTAGTTCGGATACTATTCCATGCAGGAGGTCACTCTCACTAACAATTATTTCTTCGGTCCCTAGCATGTCTAAAACTGTTTGTAAAATAAGCGTGCCCGCAACTATTATATCTGCCCGTTCAGGTTGAAGTCCCTTAACACATTTTCTTTCTTCTAATGTCATCTGATTTAACTGGTTATAAATCTCATTAACAGTAGCTGTCTCTAACACAGTTCCATGGATTAAATCGGGGTTATATTGAGAAAGCTTCATCTTTACTGCTGCAAGAGTAGTAATAGTTCCGCCAACTCCAATAAATTGCAGCGGCGAATTTGCCTTAATTCTATTCAATCCGGAACGAATTGTCTCTGAAATCCGTTGGCACGAATAGTCGCCCTCGGCACACCTCACGGCTCCTACCTGAAAGCTTTGGGCTTTTATTTGTTGGCGGTCAATATAAGTTAACTCGGTACTGCCTCCGCCAATATCAATTACCACTGCTTTATCTCTTGAAACCATTTCCAGCAATCCACCCACAGCACCATAAAAAGATAGTTTAGCTTCTCGTTTGCCAGAAATAATTTCAAAAGGCATTCCTGTTTCCCTATTAATCAGTTCTATAAATTCCCGGCCATCTACCGCGTCTCTCACAGCACTCGTAGCTACCCCTAATATTCTGTCTACATTAAAGTTTTCTAAGATCTGCTTACATTCGAAAATAGCAGCAAGAGTTCTCTCTTTGGCAACGCCCTTTAACCGGCCGCGATCTTTTAACTCCTCACCAATTCTTGTTATTTTCGTATATCTTTTCAATACATTGATAGTATTTCCAGTGCTTGTCTCAGCAACCAGCATGCGAACAGAATTAGTTCCTAAATCTAAACTAGCGTATATTCCCACATTGCTCACCTCAAATTTGTAAATATTCCTTAACTATTATTACACGCTAAAATTTAGCAATAGAAAAAGCACCAAAATGGTGCTTAATAGCCTTTTCCGCCTCCACCGCGTTTAGAGTCGGTATTACGTTTTATATCCTGCTGCCTCTCATCACTTTCCTTCATAAACTTTGCCAACTTATCTTCAAATGATAATTCAGGGCGCTTATTATGATGGCTTTTCTTCCTTTGAATTGCTTTCTTCCCATAATTCGGGTCAGCTTTCTTAATGGATAGGCCTATTTTACCGCTATCATCAATGCTAATGACCTTTATTTTCACCTTATCCTTTTCTTTCACGTAGTCATTAACATCCTTCACATATGCATCTGCTACTTCTGAAATGTGTACTAGGCCAGTAACTCCACCAGGCAGCTCCACGAAAGCACCAAATTTCGTAATACCAGTCACTACCCCTTCAAGTATGTTGCCTACAGCAATGGACATAATCTAAAATGCTCCTCCTATCATTCTAACATTAGTCTTATTATAGCCCAGTGCCCTTTCAGTGTCAATAATACTAGTGCCTGATATCTTGGTTGCTATTTGTCTCCCTAAATAGTTTGACATCACCTGGCAAGGCTGGAACGACTACTGTTTCACCCGGTTTAACCAATCCTAAATCCTCCCTTGCCAGCTTTTCTATGTAACTATCAGATTGCATTAAATCATGCTTTTCCGCTAATATCATGTTTTCTTGCTGCAATAGCTGCAATTGTTGGGCCAGCATTGCCTTTGTATCCATTAGCTGGTAAGTTTTATAATAAACTTGCCCAAAAGAAAGCAACACATATCCTAGTGCTAAGACTAATAATATGGACCCCGGCTTCCATTTAAATTTCCATCGCCGTTCAACTTTAATCTTGGGTTCGATATTCACATGTTGGTACGTCGGTTGTTGATAATAGTTACGCGCTCCCACAGCCTATTCTTCCTCCCCCTGCCCAAATAGTCCTAGGGTATCTCCCGGTAAAATAATTACTACTTCATAGCCTTTACTGCGGGCTCTCTGCAGCAGTGTAGAAACAGAACTAGTGGATAATCCCAGTTTTTTTGCGATTTGCTCCGAAGAATTGCCCATTTCCTTTAAAGCTACTGCCTGTCTTTCCCGAAAGCTAAGTTTTTCCACTCCACGAATTTCAATTTTCATAATTATCCCCAGGTTATCCACAAATCTACTACATTTTGTGGATATTTTAACTACATTTTTCTATTTTGATACTTTCTATCCACAGGTAGCAATCTCCTGCATACTCTGAGATATATATTTAAAAAAATGTAGCTATCCCGCTAAGACGGAGTCATTCGCATTAATCTTATACACCAGAGAAGAAATTCAACAAAGAGGCAAAAAAGTAGTTCCCTGCCAATTGCAGGGAACTACAAATTCATTACAATATTTAAAGTATTTGACTTAAGAATTGTTGGGTCCTTTCATTCTCCGGGTTAGAAAAGATTTTTTCAGGAGAGCCTTCTTCAATTATCACTCCTTCGTCCATGTAAATAACCCTATCAGCAGCTTCCCTGGCAAACCACATTTCGTGAGTAACCACAATCATGGTCATACCTTCCTTAGCCAATTCCTCCATTACTCCAACAACTTCACCTACCAGTTCCGGGTCTAACGCTGAGGTGGGCTCATCAAACAGCATCACCTTAGGCTGCATAGCTAAAGCTCGAGCTATGGCTACCCGCTGCTTCTGTCCTCCAGAAAGCATTGCAGGGTAGGAATCTGCCTTATCCTCCAGGCCAACCTTTTTCAACAACTCTGCGCCCAATTTCGCAGCCTCTCCCCGGGAAATATTTTTTACCTGAGTAGGTCCTTCTAGCACATTCTGCAGCACAGTCATATGCGGGAACAAGTTAAAGTGCTGAAATACCATTCCTACTTCCTGCCGCAGCTGATTAATAACTTTCGTCCGTGGTTCTATTTTGGTACCTTCTATAAAGACATTGCCCTGTTGTGCCCTTTCCAGAAAGTTAATACAGCGCAGCAGCGTACTTTTACCGGAGCCGCTAGCACCTATTATTACCACTACCTCACGTTCCTTGACATTAAGATCAATACCTTTTAACACATGTAAATCGCCAAACCATTTGTTTAGTCCTTGGATAGTTATCAATTTAGCCCCTCACCTTTATTAATGTTCGCTGCGATAATCACTTACCTGCAACCGTTTTTCTATGACACTGACACCGTATGTCAAAACGGTGGTCATGATTAGGTACCATAATCCAACAATTATCAACATCTCCATATACATAAATAGGGATGAACCCAATTGCCTTCCTTTCAACAGTAGCTCATGAACCGCTATAGTACTGGCCAGAGATGAATCCTTGAGCGCAATGATAAATTGATTACCTAGCGGCGGTACCGCCCGCTTAAAAGCCTGAGGCAGAATAATGCGCCGCATGGCCTTAGGGTAAGTCATCCCTATGGACTGCGCCGCTTCCATCTGTCCTCGATCAATTGATTGAATTGCTCCTCTAAAGATCTCTGCGATATATGCCCCATTATGAATTCCCAGAGCCATCACAGCGGAGGGAAATCTCGGGATTGTTACAATAGCGGTTAGTCCATAGTAGATTATCCATAGTTGGAGCAGCAACGGCGTGCCCCTGATAAGAAAGATATATGCGGATGCTGGTATATTAAAAATTTTATGATGAGATATTTTTGCAAAAGCTACCATTAATCCTATTCCTAACCCGACTATGATACCCAGGGTAGTAATTTGCAGTGTCAAAAGGGCTGCATCCTTAAAAAAGAAAAAATATTCTGGAATAGCTGATAAATCCCATGGTAGATCAATATTCAACTCCTCAACCCCTTTGGCGCAATTTGTCATTTAAGTAATTAATAAAACTTAGCTTACGCCAAGTCTTTAGACGCCGGCAGCGTAAGACTTCGCTTTAGCACCTTAGTCGAACGGATGTGCCCTTTACGGGTACGAAAGCCTTAGTTTAAATTTATGCTAATCAGAACATGATACTTTCTGATAGTATAAAAGCAGATTATGCATAGCACCCAGCCAAAAGGGACTATGCATAACCCCGGCAAACAAGGACGGTTTGTCATTCAAAACTTAAAGGCATTGCCAAAACCCTTTTATCCCGACTCTGCTTAAAAATATTCCATTTGCAAAATTACTGTTTAGTAATGTCCTCACCATCAAACCACTTAGCACTGATTTTACTTAAGGTGCCATCCTCATGCATTTCCTGCAAAGCCTTGTCAATCTCATCCTTCAATGGATCATCTTGCTGAATTGCCACTGCCATCATTTCCTTACGCATAAGATCACCAGCCAATGTCAGTTCATCGCCGCCTTCAATCTCCTTGATAGCATTTAAACCCACAACCCTATCAGTAATGACCCCGTCAACTCTACCATTTAACAATTCCATCAACGTCTGGTTATCATCTTCATACAACTGGGCTTTAACTCCCAAATTTGCAGCATCTTCCTCAAATGTAGTGCCGGTAACTAAGCCTACCACGGCATCCCCAGCTAAATCCCCAGGCGCTGAAATACCAGAATCCTTTCTAACGATTAACTGCGCCCCGGAGTAGTAATATGGGATGGAAAAATCCACTTGTTCTTCCCGCTCTGCTGTAATAGCCATACTTCCCAATATTCCATCAAAACGTCCCGCTCTTAAACCTTCTATCAGGCCATCCCAAGCGCTGGTTTGATAATCCAATGTCTTCCCCAAACGGTCGGCAATCTCAGCCGCAACATCAACATCAAAGCCAATAACTTCATCCTTTTCATTAATAAAATTAAACGGAGGGTAGCCTCCCGAACCGACAAAAACAATAGTGTCCCCAGAATCTTGACCGCCGCAGCCTGCAGCTACACCGACTAAACCCAATATAAGCAATCCAAATAAAATAAACTTAGTAAATTTACTCAACACTACTTCACTCACTCCTTGACTTATTTAATTAAACATTATGTACTTGCGCTTGTCCATTCAGTCAGTCGTTGTTGCTCCCCCACCTCCTTGCCTAGAATTGAGTCCTAAGTTGAATTTATGCATAATCATAAAGTTATGGTCCCCGACTATGCAAAAACCCGAATACTCTAGTTCTCTGACGCATCAGAGAGTTAGAGTACCCGGGTTTCGCCTAACGACTCACCCTAAGCCATACACTCAATGTATAGCCTATTTTTGGCCCATACGAACCAAAAAAAGTCCCAGTTCCCAATCTGTTTTTTGGTATCCGGTTTCCCCCCCACACCCTAGATACTTACAATCGCCCGCCCGAGGAAGGCATACGCCTGCTCATACCTTGGATACTACCGGAACCTACTTCACATAATTTTCCCTCAATTTTCCATATTAAAATTATATATTAACTTATTCATATAGTCAAGATTTGGGTTTTCTTCCTAACATTGATATTAGGCGCCTACTCATTCTTTGACGCTGATTAACAAACACTCTTTTAAATAATCTCTTAATAACTCGACAAAACTTCCCAATATGAAACAATATTAAAGTAATTAGGCCCAACGGATAGCCTAGTAATAGTTTAACTAATCGAAAGGGTATTCTCACTATCCGGCTTCCTGCCCGCCATATTCTACCGAATAAGCCAAAGATAACGTTCCATTTTTTTACAACACCGTGGCTAAACCATCTATAGTATAAAAATGCTCCTAGGGCCATACCTAACAATACATACAGACGTACCTCGCCCCAATTTACGCCAAGCAAAGTAATGTATGCAAAAGCAGTTGCAGCAATCCAAATTAACAAATCACAAGCATTAGTTACCCAACGGGAGGGTCTCGTCTTCCATCTAATTACACGATAGAGATCAAAACAGAATGCCATAACTGCACCTATTAAAGTTGTCCATAGGAAATACTCCAGTTGATTAACTATCGGCATCATAACAGTCCTCCCTTAAACAACCGCCCATTATTTAAATATCTTTTTGATAATTCCTTTCCCCCTGTTCAACTGTTCCTCTTCTAGATATTCGATGGAATTAACTTGACCTACTATTGATATCTTACCTTCCTCTAGATTTAATTGATTTACATTGAGTCCCTCTCCTTTGAGAAACAATATTCCTAATGTCGTCTGCAGCATCACTTCGTCATCATCAAAACTATCTACGTGTTTTATTCCGGTAATAGTTATTTCACTCCGGTCTACCAGGGTTAATTGATGACCTTGACTCATACCTAGAACCCCCTTTCTTCATAAATTTATGAATTCTTTCTAAAAGTTATGACAGGAAATGTTGCGAAACTTCAACAAAACGTAGTAATGAGGCGTTCAGCAAAAAAATAAAGACACTGTACAGTGTCTTTATTTCCAAGCTGTTTCTATTTTTACGTCTTTAAAAAAATACTTTACTATTTCCTCAGGGGATTTTCCCTGTCCCGCCAAGGCTTTGGCGCCCCATTGACTCATACCCACTCCATGTCCATATCCTTTTCCACTGATAATGAGCTTTTGTCCCGCTATTTCAAACCGATCCAGTAAGGTAGATCGCATCTTCTTACTTCCCAAAGCTAACCTAACAGCTGGAGCGCTAACCGTTATACTTCCAATTTGTACAGTTGTCGCTCTTCCCGATGGCCCTTTTGCTTCAATTTTTGCTGACGTAATATTTCCTGGGTCCTGACCTATTTTTTCTTGTAGGGCACGCTGCACCTCATCTAAACTAAACGTCGCGGTCCATGCCTTGTTTTCAGGTTCCGTAATCTCAAATCCGGGGTCTGTTACACTTTTTATGTATGGGGCGGGCTCTTCTTTATAAGCTAGTCCTTCTTCAGCTGAGGCAGAGGTCCTACCTCCTCCGTCCGCAAAAAACCAGCCGTTGATATAACTTCCGTCATAAGTCACGACCTCACCCCTTGTATTTTGGACGGCTTCATCCACACGGGCATTAACTCTAGAAGGGTCATACGCTTGAAATTCTTCCACATCAGTCGAGGCATCTGTCCCATATTTCTTTACTCCGCCTGCTTGGATTTTTTTCATGGTGAATGTCCTAGCAAGAATTGCTTGGGCTGCTAGGGCTTCCTTCGGCCAGCTGGGCTCCATTTCTGCCGCAACCACACCCATCAAATATTCTTCAAGCCTAATATTTTTTTTCTGCCCCGATTTATTTACGTATAAAGAAATGATAGGTTCTTTACCGCCCTGAACCTCAGGCTTTTTCTCCGCTCCCGGCTTTCTGCTTTGGTTTGGACAGCCAACCGCAATCATCAGAACTAAAATTATCAACACCAATAAAACAACTTTTTGAAACCATTGTTTCTGCATTTTGAAATACCTCCTGCAATTATCCTTCATTTGGTATCTTTTCCTGCAGGGGATATTTAATGAATGGTAATTATTAACTAACACTTATTTAGTAATGTCAGTCCATCAATTCATAGATTTCCGTGGCCTTACTAGCCGGCATAGTTTCCGGTGTTTGCAAAATTCTAGCCTTTATTTTCCTTGCCCCCAAGTTAAACTCGATAACATCACCGGTCTTTACTTGGGAACCCGACTTAGCAGGATTACCGTTTACCAACACCTTGCCGGCGTCACATACTTCCTTAGCCATGGTTCTTCTTTTAATTAACCTTGACACCTTTAGAAACTTATCTAAACGCAATTGTCTCACCTTCTTTTTGGAAGTAAGTCTTTTCAGGCCCAGACTGCAACTTAAAGACCGAGAACAACAAAAGGTAGTTATACAGAAAAATCAGGTTCCTACCGGAACCTGACTTGACTCATACGCTAAAATTAGTTTACTGCGTCTTTTAAAGCTTTTCCGGCTTTAAATGCAGGAACTTTTGTCGCATCTATCTGAATTTCTTCCCCGGTTTTAGGGTTACGACCGGTACGTGCAGCTCTTTCCCTTACTTCAAACGTACCAAAACCAACTAATTGAACTTTGTCACCTGCAGCCAAAGCCCCTTCAATTGTTTCCAATACAGATGCAATTACTTTTTCAGCATCTTTTTTAGTGATATCAGCTTTTTCTGCAACGCTACTTACCAATTCAGTCTTGTTCAAAACAATCCCTCCTAAACTTTTAATCAAATAAGATACCTTTTGCTGTATTCTCTACAATGTAGGAATTTCCTGCTAAAAGCAAGCTTTTTTCGTATTTTTTTCCAATTTATCCATTAATTTTTGATTCCTGCCACCATTCTTCCATCTGAATTAGTGATAAGTCCTTAAGCAAAGTGTTTGTCTGACGCGACTTACTTTCTATGTAGTGGAAACGCCCAATAAACTTGTCTACAGCTTGCTTTAGCACCTCCTCCGGATTTAATTCTAATAAACGAGCAACGTTTACAGTGGCAAAAAGGAAATCGCCCATTTCCTCCTGTATTGCTTCGACCTTACCTTCTGCCAAGGCGTCTTCAAGTTCCAACACTTCTTCCTTTATCTTAGCAAAGGCAGCTTGCGGTTCTTTCCAATCAAACCCCACCCTTGATACTATAGCCTGTACTTTTTCCGCCAACATTAAGGAGGGTAAAACTAGCGGCACATTAATAATACTTTCTGGCTTTTTTCCATTGTTGTCCATTCTTTCCAGTTCCTTTATTTCTTCCCAAGTTTCCTTAACTTGATCCGGTGTCTCCGCATGACCTTTTCCAAATACATGGGGATGGCGCCGAACCATCTTACTGACAACAACATCAATAACGTCTTTTATATTGAAATTATCTTGCTCCTGTGCAATCTGCGCGTGAAAGACCACTTGCAGTAGTAAGTCTCCCAATTCTTCGCATAATTTATACATATCTTGTGAGTCAATGGCCTCAACAACTTCATATGCTTCTTCAATTACGTACCTTTTTAGCGATTGATGACTTTGGGACTTGTCCCAAGGGCAACCATTTTCACTACGTAATACTTCCATTATTTCAGTTAGCGAATCCAACGGTACTTTTGCTGCCCTAGCTGCCCCCGGCAGCGGCGGTATAAAAAGCGCTGTTAGATAGTCTACCCAGGCTCGCCGGTCTATTTGATATAAAGGTAACCACTCCACCTTTTCTAAATTTGGAATTCCAGCACCTCTGATTAAACAAACTTTAAATTCATCAGGATAAGCATCCATTAAAGTTAGTTTTAGGTCAGAACATATTGTTTGATTATAAACTTGAAGAACTACCGTTCCTCTAGTAGTGTCCAAGTGGCTGTAATTCAGGTTTAAGCGCAAGGCATCTTCAATAATCAGTCCTTCAACAGGATCTATACCAACTGCTGAAAAAATACTATCTAGACAGCTCATAGCAGGAAAAACCTGAACATTTAGGTCAGAGTCCCTCATTAGTAACCTTACTGTTTCTTCAGCGACTAATGGATGTCCAGGAACAGCGTAAGTAACGTTTCTTTCTTCATTCTGTTTTTTTATCTCCTCTGCTATTCGGGTGTACAGCTCGGAGAAATCATCAGTCTTATCATACATTTTATCAAATGAATTAAAGTGCAAACCCTGGCTAATGAGTTCTTTAACTACAGGGTGCTGTTCTGTGCGCAACCAAAGATTATCTGCCTCTTGAAGTATTTTATGGTTTTCTAAAGGTAACTGACCAATCACGCCTGGGCCAAGTCCAACAATTCTTATCAAGTTCACTCACTCCATATGACCGTTGCTTTCTCAGTGATTCCCATTATAACGAAGTTGACGGCATATTTCCACCGCTAGTCGCAAAAAATGCAAATAATAAGGCGGCTATTACAAGCCGCCTTCAAAATTACTGCTCCATCTGCTTAGCCAAAAAGCCTGCCGCTGTTTCGGCTAGTTTCGTTTCCATGTCTCCCATTTTTACGCCAGATTCTTTTGATACTAATATCACTGCGCCAATTGGGTCTCCCTCTGAGATAATAGGTGCTATTACTTCGGCCGTATATTTACATTCATCTTCACTGTCAGTTTGACATACTCGACAATAAGTGTGGTCGCCAGGTTGATTAATAAGTACTGATTTTCTGTCTTCCATAACCTTTTCAACGGCTGGCCCTACCGGCTTGTTCAGAAATTCTTTCTTAGGCGCACCAGCTACCGCAATAATATTATCTCTATCAGCAATACATGCAATATGACCAATAGCCTCGTAAAGAGATTCCGCATACTCTTTTGCAAAGTCACCTAGTTCACCGATAGGAGAATATTTTTTTAGAATTACTTCTCCGTCGCGATCTACAAATATTTCCAATGGATCGCCTTCCCTAATCCTTAAAGTTCTGCGTATTTCTTTGGGAATAACAACTCTTCCTAAGTCATCAATGCGTCGTACAATTCCTGTTGCTTTCATTCGTCTGTTATCCCTCCTAAATTTAACTGTCCAATAAACATTTTATCAAGTCTCCTGTTAATCATAGTATATATCTTAAAAAACATATTTATTCATTTTTTCCCAAGCTTTAAGAAGATAAATAATATTTTTCACAAGCTTGTACCGCTTGGCTGCTAAATTTCTACTATAATACAGAAAAAATTAACCCCGGATTTGCGATCTCCGGGGTTTTAGTCAGGCGAGGTATAAAACCCCACCTAATGTAAGCTTAGCTTTATAAGTTGTTCTCAATGTCTGCCTTATCTTTCAATTCCGTAAAGAACGTATTAAAGGCTTCGCTCTTAGTCTGATACAGTAAACTCTCTTGAATTTTACTCTTAAGTTCATCAAGAGTATCCATTTTTTCTTCCACTTTGATAATATGGTATCCGAAACTTGATTTAACAGGTTCCTTACTGTACTCGCCTTCATCCAACAGGAAAGCTCCGTCCACAAACTCCTGTACTAAATTGGATCCCTGCTTGCCAAAATACATATCAAGCAAGCCGCCCTCAGGAGCACTAGGGCCTTCAGACTTTTCCTTAGCCAATTGAATGAAATCAGCACCGTTATTTAACTCTTCTATAATACTTTGTGCTTTTTCTTTGGCTTGCTGCATCTCTTCTTCTGTCGCCGTTCCTTCTGCGGCCTGAATAAGAATGTGTCGTGCCTTCATTTGAATTAAGTTTTCCTTATTTTTATTATAATAATCTTCTACATCTTTATCGCTTACGCTCACTTCTTCGGTCACAGCCTGAAAAACTGCATCTTCAGCCAATTGATACTCAAAATAGTCAATTAACGCTTCTTCAGTAAGGCTATACTGCTCCAGTCCCTTTTTATATTCCTCATCGTCCTTAAACTGGCTCTTAATCTGCTCTAAGTGTTCTTTAGCCTTGGTTTCGTCAACTTTAATGCCTCTTTTTTCAGCTTCCTGTGTTATCAGCTGCTCTTGGATTAGTTGGGTTAATGCCTCTTTTTTCAGACCTTCCATGAGGGTCTTTTTTTGTTCGTCAGTTAAATTGGCCCCCTGATGACCTACAGATGCTTCCATCCGGGCTACGCGTTCATCCAATTGGGTACTAGAAATCTGAGCCCCATTAACCTTTGCAACAGCATTTGCTTCATCAATCTTATCCCCACTGTTACCACTATCTTCACCTTTACCACAACCAACTGCAAACAATGCAACAATTAATACCAAGCTAACTATTAGTGCTATTTTACGCATACTTTCACAACCTTCCCAAAAAAATTACTTCTTAATTATATCAGCGCAGCTAGTCCACCACAAGTGCTTTCGCCTTATATAGTACATTTTATAAATTGCAAGTTTAAATGCCCACCATATCCTGTAAAAACCCCCAATATA
>JADQBR010000080.1 GCA_016278515.1 Bacillota bacterium
CATCTTCATTACGTATATGGGCAATATACTCCATATATTTGCCTCCAATTCTTACAGAACTGATAATTAGCCCAATACAATAGCTTCATAATCACATACCGGGCAGTTCTTATTATTTAATACTTCAGCTGAAAGACTTGTCTGCATTTAGCTACGTTTATAGATTCAACAGAAAAACAGATTATAAGCAAGCTTCAACAATTCTAAGCTGCAATATACAGAAAGTTAGCCCCTTTAAAATTTTCTCATAAGCCATCACGCAATGTTCCTCTCGAAAAAATGCTGATGTTCATTTAACCTTACTATCCTATTCTAATTTCGCAAGTTCCCAGTTACTATCTCAGCAGCCTCACACTTACAACCAATTACAACCATCAACATCATTAAGGCTGTTACAGGAAGCTACTTAGTAAATTTGGTACCCGTACCCTTTGTCTTCAGTTATAGTGCTCTTGACGGGAAATTATTAAAAAGAAATTCTTCCGTTCTTTGTATTACTTATAATAGATCAAAAAAGTAAACGTAGGGAATTCATAAACTACAACTGCAGTCGATTGGGCTTAAAAAGGATTGGTCGACTGAGGTGGCAAGATACTTTAACTGGTTATTTACTTCGACTTTTTTCAATCTCACATTGTTTTTACCAAAATTAATTTGCTGTTCCAACAGTAAAAAAGTAAGTATTTGGATAATTTCTCTAATAAATTTACAATTCCTGCAAGATTACGAAAGTAACCTTTATTACTTCCCCTTCTGCGTTAGGATAGTTATCGTACACGGGTGTTGACATTATGAGTTTTATGATTTTTTTTAATATCTTTGATGCTAATTTATGCTGACTTTATAAAAATCAACAGTGTGCCTATATAACGGTGTCCGGATACTCCCGGTTTACTGTCCGGATGCCTCCGGATTTGCCGTCCGGATAAACCGGAATATGCAGAAGGGATTGGGTAAGTACGGTCGAAATGGAGGTTTGTGGGAATATGGTGAAATTTTATGTGAATAATACCGTCTTGTTCCTGATGAGGTGCATCGTTTTTCAAGTGGCAAACCTGTAATGGCCAGTGGCAGTGTGGGTGACTATACTTACGTTGTAGTGCCACTGGCTAGGCATCCGACATTTAGGCTGGCTGCGGCCAGGGAACGTTAGATTAAATTTTCCGTTTACACAAATTAGTTTATACTCCCGTTTGGAATAATAAAATCAAACCCTGTTTAAAAAGAATATATCCCGTTCCTAAACGGCAATAACATAGACCTTATTAAACGCCATAGTATCCATTAGAGCAAGGTAATAGTGCATACGGAACCAGTTGAATTTTTCTAACTATAAAACTCATAATAATATCTAATACATAGTCTTTAGAATAATACCCTTTTTCAAAAGAGTTAGTATAATAATTTCCTTCATACATTATGGTCAACATAGTATTATCTGTAGAAGTGTCATACCACAAAATAAGCTCGTTAACTTCTTTGTGTTCTATTCCAAAAAACGGTACAGTATTTTTATAGCGATACCAAAGGTGAACATATGGGTATTTTTCTATTTTTTCCGCAACATTAGTATCCTTTGTGAAATCTTCTAAGTGCATCCTGCTGGTCATGTGGGAAACATTATAAATATTTTTTTTATTTTCACTATTATCACTCTTTTTCTCATGAACCGAATTTGGGACTTAATTGTTTTATCAAAGCTTCAATTTCATTTATTATCCTATTAAGCCCTTGTTCGTTAAGATCGTCATTTAAAATATAATAACTTAGTGATTTTTTATTATTTCCGCTAGTAAGGTCTTTTAGGCTAGAGTAGATTTCTGCTACGGCATATAATTCAGTTTTAGGAGTATTTTTAACTATTGTTCTCGCATGTACGATTGGCCTATTAATATCAAGTAAAATTTTATACAGTCTGTTGTTATCTTCAAACAAAATAGTTTCCACCAATCTAAAATTATTAGCTTGAATAAATCGGTTTACTCCATAATTATATTGTTCAAATTCTTTAATAGTCATCTTGTCATTTGCTATTTGTTTAAACCTCCAAGAGATATCTCCGTAAACATGGCTTAAAGTATTTACCTTGTGTGAAACAGCATATTTAAAATTATCATCATTATATTTCATATTACTAATAGCTTCATTTTTATTAAAGTTACCAGTAAGGGTCCAAATAGTTATAAAAATCAATATAATAATCAATAGCCATAAAGTTTTACTTTCCTTCATCTAAATAACACCTCGACAACTAATTTTATATTCTTATTGTACTAATACTATATTTTTAATGCCACTACTTTTTTCTAATTAGAGATAGAGGTCCGCAAGGGGGCCTCTAAAGCTAATGAAATATTAACATTATTATTGTGGAGGTACTTTTTCACCGTAAGAAGTAGCTTCGTCAGGCCAATGATAAACACCAGTATCCCATGAAATATTAAAGCCACCTCCGGATATAGAAGCACTTCCTCCTACACCTGTTATATTAGTATCTGTCCAACTATGACCGTATTTTGTCATAACAGTGGCGTATGAACTGGCCTGGGAATCGTACCATAACGGAACTGTTATAGTACCATTAACAACTGGAGTTTCATCGTGCCAAAATGCAACTCCATATTGGGTTTGTGTTCCTTTACTGATATCTCCTGAAGAACTGTCTGTGTCAGTATTGTAATATATTACTCGGCTTCCCCAAGTGTCATAACCTCTAACCATATATTCTAAAGCTTTAGCTGTTGAAGGATCTGTAGTATAAAAACCTACCATATCCCAGGGTTGCAGGTTAGTTTCATCGGGCTGACCTGATTTCCAATCCCAATCCCCAAGAAAAACATACGTGTTCCAGTCAGAATCCCAAACTAGAGTGTCGTTTAATTGTATATCACTCATAGTTGAAAAAATTGAAAAACCTTCAGGATAGATTGTCTTACCATTCTTTATTACTTTTGTTAAAACAGGTTTACCATCTTGAATATCAAAGTATGATTTAGTTCTGCCTTTAATCTCCACGGAAGGAATTTCTTCAACGAGAGCTTCTAGTGCCCTATCACTATCACCATCAAATTTCTCGTAATACCTAGTAAATGTTTTGTCAATACGATTAATAGCAATTTTTTTTGTTGCAACTGACTTTTCATTAAATGTGTACCCAAAAGCTCCTGTCGTCATAATCCCTAAAATTAACAAGCTAGTTAACACCCACATTAATGTTTTTTTCATAATTAACAAAACCTCCTTGAAAACTATTTTTAAATGAACCCCTTTTTTTACCATTCACCTCCTTTTTTAAATTTGGGCTCATATATAAGATAAACAAGGGGCAATTAGGTGCCCTCATTCTGAAATTTTTTCCAATAAATGCTATAATAGTTTTATGTTAAAGAATAGCCTCGGAAACTAATTTCCAGCAAAAGAAAATAGGAGTTATTCCTAATAATGAGGTGATATTTCAAAAGAATAGTAGCTGATTGAGGGTAGCCAAAGCGAGAGGCCTAAAAAAGAGCATAGCAAAACTAGCCTATCAGATAGGCATTTAAAAATACAAAGTTATTATGCGATAGGAAGCGTTTTTAGGCAGATTTTTGATTTAAATTCTCCAAAATGGAGATAAAATCAAATTTCGAAGCCTTAAGCCTTGCATCGAGGTGAACGTTAATTGAATGAATAGTAAGCCACCAGTTAATGCGTTTTTTACCTCTAGCATGAGCTTTTTCCAGACCATAATCAACAAGAATTCTTTTGTTGACACGCTCAATAGAAGTGCGGGTTTTCATCTCTTGTTTCCATTCCATACTACCACGAGGAACAGGAGTGAAAATACGTAAATCCCATGAAGGTTTGGTATAAATAGTCCTTCCATAAGGAGAAGGAGAACATTTATCCTTACAGGAACAAGTTGCTACCTTACCAAGCACAAGAGGGCAGCGCCACTTGATTCTACAGCGGTCATTTTGAAAGCCCCAGTTAACCATGGGAAAACCGGCCATGCAAATGGGAGTGCCTTTTTCATCAACATCTACTGGTGGAGGAAATTTGAAATTACCCTTGTTGCTAGCATTTAAGGGTATAAAAGGCTTCATTTTCCAGGAGTTAAGCAACTGATAAGTAGCATAGTTATCATGAGCACCATCACCGAAAAAACGTTCAAAAGTGAAGTCAGGATAAAGCTTTCTAGCCTCAGCTAAAGCGACGATAGCAGAGACACCATCATACCTTTGAGCCTCAACCATACGAAGGTAGATGGGTAAATCAATCTTCAAATCACGGTTATAGACAGAAAGGAAATAACCACAATGGCCATAAAACCATTGTTCATGATAACTATCCCAGCCATGGCGAGCCTGGGGGTCAGAAAACCTGCGGTGGCAGTCACAGTTGAAGATACCTTTAGATTTGCAATCGCAAACCTTAACACCAAAAGGACTACCACCGGAATTGATACAAGTACCGTCGCCGGAAACAGCAAGATTATCAGTATCACCTAATAGGCCAGCCTCAGCTGAAGGTCTAACCGAAACCTCGGCAAAAATTTGTTGAAGCAACCTTTCGGGTCTGCTTTCAAAGGTTTTGCCCTCTAAGGCCAGATCAACAAATTTTTGAATAATACCAGGGTGACGTGGAGGTTGCTTCTGGTTCTTACCAAGCTTCTTACGAGGCTTTTTCCGGAAAGGGTGGAGAGAATCCCTTTGGGCCTTGGAAAGTTCGGGATTCTCTAGCCACAACCGGTTAATGAAATCATAATGATTACCCAGTTCGGGTACATCAAAAGGTGTGACACCAACCATGGCACAAAGAAGAGAATCGCATTGAAGCTTTTCCACCCAGGCAGAAAGACTGTGTATATTTAGTTCAGACATCAACACAAAAGAGCGGAAGATCTCCACTTGATTCTTGGCAGGCTTACCAGTATGAGAGTAATAAGGTTCCAAAACAGGCTTTAAGACATCGAGGTCCAGGAGATAAAGCTTGGAAAGAGCTTTAGAATAATACTCCACCCTGGCTTTCTCTGCGAGATAAAATGGCAGCATACTACTAATCAGATAAGATTGATACTCGGCGTGAGGACGCCAATGACCTAACATAGAATCACCCCAAAACAAGAAGTAATGGTAATAAATACCATTCATCTCGATTATTAGGGCAATTCTAAAAAGTCAAGGTAGATTGCTTTCAAAACAGGATAACACTGGAAATATAACTGGAAATAATTTAAGGATTTTGGCTTGGTTTTTGGGGGTGAGAACAAAAAGACGTTCCCTGAAAGTCAAGCGTATCAAGGAACATGAGTTTCCGAATGTATTCTTAAATTAAAGGGGGGGGTAAAGCTTGCTGTTTAAAAGAAAATCAAAATCATCTCTAACCTTAGAAACAAAGCAGTTAATTTATGAAAGTCATTTTGAACATGTATATCGGTTAGCTTTATATATTACACATGATAAAGCAGCAGCTAAAGAAGTAACCCAGGAGGCGTTTACCAAAGCCTTTGAAAAGTATCATCAGCTTAAGGACCCTTCTAAAATTGCAGCATGGATTAAAACTATCACCTTAAACACAGCCCGAAGCCATTTTAGTAAGGAAAAGAAGGTTATTTCACTTGATATAGAAAAAATTAATTACATCCAAAATCAATTTTCAAACGACCAAGCTAATGATTTTACTTACCAAATGGGTTTGGAAGAAGAATTAAGCGAAGCAATACAAACATTACCCGAAGATTTTCAGGATGCAATAATTCTTAAATACTACCATGACTTAGAAATAAGTGAAATCGCAAAAATAACTGAAGTATCCGAAGGAACAGTTAAGTCTCGTTTATATAGAGCCAGGAACAGATTGAAAAAGGAACTAAAAGATATAGAATTGACAGCTCGGGAAGGGGTGTAACCATGCAGGACAAAAATTTCGATACTATACTTAAAAGAACTCTTAGAAATAAGATAGATGGACAGGGTATTCCACCCGGAGTAAAAGATAGAGTTGGGAATAACTTAGGGTTAAACTCTAAAGGTAAAAAAACAGCCAGGTTTAAATTTGTTCCTGCTGTTGCAGCCGGTTTAATTATATTAATACTTTTAGCAGGTCTTTCTATTTCTGGCCCCGCTTCTGCCATAAACATCAAACTATTAGAAAGGTTAAGTTTTTTTATGGGTGATACGATTCATAATGTTACTGAAGATTATGGAGAAGAAAGTTCAAGCACACCCGAGCCTCCACCCCCACCAGAAACAACTTCTGCTGGGCAATTAACTATTGAAGAAGTAAAAGATAAACTGCCGTTTTTACTACAAACACCTAGTTATCTGCCTGAAGATGCAGAACTAAAAGATTTAAAATTAACTGGGAATGATTCTTTCAAGATAGTTACCATGCGTTATACTACTCCAAAAGGAAGTCTAATAATTAATATTAAGGGTAATATTGAAGAAGGTGGATCAGGGATAATGTATGATGAAGATGATGCAGTTATGGAAAATGTAGAAATTCATGGCTCATCAGCAACTCTTTTGATAAATAAAAAAAGTGGAAAAAATAACTTGCGGTGGTATAAACAAGGTGTTCTTTACAATATAACAGGCCATTACCCTCCAGAAGAAATTATAAAAATTGCAAAAAGTTTTTTATATAAAGAATGAAAAAATTGGAAAATACGGGAACCTCTGTAGTTTGTTTTTTATCATAAGTATGTAGAGGTCAGACGGGTCTGGGAAAGGAGGGAATTGATCAATTATTTTCGCCTCTATATAATAAAAAGGAGGTTCTTTAAATTGGTAAACATGAAATGTAAACACACACTTTTGGTAAGCCTGTTGGTTGTATTATTTTTATTTAGTTCCATTGGTAGTGCTTTTGCTGGTCAAGAAAACGCATTAAATTCAAAGTTAGAGAAAATGAATATACCTAATGAGCTTATCACAAAAATGTCGCTATCACAAAAAGTAGACGTTGTTAAAAATACAGTAGAATTTGTTGGGTATAAAAAAGTATCCTTAAATACTGATGATGTTAAAAATAAGGATGAAATGGGCATCATGGGAACCATCCCTTCAGAGGATATGGATTTTTGGATTCAAGTCTACAGAGCAAATAGGTCTTCGGATGACAGGGAACGCTTTGTCCTTTACACTAACTATGAGTGGCTTAATATGCCGATCAACCGCTATACAGACCCATACGGCATTTCTTGGGATGAAGATAATTGGAGAGCTGTTGCAGGCTATTTTAAGAATGTAGATAGGTGGCATTACTATATTGAAGACAAGTGGTATGAAGATACGGATACAGCTGTTGCTTATAATGCTGCTTCAGGCGTTGGTTGGAATGCTGATTTACGGCAAGACCCTGCCGGTTGGGACTATATAGACGGTTTAGAAGGTTGGGGTAGAGTGTTAATAGAATCTACAACGCCTGGTACTACAATGCCTATTAATGGTGACCAAGTACATGCAAATTATGCTCATGTGAAAGGCACTGGTGCAATTGGGCTTCAATTTGGTACTATCCAAGTAATTTATAGCGGAGATGCTTCAGCAGATACAAGAGGGACATTGTTTAATTTCCCCTCTTCATAATTTATTTAGTGTAAGAACCCAGGTTATACATCTGGGTCCTTACACTCTTTTTAAAGGAGAGGTATCATGAAATATATGTCAAAACAGAAGTATTTAGTTGTAATGTTATTAGTTGTATCAATTTTGTATATAATTTTTAATTCAAATCAAAGTCATTATAGCACTGTTACTAGTGGGATAGTTATTAATAAAAGTCATAAAGATGAATACATAATAACTTTAAAAATCATTGACAGAAATAAAAAAAATGGATGGAGAACATTAGATATTTTGGTTGACAATGAAATGGTTTGGAATCTAATTGAAAAAGATCGCACTTATTTTGTTAAATATTTTTGGGTTAATAACGACACTCCTGTACTTGACCAAATAGAAATTAACGACGATTTTAAATGGGAAAACAGATTTTAAATAAAAGAGGGTACTTTTACGACCTTTTTTAATAAAGATTGCAAAAAAAGATATCTTAGAGGGAACCTAACTAGGGTCGTCCTTATCTAAGTATAGAAGTCCAAAACACATATACTTAGGAGGATGGTAAAATGTTTAGAAAACTGCTTGTCAACTTACTTGCAACTGTTGTTTTGATGGGGATGATAGCAAGCCCTGCTATGGCGGCCAAAACCCCTCCCCCACCGGAAGAAGATTTTAATATGGGCATCCAAACATTAGATTTAATTTCACATGGAGAGTGCACTATGACTACTAATAGCGATGGCACCATATATGCAACGGGGGACACCCAGGCCCAGTATGTAATGGATTCTGTAGGGGTAAAATTATTTCTTCAACAATGGGATGGATCTTCATGGAACGATATAGATTCATCTGTTACATTTACTGAATACAATACTGATTTTATTAGCGAATTTAACGAGTTTTCATCCATTCAGTCTGGTTATTATTACCGCATTAAAGCAAAGCACTTTGCAGAAGATGGCGGTAATAAAGAAACAACTGAAACATTTTCTAATTATGAATATGTTGAGTAAAAAAAGATATACAAAATAAGCGACCAGGCTTTGGGTCGCTTATTTTGTTTCTGGATATATTATTAAATTAATGTAAAGCCCCACTATTACTGGTTTAGAGAGAGAACGTAAATCTTTTTGTGTAGTGCGATCGTTGCCCGGCCGCACTGCACACATTAATGCCGGCAATTATTAAATTTAAAAAGAAACGGAGAGTAGTCACAATGACTGCTCTCCGCTATAATGTTGCCCTTTATAGTTATTTATCTATCGATAGGTCTTCTTGGATGTTTTAGCCAAGCCATAATGACAAAAAACTGACGAAATTGCCTGACCTAGTTTTGCCAATAAGGGTGACCGTAGGGCTTTGTCAAACCATTGGATAGATTGGTTTGGAGGGGAAGCCGTGGAGCGTAGCGGAACGGCTTCCCCTCCAAACGCGCAGCTTCCCGCCCCGTCCCCCGTTGTTAAATGGTTTAAGATAAACGCGATTATTCACCAGGCAGGATAGATGTGGTAAAATGACTGTAAAATCGGAAACAACGGAGGTCGCATTATGGATAAATATAAATTAATTGATGAAAAGATAGATTCTGGGTGCCAACTCCTTGATAATGGAGAAATCAACAAAGCTTGCGATATTATGCTAGATGCTTGGGAAGAGATCAAATCCCTTATGGTTGAAGAAAACATTAAAGATTTACCAAGCTTGGATGACAAATATCCTTGGACAGGCTTCATCATGAACTTTGTCCAAGATCTTGAAGAAAGCCTTCATAACGCGGGTCTAGACGATGCCAAGTATTTTTCAAAGAGGATTCAGTACTGTGAAGAACTGCTTAATTTATGTGGGGACTCTGATGAACTAATGATTGAAAATACCCGCCGAGCGATAGCAGAGTCCCAATATTATCTCGGAAACAAAATAGAGTGCGATCGACTTTTTCAAAAATGGCTAACCGACGACCCAGCTTGGGGCTGGGGCTACATCGGCTGGTCATCATGTTACCAATTTGGAGCTAATAACATTGAACCAGATTATGCGAAGGCCGAAGAAATTATCAGCAAAGCCCTAAATGAAAAGAACCTAAGAGACAAAGTTGATGTCGTTGACAGAGCAATTGATATATATAGTTTCTTAGGCAATGATCAAAAGGTAGCAGAACTTAAAATAGAACTAAAAAAACTAACTAAGAAAAGAAAAACCGCGAGTCAAAACACACCAATAACAGTAACTAAAATTAGTCGCAATGACCCCTGCCCTTGCGGCAGCGGCAAAAAATACAAAAAGTGCTGTGGGAAATAACAATCCATGATAATTATCGTAAAATACAAACTGATTTATGATAAGGATGACTCCGCTATCTGCTATGTGAAGAGCGAGGAAAAAAGCATCTGCCCAATATGCGGCAGTCCGCATCTTAAAATTATCGGTAGCAGGAAACGCAATGCCTGGCAGAGCGACGGTGAAAAAATCATTATGATTATCCGACGGCTTCGCTGCATAAACTGCTTGAAGATTCACCATGAGCTACCTGACAAACTGGTACCTTACAAAAGGTATACCAGCTCAGCTATTGAGACCGTTTTAGATAATACTACCGAAATTTATTGCGAAAACGGCAGCATCTACCGGCTAAAAAAATGGTTTAGCGAGATAGAATCATACATTGCCGGCTGCCTGTCTGCAGTAGCTAACCGGCTAAATTTGGAAGTAAACTTTAGTACCGGCCCTGCCCACCGGCGGATTAAATCCTTGGTGGGTGAATCAAGGGGTTGGCTGGCTAGAACTGTCCGGACCATAGTAAATACAAATAACTGGCCGCATACCCGTTCTGCATTTATGTCCTGATGTTTTTCCTATAGACTCATGTTAAACCTAAAAAATGGGAGGGTTAACATGAGGAATCAAAAGAAAGCAGAAGATATTGCCCAGCAGCGGATGCAGCTTTTATCGCCTTTGTTGGCAGAAGGCTTAGATCCTGCTGAAGCTAAAGAAATCAAGAAGCGGATATGTGGACAGAGTGGCATATCCGAACGTACCCTGCGCAGATATATGGCGCAGTACAGAGAATCAGGATTTGAAGGACTAAAACCCAAAGGCCGAGGCCGAAAAACTACAGCGACCATACCCCCTAATATACTTGAACAAGCCATCCTGCTGCGCCGACAAGTACCCGGCCGTAGTGTAGCCCAAATAATCCAAATACTTGAATGGGAAGGGTTAGTAGAACCCGGCGCAATCAAACGCAGTACATTACAGGAGCATCTGGCCAACCGTGGTTACAGTACAAGGCAGATGAAACTGTACTCTTCTTCCGGCACTGCTGCTCGCAGATTCCAACAGCGGTGGCGCAATAAACTTTGGCATTCTGATATCAAATACGGCCCCTATCTTCCCATTGGCAAGGACGGTGCTAAGAAACAGGTCTACTTAGTCCTTTTTGTGGACGACGCCACCAGATTAGTGCTGCACGGCGAATTTTATCCCGTACTCGACAAGGTCATTGTGGAAGACTGTTTCCGCAAATCCATTTTCAAATATGGCGTGCCCGAAGCCGCATATTTTGACAATGGCGGCCAGTATAGAAACAAATGGATGCAACGTGCCTGTGCCAAAATGGGTATTCGCCTGCTTTACGCAAAGCCGTATTCTCCAGAAGCGACCGGAAAAGTTGAGAGAATTAACCGTGTAGTCGATTCATTTTTAGCAGAAGCCGCTCTAGAAAAGCCAGAGACGTTAGAAAGATTAAATACTCTGTTTCAAGTCTGGCTTGAAGAGTGCTATCAAAACAAACCGCACTCAGCCTTAGAAAACGGCATCAGTCCAGAAATTGCCTACCGCAGTGATAAGAAGCCCCTAAAGTTTATTGATCAAGATATCATTACCCAAGCCTTTTTGCACTGCGAACAGCGAAAAGTGGACAAAGCCGGCTGCATCAGTTTTGAAGGCAAAAAATATGAGGTTGGTCTTACCTTAGTTGGCTGCAAGGTAGATGTGGTCTATGACCCGGCAGATACCAGTGAACTAACCATAGAGTATGAAGGGCACGAGTCCGTTAAAGCACGGCAACTGGTTATCGGTGAACATGCCGGCAAGCGGCCTAAACTTCCGGAACACCTAACAAAAGAAAAAACGGATTCATCAAGACTGCTTAGTGCCGCAGAAAAAGAAAATCAGGCACGTAAAGATAAGCAAATGCCGGCCGTCTCCTATAGAAATGTGAAAAAGGGAGGTGAGCGGCGTGTTTGAGGAATTCTACAATCTAAGTCGCACACCATTTTCCCGCAATATTCCCACAGATGAACTCTATCAATCCATAATACTCGAAGAGACATTAAGCCGCTTGGCGTATGCGGCAGACCGTCAAATGTTCGCTGTTATCACCGGTGATTGCGGCACGGGAAAAACTACCGCCATTCGCCGGTTCCAGGATATCCTTGATCCGGCTCAATTTGTGGTTCTCTATTTAGCAGATTCAAAACTAACGCCCCGGCATTTCTACAAAGGCTTATTGGAACAACTGGGCTGCGAGGCAAAGTTTTACCGGGGTGACGCCAAACGCCAGCTCCACCGGGAGATTGAACTTATGCGCGGTATCCATCGCTTAAGGCCTGTTGTTATTGTCGACGAAGCACATTTATTAGATCGCGAGATGCTTGAGGAAGTACGTTTTCTCTTGAATTTCAAAATGGACTCCCAAAGTCCTATGTCTTTGATATTAGTGGGTCAATCAGAACTATGGGATAAATTCCAACTCCAAGCCTATGCGGCCATCAGGCAGAGAATTGACCTACAGTGTAAGTTGGGTCACTACGATCGGTCCCAAGTTGGGGCCTATGTTCGGCGCCATCTAGATTACGCAGGCAGTGATAGGGAAATCTTTTCAGATGCTGCTATTGAGGAAATATACAGATACTCCAGTGGTTCAGCTAGGCTCATAAACAAGTTATGTACACACTGCTTACTGTACGGTGCGCAGAACGGGCGGCGTATTATTGACGACCACATGGTTAAGCTGATTATTGACGGTGAGTTGTCATGAAACAGCATAAATCTGGAGAAAAAATGGAAGCAAAAGAGCAAATCCAGTTCATCGCCAATCCACTAACTGTTAAGCAAATGGCTGCGCAATTAAACGCTGCCTGTGACGCATATATTTCAATGAAACTAAGTGAGGACGCATTGCGCGAACTGCTTTACCATTATGCTAATACACACGGCCGGAAATTATTTGGTATCAATAAAGACTTAAATCCGACAATTGCAAAAATCATCGGCAAAAAGCGAAAAGAGCTAGTAACGATTATGCTATCTGGCCTTCAAATCACAATTTTCTAGTCTCAAAGGGCCGGTTTTCTCCTCCTGGGAGGATATGGAAATGCTGGGGAGCAACCAGAGCACCCACGGAGGGCATTATACGGTTAAACTTCTCCCGCCCGGGAGAAGAAAGCCGGCCCTTGTTAAACCGGTAATGCTTAAATGCGATAAACCCAAAACTCAAACTTTGGTCATACGTTTAAGCAACTTTGTGACAATTAACGGCGTCTATTTCTGGACATTTAATGTTAGCAGCTACACTTGGATAAACGAATTATCTTTGAATTTAACGCCTTTTATACTAAGCTTACTAGCGCTTTCTACTACCTCTATTGGCAAAAGCATGTTCATAGGAATATTTTGTACTTTGGCCTTTTTGTCAATATCGTATTTCTCCATTTCACTTTGCCCTGGAAGCCACGAAAGGAGGCTACCAGGTGTCCAGAACACCTTGTTAGTACCATTTACACTGAATAGTTTTTCCCCGTTTGTAAGATCTACAACGTGCAATTTGGCTGAGTGTCTTTCATTTTTAGTGAATCCTGTCATGGCTTGAACTAACATATAATTTCGGTTAGGAGATAATTGAGGGTTTAAAGCATCTTCCATAAAGATTTCTTTTTCACCTGTAGTAATATCATATGTTTTGATGATAGGCTTGCCATCTAAACAATGATCATAGAATAACTTATTGGTGGTTTTGTCCCATGCTAAGGAATGGCTAAAATATAGTTTCTTAAAGTTATGCTAAAAAAATATAGGAGAAGAAATATCAAAGCATGCACTAGTATATTGTTAGCAATAACATTTAATGGAATGCCGAACAATAAGCTCAAGATGAGACTCTTCGCGTAACAAGTGTTATTTTGGATTATCATGGTCACCTTATGCACATTAGAAAGTTCCAGAAATTAATAAAAAAAAGAACCCATATATTAAAAAAAATATTGCTGGACATTCGAATCGCCGTAATATATTAATGTTACCTCCTTTGCCGTTAATAGTCTCTCGGAATTCTCCGAGTTCGATGGGACAAGGCTTTGCCTGACCCACC
>JADQBR010000130.1:0-558 GCA_016278515.1 Bacillota bacterium
GACTATGCCCCTTCGCTCCACTTCCATTACAGAAGCTTCATTACTACTACAGGCGGATGCCCTGCAGTTTCACCAATCATTTCCTATTGGTTAGGACTGGTATACCACCCATTGAAATCCTACTACAGTTCCCTTGTTCCTGTCATTTTAGCTTTACATAGCAGTTTTAGCTCCATCCTTTAGCCCGACTGCCGCTTTCAACCAGTGTGATTGCATTATTGAAAGCCTTCAACCTTTTTTGGTTTTCTGTTGAATTCCACCGAAGTATATGTAATTCAACGGCAGTACCCCACATGGAGGCGAGTTACTTCTTATTTGTAACCCTATTAGTTACGAGCCGTACCTTCGGATATTCGTCAGCCTATTAGACATTCTAAGCATGACTGCTTTTTAGCCCCCAGCGTACTTAATATCATCACAGATATCGTTTTCCGCAACTTCACCGAGCTCCGTACATCAAGCATGGTATTGTTGGATGCACGTCGGAGTATTAGAGATTTTGTCACCCCTCACACAGGGTCAGGCAGGTACTACCCCTGCCAATTCAAATGACAAGTT
>JADQBR010000130.1:593-13664 GCA_016278515.1 Bacillota bacterium
GATTTTATTGTATATTTCTATACAGATTGTTCGGGAACAAGGCGCACACTTCCCCTAATAGACAAAATTTCCTATTTATGGATAATACGAATTTTAAACTCTTTTTTTCAAAACCAAATAAACGCTTAAACAGATAATCCATAACTTTTGTGACCCAATTCACTCACCTCTAGTGACTAATTTCAGCTAACGTTTTGCACTCGCGACGCCGAGAGCCTTAGCTAGCTCCTAGCTTAGGCCCGCAGGTGTGGTGCTGAATTGCTTATTATATTCGCTTCCGCACCATTGAGCTAAGTGCTGTGTTAAGCGACGAATTCAATGGAAACTGCCAATCTAACTTCATGACAACAAGACATGATTAAGATTATCCTTAATATCATATAAATTGACTCCAAACTTCTTTGCATCTTCTGGGCGAATAACTATAACCAGTTTTTCAGTGAATTTATTCTGTTCGGAAGCCTTCATAAATGATTCAGCAATAAAAGTGACCATTCTTTTCCTAGACATCTTCAGCCTTCCTCTACCAGTACCTAATACCGGAATCACGAGCTCCTGCAATTCTCCAGACTCTCGGACATAGTTCCATAATCCTTCTAATGAACTCCTGATTTTAGCTTGTGTGGTACTTGCATTTCCTTGGTCATTAAAGTCTGCCATCACAGTAAAATAAAACACTTTTCCATGCGTTGTGATTGGTACTGTTGTCCCCATAGGATAAGGAGATGATCCCTCTATAGATTGCAATTCTTTATTTATTTTACTAATCAGTTCACTTTGGTTACCTGCAAAGTATTTTGCAGTAAACTGCCCCTGTAAACTATCTAATGCTATTTTCCCTCCAGCTACATCAGCTTCAAATATTGAGTTGGTACTAATAACTACAGCGCCGCTTACATCAAAAACATCAGCTATTTGAACTTCAACACATATATCATGTTTTGGTAAAGTTATTGATATACTCTTTACTGGTCTTCGAATAGCTATTGAAATAAATATTGCAATCACAAGAAAAATTAAAAAAGCAAATGAACCATATTTATCACGAGTTAAAACTTTAAAAAAATCCAAGGCTTCAACCACCAAATATATAGTTCCAAATATTCCAAGTATCGATGAAACACCAGACTTAGATAGAAATATGTATTGCCAATAAGCTCGACTTGTCATCGAGTCAAATAAGTACTTTACACTATTCTTCATTATTGCACCCCTTCTGTCAGCACTTGTAATAATATCTTTTAATATCCCCTTTACTATTAACCATGAAATCTTTATCTTCCAAAGCTGATTTAATTAGACTCTTCTTATTCGGCACATGCAAAGTAGGAACATTCGACATGTTATCGCGAAAAGCTGGTAAGCTATCCCATAAATCAGTTATCTTGGACTTAAACTCACCAGTTTTACAATCAACAATATCACTCTTTTCTTTGTATTCTGGGTACACTACTATAACAGGAAGTCCTTTGTTAGACATCCCATAGTTCATTTCTTCTCGTAACGCTCTACTGTTCTTTGTTACTGAGCTCAGAAATAGAATAATATTCTTAGAATTATTAAGCCTTTCATGAAGTCGAGGTTTTAGTGTTTTCTCCCAATCACTGCCATCACGAACGTTGTAATTCTTATTGTGAGAATCATTAAATGGAAATGAGCTATCAGCTCCTTTCCAGGCCCTCAGCAGATTATACGAAACAAAATCTTTCGAAGCTGACGCACCTAAATTGCTTTCGCTAAATGGTTCTGACACGTAAAATGCTGCATAGTTACCATTCTTATAAGCCATATTTTTTCTCTCTCCTTTTTGTATATTAATATTTCTTACCTGTATACTAATTGAATATGTCGCTTAACTATGGTGTTTACGACTTATGTCGTGAATACTTGATATGTCAGAAACGAACTTCCGCTAATAGACAAAATCTTCTAAAAACCCTTCAACATGTTGTGAGATAATTCCTCTTTTTTCCTCTTTTTTCCTCTTCTTACTACTATTGTATTATTGTTTTTGACCGACCACATTTAAAGCCCCAATCAAATGATTGAGGCTGACTGACAGTACTTTTCGTTGTGCCACTGTAATCAAATTTAACGACAGAAAGGCTCCTTTAAAATAACCGTCTTATCATAAACATAATAGAGATTGTGTACTAAGAAACTAAAAAACAAGAAATCACTTTATACTACTGGATATAAACATTGAGGCATCCTGATTCATAAAAAGTAACAGTCAGCAGCCATTAGTAATACTTTTTGACCGCTGACAAAACTTTCTCGCCTTGAGGTGCAATAATCGCATAAAGGTTAGTGACATTAGTCCATGCTGGGCCCATAATGGAAGATGCCGACCATATTCATTTTCGTTCCGCATTGGTCAATGAACTTGATAATTATAAAGTCGTCCGTATCACTATCAGGGCCGATAGAAGATCCATCGGATCATAGCCTGAAACCTTTAATTGTCTATTAGTGGTATCATATATACTATTTCTTCGTCTGTTCCATCCTCGTCCAAATCAAAATAAACAGTTTCGTTTGATTTATGCTTATAATAATTTGTACCATTTGATTCTATCAGCGCACTATCAGCAGCAGTCGCATCTTGCTGCGGATTACTTTGCTGTGGAGCTTTTTGAGCATTAAGGGTTTGGCAGGTTCATTTGTGTTTTCTTAGCCTGATCACTTGCTGCTTGGTCGGTTGTTGGGGGAGTATCGGCATCTTTGGAATCTTCTGTGCACCCAACAATAAACGTCATTGCCATCATAATACATAATCCTAAAACATGAATACGTTTCATTTTGTGCCTTCGTTTGTTCTTTGCATATCGGTTGTTATAAATTGAGTTATTTCCGACGTTTTTTAAAATTTTCCTCTAGATTTCCAAAAGGAGCTTATAATAACGTTTCGGTCAAGTTAATTCAGGTACATCCCGCCCAAACCGTGGATTAAAACATATAGACTGGTGCGATTATCTCACACCAGTCTAATAACAATAAAACCCCTTGTGTCAAAAATGTACTATCTTTCTACATAGTCGCATCATTAAAACGGCAGTTTATCTGGATACCGCAAAGGCTTGGCGGTACCTTTTACATTTAAATATTGTTGTAAATCCATGTCTACATGTTCCAAGTGATTGTCATATCTAACATCAAAAGATATTCTCATATAGTTCTTGGGGAGTGAGTCTTCAGAAGGAAATAGCTCTCCACCAGTAACTCGCCCTTTGACGTTATAACCTTTTTCTTCATATTCAATTTCCGTAAGTACATCTTTAAAGCTGCCATCGCCCAAAACTGCACTACCTGCTTCTCTATACTCCCATCCGTCATATTCCGGCGGGATCATGTTCTTAAGTGTCAAATTCTCTACAGCGCCAATGATAGAAAAATATACTTTTGTCCCAGAACCGCCGCCATAGTATTTCTTTTTTGTTAATTTGGATGCATTACGACCATCGTATTTAAACGGAAAAGCAACCACTTTGTTTTCATCGTAATCTATGTAGACACTATTAATTGTCTCATTGTAGTATCCTTTTTCGCTTTTATCTACTTCTTCAGTCGGCTGACTGGTTGAACTACCCCCTTGCATCGTATCTTTCGCTGAATTAATAGTAATGTATTGGGTTATTCCATCATTTTGATAATCTACCGTACAACCCAATGACTCGCTAACAAAGCGTAAAGGAACATACGTGCTGCCTTCTATTAAAGTAGGTGGGAGGGTCAAATCAACTCCTTTTGTCCCCGTTGAACCGCTGCGGAGCAGCGCCAGTTTCTCATTTAACGTCAGCCAAACTTCTCTGTCCCCTTTAATTGCATAGATGGATTGTGTATCCCCATTCCAATCTACTTGTGCTCCCAGTCCTTCAAATATTGCTCTTAATGGAATTAGCGTCGTTCCGTTAACAATAGTGGGGAAACCTTGGCCCTCTTCAAACATCAGATATTGCCCGTCAATTGATACTACTATGCCGCCGCCAGCACTGGCCGGTGCTGCCAACAACAATACTGCCACTAGTGTAACCAACAGGAACAAAATACTTTTTTTCATTCTTCCCTCTCCTTTTAGTCAATTTCAACTAGATATTAACTAAATATAGTTGTACATTACTCTATAAATACCTTTTTTTCGACTTTATTCGACAACGTTTTTATGAGACCAACACTACCAATTGGTGTAACAATGTGGTCAATGTCCAAACCTATATCTATTGGTTTAATATTTCTTAAGCATGCCACATAGCTAAACAAAACACCAGCAAAGAAGACGAAAAATGGCAATTGCCTCCATCGTGAAATGGAAGCAACTGCTCTTTTTAAACGCGTTTCATTTTCTAGTCCCATGCTCTAAAGCCCGAAAAGGTATCTTCCTCTATTTGGTCCAGATGAACCCAGCCTATCGTTCCATCTTCTCCCATAATGGAAATCCACTCTTTGTTGTCTGTCGCAACTACCGTGATGTTTTGGTTGCCAGCTATCTCGATCCGGTCTGCATTAAGATCCTGCGCCTTATATGCATTGATATTTTTATTCAACGTCAAAGCTAGGCGTGTCACATAATTGCCAGAGTTGCGTTTATTCCAGTCGACCAATCGGAGGTCTCTGACATGGAATATGAACAAAGAACGTCCCCACCAGGTTTGGGGTAAAACACCCAGCCGAACGGGAGCATCAATTCCCTCGCCCTCGCGGACGACAGCTTTATAGTTAAAATCATCGAGATCCTCATCGTCATAGTTTCCTACATCGACCACTTCACCCGGTACAGAACCTACCGTCCCAAACCACTCTTCTCCCATAGGTTCGATGATCGCATATAGGTGGGTCTCGTAATCGCCGCTTGGACCATAATCCACGATTCCGATCATGTGAAAGGTTACCTCGGTGGCATAAGAGTCACTGTATTTCAATATCAAAAAATAATCCCGCTCTCTAGATTGAAAGTCCACCGGTATAGCGTCGAATCCTTTCACATTAATGCTCCCCGCATCGGAGTTGTAATAAATCTCTTCGTCGACACCGTCGTTATTCAGATCAAAACTAACCGTTTCGTTTGCCTTGAATTTATAAAAGTTCGTACCATTGGTTTCAATGAGCGGTTCGGAAGAAGCTTGGCTTGGTTCTCCATTCTCAGCTTCGTTGTCGACCTTTTGATCGTATTCAAAAGATTTCACCTCGACGATATCAAAGCTAGCGTAGGGAGTCGAATGCGTTTTTCCATAAAAACGGTAGTTTTCTACGATCATCTTTACGTTGAGTTGGTTGCCGCCCTTAAGACGGTCCACCAAATCCTCTCCAGCGAGCGACTCAAGGTAGCTTTGATCTTTCGCTGATATACTCAGCATACCCGAGTAAGGAGGAATGATATTAAAGGGATCGTTTCCGATCAAGAATTGAATCGTCGTTTCATCACCTTTGCGCTCACCAGAGAAGACCCATCCTTCGTCATACTCCGAGTAGAGAATGGCACCTTCAACTTCATAGGATCCTTCCAATCCTAATGTGAGCTCCTCAGAATCTTTGAACACATATTCTGAAATCACATGCCCATCGATCTCATCGCCCACTGCTAGATCCGCTGCATTGACCACAGCAGAAACCTCCGTGTTATGAGAATCCCGTTCTCCTAGATCTACTGGATTTTCATTCTCTTTAGGTGCCGCTGACCCAGAGGGTTGTTCCTCTTCTTTTTTTTCCTCCCCAAGATTTTGGGCTTCGGCTTCCATCTCCGCTTTGAGCTCTGCTTTGATCTCTGCTTTTAACTCTTCTTCTGTCTTTTGATTGTCAGAATCACCAGAGCAACCCGTCAACAGAGCCACCATCAAAATAATTAAAATCAAACTAACCTTCTTCATATAATCCTCCTTCTGGGTATTTTGCAGTACTATATTTGTTATTTGTTGCAAAATCGTCATCGGGATGACATCCCCTTTTTATGTCGTTACTTGTCTTCGTTTTAAAATTTTAAAATTCCTTTCATTTTCTAAAGATTATAATTTTATCATAGTTGTGACCAAATATTTACAGAGCACTATATAGAACTTAAAATAATCTTTGATAAGACCCGGTAATGTTCCATTAATATCGCAGGGGAAACTATTTACATACCCGTGCCACCGTAAATCTATGCTGTTAATAAAAAGCACAACAAAAATAAAGCTACCAAAAATGCTTTTGGTGGCCCTACAGAATAGTTTTTAAATGTTATTTAAATGAACAAAAAAAGGTAGTTCCATTGGAAGTATTAGAAAACTTCAGGTACTGGTTCTAAGTCTCTTAGATAAATATCACTGCCCAAGGCGTCAACCTGAATAAGGGGTAATATTTATCCCAACCAATTTTTCATCCTTTTCAATTAAGTCAATAAAAATGTCCTCATCGTTTGGTTTATCCAAATTATATCGAGCTTGATATATAGGCATATCAAAATCCACTCCAAAGAAACTGGATTTAGCATTATCTTTTATGGAATTATACTGTTCACTTGGGGTTATATATACTCCAAAAATTTGATCATCCATACGTATTTTATAATCGATTGTATTTCCCAATGGCTCGTTTTCTACTCTATAAAATATTTCTCCGAAACCCATATCAAGTTTTTTGGGAATACTATTAAAGTTATTACTTGCTAAAAACTCTTGACCAGTTAAGCCTAAATATCTTAAGACTAAATCAGTTTGGTCTTCATATGAAGTAGATTTTTTGTACTTTTCATCCAAGCTGTCAACCAGTTTCTGTTTGCCTTCTGCATCGCTGTAAATATAATCTTTCTCATCGCTGCTAGTGAAAGTAAATACATGCTTTCTGAGTCCTTTATCGTAGAAAGATACTGCAATAAGCTTGTTTCGATCATTATCTCTTGGTACTGCTAACTCAACATTTTTCAAAGAATCAAACTTGTCCAGCAGCCGCTGATTGGCTTCAGTATTTAAATTTATCTTCTCTACCTTAACGTTTGTTACCTCACCAAAGATCGCTAAGGTTTCTTGTACGCCTCTAGGACCAACATTAGTATCTGCTTCTATTTTTGCTAGTTTTTCCAAGCCCTTGCCTTCGTAGTTCTTTATAGCAATATTAGTAGGACCCACTGCTTTTTCCTGTTCTTTACTTTCCTCTGACTTTTCCCCATTGTCTTCAGCGTTTTGTTCCGCTGGCATTTTAGTGTTTTGTTCCGCTTCCATTTCCGCCTGAATCTCTGCTTTCAATTCACTCTTTAACTGTTCTTCAGTTTTTGGGGAACTATTGTCATCTGAACAACCTGACAATAATGCCAGAAAAATAATAGAAACAAACATCACACCTAATATTTTCTTCACAACAAGCCCCCTCTAGTACATATCCATACCCTGCGCGTTTTCGGCAAATATATTAAAACTGATTGAATTCAGTTTCAAATTATACAATCTTTAGGTATCAATGTCCGTAACTTCTATCAATTCCCAATTACCGCCGACTTGATCGCCAGAGCCAGGTATTCTTGCAGCAAATATAAAATCCTTAGCTTTTACTTCCAAACCAATTTTGTAGTCGGGATTATCCTTCATTTTGTTAACCAGTACTTCTCCTAACTGTTCACTTAACGCGTTTTGCGGTCTAAAGCCCACTCCGCTACTAGGGTTTATAACCACGTCACCAATCTTGATATCCGGAAACAAACGGTCTGAAGTAATAAAGACAATAACGCCTTCATAATCCGAGTATAAGGCTTCACCTCTTAAAGTAAGCTCGCCTTTTAGATTTAGTTCAAGGTCGTTAATAATTCCATCCTCAGACGTCCATAGTGAAACCTTGCCGATAGTTAATTCCCCAAATGGCTCTCCAGTTTTTAAGTCTTTGGCATCAATTATATCTGCGGATTGGGAAGAACTATTATTCTCAGACCCTTTTACTTCAAAACTCATAGTGTTTGCATCATAAATATATTGTTCTTCCTTTTCAGTTGTTTCTGTGTCGGTTAATTTATCATATTTAGTCAAGGTATATACGAAATTGGTCAGTTTGCCATCTATATTTCCGGTCTCTTCAAAGTCGGCATCCGGGTAAAAACTCACTGTATGCTTTATGTAAAGCCCATTTAAAACATTAATCATTTCAGAACCATTATAATCGTATAAACTCAAGGTCTCAAATTGCTCCCCCGTACCGCCGGTTTGTGCTGTCACAGCTAAAAATCCATCTTTGAACTCAGGTACGTTTTTATATTTGGCTAAAGGAATATCTGAAGGTATCCGCGTGTATTCCCCGCTATCGCCACTTACAATTTCTATTTTCTCGTACTGGTCTGCACTGAATGCAGGGATTAAAACAGCTTCTTCCGTCCCATCGCCGGTGACATCAAAATAATTAACTTCCCATCTATCAAAGTTTTCTCTGGAGATGTCCACAATCTCTCGTTTGACAAACTGGTAAAGAGCATCCTTATCTTTCATATCAACTTTAGGCCCCTCAGCTTTGGTTGCCTCTTTTACCTCTTCTTCAGCCTTCATTTCAGCTATAAGCTCTTCCTTGATCTCTTTTTTTAGCTCTTCTTCACTTTTCTGTGAAGTATCCTGTGAACCGCATCCTGTTAACATAATTAACAATAACCCAACTACTAGTCCTAGAACAAATAACTTTTTCATTTCCCATATCCTCCATTTTTTATCAATTTACTTCTATGCATTTAAAAAGGGATTAGCAACCTAATCCCCTTTTTTGCTATAAACTAAACTTATCCTTTTTTCGCTATAATTTTCCATTATCCTTTAATTATTTTTAAAAAGCTTGTCCTAGAAACTGTCCTACTTTATGCACCTTATTCAATGATTTTAGCCTCAGTCTTTTTCTCAAGGTACATAAATCTGGGAAAACACCCCGTTTTTCTTTTAAATTATCCGTTACTTGTGATACGTTTCACCATGCTATATTCTAAAAACTCTTTACAGGATACATATCATAATAGACCCTCATGTGTGCGGAACCCCTAAGCCACACCATCAAATAAATGAAAACAAGTTGGAGTGGTTGGACATACTTTTACTGCGGCATAAGGTCGGAATGTCTTGGTGCTTAGAGCCCGGAGTTATAGACTGACTAAGGCTTCCTGCTTGAACCACAAATTGCTGCCATAGAGTACGCAGGGTAGATTAATTCGTTCCAGGAAGCCCGCCGTAAATTCTAAATCATTGGAGGTCTATCAATGAACGTAATTTACGAGCGCTGTTGTGGTATGGATGTTCACAAAAAAACAATTGTTGCCTGTGTAATTACAGGTAAAAAGAAAGAAATTAGGAGTTTCAGTACGATGACCGCATCGCTTCTTTCTCTAGTTGACTGGCTCAAAGATGTTGACTGTCAGTGCGTTGCTATGGAAGCAACAGGGTCATACTGGAAACCAATCTACAATCTTCTAGAAATGGAGGGGATACCTGCTTTAGTTGTAAATGCTCAACATATCAAAGCTGTACCCGGTCGTAAAACTGATGTTAAAGATTCCGAATGGATTGCTGATTTATTACGTCATGGTCTGTTGAACGGAAGCTTTATTCCCAAGCGCGAGCAGCGTGAATTCAGGGAACTTGTCCGTTACCGCAGAAGCATAGTGCAAGAGCGTGCTAGAGAGTTGAATCGTATCCAAAAGGTACTTGAAGGTGCAAATATTAAGTTAGCTTCTGTTGTAAGCGAAATCAATGGCAAGTCTTCCCGACGAATGCTTGATATGCTCGCAGCTGGTTGCAATGATGTTCAGGCGATGACAGATAAAGCTCTTAGACAAATGCGTAAGAAAATCCCACTAATTGAAGAAGCACTTTATGGGTTTATGGGCGAACATCAAAGGCTGATGTTGGGTCTAATGCTCAAGTATATTAATTTTCTTGACGCAGAGATCCTTTCACTTGACCAAGCAATTCAATAAAAAATGGAACCTGTCAATGAACAAGTGCAACTTGTAGACTCTATTCCTGGAGTTGGTGAACGTAGTGCACAAGTTATCATCGCTGAAATTGATACTAATATGGATCAATTTCCCTCAGCGGCCCACCTTGCTTCATGGGCTGGTATCTGCCCTGGTAACAATGAGTGCAGGCAAACGTAAGAGTGGGAAGACCCGTAAGGGAAACGATATACTCAAAGCAACATTAATAGAGTGTGCCAAGTCGGCGGGCCATCTAAAAAAAACCTATTTTAGCGCTCAATACTCCAGAATTGCAGCAAGGAGAGGGAAAAACCGTGCTACTGTAGCAGTAGCTCATTCTATCCTTACAATTGTGTACCATATGTTGAAAAGCAACGTCCCTTATCAAGAGCTTGGTCCAGGTTTCTTTGAACAACGACGAAAAAATGAGATTGTAAATAAATCTGTCAAGCGGCTTGAAGCACTTGGTTATACAGTTGCTATTGAGCAACAAATGGCATCAAATACAGCTTAGGCAGCTATTCAATTTTTCAATGGTTATTTACTCATGTGCAGCCATTTGGCTGGGCCTAGTTTCCTTTTGCCTTTTCGAGGTTCCCCCCAAATAGTTTTCAGGATAGACATTAGGAGACTTTGGTATAAATACGCGAGTATGATTACGCCTACCAAATCTTTGCTCAACAAACAGCATTTATAGCAGTTGCTAAACAAAACGGTTTGCCTCTACCTTTCAAAAATATGGGTTAGATAATCACCTTGTTTATAGCAGGCTCTTATTTCCAGATATACACTTTATTACCTTTTTCGGCAATGTTTTTCATAGTCCTGCCGAACGAGGTTTTTTAACATAAAAAAGAGAGCCTATGTTACGGCTCCATGTGGATATAAAAACTCATTTTAATCTGTTAGTTCAGTTAAAAATCGCGACACTTTGATAGCTTTACCCCACCGTATTTTTGGCGCAGTTATCTCTAAAGTGTGCTGGGCGCGGGAAGATGCCACATACATTAAACGTCGTTCTTCTTCGATATCGTCCGGCCCTGAACAGTTGGCATGAGGAAGAACCCCTTCCAATGCTCCTATAATAAAGACGTATCTAAATTCCATACCTTTGCTTTTATGAATGCTCAACAGTCGCACAGCATCTACATTAGGATTATCTGCCCTTTTTCTCTGCTCTTGCTGGAACTTTCTTATCTTTTCGATATGCTGCAAAAAGCTTTCAATAGTGGTGAACTTCTTGGCCGAACTCTGCAGTTCCTCTAAATCCTCAAGAATGACATCGTCTTGTTTATCGTAAATATTACTGCCTTTCAAGATGAATGAATCGTAACCACCCTGGGTTCGCAGCAGCCTCACTGCTGCCTGCGGACCTTGATGCTTAATTTTCTTCATCAGTGCTATCTTGTCACTGATGTTTTTTCTTTGAAAGTCCGCTAGGTTCTGTAGACCCTTTAACGCCTCGAAAAAGTCAGACGCCTTGCCGTATTTAACATTGGAAACAATCCTTTGTTCCCACTCTTTTTTCAAATAAAATGAGGGCGCAGCGTAAGAGAAAGCAGTGGCATCTTTCGGATCTAATGCTAAACTCAAATTAGCCAAAAGCCCCTTTACAATAGTTTTCTCGTAAAATCCTTCCCCTTCCTGGTCAATGACAAATGGCACCTTTTGATCTATCAAAGCTTCAATAGTAGACCGCACATAAGAATTAACTCGAAACAAAATGGCAAAATCATTATAGCTATGGCTGTTATCGGCGACAAGCGCTTGGATTCTTCCCGCAAGATACAAAGCTTCAGTCTCTTCATCCCGCATTTCAATGAATTTTGGCTTGGTGCCTTTAACTACACCTGCTGCATAAACTTTCTTATCAAAACGCTGCTTGTTGCTAGCAATCACCTTAGAACTGAAGCCAATAATCTCCGGACAAGACCGGTAGTTGACATTCAGTTGATATATATTGGCGTTCTTATATAGATTGGGGAAAGATAAAAGTATTTTTGGCTCAGCTCCACGAAAACCATAAATAGACTGGTCTTCGTCTCCCACAACGAATAAACTGTTTTCCGGCTGAGCTATGGCCCTCATTATCTCCCATTGTCCCTTATTAGTATCCTGCATTTCATCAATTAAGACATGTTTGAACAATTTCCCGGACCAGGTTCTTACTTTACTTTGCTTAAAAGCGCTGTAGCACTTAACTATTAGATCATCAAAGTCCATCAATCCTTGTACGTTTTTAAAGTCTTCATACCCCTTAAAGACACCCAGCAGCTTTCCATTAGGTTCTTCTTTATTTACACTGCTAGGGGACATTAGGTTATTCTTCCAGTAAGAAATTGCTAAAGCTGCATCGTTATAGGAAACCTGCCCTCGCATACCGCAATCTTTTAGTAATTTGGTGATTACGGCACGCTTTCTACCTTCAGGTATAATGTTTACTTGATGCCCAATCTTTTTTAGAATGCTGTAAAATAGCCCATGCATGGTCATTATAGTTATCCGATTCGCCATGTCCCTGCTAATACCCGGGAATGTATTCAGCCTATCCTTCATTTCGCCTGCTGCTTTTTTGGTAAAAGTAACTGCCAGTATTTCCTTAGGCAAAGTCTCGGTTACGTTTATCAGATAGGCTATTCTGGCTAATATTGTCATTGTTTTACCTGCTCCAGCAGGTGCCAACACGCAGTTGGGAGCTATTGGTGCTCTGACTGCTTCTATCTGACTGTCATTAAGCTTGATGTCGCTTTCTGTTAATCGGTTAAAAAAGCTGCGTTCAGTAGTACTTTTATATGCAATGTTATTTCTATGATACTGGTAGACTACAGCCGGGGGCATACTTTTAATGGTTGCATTGATGGTGGCCTTTTGAGGGGGAACCGAACTTATAGAATTAATAGGAATTCTTTTATTTAAGTGATTATCATGCCAAGAGGACATATGATCATCCTTTAATAAAGACTATGATTTAAAAAAATTCCAAACCCCTAAAGGCTTGGAATACCTGAATTTATTCTGGAGCCCATAACCGGACTTGAACCGGTGACCTCCGCCTTACCAAGGCGACGCTCTACCGCCTGAGCCATATGGGCGAACTTTGGTTGCGGGGGCAGGATTTGAACCTACGACCTTCGGGTTATGAGCCCGACGAGCTGCCAGCTGCT
>JADQBR010000075.1 GCA_016278515.1 Bacillota bacterium
CGCCGTACCCACAAAAGAAAGTATATTAAATAAAAATATAAATAAACAACAACATGACTTATTTTTCATCAATTAGTATGGAATAAAATGCACCATCTAATACTAATTTCCCTTAATAGGGAATCTAGTAAGTCTGGTAGTACCCTAGACAGTAATGTGTCTGTGTCCCAGGAGCAAAGACCAAATGTTGATGTTGCTGATAATCAATCTTTATGTAAAGATTCATGTCATTCAAAAACCAGTGTAAAGCAGTGGCAGCAATTAGCAGTAAAAGTTATTGGTAAGAGATTAACTGAATCAGCTGCTAAAATATTGTGTCAGTATGATCCGGAATACATAGAGTGTAAGATGGACTTGGCCAAAGACAAGAAACTGGATAACCTTGACGGCTGGTTAATCAGGCATTGTCAAGAAAACTGGAACAATAAACCGTACCAAGGAGGCTCCTCTTCAGTTGAGAAACAATCCCATCGTAGGAATATACCAAGAATTGACCCCCAATCTGGCATGATAGTTATTCTAATGGCTTATACTGAGAGTTGTTTATACGCTTTTGAAAACGTGGTTGTACTTCATAGTAAAAAACTTGAGTTAGATATTGGTAAAACCTTGTATGGTAATTCTTTAGTTACCTTTGCCTAGTAGTTCTAGCACACTATACACTATTAGCCATACTATAATTGCAATATATAATCCGGTTGTCAACCATACCAACCAGGCTTGAAAATGATCTCCTGCACCATATGGAAAGAAAAGTCTAGGGAGAAATAAATAAACTATCGTGGTAAAGGCTATACCAGAAAGTATTGAGATAAAACTAAAAGATAATCTCTTATAAATATTCCCTAGCAAAGCCGCGTATGTACCAATTTGAGTACCCAATATTATCGAGGTAATGGTAAGGAATTCTTTGTAAGCTATAAACTGTTCAAGGGTATTTCTACTAATATTAGGCAAGAGATTTACCCCTTTTAGATGGCCATACGTGTACAATCCGTAAGCTATAACAAGGGTAAGGGAAATTGAATAAGACACTACTATCCACAAAACTATTTTCCTATTAGTCATTTAAATCACTCATTTAGGAAAGAACATGACCTAACATTTTTAGGTAATGTTCTTTGAAATTATTAGTCTAAATATATCTTTACTTGATAATAGATTGATTATGGAATTTCTATATTATTAACTTGCTGTTTATCATCAATGTATTTTGCAGGATCTACTAAATATATTTCTGGACGATCCTGTAATTCTATTAATTTTGCCGGAGAAAATATTCGTTTTGACAGTCAATCGTCGGACGTATTTGCTTCGTTTACTAGTGGTATTGGATTGATATCAGGAAAAATACAGGCAGAGGCTTATTCAAGCACTTGGGGTATGTATGACCAAACGATACATATGGAACTACAAAAAGATGAGGGCGGCTGGAAAACAATAAAAGCTTGGGAGCGATCCGATTATACAAGCTCTATGTCAATTCTAGGTTCTTATCCCGCAGAAAAGGGAAAGTACAGGGTTAAGTCAACTCATATTGCTGGGGGCGAAGAACCAAAAACATCGTATAGTGGCATTAAGGAGATAGATTAACATACTTAGGGGGTATCTTTGCAGATACCCCCTAAATAGTTTATAAACTTTCTATGATTTTCATTAACCTCTGAAACGGAACATTTTTTGAAGTCAATGTATATTTTATGGAATTAAGCGTCCAAATAATTTGATAATCAGTATCCTTTTTAATCATTAAGGCTTCCGTTTCGTTATCGAACAAAGTTACTTTTTCAACTTCTAAATTATTAGGCACATAGGTATTTGAAGAGTTTTCTCCTATAAGGTTCTGCTGTCTGATTGACAAAAAAGCTTCCTCGCTAACATATTGTAAATCGGTAACAGCGAAAGGATATTCCCCGACATTAACACTGATTCGAGGGGGATTATCCAGGGTATCTGGCAAATAATTTGGGACCTTAACTGGGTAAATTGTTAAGTTCTGCGCTTCCTCTAAAGTTACCTGGTCGTAAAAGCCTGGTTCCACATCAGGATTAACTTCATCTTTTATAACGGTATAGTTATCTTCAGAAATTGAAAACCATTGGAATATTCTATCCTTAAACGCTTGCACTTCTTGAGGCACAATTAGAGCTGTTGTTATTATTGTAAACACCATTACCACAGCTATGGAAACAAAACGTTTAGATTTTAACGAAGGGGTCACATCAGAGCGTTTAGTATTTTTCTCTTCCGTTAGCCTTTGCTCAAAATCTTCCCAAGACTTCTCAATGTCCACCGGAACAGGACCGTCAATCATGGCTTTTAAATTTTCTTTGATGTATTTATCCAATTGCTTATCGTTCATGTTTTTTACCCCCCTCAATTAACTTGAGATAGTCTTTATTAATTGACGGTAAAATTCCGGAAAGCGTTCTCCTTGCTCTATGTAAAGAGGACTTTACTGTTCCTATAGGTACCTGGAGCACATCTGCAATTTCTTTGTCTTTCAGTTCCCAGTAATATTTTAAAATAACCATTTGTTCAAGCTGCGGTTCAAGCTTGGAAATTGCCAAGCGCATTTCTCTGCCCAGCTCGGATTTTTCCAACTCGTTATAGGGGTCATGGGTGTTGTCTATCTTTTGGTTAATCAGAAAGTCCAAGGTTTCATTATCTTCAATTATTAGGACATTCTTATTACTTTTATATAGGTCAATAGCACAATTGGATGCGATACTGGCCACCCAGGGTCCAAACTTGCTAGGATCTTTTAACTTATCTATATTGTAATATGCTTTAATAAATGCTTCCTGAGCAGCTTCTTCGGCTAGCGAATGGTTTTTTAGTATTAGCAGGCAGGTTGAATAAACCCTCTTATAATACGTTGTGTAGAGAACTTTAAAGTAACTGCTCATTTGTTTCCTCCTTTTCGATTAATAAACAGTTACAATAAGTTTCCATTTCCTATGTCGAAATCCCTGCACATTGATGTCCTCGATAAATGTCAAGTTTAGTGCTTATTTGTCGAGCAAAACTTAGAACCTTTTTATAGGTGGTTAAGTCTTCTTTATGAAGTTTCCAATTTGCATAACGTAAAGCAGTACATAAGCAACAAGTAAATTGATACTGAAATAACCTATCAGGATAACCGAATTGTGCTACGGTGGGTGAAGGACTGGCCGTGGTATGCCAGGGAAAGATGGACTAAGAAAACGTATTCAATACTTTTTCGGCCAATATCAGAAGAGGTATTGGTAACATCAGACAGGCTGGAAGAATTAAAAAGTAGGCTAAAGTAAAATGTCAAGGAGGTGGTGTGTATGATTGTGCTAAAAAAATAGATCCCTGCCAATGCTCAAGTTTAGCGGCCTGATACATTAGCAGGGAATTCCTTTACGTGCTGAAAAAAGTAAAGGTTGATTTAATTGTACCTCGTCTATAGTTTAATGTAAAGGAATAGGGTTAAGAGAGGTAGTAGTACAACAGGAATGAAAGGATTACTGAATAAAACCAAGGAGGGCTTAAATATGTATAGAAAACTATGGCTTCTCGTAACTAGTTGTCTTTTAGGAATCGCGCTACTGATTACTAGTACTTCTTTTGCTGCAGAAAGTAGTACCAACAGGGCAAATGAGAAAGCAAGTGATAAAATCTTTGAAGTCGCGGAAGATGAATTATTAGTATTTGAAACAGAAGAAATCACTGATGCAGTTAAGTTGTTGGAAATGGGTAAGAAAATGGAGAATGAAGGTTCACGCAGAAATACTGTAGCAGAAGTTAAATTATCAAAAAATGGAAAGGAAGTTTCTGCGGATAAAGTAAAGACATATGTTACTAACCAAAAACTCAAAGCCAAAAAGAACCTAATTAACGGACAAGTTTCTACCCTGTATAGGCAGGATTCTTTTGCTCTAATACCGAGGTCCATATTCGGTTCTTCTACAACGGATTCTGTATCAATTTCTTCTCTTCCAGACCCTAACTCAGATTATGATAGTACGTATAGTGTTATGGCCACAAATACAATATATTATACGAAAAAAGATTGTTATGAACATGGTGTAAAGAGTACGGGTTTCCGTTTTGATAAGATAGGTGGTGAATGGGAACTACTTGATAGCCAGGTGTCGTGGGATAATTCTTATATTGGATATACTCAAGAGGGCACGGCTTATGATGATTGTGAGGAACAGGGGGGCTATCTCTGGGGTAAATATGAACAAGTACCTTCTAACGGGGTGCCTTCTAGTGGGGTTGAGTATGAAATGTTTCCTGACACACAGGGTTACTTTTTTCACCCTGCAATGAAAGGTGATAACCAGTGGGGTCGCCAAAAGATTGACCTTCATAGAGGCACTGAAGATTGGACGTTCGAATTTATTAATACTCTAAGTGATAATGATTGGCCTGGATAATATTTAAGTAACTCAGACGGGTAAAATCAGCGTAGCACCCCGATGAGAATCATCAGGGTGCTACTTTTTTTACTTTATAAGGAAGGGGAAACCAGCATGAAAAGAACCATTATAATATTTATATTGGCGTTTTTTATTGGTGCGGGAACGTTTATATTATACTATCATATAGATAAAGAGAATAAAGTAAATAATTACTTTAGCAATTTATATAATGAGAATGCTTTTTTAATTGAAGCTTCAGATTTAGCAAAGAAGTTAAAACAAAATGGCCAAGAAATTTTATTAGTAGATGTGAGAAAAGCTAATGAATATACTAAAGGGCACATTCCTGGAGCAGTTAACAGTAATTGGTCTAAGTTTGATCAAAATTTTCAAGATCTACCAAAAGATAAAGTGCTTATTATCTACTGCGATTCTGGAGAGGTGTCAGTGCAGTTAGCATCTTTTCTAAGGTTAAAAGGTTTTAAAGCATATTTTCTACAAGGTGGATGGCAAAATGGCTGGATTCCCTTTTATACTTCAAGAGGTTCCTGAGATAACTCCTGATAGTAATCAGGTTGATTGCTTTTAAACATTATGGTGATTTAAAATATGCTCAAAATGAGTTACCCCAAATTTTGCTAAGTGCTCTCTGACTGTTTATAAATAACTTTTGATTCAAGTCAACCCCCATGATGGATCCTTTGGTAGATACTTAAAGGTAATTAACAAACAACAAACGAATATATGTTAAATGGGGGCATTATCAATACTTTAAGTTTTGGAGGTATAAAGTCTGAAATGTTTAGTTAGAATTACCTGTAAAGTAAAAGGGCATAGCGAATAAGCCATCTACTGATGACTTTTTTAAAAAGATATGGAATAACAAGAAAATCAACTTGCTGGTATAATACGGTAACCTTGAGATTTAGCCAATAGAATCGCTTGTTCTACCCTGATTTCACGGTTTAGAACATCCGACTTTCTATACAATTCAGCATTTATACGGTTCTTTCTTTTTTTAGGATATTCTAATTTTTAGGATATTCTAAATAGCTGTAAGGAGTAGTCTGGCAATGGTAATGATTGCCCTTTTATGACCACCCGCTTTTTGAGTCTCAAATAGGGTTGCGGATTTCAGGATGGGTCTCAAGTACATTAAAACGGGAATCCGTAGGCTAAGCACACAACGCCTTACCAGTAATGGCAGGTTTTCGTGTGCTCGCCCCCGAACCGTACGTGCACCTTTCGATGCATACGGCTCTCCATTTGTGTTAGTTTAAAAGTCCCTTATGCAATTTATGATACGCCAGTAAATAGAGGGAGGGATTATACAGATTTCTATATAACCTTTATACTGATAGTTTGGCGTAGTTGCATGGGATTTTAAATTTTCCAATACAGTTTCGGGATTTCTCACGATGCCTCACGCATCCTTCCTTCGGGTCTTGGAAATCACAAACTGTTCCCCTTCGCCATGTACAGTGCTTTCCACTGCTCGGACTACTATGGGAACTCCGTTACCATGTCTGTAGCCACAGATTTAGGTAATCCACAGTTCATGTGTGTAACATAGCATGTATCGTGTCAGATAGGATTTTCGTCCTTTTCCGCTTATTGCGGTTGGCCGATAACAGATATTCATACCGGAACAATACTGGGATTCCGATATTGCTATCGCCCGACGTTTCAATTGCCATTTCGTCGGTGAGCCGGGTAACTCTCCTCGGACTGTCCTTCAGGCAGTATAGCTTTTATCTTTGTCGATACGTTCATCTTGCCGTTCAGTCGCAACCGGACAATTAGGTTGACTTACGGCGTTACCGACATGCGATTGTCCCTGCTGTAGGTTTCCCGCACAGGTTAGTCGGTTGATGGTGGCATATGAATATCGATGCCCCTATCCTGCTTGCGGATAGATTGTTACATGCACTAGCTGTGCGCGCAGTACTTCCCGGTAGATTCCATACAAACATCCCTACAGTTGTTTTCACAAACAATAAAGGTTTTATGGACATCAATGCCACAACAAATTGGGTAAACAGTTTTTAAGCCATAGGGAAAACTCCTTTTAAAGAATTACAGGGATAGACAGCATTAACTGATTGCCCAGCAATAAACGATAATGTTTATACAAAGATAAGTCTGCGTGCTTGAACACACACTTATTTGTTCTGGGAAGGCAATCTAGACATATAAATATGCGGTCACTCTAATACTTAAGTGGCCTACTCACCCCCGCGTGATTTGTAGTTAACTGTTATCCCTATGACTGTAGAGTAATATAAAAGTAGCTCAAGGCCAATACATTTCATTGCGTTTTATGCCTTGAGCGAAGCGAAAGGAATGGAAATAAATATGAAACAACTTAAGCGCCTAATAGGTATTTTTTTATATGTACTATTTATTGGGTTAACAACCGGCTTAGGTGAATATTATGGAATACATGTAAGAAAAACAGGTAGTTTATCTTTTAACTATTACCCGGGATTGATTATTTTAACATTATACCCCATTATTATTGGCGTTTTGCTTGGACTGCCAAATTTCATAACAGAATTTAGAAAACAGGGAACTTGGAAGTGGGATTGGGTAAAACTCATAGCAGCGGGCATTCCAACACTTTATATAAGCTTGTATCCTGCATTAGTATACACTCCTACATCAAGGTATCTATATCTAAATATTATCCAGACGGTCCTGGCTAGTAGTAAACTTATTGTTACCTTAAGTGGTATGGCATTTGGATATCTATTACTAAGTATACCTTATAAGGACATAAACAATTTTGGAGACTGATTTTAATATTGAAGTTTTATATAATAAGAGCATTCCTGTAATCAAAAAAAATGCCCTCACAGTATGCATATTTCGGGCCGCATCCGGACACCCATTCCGGATACTCCCGGTTTAGTGTCCGGATGCCTCCGGATTAGCCGTCCGGATAAGCCGGAATACGCACAGTACTTCGATATATTTTTCAGAATCCTTTAAAGGCTGGTATAGTAACTAAAATTCAAAACTATATTTGGACTAATTACATTGACTATATTGAAGGAAGTAATGAGACTGATACGGACTTTGCTCTTGATGTTTTTAGTACAGATAGAGAAAAAGCAGCAAGGTGTTTTATTGAGTATTTAAACAAAGAGAACGATGATGAATGCCTGGATATACCTGAAAAAGGGCGGTTAACAGATAATAATGCCAGAAAAATAATCAAGGATCATTGTAAAGTTGACCATGCGATAGATCTACAAAAGTTTGACATAAATAAAAGGAATTCATACATAAAAAGCCTAAAGGAAGGATATGGCTTATCAATTAGACAGATTGAGAGATTAACTGGAATTAGCAGGGGGATAATCCAAAGATTATAGTGTGACAATAACCCTGTCCGAGGCCACTGAAAAACACATACAAAAACTGGAAACATAGCTAAAATTGTAGGAAAATAGAGAAAACCCCCTAAACTTTGGTATAATAGAGTTGATAAGACACTAATACCCAAAGGGGGGGCTTCCATGCTTAGAAGTAACGATAAACAATTAAGTGTATATTCCATATTATACAATAAGATACCGGAGAATAACATACTTAGGTTAATAAATACTGCGGTTGATTTTAGTTTTATAAATGAACTTCTAGAAGATTCCTACTGCAAGTACTATGGAAGACCTGCAAAAGAGCCTGAGCTTTTAGTGAGAATTTTAGTCCTTCAATATCTATATAAATTATCGGATGAACGAGTAATAATGGATGCTTCATTAAATCTTGCATACATGTGGTTTCTTGGTATAAATCCTGAAGACGAGTTACCACATCCAAGTCTCTTAGCAAAATTTAGAGTACATAAGCTACAAGATATAACACTGGATGAAATAATAATAGAGGTAGTAAACCAATGTGTAGAAAAAGGGATAATTGATGGTTCAGGAATAAGTATTGATGCTACTCATACAGAAGCAAATACATTTAAAGCTACCCCTGAAAGAGTAATGAAACGTTTAGCTAAAAAAATATTTAAAACTGTAACTGAAGAAAAAGGAGAAGTACCAGAAACAATAAATCAGGAAATTCCCGACTACAAACAAATCGAAGATCATAAAGAAGCTAAAGCGACAATGGAAGCCTATCTTGAAAAAACAATAGTAGAAGTAGAAGAAAGTATAGACATAGAAAATTACCCTAAAACCAAAAAAATAATAGAAAATGCAAAAGAAATACTAAAAGACCCCAAATTTATACAACAAAGAGGAGTTCGGTCTATAGTAGACCAGGAAGCCAGAGTTGGACACAAGAGCAAAACAGAGCGTTTTTTTGGATATAAGACGGAATTTATGATAACAACAGACGACAGAATAATTACGGCAGTAACGGTAAATAACGGATCGTATGTTGATGGGACAGAGTTTAATAAGCTGATGGAATTAACACAAAAGAGTGGATTAACCTTAAAAGAAATATATGGAGATAAAGCATACTTTAAGAAACAAATATTAGATAAAATAAAGGAAATAGAAGCCAGAGCTTATATACCAATAAGCGAGATGGCCTACAAAATAGATGAAGAAAGATTTAGTTACAACAAAGACTCTGATGAATGGTTTTGCAGTCAGGGTAATAATACAATAAGAAAGAAACACAGAAAAGATAAAAGTGGCAAGCAGACATATAAATATTATTTTGAGAAGGAAAAATGCAATAATTGCTCTCAAAGGGAAAACTGCATTAAAGGAACAACAAAAGCAAGGGTTTTAGAAGTAGGAATTAATACCCCGGAATTTTATGAATACAGCCAACAGCAAAAGACAGGAGAATTTAAAGAGAATTATAAGAAAAGAGCTTGCCAAGAATGGAAAAATGGTGAGATGAAAAATTTTCATGGATTAGACCGTGCCCGGGGGTATGGTCTCAAAAGCATGTCCACACAAGCAAAATTGACTGCATTGGCAGTAAATTTAAAGAGGATAGCAAACATACTATCCTCTAAAATCTCGTTTGATTTAAGTTTTTTCATACTATTTAAGGCGGATAGAAAATATTGCTCTCAAGCAGCGTAAAAATGTTAAAAAAGAGTGACTTTATCAGTGGTCTCACCCCGTCCCTTTGTCCCACCTTTGTCCCATTAGATTTAATCAAGTAAAGTCGGACTCTGACTTCGGAGAGTATTTTATCTTAGGGACCTCTATAAGCGCCTTCCTAGGTATATTAGCAGGGTTTGTGCTAAAAATAATTTGGGGCTAATTCATGAAGTATTGTGTATGTAATAAATTATATTAATCTTGGCAAAAATCGTGCCCACAAGAGAGGTCGAAGTCAAATAATACGGAACACCAATGACGGCTGAGCATAGCGGGGGAAGTGGTATTGCTTTCAAACGGTGTGAGGCTTAGCTTGGCTTTTCAGGTTCGGGGAACCACACTTATCCCAAAAGTGTTTTAGCGTAGAGTGACTTCGTCGGCCACAGGGTAGGAACCTGCGGTGGGATCCATAGGCGGGGAAGGCAGCGTGGTAGTGAGCGCAACTGGTTTCGGATTTTGTTTTTAGGAAAGTGTTATTATCACCCTGTTTTGAGTATATTACTAATATGTATTTATTTGTAATAATATAAATGGGGTGATATAATTTGAGTAAGAAGGACAAGGGGGACACAAAGATGAGTGTTGTTACGAAAAAAATTGAGGGTAAGAGAAAGCGTCTGTCTCGTCAGTCGTTTATAGACAGGAAAAAAAAGGTCGATGATGCTCTGGCAATATCTACACTTGATGCTAAAGAACCAACTATAGAAACAAAAAAGCTAGCTGTCGAATACATTAGTGGAAATATTGAAATTCCTGAAATGTTAGAAGAGGTTATTGCAAGATATAAAAAATAGGGGGGTCCTCTAATGAGAGATCCTTATTTTTATGATGATGTACCGGTTCTTAAGAATAAACTTAATATTAAAGATAAAGAAGAATTAGAGAGTACCGAGGCGGATATAACCTTTATCAAACTTCTTGATGTTGACAGAGTAATGAAAAACGGGAAGTTTGAGTTTAACCATTTGAAAGCTATACATAAACATATTTTTGAAGATATTTACGGCTGGGCCGGTGAAATTCGTACTATCAACATTGAGAAGGAAGAAAAAGTGCTTGCCGGCAAAAGCGTTGATTACTGCGATTATAATCTAATCGAAAAAGAAGCGTCGTTGGCCATAAAAGAGTTAAAAGAAATACAGTGGGAAAAGCTTGGAATAGAGGAAAAAGCTCAGTTGTTTTCTAAAAAACTTGCCAAACTGTGGCGAGTTCACCCATTTAGAGAAGGAAATACTAGAACTGTAATAGCATTTGCAGCGCAATTTGCAGAGTCAAGGAATTTTCCTTTAGATAAAAGTCTTTTCAAAAAGCATTCTGATTATCTTAGGACATCACTGGTGATGGCTTCTATTGGTGAGTATTCGGAATATGAACATTTAACAAGAATTATAAAAGATGCAATGCAGGAAGGAAAGAAACGGTCTGCTAAGCACGTGGTTAATAGCCGTAGGAATAGGCAAAAAACAGCAGATGTTGAGTTTGATAGATGATGACACGGGAACCTGGAAGGGTTCTTTTTTTATTTGTTTTCCAAATTTGTTTTCTGGTTGTGGCTATACATTAGCTTATTTAAATCAAGGAGGGGAGAAATCATGTCGGTGGGTAATATTAAAATTAAAGACAATGAACCGGCAAAATATACTATTATTGAAGATGAAAATGGAAAGAAGTTGAAACGTTATTGTGAAAGGCACCTTTAAAGTTCAATTGGAAACGTTTAGAGATACTATGGCTCTTAATGACAAAGGGACGGGGTTATCGTCACACTATAGTCTTTGAATTATCCCCTTGCTAATTCCAGTTAATCTCCCAATCTGTATAATTGATAAGCCATATCCTTCCTATATAGCCCCCTATGGAAAATTATACCATAGGGGTGATTTGTGTCAACAACCCCGTCCCCTTGTCACCTCCCCCTTGTCACCTTGAATAAATAGTGGTGAGCATTTATTATTGTATTTTGATATGCTGTATGAATAAAGGGAAGAACCTTAGGGACGGTTCCTACGGTTGTACGAGAATCCATGAATTCTGTAGCATCCATACTGAAGTTCGTGTCTTACTGTGGTATTAAATTTATAGGGGGAGAGGATATCTTGCCGCGTAGTGCGGACTATACCTCAAGTATTAACTTAAGCCTGTCTCACCAAATCTATTACTAAGAACTAGCATTAGCCATTGATACAAAACACTCAACCAAACTAGCCTCAAACTGACTGCCGCAGTTCAACTCTAATTCGTGACAGCAGACTTCCACTGCCATCGGTTCGCTGTAAGGTCTTGAAGAAACCATGGCATCAAAAGCATCCGCAACGCAGATTATTTTTGCCCCCAGGCAGATATCCCCTCCCGAGAGACCATAGTACCCTGAACCATCAACCTTTTCATGATGATGTCCTATCATTGAAATCATATCATAGGACCAAGGATACTTTGCAAGAAATGCTACACCCTCCCGTGGGTGTTCTTTTATTAATTCCCATTCTTCATTACTTAGCCTTCCAGGCTTATTAAGTATAGATGAAGGTATTTTCGTTTTGCCAATATCATGTAGGAGTGCTGCAATTGTAATTCGAGTCACCTCTTCTTCCGCCAGACCAATTTTATTGGCCAACTTCGCAGCATAAACTGATACGTTTAAAGAGTGTTGGTAGACAGGGAAATCGTGCGATTTCAGCATTTCAGTCAAGCTTAAAACGTCACGTGTAATTAAGTCTTTGAGTGAAGTATACGATCTAGTGAATGATAATGTTTCTAAAATGTCCCGAATATTATTTTGTTGTATATGGTAAGGTTTCTGTCCTAATGACACAAAAAAGCACCCCTTCGGTAACTGGCAGCCATGGCTTAGTAGTAAAGCTTTAGGCCCTGTAGTTTTGCGCCCATGCCTTTCGGCAAGTTTGCCTTTATCGGTGGTATACATAAAATTGTATACACCATGTTGTTATTCACATATATACTGTGGCGCAATATATTCTACAAAACTACCCGAGAAATCCTTCAATTCGACAAAATATGTCATTATTTTTAATTATCTTCATGCCATTTACATAAGGAAGATAACTTTAATTGGGGATATATGCATAATATCAATTTGCTCTGTAAAGAAGGATTTATGCGGAATAAATTGAAGAAGTTACAAATTAAAATAGCGGGTGATCAATATGGAAACAGAACATGGGAAATTAGAGGTTGGTAGTATAAAGATAATATATGAAATAGTTATGATGCTGCTGGCATTAATGGTTGCAGTAATTCTTTACATTGACTTTACCAAGGAATTAAGCTCGCAGCAGTCTGCTGTATTACATAGTCTTGACTTAGGAATATTAATAATCTTTGCTGGAGACTATTTTTCGAGACTCTATAAAGCGGATAACAAAAGCACATTTTTCAAGCAGAATTTGTTGGATTTGATTGCAATCATCCCATTTGATATGACATTTCGGGCTGCACGCCTAGCACGACTAGTGCGTATAGGAAGACTGTTAAGAACCCTACGTGTAGTGGCATTATTACAAAAACGTTTTCCCGCTATTCTAGGTATTTTACGTACGAACGATCTTGGTAGGGTATTAATGGTGTCTTCTTTACTAATTTTAGCAGGAGCAATAAGCATATTTTTCCTAGAACCCAACATGACTACTTTTGAAGATGCGCTATGGTGGTCATTTGTTACTACTACGACTGTTGGCTACGGTGACATTTCACCAGTTTCTACCGGTGGTCGATTAACTGCTATTATTCTAATGTTAATAGGTATTGGTACAATAGGCATGTTAACAGGTGCAATAGCAACATTCTTTTTAGGTGGTGGAAGCAGTGAAAAGGATGATATTAAAGAGCTAATATATAAAAAAATAGACAATTTAGAAGAACTGTCTAATCAGGAGTACAAGGAATTGTTAAAATTAATAGAACTTAAGAAACGCTCAAAAATCAGCAAGTATTATTAAACAGAAAGGCTTCATTGGGGGAGTCCAATGAAGCCTTTTCTTAGTTCGCCCTGCATGGGCATAGTCTAATGGGTGAAAGTCCCTAACACACCCTGATAGTGGGAAGTGTACAGCCAATGACAAGGGTGTCCATCGTGAGGTGGAATCTGGAGGAAGTCGGATGGCAAATCTCTGGTCTGACGGACAGAAATCACA
>JADQBR010000094.1 GCA_016278515.1 Bacillota bacterium
CCAACCGCATTTTTTCGCCGATAATATAATGTCCACCAGCTCCTTGCAGAATTCGTCGGTTGGTTTCAGAGTTAAATCCGGTATCTTGTACCATCACAACACGACCTAGTTTCCAATTGTTTAACTATTTTGTACCTCTGACTGTACAACGCCAGACTGTATAAAACAAAAAAACCTCGAATATGCACTCGAGGCTCCTGGTTATTTGCATATTATCCTTATTTAAAATTATAAGATATTTCTAAATATTTATCAATGTAAACCCAGGTTAACTTTACTTTGCTCAAAATGAAAAAAGCCGACTCAGATCATTGATTAAAGTCAGCTTGTAAAAGAATGCATATTTTTTAAAGCTATACATAAACACGTGTTTATAGATCCAATCAAATTAAATAGCAAGCTACTTTTATTTTCTCCCAAGAATAAAAACCCCTTTGTCTAAACTTTTCAGTTTTTCAAGTTTCAATCCATTTTTCTGCAGTAATTTGATTACATCTTCTTTAGCTCTATCAAATACCTCTCCTCCGAAGGAATACGCTACCAGCATTTCTCCTCCTGGTTTTAATACTCGCACGGCTTCTTCTAAATAGACTGGTGCATTGGATGTTACAACCATACCAAATTCATTGTCCAGATAATCCAGAAAAAAACCGGTGGCATAATCAAAGCCATTTCCTTAAAATAATCCCATGTCACCTGTGTGGATTGTGCAGCTGTAACGGGTGCAGCAATAGCCAAAGCAACAAATATGAATCCAATTAAAATTGGGAATTTAAATTTCTTAACCATCTCTATCATAATATCATCCCCATTATGCCTGCTATAATCTTATTAGCTTTATATACATCACCGGCTGTTGGGCCTTCGCCCTGCATAGCCGTAATTCCATCCATTATGTGCAGATGAAACCTGCCCGCTTGATGAATATCGGCGATAATTTCACCAAAGTTCTCAGGATCGGGTGCCATTCTATGATATTCTGCCTTCCTAAGACCGGGTATACAGCCAAACACGTTCTTTACTGCTCCCGTAAAAATTCCCGCTGTATGTGTCTTTAATTTAGGCAAGTTAATGACTACATCAGCATCAAATATCGGTTTTGCAAGATACATTGATTGTTCAGGTTTACTTTCCCGGGTAGTACCGACAACACCTTCCCTATCAAAGTTTTTGATGATAGCTCCTTCGTCACGAGCCACTTTTGCATACCCAGCGACCTTCATGCTTCGGGCAGTAGGAGCTATGCCCGCTATTGCCCCGCCGGAGCTATCGCCAATCCAAACTGTACAGCCGTGTTCTCTTAATAATATGGTCATGGCGCGTACAAAATCACAATGGGTAATGGCTGCAGTAGCCGATGTTTTTGGCCCGATTAGGTTTACTTTTAACAAAACCTTGTCTTTTGGCTTCACATATTTTCCCCATCCACCCATTTTTCCAATTCCATCATCAATTTTCTGGAGCATAGTTTTCAAGTCATAGCTTTCACATTCCTTAATTATGACCTTACTCATATTTAGAGCCACCTCACACATTTTAGCGCACCGGCCACTGCAGAAGCGGGCGATTTGCTTTGTTGAACCTGTTCCGGCGTCTTACTATTACACAGAACTTGCAAGCAGCAGAGTTTGTTGTTAGCTACTCTCACCACTGCTCCTCTGGTATAAAAACAATTAAAATTGGCGTATCTGAACCACTAGGAGCTAGATATTTAAACGTCTTAGTTTCGTTTTTTTCAATAGTTCCCAACACTACCCCTTCTTGCGATCCATATAAAACGCCTGCATCGGCAAGAAGATGGGTATCATTATCGATTTTAATAGCACCCTTAAAAGAGGTCCCTCTGGGGTTTAGAATAATGCCCATTCTTTGTGCAGAAGTCACCTTTATGGTGTGAACTACGCCCCTGTTGCCGTTATTTACCACCTTTTCTCCAGTAATATTATCTGTTCCTTCCAGGAAATAGTTGTCATAGGCATCACTTCGGCCGATGATTATCTTCTGAGAATCAGCTTCTTTGAGGTTAACGAAAAGGTCTATATTAGCTTGGGAAAAAGTCCCTCGCACATGGGAGCCTTCTTTTTGCAGCACTGGTAAGTTAAAGTAATCTAAATTACTATCTTTTTTTGCCTCAGTGACCGCAACAATTGAAAATAAGAGTGCGTCAGTAGATTCTAAATCAAACATGCCGGACAGTACCTCTTTGGGTTTTAAGGCCTTTTGCCCGCTGTTCAATATTAACTTCTGATTAGGCAATAACGTTATGCTTTTATTATAATCTGACTCCAAATAAGAGAGTACTACTTGTTGGCCAACTTGCTTGGCGTCTGCTGAAGGCCCTGCCATCCCCCTGTTTAGCAGTTTTACTTCTATGGCCTTATCTGAAGTGTTTTCGGCTACTGCATAAGTATATAACTGATCTTTGGTATCGTTTTGATGATGATATCTAACCCTGATTTTCCCCGAAGCTTTATCTTGATACAAAATACCAGACTGCTGTATTTTCTCCGGATTATTACTTGTGATTAAGGTTATATCCTGGTGGGCATATTCAACATCAGTCACGCTTTTAATTAAATTAAAATTCTCAGCTTCTAAATTTAAAAATAATTCACCCGGCCGAGGATTAGAAAATTTATATTCCTTTTCAGTCATTATTAAGCTGCCTGATACTTTGACTATTGTTTCTGCTTCTTCACTCCAATTGCCGGACGCATCTTTTACTTGAAGGGTTATCTTATATTCCCCCGGTTGAAAAAATGCCCTAGGTTTTTCTATTTTGACATGGCTTGTTTCCCTATCCGACCATGAATAAAACCATCTTTCTGCAATTATTTCTTCCCAATGCTCATTTTCAATTTCATAAGAAATTTTAATGGGTTCCCCCATAGCAAGCGTGTTCTTCTCAACTCCAAGTTCCAAAATTTTTGGAGGCGTATTTGGTAGCACCTCCATGGTCTTTTCCGTCCAATTACTCCAAATATTCTTAGCGTTCCTAACTTTCATCCTAATAGAATATAATCCAGCTGTAGGTCTAGACATCGTACTCGTTAAAGAAGCAGTTCTTATTACCTCATTATCATTATTAATTATTTCCCAGGTTCGATCCACAATAGCATAACCCGAGGGGTCATAGCTTTGGTCTAAGTAAGTAAGAGCCTGCCCGCCAATTAAGTTGTCAGGTAAGCTAAACTGGGCAAGCGGCAGTATAATTTCCTTCGGTTTTTGTGTTATGGTAATTGTCTTATCTTGACTATTATACGCTACCACTAAACCCATAGCCTCAGACAAAAACCTTAAAGGAACGTAGGTATATCCATCTTTAATAACCGGAGCTCTATTCAAAATATACTCCTCACCATCGACTATTGTTTTTTTCTCATTTACCTTAAGCGTTATAATCTTAGCGTTTTCGTAAATATTAATTGTCTTTTGGTTTGCTATCCAATGAACATTTGCCTCAAGAACATCCTCAAAAATGTATCTCAAAGGCGCCATGGTTGTACCGTCAATTTCAAAAGGGACCGCTTTAATAGTTCTCTCTTCACCGGCAATCAATACCTTTGTTGAACCGGAGGAAATAACTATTTGTTTGCCTTGTTTTTCTTGAATACTATTGTTTTGGGACCCTTCCACCCCAGAAAAAGGATACGCTAGCGTCAGAATCAGTGTCAATGCCAATATACGAGAATATTTTGTCATGTATGTAATTACTCCCTCTCATGTTGCCAGTTCTTCATATTGACTGTACTTTGCCTGAAAAAGTTTCGCTTTAAGCTCCCAAATATTCTCGACCCTTGAGTTGCCCCTCTTTCAGCTAGTCGGGAAAGCTAAGGGCAGCTTTACTTACCTTCGGCACCAAGCCCTCTTGTGATGCCCGATTGAGCAGTTTGGTTACCGCCTCATAACCTGTTTCACCTAAGTTAAGGCTGAACTCATTTACGTAAAGCTTGATGTGTGCCTCGGCGACTTCGGGGGACATCTCTTGGGCATGACTTAAGACGTATTGCTGCGAGGCCTCCGGATGCCCCCAGGCATAATTTACCGACAAGCGAATCCATGACACCCCCCGGCACATTTTGGGCCGCCCATAGCCGGAACAGCAAGTAAGCGGTTGACCGCTCGCTAGGCACCGCTACCCGCTGCCCTGTCAGCACCGCTAGGTCCTTGGTACCGCCGATATTTTCTTTAGTTAATACCAGCGGCCCGCATCCTCTCCCCAAAGCACCACCGCACGGAAGCAGCGCATATTCGGACAGCACCCACGGCAGAGCGGCGTAAGACATTTTTATGATATCGGGGCCATCGCCACTTGTCGCCAAACCGTTAGTAATGTCGATATCCGCATATCTGACTTCAAGTTTGGGTGCACCAGCTACTAACCCGTGTACCCAGGCATGGAAGATAAACGTATCGTTGGGACAAGGTGAAAAAGCGATCTTCATCATAACACCTCCAATAATTCTGCACTAGCTTCTAGAGCTTCCAATGCTTCTTTTATACGCCAGGCGGCCCGATCTCGGGGGCCAACCAGGTTTGAAATGGCCCGAACTTCTAAAATCGGCAAACCGTGATCACAGGCAGCGAATGCTACGCCATAACCTTCCATCCGCTTAATGTAGTCTATGGTCTTACCAGAAAGGTATTCATCATAAATCCTCTCGACGATTTTAGCCTGCTCTCGATTGATGACCAGCTTGCCATTCTCATCAGTATCGTAACCTAGAAACCGCTTCGTGCTCATCTTGAATTGTCCGTTTTCAAAGCGCCTTCTTATTCCCCAGGTGGAGTTCTCGCTGATGGTTCTACTTTCATCCTGGGCGAGTGAAGATAAAATTGTGAGTAGTACCTCCCCCTTGGCATCGAGTGTGTTGATATTTTCCTTTTCAAATATGACCCCCACGCCTAGCTCTTTCAGCTCTCTTACAAAGTTTAAGCAATCCAGTGTGTTCCTTGCAAATCTGGCTGATGGACTTGGTAATGATCATATCGATATTCCCTTTTCTGCAGTCTTCTATCATCCGATTGAAGTTGTCACGCTTTTTTGTGTTGGTGGCTGAAATTCCCTCATCGGCATAAATTCCAGCCATGGTATAAAGCGGGCTGTTATTGATAAATGCTGTGTAATATCTCACTTGATTCTCATAGCTTAATAGCTGTTCTTCGTGGTCTGTTGACACGCGGCAATACGCTGCCATTCTTAGTAGCTGGGGCGTCTGGTTCATTTCTGATGCCCCTGTCGTAGTCTGTCTTGCTGGTATAACTGTAATACTTCTCGCCATCGATCATAACCTCCTCTATCACCGTCTTTTCAGTAATGTTTTTCTTTGACGCTACTTCGTCAGATATTTTTATTCCCTTGCAGGTAGCTTTTCCATATTGAATGTAAGTGGAACACCACCACTCAATGCGCTTGTTGTAGACTTGCTTTCGTCTTAGGGTTTTACCACAATGGGGGCAAATCAGCATTCCCGACAAGGGATATCGCTTCTTGTACTTTTCAACTCCCCCAGCCCCGATTTTTCTTTTCTTTTTCTGTTTTTCCATGAGTTCTTGAACTTTTTCCCAATCTTCAACACTTACAATGGCTGGGTGGTTTTCTTCAATGTAGTAGGCTTGAACTTCACCGTTATTCCTAACGGTTCTTCCTCTCATGTTTTCCGGGGTGTAAAATTTCTGAAGGATACAGTCACCTTTGTATTTCTCATTCTTAAGCATCCCTCTGACAGTGGTATCGTGCCACCTTTTTCCTGTGACTGTCTGGATCCCTTCCTCATTGAGCTTTGCAGCAATTTTGAATGAACCCATTCCCTCAAGATACATTTGAAAAATCCTTTGTACAATCTGCGCTTCCTCGGGATTGATGATTAACTCTCCATACTCATTTTTTTCATATCCCATGAACCGGTTTGTGTTCACCATAATCTCGCCCCGTTCAAACTTCTTCTTCATGGTCCACTTGTGTTTTCACTCATGCTCCTCGACTCTTCCTGGGCAAAAGAAGCGAGGACAGTAAGCATCATCTCACCGTCCCCTGATAAAGTATTGATATTCTGTTCTTCAAAGAAAATACCGACACCCAGTTCCTTAAGTTCTCTCGCAACTTTTAGAACGGTGACAGTATTTCGTGCAAATCTTGAAACCGACTTTGTAATGATGAGATCAATCTCTCCAGCCCTGGCTTTCTCAATCATGGATTGAAATGCAGGTCTGTTTTCTGAGTAACCGGAGATGCCTTGATCAGCATAGATGCCTACATATTCATAAGAAGGATTTGATGTGATGATACGCTTATAGGTAGATGTCTGATTTTCTAAAGAATCTTCTTGCTTCAAACTATCTGTTGAAACACGAGCGTATGCACATACTTTTTGTTTCTTCTGTTTTGAATTTTTTTCAATCGGTTTGATTACCCTAACTCGCAAGCTTTGCAACCTCCTTTCTAGCAGTGACTTCCCATAACTGCCCAAACTCTTTTTATTTGCTGCAATAACTTGATATCTTCCCATACTCCCCACAATTATTGTTCCTGAAAAAATGGTCACACCTGGTATCGAACGAAATCTGAACGATGCTTCTGTCCCATTCATATTTACGCTTTTCCAATATGCGCCCACCATAGCAATAATGTCTTCACCATTGCTAAAAATACCTTTCCCGATAATATCAATAACTGTATTTTGGTTAATAGCTTTCACAGCAATCCTCCTTTCTTTTTTGGTAGTCTATATATCACTCTAAAGCCCTTATAAGTCAAGCACTACAACGGTTTCAACTCCAATAAAAATCAGTCTTAGCAAACAGCTTATAGGCAAAAAATAAAGGCCAACCAAACTTGAATTGTTTGATTGACCTTATTTTTTATTCGTACTTCACATAGCACTTAAAACCGGCTTTCGTCAGTTCTTTCACGCTAAACCGCACAATATACCAGACACATAACACCCAAAAAGTGCAAAATATTTTCACTTTTAAAGGTGGTTTAAGATTATTTAATCTGCCTTTTATACATTCAAATTAAATCATCCGTCAATACTATTAATAGAAAATCTTGGAAAGGAAAAAGGGAAAGCGGCGCGACACCAGACTTTCCCTTTCCAGAAAAACAAACACATGATTAGTATTGACAATTTCTTAAGAAATATAACCATGAATTCTCTTTCGGAAGGAAAAAATTTTCATATATTCGGTTGTAAAAACTGCGGCTATGCCGGAATGCTCCATATGCATGGCCACTATGAGAGAAACGTCATCACTTTAACGCAGCACTTCCTGATCGATATCCAACGCTTTATGCCAGACTGAAATACCAATAATTCAACTACGCAGACATCTCTCAATCCTGTTTGTTATTTAATGACTTTTCCAACACAAATGAAGTCATCTCTGGGTTTGGCTCGTCATGCAGTTTGTAATATAGATTATGTTCCACTGCCTTTTCCTTACCGTTATCGGTGTATTTGTATAGGTGAAGTAGATGGTACCGGGTTTGCCGGACACGAAGAAAAATTCTATAATTAATTCTTGAAAGGACGTGTCCAGCAAATGTCTGAAAACAAATACCATAAGAGATTCGATTCTGAATATAAAAAAGTAATAGTTCGCCTCGTCGAAGAACTAGGCAAATCGCCCGTGGAAGTAGCCAAGGACATAAATGTTTCGGCCCAGTCGGTGCGGTGCTGGGTGCAGCAGTACGGAACCCATGGAAGCGCTGCCTTTCCGGGTAAAGGCAAACTCCATCCCGAAGACAAGGAAATGCGTAAGCTAAAAAAACGTAATAAAGACCTTGAAGAAGAAAATGCTATTTTAAAAAAGGCAATGGGCATCTTCGCCAAAGACGGGAGATAAGGTACTTATTCATTAAGGACCATTGCTCCGAATTTTCCGTCAAGAAGATGTGCGAAGCGTTTAATGTTAGCCGGAGCGCATTTTACGATTGGTTCAGTCGTCCCCGCACTAAGCGAGAGGAACAAGATTTGCTTCTTTCGCAAGAAATCAAAGGAATTTTTGAGGAATCGGACAGCACCTATGGCCATCTGGCCATCGCCGCATCAAGAAACAACTGCGGAAAAAAGGAATTAAATGCAGTAACAATCGTATCCGTCGGCTCATGAAAGAGCTTAACTTAATTCCCATTCAGAAACAGAAATTCAAGGCTACAACCAATTCTAAGCATTCCTTTCCGGTGGCACCTAACCTTTTAAAACAGGACTTCAAGGCTGATGCTCCCTGCCAGAAGTGGGTCGGAGACATTACCTGCGTTCGCACCGATGAAGGCTGGCTCTATTTGGCTACGGTAATTGATCTATTCTCTCGAAGAGTTGTTGGCTGGGCTCTAGGAGCGCGAATGACAAAGAAATTAGTTATCGATGCTATCAATCAAGCTATACGACATGAAAGTCCTTCAAAGGGGCTCATATTCCATTCTGACTATGTTGAAAAAGAAACTATGACGAAAAGCGTTAGAAAGTGCTGTGTCACTGAGGTTTTCTTTTGGAAAATTCGGCATAGTTTTTTAGTCAAAGCTGTAGAGGCGTGATAATATTTCTTGAGTTTTCCATTGCGGCTTATCTTTGGCAATTTCCGGATTTGATTTGGCAATAGCGTCATGCAGCATATCGACGGTAGCGAAAGCATAAAACGTTTTTGTTGTTGCTTCGCTTTCGTGGCCAAGCAGTTCCATTATGTACGGAAGCGGAATTCCGTTCCGGTATAAATCCATGACTCTGGTTTTACGTAAATGGCTGCCCATTTACGTCATGCCAAGGCCTCCCACTGGTTGGAAGACGGCATGAATATCGTACAGATTTCCTCTCTGTTAGGACATGAACAGCTCCAGACAACAATGGTATATCTTGACATTACCATGGAGCAGGAATTAAAAGCCCTTGCAACACTTGAAGATGAGAACGACAAAACGGCCAGTTCTATACGCTTACTTTTCACGATAGCGAATAAGGTTTCCAATTCACTTGCATCGTAAATACTGCCTACGAATTTTCCTTTTTGGGGTCGCTCAATCCTGTCGGCAGGATTGAAGTTAATCAGTCCAATCTTGAAAGCATGCTGTAAAGCTTTGCGGATGTTTGCGTGACGATGGATAACCGTGTTAGGACTTAGTCCCTTATCGTTAAGCTCATACTGATAATAATCCTGGATGTGCTTCGGTGTTACGTCCCTCAATTTGAGCTTGAATTCCTTAAAATAAGGAATGATACGGCTCTTAATGCAAACAGCGTAAGAGGAATAAGTGGTTATTTCAACACTGTTTTTCATCATCTCCAGCCAGCTCAAAAGGTACTCTGTAAACAAAATATCATTCGAGTCTATTGGTTCATTTTGTTCAAAGTTTTTTCTTGCATCCTGCAACATTGCTTCGGCACGTTTTTTGTTACCCTTTATGAGAAGCCCTGTGCTGACAGACTTGGTCCGGCGATTTCCATTCACATCCTTATAATTAAGGATAATATGGAAATAACCGTTTTTTTCTCGTAGATGTCCTGCTACCATAATAGTTGACCTCCTCAGAATAGTAACAGTTTAAATTCACCTACCACTGACGGTTACAGTGTAGCAGGCTTTATAATGCAGTTCAAATGTACAAACGGTATTTTACGAATTAGATTCTTGTACGACGTCTAAGTATTCAAAAACATGAAGCTTCGGAATTTTATAGGATCTGCCTAACTTAAAATGCTTAATTTTATTTTGTTTCAGAAGACGATATCCGGTTTTTGTGCTGATACCCCCAAGCATTTCGCACATCTGTTCTATGTTTACTACATCCGGATATTCCCTAAAGATCAGATTTAAAAAACGGGTAGTAATCCCGTAAATTGATCCTTGTCATATATAAATCTCCGTTTTGATTTTTTTAAGTGAAAACCAAAACAGAGGGTGGAGAACGGCATCCGACGCAGTTCCCCTTTATACGACAAAAAAAGCTCACTTGGATACAATCTAAATGAGCTTTTACATTTTACAACACTTACGTTTTTACATATCCTATTTTTAGGTTCTGTTAGTTCTACTTGGTGGCCGCATTTGCCCCCTGACCAGAATAGGCTTTTTTTTTAGCTTAATACTAAACGCAGTACATAGAATAGATGTTCGCTTTATCACGCCCGGCCGCTATTTAATAGCGGCCTTTGAATTTTTGTGGCATGCTCAATAAGCATAAAATACCCTCCAAACTTGCAAGCTTGGCGAGGGATGTCTAGTTCAGGCATGGAAAAGAACCCGCCAAACTTACATTTTTTTTGTTTGGCGGGTGACGCCTTATCCTGTTTTAATTTTTATGGTAGCTGCTTATATACAGCTTTTTGCGGTAATTAATACGATCTGATAATTCCTGTTATGTGGTTCTGAAATATCGTTTCACCGTCCAAATAGGAATTGTAGACTGTTATTAGAGGTGAACCAATGGAGCATAACAACTTTGACAAATTGGGCAGTATCATCAAGACAGCCCGAAAAACCAAAAGTTTTACACGGGAGCGATTAGCTGAGATCATAAACATAACGCCTCGCTATCTCATGTCAATTGAGAATGAAAATAAGAAACCGAGCTACGATGTCCTGTTCCGGCTTGCCCGAGAATTGGGAATATCTGCCGATACGATCTTTTATCCTGAAAATAAACATGTCGATACCAAGGTTGAGCAACTCTTGCGCTTATTATATCTGTGCGATGATCGGGAACTGAAGATCGCAACGGCAACAATAAGAGCATTGTTAGACAATAAATAATAGTACGATAATTTAGGCAGCTTGTTGGATTTTACCATTACCTCAGTAAATACTAAATCGTTATCATTTTCAAAATGCGGTATAAGCCACACCCTTTCACGTTAAAATAAAAACCTGCCGTGAAACAATGGGCAGGTTTTGGACACACAGTCATTACGGCAGCCAGGCTATCATAGTGTTGCTTAAGCACTTTAGATCCTATGGCTTTGCGTCCCTGCCTTTAGACAGGTTTGCCCTTATCGTTGATATTCAATTGTTTTTTTAATATTTGTTTCTTCACGTTACATATTTCAAAAAGCTACGTCTAGAGAATAATGTGAAGTCAGATCATCTTCCAACTATACGTCAGGTGCTAGTTCCCTGGTAAATTGTGCTATTTAAAAACGTAGATTATTTTAGCATCATAGGAAGTCTCATCGTAAACTGGTCTATATACCGTTTCTTTTCCCAGTATATTTTCAAAGAAATGCAGAGGGACATAAAAGCGATCGTCCCGTAGTATGGGAATATCAGCGGTTTTAAGGGTATCATTGACCCGGATCGTTTTTGAACCCGGCTTGAGGACCACTTTGGTTTCCGCAAGACTAAGTATAACCGACTGATTTTGTTTAATATAATCAACGGTGGCCCCCATGCCTTCGGCAATATAACGGAGAGGAACATACAGGGTCTGATCATTAAAAAACGGTTTTGTTTCTTTTAGGTCTATAAATGTACCCGAAAAATACGGGTTTGGTTGGCTATTATCCCCAACCAAGACTAAATATCCGTTATTCTCTAAAATTTGTATCGCCTTACTATAATTTGGGGGTGGTGAATTTAAGCCAGAAGTCCTAAAAAGAATTCGATCCTCATCAACTTGAATAGTAAGATCAATGTCAAGTAGTTCCATAACTTCTTTAAGTGGTACGAGTAACGTGCTTGAAACCCAAGTTGGATTTGTTAGCTTGACCTCTTTGCCATCCAAAATAACATAGTTTCTTTCACGGCCGGTATCTATTGTTAATTCATGCTTGCCATACTTATACGTAATTTCAGTTTCATACACAGGATTAAATTTTTGCAACTCTAATCCAAAGTTACCCAACTTGATAGCTCTATAGTAGGCAATATCGTTGTGAATAATTGCAGTAGGACCGGTTGAAAATGACGTAAAATGAATCTTATGGCCATCATCCATAAGATTATACCCGGCTTTGTCCATATAGCCATAAATGCTTATTTCATTATTAGCTAACGAGGGGGACTGCAGAAGAAAAATCACAAACAATGATATAAGCATTCCTAAATATAACTTTTTTTTCCTAATCAAATCATATCCCTCATTCCAAAACGTGTATTAGCTTAATACCTCAAAAAAGAAATTGGTAAAGGCGGAAGAGTACAACATCTCTTCCGCCTTTTGAGCATTAAATTGAAGCGGTAATAGTAGAATTAGTTATTGAGCCGCTTGCTGTATAATAACGGGGGGTAGGTATGTTTTGCTCACTGACATTGGTAGGCCAATAAACATTAGTATATAGTGTATTGCTTGAGGTAATATTTAACCAGTTGTTTGAGCTGTCCTTGTATTTCATTGCGGCTGCTGTAACGGTACTGTGGCTCACTGTCCAAGATGCTAACGGTAACGTTACCCCTGTCGCTTGAAGACAAGCAACAATTAACCTGGCATTGTTTGTGCCACCATAGCCCATAGTATCAGATATAAACTCTTGCACGCCATTGACCTTAAATACTATCTTATTGCTTTGAGATTGGTCCGTAGCTAATAAAATTGTTACTGAATCACCGTCAGAAAAGTCCATCGACCCTGAAGCTGATTCTGGGCCGTTGACAAACCAATGCCATTTATATTCCCCATCTACATAAAAAGCTGGTCTTTTGGCAGTTGAGATCCCGCACTCGAACCCATGTACCCCAACGTAAAAATTGATGAAATCATCATCATGAGGTAAAGTCTTTGAGTTCGGCAAAGTAAGGCTGGCTTGAAAGCCTCGAGCTGTGGAAACGTTAGCTAGTACCTTGACAACTTTTGCATATTCAGTAGTCTCGCTCATTTATATGACACTCCTTCTTTATTCTTTTACCTATACAGACGTTGGATATAGGTAAATGATTCTATATTTGGGGTAATGTGATTAATATGTGAATGAGCCAGTTACATGTACGTCTGTGCCTGTGGTATTCCCTACTGCAAAGCTATAAAGACCTGTCGCAGGAACAGTTATCGTCCCATTAAGGGGAGAAGTAGTAGATGATGCAGCCCAATAAAACGTTCCCGTGTTACGATTGTATAATCCAACACGTATTACTCCTGGTTGTGGTGACCAACTAATATCGTATGGTATTTGACTACCTTGACTCATGTTAAGTTGACTGGTACCATATGCATTTTCATAAGCATATACATCCCAGTCAATATTATAAACAGCCCTAATTCCTACTTGACCTTCAGTATTAGACTCAGTAGTAGGTACAGCTTCAAGAAAAACTTCTTTACTATCAGAAATCTTAACTGATCCGCCAATTTCGTCAAAAGTTATGTTAAGTTGTCTTTCAGCATCAAACCCTAAAGTAAGTTGTCTTTCAGCATCAAATGCCAATGTACTAACTAGCTCATGTGAAGAAGAAGCATCTTTTTTTTCAGTAAATACTTCTCCTCCGCTGGCGGCATATGCGGCAACCACCGCACCTAACAATGCAACCACCAGTGTCATTACGACAGCAAGCAAGCCAACCCACTTTTTGCTCGTTAAATTTCCATTTATCAGTAACATATCAACTCTCCTTTCAAGTTGTTTCCGCTTATCACTGAATGCGGAAAATGATTTGACGTTTTGGTCTGCCACATTCCAGAGTACAT
>JADQBR010000019.1 GCA_016278515.1 Bacillota bacterium
TCATGACCAATTTAACACATAAAATTCGTTTTGTCTACTATTTTTTTATGTCACGTTAAATATATCACGCTGTAGTGATATATAATTAATCTTTCTATGATGGGCGATGGGATAATATGAACGATATACAAGCCATATTTGATCAAGATGTAAAAGATAAGAAACGTATTGGATCTGGCATCTATAACAAAACCGGTAAAAAGGGCTATGTGGGGAAAATGAGAACTCCATATGACTTAATGAGCGCTCATGAGAGAAAACAATTAAATGAAAAGGTGGTGTCTTATTCTGTGTACGATACAATCATGCCCTATGAAGACTTCAAGATGCTTGAAAAGAAAGCACGTGTAAGAACATTGGAAGAATACATAAAACGTTTTTCACGAAAAGAAATAGCTGAGGCTTGGGGGGTACAGACGTATTCAGTCCATGATTGGGTTTCTAGGTTGGGTCTGAGTAGTCCCAAGCAAACAGAAAAAACTAATGCTCAGCAAAAAAAGGACGAAGGGCCAGTTGAGAAAGATGAGGGTTTTAGCATTAAACTGAGTGGCTCCTTTGACGGGAAAGAAATCCAAGATAGGCTTGTGGCCTTAGCCCAAATTCTAGTTGAAGAAAGACCTTACGATATTACTTTTGTTGTTAATGAAGTGAAAGATAAAATTAGCTAAAGGGAGATTTACAGGTATGTATAAAACCAGGTTGTGCCGCCTTATATAAAGCCTTATTTTACTGGTGATATCAAGGTTATAGTTTTAGTTAAATAGTAAAGTCCAATTAATAAAAGGGTTTGGCGATTATTATTGCCAAACCTTTTATTAATGCTGCTGCATGAGCATTGACAGTAGTTTTTTTGGGATAAGATTTTCAAAAATTATTAGGTTTGCATACTAAGGCAAAAGGTATGGAAAAAATAACGTAGAATTTGAAATTAAAGAAACTGATAACTTTATTTAAGTGGTGATAAGAAAATGCATGAATTACTTTCGATAGAAAGAAATAAGACTATTATTGGCAGGGCTTTCCCACAGGCCAACTTTGCCGTGTTAAGCGATATCCATTACTATGATAGCAATCTAGGAACCGAAGGGAAAGCCTTCGGAGATTTATTTGAAAATAAGGAAATAAAAATGCTCGCCTACAGCCGGGAAATTGTCCAATCCGCTGTTAAGACTTTAAATCTGGAGAATATTGACTTCATTATTATCAGTGGTGATTTAACAAAAGACGGAGAATTATCCAGCCATAAAGAGCTCGTCCAACAATTATCTCCATTACTTGAGAGCGGGAAAAAAATATATGTAATTAACGGTAACCACGATGTTTTAAATTCCCGAGCTAGTAGTTACTTTGGTGATACAGTTGAAAAAACGGACAATATTACGCCCCATGAATTTGCCCAGATCTATGCTGACTTTGGCTATAACGGCGCAATTGCCCGCGACCCTAATTCACTTAGTTATGTTGCCGAACCTGTACCAGGACTCTGGCTGGTAGCCATGGACTCTTGCCGCTGGCGAAAAGGATTTCGCGAGGATGGAAGATTTTCACGGCAAACGTTAGCTTGGATTGAAAATATGTTGTACGTAGCAGGGAAGGAAAACAAGGCTGTATTAGGAGTGATGCACCATGGGTTGCTGGAACATTATAGGGGGAATAAAAAATATTATGGAAATTTCATTATTAAAAACAACGAAAAAATTGGCAAGCTGTTTACCCGGTTAGGTCTCCGTATTGTTTTTACCGGCCATTTCCATGCTCAAGATATTGCCTTTAAAAGTTGGGGAAACCCTAATAACTATCTCTATGATATCGAAACCGGGTCGTTGGCTACTTACCCTTGCCCCTATCGTCTCGTTACCATAAATAGTAATCAAACTCTAACAATAAAGAGTAAACGTATAGAAACAATAGATAGGTGCCCTGGAAATTTTCAAGAATTTGCTTACCGTTATTGCTACTCTTCTGTTGAAAAATCATTGAGAAAGAATTTCAGAAGGTGGAATTTGAGCGATAGAGATATAGATTCACTGGTTCCCCAGGTAGCTGATGCATTTACCGCCCATGGTACAGGTAACCAATTTGCAAGGGAGCAAGCATTAAGTCTAAAAGGGGTTAGTTTGTGGGGTAAGGTGGTTATGCAGTCAAAAAAGAGACTCATAGAAGGCCTTTGGGAAACTAACTCCCCACCCGATAATCAGATAACAATAGACCTAACTACGGGCAAATACTATTGACTGTCCCCTTACCAGGTAAGTGGGAACCAGCATCAGTCCCTCTTCTTATAGTTTTCTTCGTTCCCCTGTAAGAAGGGTAAAATCCTTAAGCCCTACGCTCAATTATAAATGGTTTAACCCACTTAATAATTTTGCAAAAACCGTAGATACTATGGTATATTTAGTAGGAATTTTTAACTGGAGGAATAGTTTTGAATAAAGCACAAGCTGAACTTAAATCAAGCATCGAAAAACGACGGACCTTTGCAATCATTTCCCACCCTGATGCCGGTAAAACCACTTTGACCGAGAAACTGCTCCTTTTTGGAGGAGCGATTCGCCTGGCAGGGTCAGTAAAAGGCAGAAAGACTAAAAAATTTGCTACATCTGATTGGATGGAAATTGAAAAACAACGTGGTATTTCTGTTACATCCAGTGTGATGCAGTTTCCCTATCAAGGGCACCTCATTAATATTTTGGATACTCCGGGGCACCAGGATTTTAGTGAAGATACTTACCGTACACTGATGGCAGCGGATAGCGCAGTGATGTTGATAGATGCTGCCAAAGGGGTGGAACCCCAGACCATAAAACTGTTTGAGGCATGCCGCCTGCGACAGATTCCTGTATTTACTTTTATTAATAAGATGGACCGTTTTGGTAAAGACCCGTTGGGCTTGTTGGAAGAAATTGAACAGGTACTGGGCATGCGGTCCTGCCCTTTAAATTGGCCCATTGGCATGGGATCTGATTTCCGTGGCATTTATGATCGGCATACTGATCAGGTGGAATTATTTAAAGGTAACGATGAAAGGGAAATTATGCCGGCAGTTGGCCCGTGGCAGGAAAATACCAGGCTTAGAGAGGTCTTGGATAACGACCAAATAAAACAGCTTGAAGACGAGATAGCTTTGCTGGACATAGCTGGTGACCCCTTTGATCAGGAGAAAATAAATGCAGGGAGGTTGACGCCGGTCTTTTTTGGTAGTGCTATTAATAATTTTGGGGTACAAACCTTTTTAGACCAGTTTTTAAAGTTGGCGCCACCACCACAGCCTCAAAAAAGCAATCAAGGCTATATTAATCCCGCTGAACATGGTTTTTCCAGCTTTGTTTTTAAGATCCAGGCCAATATGGATCCTGCTCACCGAGACCGGATTGCCTTTATGCGTATCTGCTCAGGGCAGTTCCAGCGAGGCATGACAGCTACTAACGCGAGCAAGGGTAAGAAAATCAAATTGTCTCAACCGCAGCAATTTTTTGCGCAAAGCCGTGATATCATTGAGGAAGCATGCGCAGGAGATATAGTCGGGGTATATGATCCGGGAATATTTCAAATCGGCGATACCTTGTATGTGGGAAAACCTCTCCGTTACGAAGAAATGCCTCAATTTTCACCGGAGCATTTTGCCAAGGTATCAATTCATGATGCTATGAAACATAAACGATTTTATAAAGGATTAAAGCAGTTAGCGGAAGAAGGGGCTGTGCAGGTTTTTAAAACCTTTCTGAACGGCATAGAGGATACAGTCTTGGGCGTTGTTGGGGAACTGCAGTTTGAGGTTTTCCAATTCAGACTTCGCCACGAATATGGCGCTGAAGTGATGCTGGAGAGGCTGCCTCATAGACTGGCCCGCTGGGTTCACGGGGAGAAAATAGACACCCAGAATCTAAAGAGTCTCAATAGTTTGCTTGTCAAAGATCAATCAGGGCAATTGGCAGTGCTTTTTAAAAATGAAATAGCTCTTGAATGGACACAAGAAAAAAATCTTGAACTAACTTTTGAGACAACGGATAAAAAAACTCTAACGTAAAAAAGTGATTATACTTGATAGGTATAATCAAGAAATAAAAGACTGAATATTATGATATATTACCGTTTGCTGCTATTCCAATTGAATCCCGCAATAAACAATGGAAGATCATTCGACGCTCCGCCAAAATCAAAGCTAAATAAAAGCTAAAATAGTATTCCGAGGAAGGAATTTTTCTATTTATATGGAATACTCATTAGAAGATGGGAAACGCTGTTCGGCGATGACGAACAGACATTCAGTTTATATAACGGTTCTCATTTCTTAACTAATTGCAAAAGGAGTGATAGGTAGTGGTAAAAAAAATTAAAGCGGCTATTATCGGCCCCGGGAACATTGGCATGGACTTAATGTTCAAATTAATGGGATCGGATAGCATAGAGCTAGATACTGTGGTGGGGATTATCCCGGAATCCGAAGGGTTAGCTCTTGCTCGGGAAAAAGGCTATAATGCTTCCCATCAAGGCATTGAATCAATCTTAGGTAATAAGGAAATAAAAATAGTATTTGATGCAACCGGAGCTAGGCCTCACTTAATGCATGCGCCGTTGTTGGAGAAAGATGGGAAAATTGCTGTGGATTTAACCCCAGCGGCCATAGGCCCGTATGTGGTTCCGGCGGTTAATGCAAGTGAACATATCAACTGTAATAATATCAATATGGTAACCTGTGGTGGCCAGGCAACAATTCCCATCGTGGCTGCCATTAACAAAGTAGCCGATGTGAAGTATGCGGAAATAGTTGCAACAATTTCTAGTAAGAGCGCGGGACCGGGCACTAGGCAGAATATCGATGAATTTACTCAGACAACGTCAAACGGCTTAGAAAAGGTAGGCGGCGCGGATAAGGGTAAAGCGATCATAATACTTAATCCTGCAGAACCGCCAATCTTAATGAGAGATACAATCTATGCTCGGGTGGTAAACCCTGATGAACAGGCTATTAATGAGGCTGTTTCAGAAATGGTTGCTACTGTTCAACAATATGTACCGGGATATCGCCTGAAAGTGCCGCCAATTGTGGATGGGGATAAGGTAACGGTTATGGTCGAGGTAGAAGGAGCCGGGCATTACTTGCCCAAGTATTCAGGGAACTTAGATATAATGACTTCGGCGGCTAAAGCTGTTGGAGAGAAAATTGCCCAGAAGCTTATGAACGAAGCGGAACAGGGGGTAGGGTAAATGAAAAAGTTTATTCGAATAGTGGATTCAACGTTGAGAGACGGAATGCATGCAGTTAGCCATCAGTTTACACCGGATGACATGGTGGAAATAGCCCAAGGCTTAGATCAGGCCGGGATTGATACAATTGAAATCGGCCATGGCGATGGATTGGCTGGGGCATCATTTCAGTACGGTTTTGCCGCGGCTACAGATGAAGAGTATCTGGCAGCGGTATCCGGTGTCCTAAAAAATGCTAAGCTGGATGTTTTATTGCTACCTGGTATTGGCACCATGAAAGAACTGGAAGTAGCAGCTAAGTATAATGTTAAAGTGGCAAGAATTGCGACCCATGTGACGGAAGCTGATATCGGTGAACAGCATATTAAACTGGCAAAAGAATTGGGAATGGAAGCCATAGGCTTCCTAATGATGTCTCACATGGCAACGCCGGAAAAAATTGCGGAGCAGGCCAAATTGTACGAAAGCTATGGTGCTGATAAGCTGTACGTCACTGATTCTGCAGGCGCACTGGCGCCGGAAGGGGTGGCTGCTAGGATTAAAGCGGCGAAGGAAGCTATATCCATCCCTGTTGGCCACCATGCACATAATAACTTAAGCTTGGCTATGGCCAACACACTGGCAGCAATTGAAGCTGGTGCAGATATGGTGGATGGCTGTTGTAAAGGCATGGGAGCCGGTGCTGGTAATGCCCAGACAGAAGTGTTGGTAGCAGTGCTGGATAAATTAGGGTATGAGACCGGTGTGGATCTTTATAAAATCATGGATGTAGCTGATGATATTGTTGTCCCTAAAATGAAACGGCCTCAGGTAATTGATAAGAACTCTCTCAGTATCGGATACGCAGGGGTTTATGGTAGCTTTCTGCTGCATGCTCTTCGTGCTTCCGAAAAGTTTGGTATAGATACCAGGGATATCTTAATTGAACTGGGCAGGCGTAAAACTGTAGGCGGACAGGAAGATATGATAGTGGATGTAGCCTATGAGTTAAGTAGAAAGCAATAGACTGTTTACTCGATAGCTAAACGCCACTAATACCCTCGCTTCAATTATGGAAAGGGGATAAGTGGCGCTAAGCTTCTGGATATGCTTAACTAAATATCAGATGGGGTGATGATATGCGCAGTGAAAAAATCCTTAACCGCCCGGACTATTCGTTCAACAGATCGGTTTTTAAATCCATGGGTTATTCTGATGATGATCTCAGTCGTCCAATTGTGGGCATTGTAAATTCATGGAACACACTTGTGCCTGGACACTTTAATTTGAAGGAAATAAGCGAATATGTGAAAAGGGGAATATACCGCGGCGGCTGTACGGCTGCCGAGTTTGGCGTTATTGCTGCATGTGATGGTACTGCTCAGGGGCACAAAGGTATGCATTATATTCTTCCTTCTCGGGAGTTAATCGCCAACGACATAGAAACTATGGTTGAGGCTCATCAACTGGATGCCATAGTGTTATTGGGTTCTTGTGACAAGATTGTTCCCGCTATGCTGATGGCTGCAGCTCGGCTGGATATTCCGGCAATCTTAGTGCCCGGGGGGCCGATGCTTGGCGGTGCTGAGTTTGGCGGCAGAAAGTCAGATCTCACTTCTGTCTCCGAAGGTTTAGGTATGCTGAAAGCCGGAACAATAAATGAACAAGAATATGCTCTGCTGGAGGAAAGTTGTTGTCCTTCATGCGGGTCTTGTGCCTTTCTGGGAACAGCTAATACCATGTGCTGTTTATCAGAGGCCATGGGTATGACTTTGCCAGGTGGCGCGTTAGCTCCCGCACCCCATCCGGATCGTTTGCGTATTGCTCAAGATACAGGTATAGCTGTTTGCCAAATGATAAAAGAGGGTATTACAGCTAGGGATATTATTACGGAAAAATCCATGGAAAATGCCATTAGGGTTTGCTTAGGTATCAGCGGTTCCACAAATGCAGTGCTGCACCTAACGGCTATTGCCTACGAGGCGGAGTTAGAGGTGGATGTTCTAGATATGTTTGATAAGTTAAGCAGAAAAACGCCCCAGGTAGCCAAGGTCAATCCTGCGGCCAAATGGGATATGGAGGACTTTTGGATGGCAGGCGGTATTCCCAAAGTATTAGAGGAAATGCAACCTCTGCTTAATGGGGATGCACTGACATGTAGCGGTAGCTCTTTGGCAGAAAATATCATAAATTACCAGTATAAGTTTCCTCATAATACGGAGATAATCAGTTCTTTAGATAAACCTTTCGGTTTTACCGGTGGTGTTTCCGTATTACGGGGTAATTTGGCTCCGGATAGTGGTATTAGCAAACCCGGTGCTATTGACGCGAGTCTCCATAATTTTACGGGAACTGCGAAGGTGTTTAATTCAGAAGAGGAGGCAGAAGAAGCTATACTGGGTAATAAAATTAAAGCCGGAGATATTGTAGTTATTCGCTATGAAGGGCCTAAAGGCGGCCCCGGTATGCGGGAAATGTACAAGGCAATGAAGTATCTTTATGGTTTAGGTCTGGGGGAAAAAACTGCTTTGGTTACCGATGGTCGCTTTTCCGGAACTAATAATGGTTGTTTTGTAGGTCACGTATCTCCAGAGGCAGCCGAGGGCGGACCGATAGCTATTGTCAAAAACGGAGATAAGATAAGTATTGATGTGATTGAAGGCAGTCTCCACCTGCATGTATCTGATGAGGAAATACAGCAGAGACTGGCTGATTGGCAGCGGCCTAAACCCAAGTTTACCAGGGGATACCTGGGCATATATTCAAAAATGGCATCTTCTGCCGCAGAAGGGGCCATTATAAGACCATAAAATTAGCATATATAGCCTGCCGATTATGAGTTGAATTGGCAGGTTTATTATTTTCAATTGGAGTCTAGGGGCATATGGCATTAGGCAAGAAGTTATAGGTTAGGGTCAAAAGATTACAGAGGGAATAATTGCCTCTATAGGAAAATATAAATAAAATTCATAAAATTATAAATAATAAAAAATTCTGGAACCATAGGAAGGAGGGATTAGTAAAAATATTATGGGAGGTGATTAGCGCATTCGATGTAAAGGGTTTTGTACAGGCGAAATGAGCATCTAGTTCTTTTCGTTCTTTGCTGGAAGGACAACATTGATAAAATTATAGTATGGGAGGTATTTTTAATGACGGAAATTACTTCTGAAGTGAACCAGGATCAAGTACCAGAAATTATAAGAGATGACTATGAAAGCCGCGAGCGTACTGTAGAGGATGCCAAGGAACCACCTAAATCTTGGAAGGGTATAATGAAGCACTTTGGCCCCTCCTTTGTTATTATGGGTGCTACCGTAGGGTCCGGTGAGCTTATTGCCACCACCATCATGGGTGCTAAGGTTGGCTATGTTATGCTTTGGATGCTGATTTTAGGAATTGTTGTCAAGGCGTCCATTCAGGAAGTGTTTGCCCGTTACACTATTTCCTCCGGGCAAACTTTAATGGATACTCTGGACGAGGTTCCGGGACGTATTTTTGGGGTCTCGTGGGCTGTCTGGTGGGCTGGCTTATTGATGCTTTCCCTGTTAGTTGTTATGGCAGGAATTGTAGCATCAATGGGGATTGCAGTCCAAGCTTTCTTCGGATTTGGTAATGCTAATATTTGGGGCCTTATTTTGATTGTTATCGGTATTTTGCTGTTAATAAGGGGACTTTATGCTGACATTGAAAATATTACAGTAATACTTGTCGGTATCTTCTCTCTTATTACAGTTGTCATTGCATTTTTCTTAATTCAAGCAACACCTTATGCTTACACAGCCAGTGACATTGCCTCAGGGCTTACCTTTTCATTCCCGGCGGAGGGCTGGTTTGTAGCATTGGCTGTTTTCGGGGTAACGGGTATCTCGGCAAACGAGGTCCTAACCTATACCTACTGGGTGCGAGGTAAAGGTTATGCTGCCTGGAGCGGTCCTAGTGATAGTCAAGGCTTTCTAGGCCGTGCAGAAGGTTGGACCAAGGTAATGCGGTCTGACTTGGTGGCGGGTGCAATCTTAGTATCCATCGTAACTGTAGCATTTTATATTCTTGGTGCTGGCGTTCTGTATGCTGTAGGGAAAGTACCAGGTGGATTTGACGCTATTGAAACTATCAGTATGATTTTTACGGAAACGGTAGGTGGATGGACTCGACCATTATTTATGGTGGCTGCTATTAGTATCCTATTCACCACTTACATGGTTAATACTGCGGGTATTGCTCGGATAGTTGGTGACTGCCTCATTAAGGCAAAAGTTATTAAGGCTGAGGATCAAATGAAACGTATGGCTGTCCGCCGTGTGTTTACTGTACTTGCACCTATAGCTATGCTGCTGCTCTATTATGTAGTGGGCAATCCTACACAATTGATCATGGTTGGTAGTTTTGTACTGAGTTTGTCAGTTCCTGTTGCAGCTGTTATTGCATTAATATTAGAAAACAAGTTGAAAAAAGAAGGCAACCAGCTGCGCTTTGGTGGGGTGGGAACCATCTATCTATGGATGAGCGCAATTGCCATTATTGCTTTGATATTAGGTAGTCAATTTCTCGGCTAGAGGTATATAGGGGGCTTAAGCCCCCTATATTTAATTAAACCTTAGAGAGGGGTGGCATAAAAGTGGGCTTTCCCAAAATGTTAAAAGTTAGGCAAAAACTATCTGAACTGGTTGTGGAAGATATACCGAACGAGGTTAAAAAGCAGCTATCAAGTATCCAAATTGATCAAAAGGTCAAACCGGGAGAAAGTGTGGCTGTTACTGTAGGTAGTAGAGGAATTAACAATATAGATATCATTACGAAAGCGGTTGTCGCTTACTTGCGTGAATTGGGCACTAGGCCTTTTGTTGTTCCAGCAATGGGGAGTCATGGAGGTGCAACTACTGAGGGCCAAAAAGATGTTTTGGCTCATTACGGGATAACAGGGGATTCTGTAGGGGCGCCGGTCAAAGCAACCATGGATGTTGTGGGAATCGGTGAAACAGAAGATGGTATCACGGTCTACCTGGATAAATATGCTGCAGAAGCTGATCACATTTTAGTAATGAACAGGATAAAGCCCCATACCGATTTTAACGGAGACCTTGAAAGCGGATTGCATAAAATTATGACCATTGGATTGGGTAAGCATAAAGGGGCTCAGTATTATCACCAGGCAGCGGTTGAATATGGTTTGGACAGAGTAATTTATACCGTGGGGCAAAAAGTACTGAAAGAAGCCAACATTTTATGCGGGTTAGGTATTGTAGAAAATGGTCATGATGAAACTGCAATTTTGAGAGGATTGCTGCCGGAACAGTTTGACCATGGTGAAAGAGATTTATTGTGCAAATCCAAGGAATTATTTGCTGCTCTGCCATTTGATGATATTGATATCCTTATCATTGATCAAATAGGGAAAAACATTAGTGGGACCGGCATGGATACTAATGTGGTAGGGCGGTTGATGAGCATCTACTGCCCTGACCCTGAGCTGCCAAGAATTAAGCGTATTGTTGTCAGCGACTTAACGCCGGAGACAGAGGGCAATGCGCTGGGTATCGGTGCGGCTGATTTCTGTAACGGCAGAATAATAGATAAATTAGATAGAAACGCAATGTACACCAATGCTATCACTGGCTTGTGTCCTGAAAAGGCCAGGCTGCCTATATCCTTTCCTTCGGACAAAGAGGTGCTCCGGGCTGCTTTAAAAACAATTGGTTTCATCGCTTCAGAGCAGGCAAAAGTGGTACATATAAGATCTACGCTGCATTTGGGAATTATGGAAATTTCCACTGCGTATGCTAAAGAGGTGGAACAAAACCATGATATATCTATAATAGATGGTCCAAATGAAATAAAGTTTGATAATCAGGGAAATTTTGTTTCTATAAAGTGAAACAAGCAATCATAATAGGAAAGACGCATAAGGGGTTGAGCTCTCATATTGAGTTTCAACCCCTTATTTGTTATTGTTATTTCATAAGTCTGGGAAAAAACTGGCTGAAGGGAATCATGAACAAAAAGCGAAAGATATATGCATAATCAAACTAAAAGGTTTTGGTGATATTATGGAATTACGCAATAAGGCTGACGAAATACTCAATGCAAAGATTACTAATGAGCATGCCTTCCCCTGGGGAAGAACTTTTTGGTTGGAACCGGGAACTGACGCGCAAAGCTGCCATAGCACTGTTTCAGTAGCAATGTATTATCCGGGGCAAACCCAGCCGTCGCATCAGCATGTAGGATATGAGGAAGTTATGTTGGGCTTGCAGGGTGAAACCACCCATATTTGTGATGGTAGGGAATTTGTTTTGAAAGAGGGTGAGCTGGGGCACATTCCTAATGCTGCTGATCACACCATTACCAACAGGACAGACACAACTGCGGTTTTTTTCAGTGTTATTAATGCAGTACCGCCCAAATCTCTGCCTGAAATGGCTAATATGGAAGATATAGATCTTCGTAGTATAGCAGATTTAGTTAATTTAGATGCTATTGTAGTAAATTTTTCCAACAGTGTTAATTTACCAGTAGTCCTTATTGATGTTTCCGGAAATATCTTAAAAGAATCCAGTACATTCCCTGAATTTTGTCGTTTGTGCTGTAAACATCAAGTGGGGGACTGTCCCTTATGCATTGGCTCTCATAGAGGAAATGTAAAAAATCAAAAAATTTTTCATTGCAAATTTGGCCTTTATTCCATCTACTCCCCTATTATTGATAATGATAGGGTGTTGGGGCACTTGGCCTGTGGTTATGGTAAAATGGCAGTGCCTGAGGAACAGGGAGCAGATCTTGCAACCCAAAGTATTCCAGAGCAGGACCAAATTTTTGCGGCAAGAACTTATGACCAGGTAGACATCTTGAACCGAAATCATTTAAAATCTGTATCAGAGACCCTATCTCTTTTTAGTACAACCCTAGTGCAAATGCTAATTCAGTCATTCCGGGGGAAACAGCTTAACGAATATAAACTGAGTCTTGCACGGGAAAAACAAAGGCAGGCAGAATTGGAGAACTCTCTTAATGAAGCAAGATTAAAATTCTTAGAATCTCAGGTTAATCCTCATTTTTTATTTAACACATTAAATACTATCGCTCAGGCATCTCTTATGGAAGGGGCAGATACAGCTTCGGGTCTTACCTTTGCTTTATCTAATATGCTCAGACGCAGTCTGGGTAAGGCAGAGACACTGATAACTGTTGACGAAGAACTAACTCATATTAATGACTATCTGTTAATTCAGCAAACGAGGTTTCCTGAAAAATTTACTATAGAAATTGAAATTTCCAATGACGTGAAGCAGGTAAAAGTACCATTTATGACTTTGATGATTTTGGTCGAGAATGCCATTGTTCATGGATTTAAGGATATCTTCAGGCAAGGAAAGCTGCTTATTAGAGGCGATATTCAAAAAGGTCAGGTGGTGCTGGAAGTGATTGATAATGGGTGCGGTGTGGATGTATCGGTGGCGGAATCTATTAAGACATTGGCCAACGACTTTAGTTTGCCTGCAGTGAAAGGAATAGGCTTAAAAAACATCTATAAACGTTTGGAATATTATTACGGTCCGAGTTTTGAATTGGAATTAGTACCATTGCCGGGAAAGGGAACCAAAGCAGTCATCAAATTGCCTTGGAGTGAGTCTAAATCAGTGCAATAAGGGTGGGATGCAAATGTACAAAGTAGTAATAGTAGATGATGAACCCGCTGTGTTAAAGTATCTGCGTTATGTGATAAATGAATTTAAACTGCCCTTATATATTTGCGCGGAGGGTAAAAATGGTGAAGAAGCCATAGATTTAGCCCATAGATACAAGCCGGACTTTCTGATTATAGATGTCGGCATGCCCGTTAAAGACGGATTGGCTGCAGCCGAGCAAATTAAAAAAGACTATCCCCATATGAAGATTTACCTCCTAACGGCACATGAACAGTTTGACTACGCCAGAAAAGGGATTAGAATCGGAGTGGAAGATTATCTCTTAAAGCCAATCAGCCCTGAGCAGTTGTCCGCTGTGCTGCAAAAGGGGTTAGGTGCTGTTCTTGAAGCTGAAATAGAAAAGAAAAAGGCTGTCCAGGTAGATGAGCAAATGGAGGAGCTGAAGCCGGCATTAAGAGAGCAGGTAGTTTACGATTTGGTTTTCAATAGAGACAGTCAGATGTTGGACAGTGCCGCCCAAGTGCTCTCTTTGGATAATTTGGACTTTTCCGAAGTGGTTATCGGGTTGCTGTGGAATAAAAAATTTAAGGAAAGCATAGCTGAAGAGTTGGCCCAAGAATTGGATAGGGAAATTGGCTTTGGTTTATATACGGTGTTACCTGATTATAAATTTGTAATTCTTTGTAATAAAGCTAATATCAAAAAAATGGATAAATTAGTGATAAAATGGGAATTGGAGCGGGAAATATTAGTCAGTGGTGGGGTGGCAACCACATCACATTACGATAATGCTACCCATGCCTTTATTGAGGCAAATAAGATTAGCAACGCTGCCAGGTTTTGGCTACAAAAGGGTTTCGTCTCTAGCAGGGATATGGGAGAAAAAGGCTATAGTTTCCCTAAGTTGCTTCTGCTGCAAAAGGAAATTCTGAATTTTATGTTGGGACGCGAAGTTAATGAAGCTTTCCAGGTGTTGAAAAAAACGTTGGTGGGGATGGAGAACCTTTATTGTCCACCAGAGCAGGTGGTTAACTTTGCTGCTGACCTGGTTACCTTGCTTTTAGGTGAGGTTTCTCACGATTTAATTAATGATGAACAGTCGGAAACCTTTCGTAAAAAAATCACCAGGAGCATAGAAGGAGTAGAAGCAATAGACCAATTGGAAGAAGGCTTAAAACAATTCTTAACGGAGTTAAACGACAAAATTGTCGGGTCAGGGGAATCCCCAACGAAGCAGTCTATAAAGTATGCAGTTGAATATATTAATCAAAATTGCCATTCGGAGTTGAATCTGGAAAAAGTTGCCGGTAAGTTATATCTCAGCCCTAGTTACTTTAGCCGGGCTTTTAAAAAGCATACAGGTAGGGGTTTTGCCAGCTATTTAGTTGAGGTGCGTATGGAAAAAGCATACAAATTATTGCTTTCTGGAAAATTCAATGTCGCTCAGGTTGCTGAAAAGGTCGGCTATCATGACTCTAATTATTTCAGTAGTGTCTTTAAGAAACAGTATAATATTCCTCCCAGTCAGGTTTACGGGGGAGATAGACAAAAATCCTAAGATACTTGTCAAGAATACTTCAAGGCGTTTCAGCATTAACTGAGAATACCTAATTAATCAGTTTTTCTGAATTTTAGTGAGAGCGTAATGTTTTTAGGAAGCTTTCATGGTATATTGGCAGGTGGTCTTAGGATTTTAGTGTTTTTAACAATAAAAAGGGGGGCAAGTATTAATGAAAAGTCATGCGACAACAAAGGGGTTGGAAAGAGCTACCCATAGAGCTTTATATTATTCAATGGGGATGCTGCCGGAGGATTTGGACAAGCCGCTGGTTGGCATAGTTAATACGCAGAATGAGACTATGCCTGGTCACATTCATTTGGACGACATTGCTAAAGCAGTAAGAGAGGGAGTGCTGGCGTCGGGGGGGACCCCTATTGAGTTTTCCACCATTGCAGTTTGTGATGGTATTGCTCAAGGCAACTACGGCATGCATTATCCGCTGGCTAGCAGGGAACTGATAGCGGATTCGATAGAAGTTATGATGAATGCCCATTCTTATGACGCTATGGTGTTAATTACAAATTGCGATAAGATTACTCCTGGTATGCTGATGGCAGCGGTGAGGCTAAATATACCGACTATTATGGTCAGCGGCGGGCCGATGGCTAATGGGTATGTAAACGGAGAAGTCTGTTGCTATAATGACTTGATGGCCGCCCAAGGGGATGTGGCCAAGGGCGATATGACACTTGAAGAATTGGGTGAAATGGAAAGAGAGGCCCTGCCTGGGTGTGGTGCCTGCAATATGTTAGGGACAGCAAATTCAATGAATTTTCTTGCCGAGGCATTGGGAATGGTGCTGCCTGGCAGTACAACTCCTGCAGCGACTGGGCGGAGGAAGGCATTGGCCAAGCAAACTGGTATAAAAATAATGGAACTATATAAGAAAGATATTAAGCCAAAGGATATTATTACAAAAGATGCTATTGAGAACGCCATAACCGTAGATCTGGCTATTGGTGGTTCTACCAATACCGTACTTCACCTCACAGCATTGGCTCACGAGGCGGATATTGAGTTTGACATTAATACTTTTGCAGACATGGCTAAGAAAGTTCCCCACTTGGTTAAAATGAAGCCTGCAGCGGGCGGTTACCCTCCTGCAGATGTACACCAGGCCGGGGGTATAACTGCCGTGATGAAACAATTGTGTGATAATGGTTTGCTGCATGAGGAATGCTTGACTGTAACCGCCGCCAAAGTAAAAGAGAATGTAGCAGGGGCGGTAGTAATTAATGAAGATATAATTAGACCAATGGATAATCCGTATTCTGAGACAGGTGGACTGCAGCTGCTATATGGCAGTCTTGCTCCTGAAGGCTCTGTATGCAAGGTTGCGGCGGTTAAAAAAGAGATGCTAAAGCACAGAGGGCCGGCTCGCATCTTTGACCAGGAAGAACCGGCGGTGGAAGCGATTTATGGTGGAAAAATCAAACCGGGTGATGTGGTAGTGGTTAGATATGAAGGACCTACCGGCGGCCCCGGAATGCGAGAAATGTTGACACCTACCGCTGCGATAGTTGGTATGGGGTTGGATGAAGAAGTTGCATTAGTAACTGACGGCAGATTTTCCGGTGGTACTTCAGGTGCGGCTATTGGGCATGTGTCGCCTGAGGCTGCTGATGGAGGCCCCATAGCATTAATAGAAGATGGCGATATAATAAGTATAGATATTCCGGCCGGTGAAATTACCTTGGAAGTAAGTGAAGAGGAATTACAACGGAGAAAAGCTAATTGGAAGAAACCTGAACCTAATGTACCTAAAGGCAGTTATCTGGATCGTTATGCAAAACAAGTTATGTCGGCAATGTCCGGTGCTGTGTTTAAGAGATAGGCTGTATGATGAGCAATAAATGCGTTTAATTTATTAGCTGTTAAGGAATGTAGCATAATGGAACTTAATAGTTTTGGCCTGGAGTTCAGCCTTAGGAGGGACAAAATTAGTGCAAGATAATATTATCAATGAGTTGTATCAAGTTATCGGGAAAGAAAATGTATTAACTGATAAGGAAGACTTAATCTGCTATTCCTATGATGCGACCAGCTATTCCCATCTGCCGGAAGTGGTGGTTGTGCCGAGTAGTGCTGAGGAAATTTCCCTGGTATTAAAAGTAGCTAATAAACATCGTATGCCGGTGGTTGCCAGAGGTGGAGGTACTAATCTTTGTGGTGCTAGTGTGCCCATTAAAGGCGGTATTGTCTTGGCCATGCATCGACTAAATAAGATTATAGAAATTGATGGCGATAACTTGGTAGCCACAGTTGAGGCTGGGGTAAATACGGAAAAGTTTCAACAAGCGGTTGAAGCTAAGGGGTTATTTTATCCTCCTGATCCGCAAAGTGCTAAAATGTCTACCATGGGGGGCAATGTTGCCCAAAATGCTGGAGGCCCCAGAGGCTTCAAGTATGGAGTGACCAGGGATTTTGTTCTTGGTATGAAAGTGGTACTGGCTGACGGTACCATACTGGATATTGGCGGAAAAACAATCAAAAATGTTACCGGGTATGACTTAACTAAGTTTTTTACCGGTTCTGAGGGGACTTTAGGTGTTATTATTGCAATAACATTCCGGCTGCTGCCTTTACCAGAGGCGAAGAAAACAATGCTGGCTGTGTTTGGTGACCTGATGGATGGAGCAAGAACTATATCAAGTATTGTGAAAAATAAGATCATACCGGTTACCCTAGAAATGATGGATCAAGAGACCATGGGCTTGATAGAGAAGTCTAAGCCGGTAGGGCTGCCGACGGACGCTGCGGCTGCTATTCTCATTGAGGTTGATGGTAGTGAACATGAGGTTGAACGCCAAATGAAGAAAATTGAGAAGGTTGCCCGGGCGGAAGGCGCTACTGACGTTGTAGTGGCCCGTACTGAGGAGGAAGCCGCGAAATTATGGGAAGGTAGGAAGGCGGCTTTCGGTTGTATGGCCTTAAGTGCAGTAACTCCAATTACTGAAGATGCCACAGTGCCTCGTAGTAAACTGCCGGAAATGGTTAAGTTTATTAAGGATGTAGCGAAGAAGTATTCTCTCTCAATACCGGTATTGGGTCACACCGGTGATGGTAATCTACACCCGATTATCTGCACTGATGAAAATAACTTGGAAGAAATGGAACGGGTAGAGAAAGCAATCGATGAAATATTCAAAGAGACGCTACGTTTAGGTGGAACATTAAGTGGTGAACATGGTATCGGCTTGGCAAAGCAAAAGTACATGGAACTGGAAGTAGGGCAGGATGGCCTTAATTTGATGCGGCAGCTAAAAAAAGCTGTTGACCCCAATAATATTCTCAATCCTGGGAAAATTTTTCTCCAGGAGACGGAGCAAATAAATGAAAAAGCTTGAATCATATCATGATGAAATAAAGCACTGTATCAGATGTGGTGCTTGCCAAGCAGTATGTCCAGTTTTTGAGGTAATGGAACGGGAAATGGCTGTGGCCAGAGGCCGGCTGCGGTTAATTCGTGAAGCGTTGGAGGGTAAGTTGGATTTAACGGACAAGATGCGTGACTATATTGACTTATGTGTAGGTTGTAGATTATGTGTCGATAATTGTCCGGCAAAGGTAAATACAGATCAGATAGTGATAAGTGCTAGGCATAAATTTGTAGATGTTAAGGGTTTGCCTTTCCTTCACAGAATAATGCTGGAACAAATACTGAGTAAAAAAGGTAATTTTAACATGGCCCTGAAATCCTTGGGACTGGCTAGAGGAACCCGTTTAAACAAATTGCTTCCGGAACAGTTGAAGAAGAAAGAAGAGATACTCCCAACTATTCCTCAGCGCACTTTTGTCGATAAGATGAAGGAAATGACGCTTGATACTGGTGCGCCAAAAAAAGTCGGTTTCTTTTTGAGCTGTATGGATAACTTTATGTTCCCTGAAGTAGTGGAGGCAGCCATTAAGGTATTGCAAAAAAATGATTGGGATGTTGTTATTCCCACTGATGTAAACTGCTGTGGTGCGCCCCACCATGTATACGGTGATTGGGAAACTGCAGCCAAACTGGCGAAGAAAAATATTGAGGCGTTTCAAGATGCAGAAGTTGATTATATTATCACTGATTGTGCCACCTGTGGGTCTGTTCTCAAGGAGTATGGGGAAATGCTGTCAGGTGATGCCATGGAGCAGAAGGGTAAAGAATTCGCGGCAAAAATCATGGATATTAATGCATTCTTAATAGATGTCGTTAAAATGAAACCGGGACAAAATAAGGTTTCGCAAACTGTCACTTATCATGACCCCTGCCATTTGGTGCGGCATCAAATGGTTTCCGAGCAGCCCAGAGAAATACTCCAGGCTGTAGACGGTTTGGAATTTAGAGAATGCAGTGATGCCGACCGCTGTTGTGGCGGCGCTGGAACCTACAATATCAATCACTACGATGTATCTATGAAGATTTTAGATAAAAAGATAGAAAATGTAAAAGACACCACAGCTGATATTTTGGCAACCAGCTGTCCGGCCTGCAGGATACAATTAAGTTACGGGATGCGGCGTGCCGGGTTAAATGACATGGTCGTTCATCCAGTTGAACTTCTGGCCCGTTCATATGAAGATTAACGCCGTGCTTAGTAGATAAGTTAGGGGGTGGCAGTATATGTCGGCGAGACTGATGGTGATGAACAAGAAAGATAATGTAGCTACTGCAGTCGTGGGTTTAGTTCAGGGTGATATTATTGAGGTTAAGGTTGCAGATAAGACAATAAGTTTTGAATTACTTGATAAGATACCTTTTGGCCACAAGGTGGCTCTTAAGGATATCGCCGCTAATAGCGAAGTATTAAAGTATGGCCAAGTCATTGGTATGACAAATAAAGATGTAAAACAGGGACAACATGTGCATGTCCATAATACGGATAGCAAACGGGGTCGTGGAGACATTCATAATGAATAAATCTCATGGGGGTTTTAAATATGCAGTTGAAAGGTTATAGGCGGCCTGATGGTAAGGCAGGAATTAGAAATCATATTCTTATTATTTCTTCAGTAGTATGCGCCAATAGAACCGTAGAAATGATTGCAGCCCAGGTACCTGGTGCGATTCCGTTAACTCATCCCCACGGATGTGCGCAACTGGGGATTGATAAAAATCAGACTGCCAGGGTTCTTGGCGGGTTTGGTGCCAATCCTAACGTGGCTTGTGCACTAGTAGTTGGTTTGGGTTGTGAGACGGTACAGCCAGACATTATAGCTGAGGTAATCGCTAAAACAAAGAAGACTGTTGACAGTATTACCATTCAACAGTGTGGTGGAACGTTAAAGGCGGTTGCTCGCGGTGCGGAGCTTGCTGCACAAATGGCTGCCACTGCTGCCGTTCAAGAGAGAGAAGAAATAGCATGGTCAGAGATTGTTTTAGCTACTGAATGCGGGGGTTCTGATACTACATCTGGTCTGGCCGCCAATCCAGCTTGTGGTCACGCCTCGGATTTAGTTATAGAGGCTGGAGGCACCGTTATTTTATCGGAAACAATGGAACTGGTAGGTGCTGAACACCTGTTAGCGGAAAGAAGTAAAACTAAGGCTATTGGACAAGGGATATACGATATTACCCAGCAGGCAGAACAAGGAGCCATGGCTTTAGGTGAAGATATTAGAGGAGGTCAACCGACTCCGGGTAATATTGCTGGGGGACTTACAACAATAGAGGAAAAATCTTTAGGTTGTATTTACAAGGCCGGCAACACTATAATTAATGAAGTGGTAGACTATGCTTGCGCTCCTACTCAAAAAGGATTGGTAGTAATGGATACGCCTGGTCATGATGTTGAATCAGTAACAGGTATGGTTGCCGGTGGAGCTCATTTGGTTGTTTTTACTACTGGACAAGGAACGCCTACAGGCTGTCCCATAGCGCCCGTAATAAAAGTCACTGGTAATTTCAATACAGCTCTTACCATGGCGGATAATATTGATATTAATGCTGGGGAAATTTTACAGGGCACTGCTACTAAAGAAAGTATCGGTAATAAGATTTACGAGGAATATCAACAAGTAATTAATGGTAAGCAGACCAAGGCTGAGCTTTTTGGCCAAAGGGACTTTGCAATTAATAGGATTGGACCGACACTTTAGCAGTAGCTAAGTCAGGGAAATATGCGTTTGCAAAAGGGGGTTTACCCTAATGGGTAACGTTAGTTTTGAATTAAAATACGGTAAAGGTACCGTTCAGTTTACTCTTCCTGAAAAGCAGGTTCAAGAGGTTATTAAAGGAGTTTCTTATCCAGCTGTTGAAAATGTTCAAGCGGCTGCGCGACAAGCATTAAATCATCCTATAGCTTCACCGCCTTTGCGAGAGGTAGTTAAAGAAGGCGATAAGGTGGTTGTATTGGTCAGTGATATAACCAGAGGGTGGCAGAAAATGCATCTGGTACTGCCGGTCATGCTGGAAGAGTTAAATGCCGGGGGAGTTGCAGATAAGGATGTAACTATTATTATTGCTATCGGTGGACACCGTAAGAATACAGAAGCGGAGTTCAAGGAGCTTTGTGGTGAAGAGGTCTATAAACGAGTTAAGATCGTTAATCATGATTCCCGAGACAAAGATAATATGGTGTATCTAGGTAAGACCAGCCGCGGTACTGAAGTCTCAGTCAGTAGAACTGTGGCAGAAGCGGATAAAGTTGTTATGACCGGTGGAGTAGTTTATCACTATATGGTTGGCTATGGTGGCGGGCGTAAAAGTATTTTACCTGGTATTGCCGCGTTGGAAACCATCCAACAAAACCATCTACATGCTTTGAATAAGGAAGTTGGTACAGGTTCCAATCCTATGTCTAACTCAAAGGTAACCAAAGGGAATGCCGCCCATGAAGATATGATGGAGATAGCAGCTTTTGTGCAACCGGACTTTCTTATCAATATGGTTCCTAATACGGATGGGGACTATGCCGGTGTTTTTACAGGAAACTGGGTTGCTGCATGGCAGGAAGCTACTGAGCTTGTTGATGAAATCTATGGCGTTAACATCAATAATAAGTCGGACATTGTTATTGCAACCTGTGGTGGATATCCCAAGGATATTAACCTCTATCAAACTGGTAAAACCATGGATAATGCCAGCTATGCGGTGAAAGAGGGCGGTGTGGTAATTATCTTAAGTGAATGCCCGGATATCATGGAACCTAAAGAATTTACCGGGTGGTTTAATTTTGAGTCACTATTGGAAATGGAAAAAGGATTAAGAGCAAACTTTACCATTCCGGGTTGGTGCGCATTCCGAGAATTAGAGTGTAACTTGTCAGCAAAATATATTTTATTAACTAAGTCAGAGAATGCAGAGTTTGTTAGGAAAACTGGTATGACTCCCGTAAGTACTATAGAGGAGGCATTGGAGCTAGCCTTGAAGCATTGCAATATTGACAACCCAACTTATACAGTGATGCCTCAAGCGGCAAATACGCTGCCTCTTTTGAAAGAATAACTATGTAGGGTTAATAGCTAAGCACTCAAACGGCTTTATTGTCGAAAAGACATTTCATTATGCAATTCTAAAGGGTTTTAATAATAACTACTATTTAGGACAGCAAGGCTAGAAACTATATTTGGTGAAATCAGTTTGCTCTGATACGTCTTTTAAAGGAGGTGGTTGTCCAAAGGGAGGTAAGCTGTAATTTCTACTGCATGAGGTTTTGGAGGAGATCAAAAATCGATACAGTAGAAAGAAACGGGAGTGATTAACCGCTAACAGGCAGTATTAAGCTGCTGGCTAATTACCCCGAACCAAAGTGGTTAACGATAAGTTGGTTAGAGAAAAGTAAATCAAGCTACATTTGTTTTTAATTCAAGGAGGGTAAATTAATGAAAAAGTTTTCAAAATTAGTTGTTATTTTTGCGATGTTTGCTTTAATGTTAGGTGCATTAGCCGGCTGTGGCGGCGATTCAGATAATGGTTCCAATAGTAATGCCGGTAATGAAGGCGGCAACCAGGAAGTAGTTAAGTTAAAAGCTGGTAGTACACCTAACGCAGACCATGCTTACAACGTAGGTCTAGAAAAGTTTGCTGAATTAATTAACGAACGCAGTGATGGTAAAATTGAAATTGAAATTTATCCAGCTTCTCAGCTAGGTAGTGAGCGTGAATTAGTTGAAGGACTGCAAATGGGTACAGTTGACATTACTGTTGTATCCTCTGCACCGGTATCTGGTTTCTCCGATGCGTTCTTAGTAACTGACCTGCCTTTCATGTTCAAAAACCGTGACCATGCGTATGATGTACTAGATGGTGAAATTGGCCAAGGTCTACTAAAAGAATTAGAAGGAACTGGTATCAAGGGTCTAGCAATTTGGGAAAATGGTTATCGTAACATTACCAACTCCGTAAGACCTATTGAGGTTCCTGCTGATATGGAAGGTATCAAGATCCGTACAATGGAAAATCCGATTCATATGGATTCCTTTTCACAAATTGGAGCGGACCCCACTCCTATGGCATTTGGTGAATTGTTCACAGCCTTACAGCAGGGTACTGTAGATGCTCAGGAAAACCCACTGGCGATTATTGAAGTTTCCAAGTTTTATGAAGTTCAGGACAACTTGGCTTTAACTGGTCACGTTTATGCAGCTGCACCGATGTTAATCAGTCAAGAAACTTGGGACGGCCTGTCCGCAGAAGATCAAGAAATGTTCCAGAAGGCAGCGGACGAAGCGCGTGATTTTGAGCGTCAGTTGTTGATTGATGCAGATGCAGAGCTGCTTCAGAAGTTGAAAGACGAAGGCATGCAGGTAACAACCCCTGACAAAGGTCCATGGCAGGAAGCTATGGCTCCAGTATATGATAAGTGGGCTGATAGAATTGGTCAGGACTTAATTGACTCTATTAATGAAGTCGGTACTAACTACTAAAATTAGTGATAATATTCTTTTGAGAGAATACGGCTTTGTCTTTATGACATAGCCGTATTCAACCTTATTTGCTAGGAGGGAAATAAGTGGAAGAAAAAAAGCCTGCTCTTTTTTGGCGGGGTCTTAAGAATTTTGAGGATATCTCTGTTGCGGTCCTCTATATCATAATGACTATCGTTATTTTCTGGCAGATAATTGCTCGGTTTGTACTCCAATCTTCACTACCTTGGTCGGAGGAACTGGCTCGTTATTTAATGGCTTGGGCGGTATTTATTGGAGCTTCAATTGCTGCAGCAGACGGGGCCCATATTGGTATTACTGCAATGGTAGACAGATTGCCTAAGAAGTCATCTCATAAGGTGCGCCTTGTTGCAGTAATTTTATCACTAATTTTTGCCATACTGATGGTTTACTTGGGTATTATTATTATCGGTTTTTTAATAAAGACCGGCCAGCAGTCACCATCCATGAGAATACCAATGTACATTCCCTATGGATCAGTAGCATTTGGCGGTTTATTAATGACAATTCGTTTTGGCCGTAGAGCTTATGAAATGATAGTCAACCCTCCCAAGGACGACAATAAGGAAGGGGTGGTGTAATTGGTTTCAGCATTATTGTTTGGTGGGTTTGCAGTGCTGGTACTTATTAATGTTCCCATTGCTTTTGCCTTAGGTATGGCGATAGTTATAGCTATACTAACAACAGATGTCATGGCCATGCAGGTACTGGCCCAGCGTATGTTTACGGCTGTGGACTCTTTTCCGCTGATGGCTGTACCTTTCTTTATGATTGCTGGTAGCATCATGGAAAAAGGTGGTATTTCCAAGCGGCTCATTCGTTTTGCGAACTCATTGATAGGTTCATTGCCAGGTGGTTTGGCATTGGTGACGATTATGGCCTCTATGTTTTTTGCTGCTATTTCCGGTTCCAGTCCGGCAACGGTAGCTGCCATTGGCGGGATTATGATTCCTGCTATGGTTAGAAATGGGTATGATGAAGAGTTCGCTACTGCTACTCAGGCTAGTGCCGGCTATATCGGTGTTATTATTCCACCTAGTATTCCTATGGTCACCTATGGTGTTGTTACCGGTGCTTCAATCGGCGGGATGTTTATGGGTGGATTTATTCCCGGGATTTTTATTGGCTTAATGATGGCTATTGTGGCTTTCTTTACTTCAAAAAAGAAAAATTACCGCGGCCGTTCAGAAAAGCCATCTGTTAAGGAAGTTGGAACCTCTTTTGTAGATGCCATTTGGGCGATTCTAATGCCTGTTATTATTCTTGGCGGTATATACGGCGGGGTGTTTACTCCTACTGAAGCAGCTAACGTAGCAGTAGTGTACGGGCTATTTGTTGGACTGTTTATTTATAAGGAATTTAGAATTAGGGATTTACCTCAGGTGTTGCGCGCTTCAGCAATTAACGCGTCCCTGGTACTGTTAATCGTTTCTGCCGCCTCTGTGTTTGGATTATTACTGACAAGAGAGAACATTCCTGATGCAGCTGCAAACTTGCTGATTTCGATTACAGATAATCCTTTTTATTTCTTGATGCTGATTAACGTACTGCTGTTAGTCGTAGGTACTTTCATGGAAACAAATGCAGCAATTTTAATTCTGGCACCTATCTTGTATCCAGCTGTAATGCAAATGGGTATTGATCCAATTCATTTTGGTATCGTTATGGTTATCAACCTGGCGATTGGTATGATTACACCACCGCTTGGAGTTAACTTGTTTGTGGCCGCCAGTATGCGGCAGATGTCACTAGAAAGACTTGTTCATGCCAACTGGAAGTATTTGTTTGTATCAATCTTTGCACTTATTGTCATCACATACTTCCCGCAGTTGACGTTATGGTTGCCTAATCTATTGATGGGTAAATAAATTTTTTTTATTTTGGGTGAAAATAAACTTAAATCATACCAGCAACGTTGTTGCTGGTATGAGAGGAGGGCTAAAAATGATATCGTCTAGAGAAATTGCTCTACCAAAGTTTGTCAAAGTACACCAGCGCTTTCCGGTAACACAGGTAGAAAATGTAGAAAAAGAAGTAGCTGATCAGTTTGCTTCAGTAAATCCGGAAATTAAGCCGGGTGCGCAGATAGGTATTACAGCCGGTAGTCGTGGAATTTGTAACATGAGCAGGGTAATTGCTCAGCTGGTTAAGGAAGTGAAGGACAGAGGCGGAGTGCCTTTTATTATACCTGCTATGGGCAGTCATGGCGGAGCGACCGCAGAAGGGCAGAAAGAAGTACTGGCCGGGTATGGTATTACTGAAGAAACCATGGGGGCCCCTATCAGGGCTACTATGGAGGTAGTGGAGATAGGTAGTCTAGAAGGCGGGCAGTCGGTTTACATGGATAAGTATGCCATGGAGGCCGATGGCTTAATTGTTGTTAACAGGATTAAGCCCCACACGGATTTTCACGGTCTTATTGAAAGTGGTTTAATGAAAGTAATGGCCATTGGTTTGGGAAAAAAGATTGGTGCCGAGTCTATTCATGCCTACGGAGTTTATGGTCTAAAGAACCACATCCCCCAGGTAGCACGAGTAATGTTAGAGAAGTCGGCTGTCATTATGGGATTAGGCCTAGTTGAGAATGCATATGATAAAACTGCGAAAATAATTGGTATTGCTCCGGAAAAGATAGAAGAAACAGAGAAGCAAGTAGTTGTAGATGCTAAGGAACTAATGCCTAAGCTTCCTTTTGATAGGTTGGATTTACTGGTAGTAAATGAGATTGGGAAAAACATCAGTGGGACGGGGATGGATACTAATATTATTGGCCGTCTGCAAATCCGTGGGGAGAAGGAACCTGAATCTCCTTTCATATACCGTATTGTGGCCTTGGATTTAACCGAGGAAAGTCACGGCAATGCAACAGGGATCGGCTTGGCGGACGCTATCAGTCAAAAGCTATCTGACAAAGTGGATAAAAGTATTACTGATCCGAATATAATTACTTCCGGGTTTTTGTCTCGGGGTGCTATTCCCGTAACCTTACCTTCTGATGAAGAAACCATAAAAGTTGCTATCCAATCTTGTGCAAACCCAGTCCCACCCGAACAACTGCAGATGGTAATAATTAAAAATACCTTGGAATTAGCTGAGATATACGTATCCGAAGGCTTACTGGAGCAAGTGCGTAAAAATGATATTTTAGAAGTTGAAGGGGAATTAAGGGGACTGCATTTTAACGACAAGGGAAATTTAACATTATTTGATTAAGACAACAACAGTTAGGATCATAATCCTTCTGCTAGATAAACATAACGGTTGGGTAATATACTAATATACTAATATACTAATATACTAAATAGTCGATTAGGAGGCATTTTATAATGAGTATGTGGAAAAGTGAAAACAGCCAAAATGATGCGCCAAAGAGAAAGAAAGTTACAATTCCCGTTCTTAACCAGAAAAAACTAAATGGTGAGGCAATCACCATGATCACTGGCTATGACTACCCCATGGCCTTAATAGAAGAAGAAGTAGGAATAGATATTATTTTAGTTGGTGATTCCTTAGGAATGACAGTATATGGTTATGATAGTACTCTGCCAGTAACAATGGATGTTATGGCGGTACATTCTAAGGCAGTGAGAAAAGCTGCACCGAAGGCTTTTGTCATCGGTGATATGCCGTACATGTCTTACCAGATTTCTGTTGAACAGGCCGTTACTAATGCTGGGCGGTTAATGCAGGAATGTGGTGTTGATGGTGTTAAGCTTGAGGGCGGCGTGGAAATGGCTGATAAGATTAAAGCCATCACCAAAGCTGGTATTCCAGCTATGGGTCACTTAGGTTTGACTCCTCAATCCGTTTCCCAGCTTGGCGGCTTTAAAGCCCAGGGCCGTGATGCTGGCAATGCATTAAAGCTTATTGAAGATGCAAAGATATTAGAAGAAGCCGGTGCATTTGCTATTCTAATGGAAGCGATTCCCTCCGAAGTAGGGAAAATTATTACAGAACGCGCTAACATTCCAATTATCAGTATTGGCGCCGGTCCGCACTGTGACGGACAAGTACTGGTTGTTCATGATATCTTAGGGTTTTTCCCGGGACACAAAGCTAAATTTGTTAAGCAATATGCTCAAGTTCACGAAGTAATTAGAAAGGCCTTAACAGAGTATAAAAAAGATATAGAGGAAGGCAAATTCCCCTCTGATGAACATGATTATCCAATTGACGAAGATGTGTTGGCAGAAATAAAAGCCGCGCTGGAAAAATAGTAATAGCCAACTGGTATCTCTGTTTTGTTAGTTGTTATGTTACGGTATGTGGATCTGAAGATCCCGTACCGTAACTGTTATTAAAGATGTAAAAATTCTAAACTACTTAAAAAGTAAGGTTTTACCTAAGAGGAGAGAGCGCATTGTTCAAAGTAATTGTGGTTGCTGATGACTTTACCGGGGCCAACGACACGGGAGTACAACTAACAAAACAAGGGCATTCCACTATCACCATACTGGATAAACATGCTATTAAGAGTTATGAGAATACCTTGGATGCTATTGTTATCGATACCGAAACAAGGACAGCCTTACCCAAAGAGGTTTATCAGGAGATTGAGGAAGTATCGCAGTTAATAAAACCATATAAAGATGCAATAATTTATAAAAAAGTGGATTCAACTTTACGCGGTCATATTGCGGTTGAGTTGAAGGCGATGCGGGATGTTTTGCAACCTAAGTTAATAGTATTTGCCCCAGCATTCCCTAATAACGGCCGAACCACGCATCGAGGTATTCACATGTTAAATGGTACCCCAGTAGCGAAAACGGAGTTAGCTAAGGATCCTAAAAATCCGGTGCTTACTTCAGAGTTAAAGAGTTTGTTGGAAAAAGATATGGGGGTAACGGTTAGACATATCACTCTAGACGAAATTAGAAGTGACGAATTTAATATGAAACTCCAATCGGTAGTACCGTCACATGATGTCTTGGCTTTTGATGCCGTGGAGGATGATGACTTAGTACGTATTTGTACAACTGTGCTGAGGCAAAATAAGAAGGTTCTCTGGGTGGGCTCGGCAGGCCTGGCGGATGTGTTAATTAATACTTGGCAGAAAGAAATTATTGCCACTTTACCGGTACTAACTGTTGCGGGTAGCGTTACTGAAGTTACCCGAAAGCAAATACATAAGGCTTTGGAAGACCCACAAGTTAAACTGGTGACAATTGGTGGAGAGAAAGTATTATCTAACCCCAAAAAGGAAGTTGAAAGAGTGGTAAATGAAAGTCTCCAATTTATGAACCAGAAGTATGATGTGATTATTGCCTCGGCCCCCCAGGAGCATTCGGTTGAGGATGCGGTGGGGCAAGGCTATATTAATAATCTTACTGCGGAAGAGGTTAGCGAGCGTATAGCGGAAGTAATGGGGGAGACGACTGCTAGTATTGCCTCGGCTCAAAACTTAGCCGGTATGATTTTAACAGGCGGTGATACTGCTGTACATGTTGTAAAGCAGTTGTTTGCTGACGGCTGTAAGATTAATGCCGAGCTTGAAATGGGGATCCCACTTGCAACATTAATCGGAGGCCCTTTTGCCGGACTAACTGTAATTACTAAAGCAGGTGGCTTCGGTAACCAAGAGTCTATTCTTAACAGCATAAAATTTCTTAGAAAATAGATTTAAGTTTCGTCGCTGAACTGTATGGTGCAGTGTTTTTTGCTTTTATTTTTCCAAGTGGAATTATTATTAGTTATTCTTTCGTGAATGAAAATTGTTTAGTTAATTTTAGGTTGAGAAATGCTGGTAAAAGTGGTTTAGGAGGAGTGGACGATGGTGGAAGGCAAAAAAAAGTTAATTGGAATAACTATGGGTGATCCGGCAGGCATCGGGTCGGAAATAGCAGTTAAAGCTCTGGAAAATAATAAGTTTTATGAAGAATGCATCCCATTGGTAGTAGGCGACCGAGTGGCCATAGAGGATGCCATTGGCTTCACCAACTCTAAGCTAAAAGTAAATGTGGTCAAGAAACCGGCTGAAGCTATGGATAAGAAAGGCACCATCAATGTGTTGGATATGAATATGTTATCACCTGGTGATTGGACATATGGACAGGTTGGGAAACTTCCGGGGAAAGCAGCTGTTAGCTACATTGAAAAAGCTATTGAACTAGCAATGAATGACGAGTTGGCAGCGGTGGTTACTGGCCCAATTCATAAAAGATCGATAAATATGGCCGGCTGCCCTCATGCAGGTCATACTGAAATTTTCGCTGAAAATACCGGCTGCAAAGATTATGCTATGATGCTGGCCGACGATAGCTTAAGAGTAGTGCATGTCAGTACCCATGTCCCTTTACGTGTAGCTTGCGATCGGGTAAAAAAGGACCGGGTTGGTGCTGTCATAAAGTTAACTTATGATGCCATGAAAAAACTGGGTATCAGTGAACCACGAATTGCTGTAGCCGGTCTCAATCCCCATGCTGGGGAAGAAAGTCTATTTGGTGAGGAAGATACGAAAGAGATTGCACCGGCTATTGAGGAGGCCGTTTTACAGGGAATGATGGTTGAAGGTCCCATTGCCCCGGATACAGTTTTTGCAAAGGCTGTAGGCGGTCAGTATGATGCAGTGGTAGTGATGTATCATGATCAGGGTCATATTCCTATGAAGACACTAGGCTTTAAGCTTGATAACAAGACAGGAAAATGGAATGCAGTTAGCGGTGTTAATGTTACTTTGGGATTACCGATAATTCGTACTTCGGTAGACCACGGCACTGCATTTGGTAAAGCCGGTAAAGGAACAGCAAATAGTGAAAGCATGGAAGAAGCCATTGAGATGGCAATCCAAATGAGTAAAAACTAAAACTTTTAGCAGAATATAAACCCAGCCCTTGGTTTATTTACAATAACAATTATGGGTATAGGTTAAAGGGTAAGCAAGAGGTTTCCTCTCGCTTACCCTTTTAATTACAGCTCCAGTGAGTCTATTTCTTTTAAGTTATTTAATTGGTTAGCTTTAATCATAGCGTCTGATACAGTGTAAAGATTATTTCCTACATAAAGGATACGCTTGACACTCCTAGTGTTATTGTGATAGTACCCCGCCTTCTGGAAGTCATCATTAGTTAAGTGGGTGATGCGTCCTTTCAGGTTAAATCCATGCTCCGTATCAAGATTATAAACATATGCCCCCTGGAAGGTAAATTCACCGTACTGGGGCCAACCGATAGTGTTTTGCTCTGGTTCTTTTATTTCCATTACTGTCACAGGGAACGCTAGTAGATTACGCTGCTCGTCAAATAGTAACGATTTATGGTTTCTCAGCAGTTCTGAGTCTGTGCCTCGATCTCCAATTATTTCCTTGTGCAGCTCAATAGGATTAGTGACGTCGGTAATATCAAATAGGGCTATTTTCATGCCTTGGTAGAAAGCTCTTGAGACGCCATCGCCAGACTGCTCCTCGCCAGTCTCAATGGTATCTTTGCCAAAGCCGATAATGTAGTTTTCACCGTAAGGGTGTAAGTAATCACTATACCCGGGTATTTTTAATTTCCCCAAAATTTCAGGATGCTCCGGGTCCTCTAAGTCAAAAACAAATAGCGGATCAACTTTTTTAAATGTTACAAGGTAACCTCTGTTGCCCATAAAACGTGCAGAGTATATTTTCTCCCCTGGGGCAATATCTTCAATTTTCCCTACAGTCTTTAGCTCATCGTCTAGGATATAAACATTATTTTTTGACTGGTTATCGTCTTGCCCAAAGAAATTGCCTGTTGTGGTGGCAATGCGGAAGTAGCCTTTATGTTCATCCATAGAGAACTGATTTAGTATTTTGCCTGGTACGTTACCCTTTCCTTTATATGCAATATAGCCATCCATCAGTGCAAATTTATGAATAGCGGTATTTTGATTTCTTTGTATCGGCATTGGTGGTGCAATCATTTTTTGCTGCTCAGTAGTAACCGGGGGGTCTTCAACGGATTCATTAACTGCTTCGTATTCAGTTAAGGCAATGTATAGGTGCTCAGAGGAAGCATAGATATTTTCCCCAGCTCCTAAATAAGTAGAAATGTTTGCCTTTTCGTCAGGTTTATCAAGGTTAACTCCTATAACTGTCAGGTAATTAGGGCTTACAGCTTTCGGGAAGTAATGTATATCTGAGTAAGGTATTTCACTATATTCCTCTTCGTTATCCCGGTAGCGTAAAGCAGGAGCGTAGTCAGCTTCTTCATTCATAATATGATATCCGCCCAGGAATTTGTTGGATACAAGATAGAGAGACGAACCTATTTTTCTAGACGATAAGTAGCTTCCTTCTATCTCCATAGCTTTAATTTCTTTGGGGTGTTCCTTATATGTCCGGTCATAGACAATAACTTTTACACTGCTGCTGAAACCAACAGGGGGATAAATTTTGGTCTCCGACCGTTCAGTTTCTTTCATGTCAGGGACGGCAAAATGATAGTTGGTGCTCCCGATAGCAACTAAATAATTATCATCAATATAAAGTTCTATCGGCGAAAAGTCTGAATAGTTCCCATCCTGTCCAAAAGGTATGTTTTTAACTACTTCCATATCATCTGCAGGGTAAATCTTTGAAATGACTATGTTTTGGTTTGCGATTTGGTAGAGATACTCTCCATCCGTCTTTGCAATGTCTGCTTCATCCACGCCCTGTACCTGTAGGTTGGTATCCGAATATTCAGGAATTGCAGAGGCAGTTTTTTGTTCTACTTGGTCCATTGACTTAATAGCGCTTTCGCTTATTGCCATATCTATACCTGTGTAATAATTAGGGCCGACATTTGAGTTTTCTGTTAACAATTTTTTTAGGTTATCAAAAGAGCCCACCACAGGCAGCTGATCTGCCGTAACAATTGAGACTGTCTCGGTACTTTCCTCCCAATTTACAATTGCCCCAAACGCCTCGCTGACAAACCGTAGAGGTACGTAAGCTCGTTTATTGCTAATGTAGGGAGCAGCATCTAGTATTATGTCAGTGTCATTATGTTTAGCGGTTTTATTATCGATGGTTATTTGAACTCTCGTGCCATCGCTCGTGGCCGTAACGGTTCTGGTTGCATCATCCCAATGTACCGTTGCATCCAGCTGCTCAAAAAGTTCCCTCAATGGTACGTAAACCCGTTCATTATTTAATTGCGGAGCTGCATTAAACGACATCTTTTTGCCGTTTAAGTATAAGGCTATGTCTGGCGTGTTGGCAAAGGACAGAGAAGTAACAACCAACAGGAGAAGTGCAACAACTGAAATAATTATTAATTTCCTCATAGATATCACCCTTCCATACGATTTACTTAATAGACGAAATGTTCTATAGCATAGTTCCCGTACAGCGGTTGCCGGTTGGGGGATTGGCATAACGTCATAGAGGACGGGGTTATGGAATGCAGGGCGGTTGGCAGAAACAAAAAATATAACAAGTTGACTGCTCACTATATTTGACATAAAATTATTAATAGGAGGACTTGATAAAACTATTCTTCTTACCATAGGAGGTGCATAATGGATCAAATGTCTTACGAATTACAGGCCGCTTTGGATGCTGTTTATAATGCCATCATAATTATTAATAAAGATGCAAAAGTTATTTATTCTAATAAGTCGGCAGAAGACATTATAGGCATATCAGCTGAAGCTATGCATGGGAAACATATTAGGGATATGGTTCCTAATACCAAACTGCATAAGGTCTTAAAGGATGGGAAAAGGCATCTTCATGACCATCTGACTATAGGTGAACGCATTATCATTACTAACCGCACCCCTATCTTTCGGGAAGGTGAAATTGCGGGTGCAGTGGCAGTATTTCAGGATGTTACCGAACTGCAAACTGCACTGAAAGAATTAGATACTACCCGTAACATGCTGTCCAATCTTGAAACGGGCTTAGAACATGTCTCTGACGGAATAATAATGGTGGACAAGGACGGATATATTACTATGATGACTGAAGCATACGCCCGTTTTCTTAACGCCGATTTAGAAGATATTATTGGAGAACATGTAACTAAAGTAGTGGAAAATACTCGTATGCATATAGTGGTAAAAACCGGAAAACCGGAAATAGGTGAAATTCAGCGTATTCGTGGTAAAGAGGCAGTGGTGATGCGTATACCTATAAAAAAACAAGGTGAGATAATTGGTGCAATTGGTCAAGTTATGTTCCAGGATGTATCCCAGTTAAAACAAATGGTAGAACGACTGCATTTGGCAGAGAGTAAACTAGCATACTATCAAGAAGAGTATCAACGCTGGCAGCAGTCACATTATAAGTTTAGCAATATTATTGGAGAAAGTTCGCAGATGCGCTGGGCCAAACACTTGGCCCAGCGTGTAGCACAGAGCCGGTCAACAGTATTGATCCAAGGTGAAAGTGGTACTGGGAAGGAATTGTTGGCTCATGCAATTCATAGTGCCAGCCCAAGAAAGGATCAAACCTTTATACGTGTTAACTGTGCGGCAATTCCTAAGGAATTGCTAGAAGCAGAACTATTTGGGTACGAAGAAGGTGCTTTTACCGGTGCCAGAAAAGGAGGAAAACCTGGTAAAATTGAGCTTGCTGATAAGGGTACCATCTTTCTTGACGAAATAGGGGATATGCCCGTTGAGATGCAAGTTAAACTGCTGCGTGTGCTCCAGGAAAAGGAATTTGAACGGATTGGTGCCACAAGGGGGCGTAGAATTGATATCCGCGTTATTACTGCCACAAACCAAGACTTAAAGCAGTTGATTGCCCAACAGGCTTTTCGTAAAGATCTCTATTATCGTTTGGATGTCTTTAATATAAAAATTCCACCCCTGAGGAAACGACCTGAGGATATTACTCTGCTGGTGGAAAAACTGATTGAGAAATTAAATGATGAATTTGGGACTAAGATACAAGGGGTTAGTCCTGAAGTAGCCAAGCTTTTCTTAGGTCATAATTGGCCGGGGAATGTAAGGGAATTGGAGAATGTCCTTGAGAGAGCCATGAACGTAGTGGAAGGAAACCTCATACAAGTAAATGATCTGCCCATGTATTTACAGGATTATGAAAGAGAGGGTACCATTATGCTGGCAAATACTCTTCAGCAGGAGATAGAAGAGGCGGAACGGCAGGCTATTATACGAGTGCTCGAGTACACCAACGGAAATAGGATAAAAGCAGCAGAACTTCTAGATGTCCATCGAGCAACTCTTTATCGAAAAATAGAAAAATATGGCATATAAGTGGTGCATTTGAACGACTTGTCGCATTGTTGCGAAAAAATGTACACACCTAATGGTGGCCTAGATAAAGTTTAGCTAAGATATCTGGCGATGTCGCAATTATGCAACAAAACCTTATAGTGTTGAGTATAGTAATAAGACAAGCGCATATTATTTTTTATTGAAAGCAGCCTTTGTTTCCAATGACCAGGCTGTTTTTTTGTTATATATTTCCTGGAGAAGGTACTATGGCATGGGGATTGCTTATATAAAAGAGTAGACTAATAAGTCTGCAAATTTAAATACTGGAAAGAAGCCAGTTGGTAATAAAGGAGGGACGTGTTGAAACCGAGAATCTTAAGCCCTGATGAAGCTGTGGGACTAATTAATGACGGAAATACTGTAGCTATTGATGGCTTTGTTGGCTGTGGTCATCCAGAAGAATTAACTGTCGCTTTGGAAGAAAGATTTAAGCGCACTGAAAGACCACGCAATCTTACTATAGTTTATGCTGCTGGTCAGGGTGACGGAAAGACAAGAGGAATGAACCACCTGGCTCATGTGGGGTTGGTGAAACGAGTTGTAGGAGGCCATTGGAATTTGGCTCCACAGTTAGGATCCATGGCTATTGCTAATCAAATTGAGGCGTATAACTTTCCTCAAGGGGTAATAACTCATTTGTTTCGGGATGTGGCTGCTGGAAAACCGGGCACAATAACCCATATTGGTTTGCATACATTTATTGATCCCCGTATTCAGGGAGGCAAGCTCAATGATATCACAAAGGAGGATTTGGTGGAGCTAATCCATATTAGGGGACAAGAATATCTGTTTTACCTTGGCTTTCCTTTGGATGTGGCAATTATCCGCGGAACATCGGCTGATGAATATGGTAACATTTCTATGGAGAAGGAAGCACTTACTCTCGAGGGGCTGCCCATAGCCCAAGCGGTGAGAAACAGCGGTGGTAAAGTAATAGTACAAGTGGAACGGATAGTGCAGCATGGCACAATTAATCCTAAGCTGGTTAAGATACCAGGAATGCTGGTTGATGCGGTAGTAGTATCTCAACCACATAATCATATGCAGTCGTTTGGTGAACAATACAACCCGTCTTTTAGCGGTGAAGTACGGGTTCCCTTAGGGTCAATTCCACCACTACCATTTAATGAACGTAAGATTATTGCCCGAAGGGCAGCTATGGAGTTAGTGCCTGATGCTATAGTTAATTTAGGAATTGGCATGCCTGAAGGGGTTGCATCTGTTGCAACTGAGGAAGGATTTTCCCATCGCATGATTATGACCGTTGAGGCGGGACCCATTGGAGGAGTTCCTGCAGGGGGATTGAATTTTGGAGCAGCATACAACCCGGATTGTATCATTGACCAGCCTAGCCAGTTTGATTTTTATGACGGGGGTGGCTTGGATGTGGCATTCTTAGGTATGGCTCAAGTGGATGGAAGCGGCAACGTCAACGTGAGCCAGTACGGAACGCGTATCGCTGGCGTGGGTGGTTTTGTTAATATCACGCAGACGGCAAAAAAGGTGGTTTACTGCGGAACCTTTACCGCTGGTAAACAAGAGATAAATCCGTTTGATGGCAAGCTGGCAATAAAGACTGGCGGTACGAAACAAAAGTTTGTAAAAAATGTGGAACAAATAACATTTAGTGGAGAGTATGCACGGGAAAAGGACCAGGTAGTACTTTACGTTACCGAAAGAGCAGTTTTCCAGTTAATGCATGCAGGTTTAACTTTAATTGAAATAGCTCCCGGGATTGATTTGGAAACCCAGGTATTGGATTTAATGGACTTTAAGCCTATTGTTTCTAAGGATTTAAAAGAGATGGACAAAAGAATATTTATGGACGAAAAGATGGATATGGCAGATGAGATAGGTTTATAAAAATAAACTTGAAATTATTCAGATAATTTTAATAATAAAAAATTTTCAACTTAGAAGGCATTTGGAAATAGACGGTGAATTTATCTTTTAAAAAAAGGTGGTCAGACCATTGAAGAGGTCGGGCCGGTGTGGCTGAAACTTGGAAAACATAAAAGAAGTTTTTATAAAGGAGGTGTGTGTAACGTAGTATAGTCTTCTGCAACGCAATCGTATTGGAGCACCATAAGTAATTTACTCTTAAGGGGGAGAAAAGTTTGTTAAAAAATAAGAATAATCGTATTATTGCATTATTTTTGGCTGTAATGATGCTGGGTCTTGTTGTTGGTGGTTGCGGTAGCAGTAATACTGCCCCGGCAAACAGCGATAGTAGTGGGGATAATGCAGCAAGTGCCAAGCCAGATAAGGTCTACAAAATGACCATGCCGACTACTTGGCCTGAGTCCATTTCTTTGTATAAAATGGGTGAAAGGTTTGGAGACATCCTTAACGCCACAACCAATGGGCGTATGCAGGTAGAAGTTCATCCGTCAGGTGCACTGATGGGTGCTGCAGAAGTACTTGATGCTGCCAGTTCCGGAACTGTAGAAGCATACCATGATTTTGCCGGTTACTGGATTGGTAAGATGCCAGGTGCTCCTTTCTTTGCGGCGGTACCTATGATTATGGAACCGGATATGTACTTAGCCTGGATTTATGAAGGCGGCGGCCTGGAACTATGGCAGAAAATGTATGATGAAGCTGGCTATAATGTGAAGGTATTCCCGGTAGGGATTACCCATCCCGAATTGCTGGCTCAAGCTAATAAGCCCATGAAGAATCTTGAAGACTGGAAAGGTCTGAAGTACCGTACAGTAGGTTGGTGGGGCGAGATTCTTCGTGAAATCGGCGTTTCAGTAACTAGTCTTCCGGGCGGAGAAGTATATCCTTCCTTGGAAAGAGGAATTTTGGATGCTGCTGAATTCAGTACTCCTATGAACAACCAGGTATTGGGCTTTGATGAAGTAACTGAATATATAAGTGGCCCGGGTATGCATCAACCGGCAACCTTATTCTCAGTGGGCATTAACAAAGATTTCTGGAATGAGCTTCCTGATGACCTCAAGCGCTCTGTGGAGGAAGCGGCCCGCGCTGCCACTCTTTGGAGCTGGATGTATGACCTGGATAAGAGTATCGATGCTATTGAAAAATCAAAAGCTGACGGGATGAAAATGGTTACTGCCAGTGAAGAAGTACAAAAAGAACTTTATGATGTAACCGTGGAATTATTAGATAAGAAAGCAGCAGAACAAGGTGGTATATTTGCAGAGATTTGGAAGTCTATGAAAGACTATCGTGACACGTTTATTGAGTATGAAGACTTTATGATGCCAATTCGGGTCAGAGACTAAATATTTAAGGTGACGGGGGCAGGTCTTGGGACCTCCCCCATTCATCCTGTTTGACTGCTGAAAGGAGTGATGACACTTTTGACTATTCTTAAGACAGTACTCCAAGCTATTGATAAATTGAATGAAGTGATAGCGAAAATCTTTTCCTGGGCCATGCTTTTGTTAGCACTGACCATGACCTACGAGGTTATTTCTCGTTATGTCTTTAATCACCCTACCATGTGGAGCTATGACGTCAGTTATTTTTTGGGTAGTATGACACTAATGTTAGGGATGGCGTACACTTTAAGAATTAAAGGACACGTTTACATTGATATAATTTATGATAAGTTTCCAAAGAGGATTCAAGCACTGCTATATGTTGTTTTCGGTTTGCTGCTCTTTTTCCCGTTATGGGGAATGTTGCTGAAAGTGATGATACCACATACCTTGCTTTCCTGGGCCAATCAGGAAAAAAGTTGGGTAGGATCCTGGCAGCCCATTGTGTACCCCTTTAAAACGTGGGTTACAGCAGGGGTGGCAATGCTCTTTCTTCAGGGCGTTGCTGAGTTTATTCGTGATTTAACAGTGCTGATAACAGGTGGTGAGCGGCCTTGAGTCCTGAATTTATTGCATTTTCAATGATTGGTTCTTTGCTGGCTTTAGTTATATTAGGCTATCCCGTTGCATTTGTACTTGGCGGTCTGGCGGCAATCTTTGGTTTTATATATATAGGGCCGCAGGTCTCTAACCTGTTCATGCTTCGCATATTTGGCAACATGGGTGATTATATCTTACTGGCCATTCCTTTATTTGTGTTAATGGGTGTAATCATAGAAAAATCTGGTTTAGCCTCCCGACTTTATGATGCTACTTATGTTATTATGGGTCGGCTTCGTGGTGGGTTGGCCATTGCGTCTCTGGTTACCTGTACAATTTTTGCAGCGGCAACCGGCGTTATAGGTGCCTCGGTTGTAACAATGGGCTTGCTGGCCCTACCCTCAATGCTGAGGTATAAATATGATAAGTCTCTGGCAACAGGGGCTATTTGTGCGGGCGGCACTCTGGGTATTCTTATTCCGCCAAGTGTCTTAATTCTTATTTACGGACCTTTGGCAGGCATTTCCGTGGGTAAGCTGTTTGCAGGTGCGGTTATTCCGGGCTTATTATTATCCGGGCTTTATATTCTATATGTTTTGCTTGTGGCATATCTCAAACCGGAAAAAGCTCCGGCTATGCCTCCCGATCACCCTGATTTTAATGTAACTTTAAGTAGAAAGTTTTACCTTTTTGCTACTTCCGTTTTGCCGGTAGCATTATTGATTGTTGCGGTATTGGGTTCCATCTTCTTTGGCGTAGCTGCTCCAACAGAGGCGGCAGGAGTGGGCGCCTTTGCTGCAGCGCTGTTGGCGGCTGCGTACAAACAGCTAAATTGGGAAAAATTGAAGGAAATTGCATACCGGACCATGACTGTTAGCTGCATGATTTACTTGGTATTGATGGCTGCAGGTATGTTTACAGCTGTTTTCATTCAACTTGGCGGCGGGGATGTGGTGGAAAATGTTGTGCTAGGGCTGCCTCTGCCTAATTGGGGAATATTGACAGTGATGTTTTTTATTGTTTTTATCATGGGGATGTTTATTGATTGGATTGGAGTTATGATGATAGGGGTACCTTTGTTCACTCCTATTGCTGCGGCACTAGGTTATGATCCCTTATGGTTTGCCATGATGTTTATTGTTGTTATGCAGACTTCCTTTTTAACACCGCCCTTTGCTTACGCAATTTTCTACCTGAAGGGAATTGCGCCGCCGGAAGTTAAAACGTCGGACATTTATAAAGGTGTGGTTCCGTTTATCATACTGCAGTTCATTGGAATATTGTTGGTGGCAATCTTCCCGAAGTTAATTCTTTGGCTGCCTAGTATTACGAAATGAAGTTAGATAATGAATCATTTGAAAACTTAAAACTTACAAGGTGAGGTCGTTGAGGAAATCAACGACCTTTTCACTAGTTTAACTTATCATAACGAGGAGGCTGCTTCATGGGTGCATATGAGAATCACAAAGAGTTACAGAAAGTACTAGATAAGGCTTGGGTTGGCTTGTGGGATCACAGCTTTGACAGTCTCCTGGTTGTGGACTGCGCAGGAAAAGTAAAGGATGCTAACGCTAAAGCCAGAGTCCTGGAAAGGAAATTGGCTGCTGTCGGCCTGGAACAACCATTGGAACAGTTGATGGTTCAGCTGGGCTTGGATTGTGACACGGTGCAAAAAAATAGGGAATTATCTTTTTATGGGCAATACTTCAAGGTTAATGTGGTCCCATTGAAGAAACAACTTCAATTGGTAATCATGAAAAATTTGAGTGAGGTCAAAGAAGTGCAGGAAAAAGCTGAGCAGACAGAAGAGACAAATAAAGAGCTGCAGGACATTATTAATCTCAGTGCCGATGGCTTGGTTAGTGTCGATGGTAATGGGGTTTTGCTGCGCATGAATGAAGCCTATGAAAAGATTGTGGGAATAAGAGCTGACGATTTTGTGGGTAAACCTGCAAGCTTGCTAAAACAACAAGGCTACTTGCCGGATATCGTCAGCCGACATGTAATGGAAGACCTTAAGCCTAAAAGTCTTGTTTTCAACATCCGGGGCAAAGATGTTTTGTTGACTGGGAGGCCGGTATTCAACGACAAAGGTAAGTTAATTCGAATTGTGGCGAACATTCGAGACCTATCTCAGTTGAATAGGCTAAAGGATGAAATTAGCAAGTACTCTCAGCTGACCAGTCGTTATGAAACTGAACTGCAGAGATTTCGTGCTAAAGAATTTACAGGCGATTTTGTAGCAGATAGCGCAAAAATGAAGGAGTTGATTGAGCTCACCATACAGGCTGCTCAGGTTGAAGCGAATGTTTTGGTTTATGGTGAATCAGGAACCGGCAAGGAGATGGTTGCCAAAATGATTCATAAGAGTAGCAGGAAGGAAGGTGCCTTCATAGCAGTTAACTGTGGTGCGCTGCCAGGTAATTTGTTAGAAAGTGAGTTGTTTGGGTACCAAGGGGGTGCGTTTACGGGGGCAGATAAAAATGGCAAAATTGGGTTATTTGAAGCAGCTGACGGGGGGACCCTGTTTCTTGACGAGATAGGTGACATGCCTTTGGAAATGCAGGTTAAACTATTGAGGGCAATTCAGGAGAAAAAAATAAGAAGAGTGGGGAGCAACGAAGAGATAAGGGTGGACGTTCGTTTAGTGGCGGCAACTAATAAGGATTTAAAACCCAGGGTTGAAGCAGGGATGTTTCGTGAGGACTTATTTTACAGGCTAAATGTCATTAAACTGCATGTGACGCCTTTACGAGAACGTAAAGAGGACATTCCCGGGTTGGTAGATCATTTCTTAAGAAAGTTAAGCAAAAAGTACGGGATGAAGAGACAGATTACCAAAGGTATGATGGCAAAATTAATGGGTTACGATTGGCCGGGAAATGTTCGGGAGCTGGAAAACACAATAGAGAGGTTGGTTGTCTTGAGTAAAGGGTTAAATTTAGAGTTTGAGCTGCTAGGGGAGGAAATTCTCAGCACAACTAGTGCCGCGTTTCCGGCAGATAAACCCTTGAAAAAAGTGCTTGCTGATGCTGAGAAAGAGATTATTCTCAAGGTCTATCAAGAGTGTGGCAGTACTCGTAAGGCGGCTAAACAACTGGGAGTGAGTCAAGCTACTGTGGCACGTAAGCTCCAAAAATATTCGGCCACATAGTCCCTTGGTGTTACAAAAATGCATCACTTCGGTGATGCATTTTTGTAACACCAATTACCCCGTTGGAACTGCATGAAGGTAGCCTTAGTTGATTCCGGGTGATACAGAAATGTATCGCAGATGACTATGAGGCTTGAGGTAAGTGGGTTTATTTCCGGTACGCGTTTTGCAACTAAAATAAGGTGTAAGTTTAGGTGTAAGAAAAACGTGCGGGAAAGGAGTGAATTAATGAGTGGTTCCAACAAGAAAATTTTATTGGAACAGGTTGCTGACTATGTAAAAGATGGCGATAGGGTCTGGACAGGTGGATGGACTGTTGTTCGCAAGCCAATGGCAATGGTTTATGAAGTTATTAAGAAAAGGAAGAAAAACCTTCACCTGGTGGGTAACCCTGGAGGGCCGGAGACGGACCTATTGATTGGTGCCGGTTGTGTGATTAAGACTGAGACCAATTATATTGGCCATGAGGTTTTTGGCCATCCGTACAACTTTCGCCGTAAAATGGAGGACGAGAAACACCAAGGAGAATTATTTCACGATGATTGGACTGTGGCTACCGGTGCATTACGCATCATGGCGGGCGCTATGAATATCCCTTTTATTCCTACCAGATCTCTAAAAGGGTCAGACATTATAAACCCGTCCTTGGATGGATTTCAGGCTTTAAGGGGCAGCGATGATAAGGTGCCTAAGAAGAAAGTAGTATTGATGGAGGATCCTTTTTGGGAGGGGGATACGGTAGCATTAATTCCGGCTTTGAAGCCTGATGTTTGCCTGATTCACGCTCAAGAAGCGGGTGATGATGGGACTGTCTCCATTACCGGTGGAGCATTTTTGGATTACTATGCAGCAGTTGCTTCGGGCATTACTATTGTATCTGCAGAAAGAATTGTTCCTAGGGAAGCTTTAGAACAAACTGCCGAGTCCAATGTTATTCCTGGCGAGGTAGTCAATGCAGTCCTAGAGGTCCCTAATGGTGCGCATCCCACTGCACTGCACCGGTTTTACGATAATGACCCGTGGTGGTTCAAAGAATACTTAGAGGCTTCAAAGGATGAACAAAGGATGGAGGAGTGGTTGGAAAAGTGGGTGTACAGCATGGACCATTTTTCTGATTACCTGGAAAAGATAGGATTTAAGCGATTGCAGAAACTACGGGCCAATCCTGTATACGGTTATAATCCGGATATAAAAAGACGGTTGGATAAGCTTGGAGGGGTGACGTAATGAATGTAGAAGAACAAGCTCCGGATAAGACGGGCAAAAATAAGACCTCTTACAGCCAACTAGAAATGATGGTTATTGCTTCCAGTAGGCTATTGGAAGATCAAGAACGGGTTTTGGTAGGAACCGGTCTTCCCCTTGTGGGAGCGGGGCTTGCAAAAAAGACTCACGCTAAGGACATGGTAGTAATTATGGAGGCAGTGGCTTTTGACAGCAATCCCCAGTCACTTCCCTTCTGTGTAGCCGATGCCAGGGCCGTTTATAAGACAAGATGGGTGCCAACCGCGGCGGAAGTGATGGGCCATTTTCTGCAAGGCGGCAGGATAGATGTGGGTTACTTGGGCGGGGCTCAGGTGGATCAATATGGTAACTTGAATTCCACTTGTATAGGTGATTACTATTCTCCTACGAAGCGTTTTGAAGGGTCCGGAGGTGCCAGTGATATTGCTGCTTTAGCAAAGAAGACCATTATCATAATGGCCCATGAGAAAAAACGTTTTGTGGAAACTGTGGATTACATTACCAGCACTGGTTGGAAGTGTCGTTCTTATGATGGTAAATCGTTGGTGTACAGATGGGAGTTAGGCTTGGACGGAGGGCCTTTTGCAGTGGTTTCTACCATGGGGGTAATGAAGTTTGATGCTAATACTCATAAGATGTATGTTGATTATTACTATGCAGATTTAGGAGTAACATTAGGGGAAATAATCAATGCTACTGGGTTTGACATTGATACCTCCAGGGCCAAACCAATGGAACCGCCAACTCTTTTGGAATTAGAATTGCTGCGGACTAAAGTGGACCCTGAAGGAATTTATATGAAATATTAATACTAGTGCCGTAGGGGGTGAAGTGAATTAAGAATGAACTGCTAATTAATTTTGATCGAGGGGATTTGGTAGCTCTGGGAAGAGCATTGAAGGAAGTGGAAAATCAGACTCCTTTGGGCTATGAAATAATAAAGCATACAGTCACCAAAAAAGGTAATGCCCATGTTGTGGGTGTTACAGGGCCCCCTGGAGTAGGGAAAAGCACACTGACAGGGAAACTGTGTCGATTCTGGGCGGATATGGGATTGAGCGTAGGTGTGATATGTGTGGATCCTACCAGTCCCTTTAAGGGCGGAGCCTTGCTAGGGGATAGAATTCGGATGCAGGAATTAGCGAAGTTACCTAATGTATTCATCAAAAGCTTAGCTACCCGCGGAAATGTTGGCGGCATTGCGGCTTCTACAGGGGATATCGTCCAAGTGATGGATGCCTTTGGTAAAGATATTATTATTGTAGAAACTGTGGGTGTTGGACAAGTAGAATTTGACGTAATGGATGTTGCAGATACGGTTGTCCTGGTAACCGTACCTGGATTGGGAGATACAATTCAAACCCTGAAAGCTGGTATTATGGAGGTTGCAGCGGTTTATGTGGTGAATCAGGCTGACCGGCCAGGAGCGGATGAAAGTGTTTCGGACTTACAGATGATGATAGAGGAAAGCGCTGCTAGTACATGGAAGCCGTCAGTGCTGAAAACTGTGGCTATCGATAATGATGGCACAGAACAGCTGCTTGATGAGGTTGAGCGCCATAAGGAATATTTGAAGGAGACGTGCTTATGGGTTGGGAATCGCAGGGAGCGGAATATAAAGCAATTGTTTAAGGTTATCCAGAACAGTTTTAAGCAGCAGTTGAATGAATATATTGAAACCAATGGAGAACTTCAGAAACTCGTTTCCCAGGTTGGGGAGGGAAAACTGGATCCCCACAGTGCCGCTGAAGATATCATTGCGAATCTTATAAGGAAAACGCCTTTAGGGGGTAATTAAATGACTAAAGAAAAGCAAAAGCTTTTTGATCAGAAAGTGGTAGAGCAGCTAGGAACAAAAAAAGAACGTTGGCATGAAGAGACATTAAAAGGAAAGGTGGGGGATAAGAAGTATTACACAGAGTCGGGGATACCCATTGATATTCTATATTCGCCTTCAGATATTAAGGATTTAGACTTTCAAAAAGATATTGGTTTTCCTGGTGAAGCACCATATACTCGGGGAGTCTATCCCAATATGTACCGGGGCCGGCTGTTTACAGTGCGGCAGTTAGCTGGGTTCGGGGCACCGGAAGATTGCAATCAGCGCATAAAATATTTATTAGATAATGGAGCAACCGGAGTAAATATTGTTTTTGACTTGCCCACTGTCAGGGGCTATAACTCTGATGATCCGGAGGCAGAAGGGAATGTGGGAGCTTGTGGAGTTGCCATTGATTCCTTGGAAGATATGGAAACCTTATTCAATAGTATCCCAATTGATGAAATTTCTTCGTCAGTGGTAACTCATATGCCCAGTACCACAGTTGTGCTGCTTGCTATGTACATGGTAATGGCGGGAAAAAGGGGTATCGCACTGGAAAAGCTGTCAGGGACCAACCAAAATGACTTTTTAATGGAAACGGTAGTAGGCAGTGCTCCGGAAATTCTTCCACCAAAAGCGTCTTTTAGGCTTCAGTGTGATGCTATAGAGTATGCGAGCAAGCATTTGCCTAGATGGAATGCGGTCAGCTATAACGGTTATAATTTGCGTGAAGCAGGAACTAGTGCGGTACAAGAAGTAGCAGTTGGCATCGCCAACGCTATAGCCACTGCCGAAGAATTAATCAGCAGGGGGAACAGCGTTGACGATTTTGCCAAAAGGATGTCCTTCTTCTGGGATCTGTGTAACGATTTCTTTGAGGAAATCGCCAAGTGCAGGGCATCAAGAATTGTATTCCAAGAGGTCATGCGGGACCGTTTCCAGGCAAAAAACCCTAAGTCACAGATGATGCGTTTTCATGTTCAAACCTCAGGAATTACCCTCACTGCAGTTGAACCCCTAAACAACATTGCTAGGTCATCAATTCAAGGGTTGGCAGCCATACTGGGTGGGGCCCAGTCACTTCATATTGACTCTTATGATGAAGCTTATTCTGCTCCGACAGAAGAAGCCGCCCTTGTGTCTTTGCGCACTCAGCAAATATTGCAGGCGGAAACCAATGTAGTTAACACTGTTGATCCCCTCGCAGGGTCATACTACGTTGAGAATCTCACTCGTGAGATGGCCCAACGTATTCGTGATTACATTGAAGAAATTGAGCGAAAGGGCGGATTGGTAGCAGTTACGGAGAGTGGTTGGCTCCATAGAGAGATTTCAGATTTTGCATATAAGCAGCAAAAGGCAATAGAAAATGGAGAGCAAAAAATCGTTGGTGTTAATCATTTTCCTGCGGAGAAGAAAAAAGCAGCAGAAATAGAGGTTTTTAGGTATCCGGAAACAGCAGTTAGACAGACAGAAAAGCTGGCACGGTTACGAAAAAAGAGAGACCAAGCGAAACTGGATAAGGCCTTAGGTAATCTTAGGGAGAAATGTCTATCGGATGAAAACATTATGCCTTATGTTAAAGAGGCGGTACTTGCTTTGGCTACCTTAGGTGAAATTGAAGAAATTTTCCGTGAAGAGTTTGGTTTGTGGCAATTTCCGCTAGCTTAGCTAATATTCTGAAGGAGGTAATGGCATGAGTAGACCAATAAAGGTAGTAATGGCAAAGTTAGGCTTAGATATACATTGGCGGGGTGCAGTAGCTGTTTCCAGGATGCTAAGAGATGAAGGAATGGAGGTGGTTTACTTAGGAAATCAGTTTCCAGAACAGATAGTAAATGCAGCAGTTCAAGAAGGTGCTGACGTAGTAGGGTTAAGTACTCTGGGCGGTAACCACAATTCGTTAGGACCGAAGGTGGTAGAACTACTCAGGAAAAAAGGTCTAGAAGATATACTGGTCTTGATGGGCGGGGTCATTCCTCCAGAGGACATTCCTGCCCTAAAAGAAAAGGGCATTGCAGCAGTGTTTGGACCTGAAAGTAAAATTGTGGACATAGCTTCATTTATTCGGGGTAAGGTATCATAATTACTAATTTTGTTTAAGGGGGAAAAATCGATGAGGTTAGAGGGAAAGGTTGCGTTAATTACCGGAGGGGCTAAAGGAATTGGGCAGAAGACTGCTGAGGCTTTTCTCCGGGAAGGGGCTAAGGTTATTATCGCAGATTATGATGAGCAGGCTGGTCAATCTGTGATTAAGGAATTAGGGAATAGTGATGATATAAAGTTTATTAAGGTGGATGTTACTTCAAGTAAACAGGTGGAGCAAATGGTGTCTGTGGCTAAAGATAGTTTCGGCAAGATTGACATACTTATTAACAATGCCGGAATTACCATAGACGGCTTCCTGACGAAAATGACTGATGATGCTTGGGAGAAAGTCTTGGCAGTTAATTTGACCGGTGTTTTCAAATGCACTAAAGCAGTGGTGCCCTTAATGATGGAGCAGGGCTCGGGAGTTATTCTTAATGCATCTTCAGTAGTGGGGGTTTATGGAAACATTGGACAGACAAACTATGCTGCTACCAAATCTGGTGTTATAGGTATGACAAAAAGTTGGGCAAAAGAATTTGGGCCTAAAGGTATACGGGTGAATGCTGTAGCGCCAGGATTTATTGTCACCGATATGACTGCAAAGGTACCGCAAAAAGTACTGGACATGATGGAATCTAAAACACCGCTAAATAGGTTGGGATATCCGGAAGATATATCGGCAGCATACCTATACTTAGCTTCCGATGAAGCGAGTTTTGTTAATGGCGTTGTGCTTAATGTAGACGGTGGTTTGGTTCCCTAAGGAAGTTTGAAAGTTATCAAAAGAGTCTTGAATTGTAATAGGAGGAGGATAAATAGCTATGAGTCGAGCGGTAATAGTCAGTGCTGTAAGGACAGCTGTAGGAAGTTACGGTAAGAGTTTAAATAATTATCCTGCTGTTGATTTAGGAGCGGCAGTGATTAAAGAAGTAGTACAGCGAATAGACTTAGATCCAGAGGAAGTGGATGAAGTAATCATGGGGAATGTACTGCAGGCAGGACTAGGACAGAATCCTGCCAGACAGGCATCTATAAAAGCAGGCTTGCCGGTGGAAATACCTGCGTACACTGTAAATAAAGTGTGCGGTTCAGGATTAAAAACTATTGCCCAGGCTGCTCAAATCATTAAAGCAAAAGATGCTGAAGTAGTAATAGCCGGTGGAATGGAAAACATGAGTTTAGCGCCGTATCTTTTAGAAAAAGCCCGTTGGGGCCACCGGATGGGTGACGGAAAAGTTGTGGATGAAATGATAACAGACGGGTTATGGTGTGGCCTTAATGATTATCACATGGGTATTACAGCTGAAAATGTAGCTGCAAAATTTGGTATCACTAGAGCAGAACAAGATGAATTTGCCTTGGAAAGCCAAAAGCGGGCGGCATTGGCAATAGGACAAAGGAAATTTGAGAATGAGATTTTACCCCTTGACATTCCTCAACGAAAAGGAGATTATAAGCTATTTAAAGATGATGAGCACCCACGTTCAACTACACTGGAAAAGCTAACATCCTTACGTCCCGCATTCAAAAAGGATGGGACCGTAACAGCAGGGAACGCGTCCGGGATTAATGACGGGGCAGGCGCAGTGGTAATTATGTCAGAAGAGAGAGCAAAAAGTCTTGGTTTAAATCCATTGGCCTATATTAAGAGCAGCGGCAGTGCGGGTGTAGACCCGGCCTTAATGGGCATTGGCCCGGTTCCTGCTTCAAGGAAAGCTTTGCAGAAAGCGGGTTTAAGAGCGGAAGACATGGATTTGATAGAAGCAAACGAAGCCTTTGCCTCCCAGGCTATAGCCGTATGCCGGGAGTTGGGCCTGAATAGAGAAAAAGTAAATGTTAACGGTGGTGCCATAGCCCTAGGACATCCCATCGGTGCTAGCGGTACTAGGATATTGATAACCTTGCTTTATGAAATGATAAGACGGGAAAGTGAGTTGGGGCTAGCTACACTTTGCATTGGCGGGGGACAAGGTGCTGCTGTTATCCTAGAGAGGTAAACTTAAAAGAAAGTAATGCTGGAGGAGAGTTATAAGGGTTTATTAAAGAACCCTTATAACTCTCTTTTTTAAGTTATTATTGGAATGAGAGATGAGATAATTTGGGAGTGGTGAAAAGAAGGAATAGAGAGTTTATAGATAGAATATTGTGATAATACAAAAAACTTGCATTTTGGAGGCCTAGAGCCCATGCACGGTATTTTGGAACTTAACTTATTAGGATTATTCTTTATATATGGACTTTCCTTTTATACTATGGGAGCAGCTATTGCCTTGCAGTATCGGAGCTATAGCAGCTTCCGATTGGCATATAGTCTGAGTCTTTTGGCAGCATTTGGTCTGTTTCACGGTTTAAGCGAATGGGGAAATGTCTTTGTCCCTGTCAATGTACCCTATTTGGGGGAATTCCCCACCTGGAAGTTAATTGCCCTTCAACGTCTTCTCCAGGCTTTATCCCACTTCTTTTTGCTTCTTTTCGGCACAAAGCTAATATCTGATACTAAAGGAAAAAATCCATGGTGGTTTTTCTTTCCCATAGTGGTATTACTGGTATGGTTAATTCAGTTTGCCCGTTTTATTCCTTTAATAGAAAATCCTGATGTGATTGACTGGCTGGTAATTAGTGAAAGCTGGTCTAGGTATCTATTGGCTTTTCCCGGTGGATTACTGACCGCTTACGGCCTGGCACTACAGATGCCTGAGGTAAAAGAACTCAATAATAAATCAGTGAGAAGTAACCTTTGGTGTTCTGTTGCGGCATTTCTAATGTTTGCATTCTTCAGTGGTCTTGTAATGCCACAAAGTGTAGGAATAATGGGAACAACCATAAGCGGAGAAGCTTTTCGGCGAATTGTGGGCCTGCCTGTAGAGTTGTTTCGCACCTTGGTTGCTGTAATTATAATGTATTGTATTACTCGAATGTTAACTGTTTTTGATATAGAAAAGCAGAGGGAGTTAGAGGACAGTCATCATTTACAAGCGGTTTTACACGAGCGAGAGCGATTTGCCCATGATCTGCATGATGATGTGATACAAGCTATTTATGGGATCGGAGTAAATTTACAGACGGTATCTCACGTTATAAAGAAGGATGGGGTAGAGGCGGAAAAGAAGGTGAAGATGTCTGTTGAACGATTAAATCAAGTAATTCATGCCCTGAGGTCATATATTCACGAACTGGAGATGGGTGGGGACAGTAGTGACCTGGAGGAAATGCTTGAGCAGCTTGTTGACGGGTTTCGCCGGCAGTACAATATGGATATAAAAGTTCGGATACTGGGCAAAAAACCACCTGGGGAGCAGCTGGAGTTTAAGATTATTCAGTGGCAAAAGCAAATTCAGCAGATAGTACGCGAAGCATTAAATAATATAGTTAAACATGCTAATGCAACTATGGCTGGTGTGACACTAAATTATAGGTTAAATTCCTTATTGATAGAAATAGCAGACAATGGCGAGGGCTTTTGTGAGCTAGAGACCGACAATCAGAGTACTCATCGGGGGCTTTCTAATATGCGTGCCAGAGCTGAACTGCTGGAAGGCACATTGAAAGTGGAAGCCACTGAAAAATCCGGAACCAGGGTGGAACTTACTATTCCCTATAGAAAGGTGCCGGGAGGTGTCAAATGTCCTAAATAATGCAGTACAGTTGACAGTTGTACATGGAATCCTGGTGTGTTACAGTTACCATTAACAGAATATTTTAAAAAAAGGCGGGGTGCGGATGAATGACATTAAGATTATGATTGTTGATGATCATGAAATAGTGCGTTTTGGGTTAACGCATCTCTTTGAAGAATATGACGGATTATCAGTTGTAGCGGTTGCCAGCACTTTAGCTGAAGCGCTTCGAAAGGTGGAGGAATTTCATCCTGATATTTTGGTGATGGATATCAGACTTGGAAGGAGTAACGGAATTGAGGCTTGCCAGGAAGTATCTAATCGATATCCGAATACTAAGACCATTATGCTTACTTCTTACGGGCAAGAGGACTTAGTGTTTGATTCCATTCTTGCTGGTGCTAGAGGGTATGTACTAAAGGACGTTGGTAATGAGGAAATTATCAGGGCAGTTAGGGCGGTTTATAAAGGGGAGTCTCTACTGGATCCGGTGGTCACTAAAGGGTTGTTGGAACGTATGCGTAGGACGGCTCAGAAGCCCAACGATGATTTACAGCGCTTAACTGAAAGGGAACGTAAAGTACTGGGATTTGTAGCTGAGGGAAAAACAAATAAGGAAATTGCCACCGCAATATACCTTAGTGAAAAAACTGTGAGGAATTATGTTAGCAGTATCCTGGCGAAGTTAAATTTAGCTAACCGTACGGAAGCGGCAGCGTTTGCTGCCCGCAGAAATATGGCTGACAATACAAATAATTTATAGTTATCGGTTTTATACCTAAGTTAAATGTGAACTTAATTAGCTATTTCTAAAACACCTTCGGGTGTTTTTTTAAATGGAGAAAAATATTGCGAAATATTTTAAGAAATCCGGCAGGACAAATGTCCCTTGCGAAAATAAAAACGCCCCGTTACATACCGGGCTAATTGTACCAGCTAAGGCTAAATATAATGTTCAAATGTACCTGACATTACCAGGGATATTAGGGATATCTGACATCTGACTAATTTGCAGCAAAAACTTTATAATGCAGGTAAGGCAATAATGCATTTTGCGTAATGAATAGGGAGCTCCTTTGTTATTCACTGCAGTTAATTTACGGAATTATCCGACTAATTTCATGGACAGGGGGGTAAGTATTGAAAACGGAAAAAACAAAGAGTGGGAATAAACTATCTCAACAACCCATTTTTCGGGTAGGAGTTGTACTGGTCTTGGTATTAGCTTCATTTGCCCTGGTGCAGCAGATTTCAGTCCCGGAATCTTTTGGACAGTACGGTTATTACCGTGGTGATAGTGTTAGCGAATGGGCTGATATGGAAGTGGCATTTGCAGATGAGAGCACAAGTTGTGCCGCATGTCATACTGACAGGTTTAATAACATAAAAACAACAACCCATAAGGGGTTGAACTGTCAAACTTGTCATGGGCCGGCAGAAAAACATGCTAAGGATCCTGGAGGGAGTAAGCCGACGATTGAAGCCAGTAGAGAATTTTGCGGAACCTGCCACTTTCAGGTTCAAGGAAGGCCAGAAACAGCTGTTAAGCAAGTTAATTTAGACCACAATGGGCAGGTAAATTGCGTTCAGTGTCATCCGGCTCATGCTCCATGGTCCAAATTTGGGGGTGGAACAAAATGAAGCATGGAATGGACCGTAGAAGTTTTTTGAACCTAGGAGGAAAAGTGATTATTGGAAGTGTTGTTTCATCCACTGCTGTCTTGCTGGTGCCCAATAGTATTAAGGCAGCGGATAAAGGGGACAACGACACTGTTAACTGGGAACAGGTATGGCAACAGCAGGAATGGGGCTTTGCCATTGATACAAAGAAGTGTATTGGTTGTGCCCGATGCGTTAAAGCTTGTAAGGAGGAGAATAGCGTTCCTATGGATGAAGAGGTATACCGCACTTGGGTAGAGCGTTATATGCAGAAAACAAACGGGCAAATGTCTATTGAGTCTCCCGGTGGGGGACTGGAATTTACTCCACGAAACGAGGAAGATGTGACAAAAAGCTACTTTGTTCCTAAGTTGTGTAACCAGTGTAACAAGCCACCGTGCACAAAAGTATGCCCGGTAGGGGCAACTTATAAAACTGGTGATGGAGTAGTGCTTGTGGACAGAAAACGCTGTGTGGGCTGCGGTTATTGTATCCAGGCATGTCCCTACGGCGCAAGATTTCTACATCCAGAATTAAAGGTTGCAGATAAATGCACATGGTGCTACCACCGAATAGTTAAAGGACTGCTCCCGGCTTGTGTGCAAGTTTGCCCAACTGGGACCAGGGTTTTCGGCAATTTAGCAGATCCGGATAATCCTGTAACACCTATTCTAAAAGATCGCATTGGGGTGCTTAAACCCGCAATGGGGACTCAGCCAAGAGTATTTTACAGAGATTTGGATCAGGGGGTGGTTTAATGGCAGGTTATGTATTCCCCAATGAGTTAGAAGTTCACTGGCGCTTGTTTGTTGTGATATATCCTTATATAACCGGCTTGGTGGCAGGTGCGTTCATAGTTTCGTCGCTCTACCACGTGTTCGGTAAAAAGGAATTAAAACCAGTATTTCGTTTATCTTTAGTTACCGCTTTATCATTTCTGCTTGTGGCACCGCTTCCGCTGCTGTTTCACCTTGGGCAACCTTTAAGGGCCTTTAACATAATGTGGACACCCAATCCCACTTCGGCCATGGCGGGTTTCGGGTATATTTACGGCTTCTATTTGATAGTGGTGCTATTGGAAGTTTGGTTTATTTTTCGACAGGATTTGGTTAAATATGCAGGTGAGACATCTGGAGCCGCAAGGATCGGCTATAACCTGCTTACTCTTGGTGCCAAGGATGTCTCAGAAAGTACTCTGGCATTGGACCGGAAGATCATTAATGCTTTGGCTGTAATAGGAATACCTTCCGCAGTGCTGCTGCATGGTTATGTTGGGTTTATCTTTGGCGCCGTTAAGGCAAATGCATGGTGGTCCAGCCCGCTGCAACCGGTAATATTTTTACTGTCAGCTATTGTATCGGGTATAGCATTGTTGGCCTTGGTTTATACAGTATCAAGTTATTTTCGCGGTAAGAAAATTGATAGGGAGTGTTTGCTGGCCCTGAATAAATATCTTTGGGCATTTCTACTGGCTGCCATAGTCCTGGAACAACTGGATGTAATGCAAAAGGCTTACGAAAGTCGCGCAACTTGGCCAGTGTTGCACGCATTATTGGAAGAAGCGATACCTGTCACCCATGCGTTACAAATATATGTTGGAGCAGCTATTCCTCTTGTATTGTTGTTGATTGCCAGATGGAATAAAGTTTCTTTTAAGATGAGTTACTGGCTAACGAGTCTTTCCAGTCTTATGGTATTAATCGGGGTCCTTTCAATGAGGTTTAACGTGGTGGTAGGAGGGCAGTTGGTATCCAAAAGCAGCCAGGGACTGACAGAGTTTCATCCACAAGCATTTGCTGGAGAAGGAGTTATACCAACAATTGCCTTACTAGCACTACCGGTAGTGATATTGGCGGTAATGACTAGACTGCTTCCTCCATGGTCTGGCGAGGAACAAGATGTTATTACTACACCTGAAAAAGAAACTGTAGTTGCTTCTTAAAATGAGTGTTTAAATAAAAGACGAAAAGGAGGTTTGCTTCAAGTGTGGGTCATATTAATAACAATTGGTTTGGCAGCACTATTGGGATTTTATCTTGCAATTAATTTTTTCTTTAAGCTCAGGTTGAAACCAGCATGGCGTTGGTTGGGAGCAGTTGTAGGAGGATTAATAACGGCGGTGCTCTTTGCGGTAACGGCTTTTATGGTTATTTGGCCGCCTATAAACTGGGCCACCACTATTCTGGGATTGGTTGTTGCAGGAGTGGTAACTGCTGCAGCGCTATATGGTAGTAATGCTAAAAAGGAGGCTGCATCCCATGATGACCTGGATGGTTATAATTTCGATATTAACTCTCGCACTGGGTCTTAGTGTAGGTGGTCTGGTTCTGGGTTATCGTCAAGGACTTTGGAATAATATAGTGCGCTATTTGTTTATGGGTCTGCTTGGAGTTGTAATTGCTACTATCTTAATGGTTCTGACAATCATAGCTTTTTGGCCTCCGTACGATACATTGTCAGTAATGCTACCAATAGCTTTTATTGTTCTATTGGTAGGTGGTATCTATTTTGTACAAAATACTGCTGCAGAGCAGGGAGAGGATTATATTTTCTTTAAATCGGAGAAAAATATTTTATAATGATTGTTCGGGAGATTATAGGGTTGAACTGAAAGTGGCCTATACGGGAACACATTGATTCCGGGAGAGTAGATGTTAAACTTAATAGTTTTGAAGAAACGCCCTCTAAACAGAGGGCGTTTTAAAAATGTTAAGACATATAGTCTTTGTATGTTGGATACACCACCCGTCATTGCTATGAGAGAAATGACCTGAAGAGATTAGGAAGAATGGCCTTACGAGGTTATGTGTTCTGTCCTAGTACTATGTTATAATTTACACAAACAGATAAAGAAAGGGGCTAGGTCGATCATGGCAGCCAAAGCTGAAAATTTTAAAGGTGTTGTGGTTTTTGATGAGTGGGAGATAAAATGGATGGAACAGGCATTAACAGAGAAAATAAGGACAGAGCAGAACAAATTGTATTTTTTGCGGGATACGTTTGAATTAGCTGATGATTATAATATTCATTGGGGGCAGATTTACTTACAGCAGGAGATATTGGCGGCGCATGGGAGATTGCTTGAAAAATTTAAGGATTGCTAAGTAGCGGGGGTGGTAAAATGCTTGGTTCTACTAGAGAAGAAGTAGAGGAAAGACTGAAAGAAGCTGCTGCCTGGGTAACAGCAGGTATCGTTGGGATTGGTGTAGCAGTCTCGTTGACAATAATTTTTGTTTCAGTTGGAATGAAACTAATTTTGATTGGAGCTGCGGTAGGGTGTTTTGGTTGGATTGGAGCTAAGACATTTCCCTTGTTGTTGAAATATCATGTGATAACGTGTCCAAAATGCGCCACAAGTCATCAAGTGTGTTACGGAGCAGCTATCTTTTACTGCAGTCAATGCGGTAAAACACTCCGGGGCCAAGGGTTTTGGAGAAATGGAACAGACAAGAGACATGTACGAACTTTAGTTTCTGGAACGAAACTTACTTCTATTACAAAAAAATGGGATCAGTTGGGAGTAGATACGGAAAAAGAAGCAACATAGGTCGTTTATTGTGAAAGTGAGTACAATAGCAATACCTTACCAAAATATTTTTAGATGAATGCCTGGAGGTTTAAGAAGTTGATATAAGTGCTTCTGTCAGGGGTATAGTAAACTCCAAAGTTGTACCGTCACCAGGGCTGGATTTAATGGAAAAGGATCCATTAAGTAGCTCCACCCGTTCACGTATCCCAAATAGGCCAACACTCTTCTTGCCCTGTTTATCCAGGGCTTCTTTTATGTCAAAGCCTAGGCCATCATCCTCCACCTTTACTTGGAGTAAATTGCCTGTTGTTTCTATAATAATAGTTATTTTGCTGGCTTTGGCGTGTTTAGCAGTGTTAGTTAGGGCCTCTTGAATGACCCTGAATACGGTTATTTCCACTTCGCCGGACTGCCGGGGGATAAGACGGGGCAAGTTTAAGCACACTTCCATACCGCTTCTTTTTTGAAATTGATTGCCATATTGCCTGATGGCAGGTATTAACCCCAGGTCATCTAACATACTGGGTCGTAAGTCCAGGGAAAGGTTATGGATGTCCTCCATTGTGGATACGGTAAGGTTTTTTAATTCCTGTACCATCTGTTCAAGTTCTTTGTTAGGGGTCAGTTTTTGTAAATGTGCCAGCCCTAGTTTTAAGCCAGTCAAGGCTTGGCCGCCTTGATCATGCAGTTCTCTGGCTACGCGCTGCCGTTCGTCTTCTTGTGCCTTTACAGTTTGAGATAGTCGTTCTCTTAATAAGCGAATTCTTTCTTCATTAATTTTAATAGTCTTTTTATGAAGCTCCACGTTCTCCTCATTGGTGATTTGCAATGACCGTAACATGGCGTTAAAAGCGCGGGCCAGGAAACCAAATTCATCTTTAGAGTACCAACTAATAGGATGGCTAAAATCTCCTTGGGCGACTTTTCTAGTAGCGGATAGGAGTGTATTAAGGCCCCTGCTGATAGAACGAGCCAGGTGCCAGCCGAGAACTACCTCAATCACTGTCACAAGAAATAGCGCCGTAGATAAAAGATAACGGGTCCGCACTACTACCTTTTGGGTTGTCAAACTATAGTCGTTTATTTGTTCAGTACTTTTCTGCTGAAATTCTTTAACCTGTTGTAAGACTTGGTTGTAGCTTTGGGTTAGTTTATCAACTGCCAATGAGTGATTACTTTCGGTATTTAATAAAAATAGTTTATAATTTTCAGTAAATTCGTTATAATTAGTCTTGAAGGCGTTTAGTTTTTCCTGTGAACCGGTATAGTGTAAAGAGAAGGCAGAAATGTCTGATTCTAATTCTTCAAGGTTACGGTTGTTTGATGTAGGAGATAGGGAATTAACCTCCATGTTCAGAGAGGTAAGGTCGTCATAGATGCTGTCAATTCTCTTTATCTGTGCTAACTGAGCAGTAATGTCTGTAGATAAATTAGCGATACGGCTAGTGAGACTAACAGTTATTATTACTTGGCTGGTCATCAAAGCTAGCAGCATTGATAACGTGAAAATTAGGCGGGTGCGAATGGACATGCAGATCACAACCTTTGCCATAAAATTTTTTCAGGAGGAATTTTAATGGGGAATAAACAAGGTGCTATTAGTGTATTTTTAGCTGAAGACCATGCAGTTGTTCGCTCAGGATTGCGGCTGCTGATCAATTCTGAACCTGATATGTCAGTAGTTGGTGAGGCTCAAAATGGCCGGGAAGCTGTGGACCAAGTACTAGAGCTTATTCCTCAGGTAGTGTTAATGGATGTTAGCATGCCAAAACTTAATGGTTTGGAAGCTTGCCGGAAAATAACTCAAATAAACGAGAATATTCAAATATTGATGTTGACCATGCATGATAATGAAGAATATTTTCTTGAAGCTCTGCAGTGTGGTGCAATGGGGTATGTGCCGAAAGCTGCGCCTGAAGAAGATGTTCTAGGGGCAATTCGCTGCGTGGCCCAGGGGCAGAAGTACATTCACCCATCGGTGACCCACCTGCTTGTAGGGCAATATCTAGATCATGGACTGAAAAAGAATGGTGGCATTAAGTATGATAACTTAACTAAAAGGGAGATAGAAGTTCTCCGTTTGGTAGCGATGGGTTATACCACAAAAGAAATAGCCGAAAAACTTACAATTAGTGCACATACTGTACATAATCATAGGAACAATATCATGGATAAATTGGATATTCACGACCGCCTGGGTTTGCTGAAATATGCTTTAAAAAAAGAGATATTGGATTTGGATTGATTGTACCCTGATATTACTATTGTAAACCGAATAAAACGATATTTCCCTATGTCAAATATCCTAATTCATAAGGAGTAATAACCCATGTCAAAAGGGCAAAAAAGGGGACGGTTTTTTAAACCGTCCCCTTGCTTCAGTTATTTTTGAAGTAGTTGTTTAATTTCTTCTTTATTAGGTACCCGGCCTGCTGTTAAAACTTTTCCATCAATTACAAGAGCCGGAGTCGACATAACGCCAAACTTCATGATTTCGGCCATATCTTCGACCTTTTGAATATCTGCATCAAGGTTAAGTTCCGCAGCAGCGTTAAAGACGTTTTGTTCCAGCTGCTTACAGTTAATACATCCTGCTCCCAACACTCTGATTTCCATATGGTTCACCTCCTGATTTTAAAATGAACTTATCGAACAACATTTTAAATTAAATGTTAGACAACATCTCAAAGTATGAAGTTAAAGAGGTACCCAACTAGTATGATACTCACACCGGTAATGGAGACAAAGATGCCTATTAGTCTGGGCTTAATTACTTTTCTAAGAATAATCATTTCAGGCAAAGAAAGGGTTGTAATGGCCATCATAAAGGCCAGTGCTGTACCTACTGCAACACCTTTGCCGATTAACGCTTCAATGATGGGGATAGTCCCGATTGCATTTGAGTAGAGCGGGATGCCCAGGGCGACACCTACAAATACTGCAAACGGGTTACCTTTTCCAGCATATTGAGTAAGCAGTTCTTCCGGTGCATAACCGTGGATTGCGGCGCCAAGAGCAATCCCTATTAACATGTATATCCAAACGCGATTAACAATATCTTTGACGTTTTGCTTAGCGAACTGCACCCGGGCCCTCCAGTTCAAACTCTGGATTTGGGTTTCTCCCATGGCTATTTCATAGACGTACTCTTCCACGTACTTTTCTAGGCCTAACTTACCGATAATGATACCGCCTATGGTACCGATGAGGACCCCGGCAATCACATAAATAATTGCGATTTTAGCACCAAAGAGGCCAATAAGCATTACCAACGCTACTTCGTTTACAATAGGTGATGTGATTAAAAATGAAAATGTGACACCTAATGGGATGCCTGCTTCTACGAAACCGATAAAAAGCGGCACAGAGGAACATGAACAAAATGGCGTGACAATTCCTAACAATGATGCCATTAGGTGGGCTACAGGGCCGCTGACTTTACTAAGCAGCTGCTTAGTTCTTTCGGGTGGGAAGAAGCTTCGAATATAAGAAATAGCAAAAATCATCAAACTTAATAAAAGGATAATTTTAAGGGAATCATAGATAAAGAAATGGACGCTTCCGCCCAATTTTGTAGCCATACTAAGGCCGAATACCTTCTCCACAAGAAACTCAATAGAATTATATAGCATTACAATCACCTCGCTACCATTTAACTATATTCGCAAATACTTATATGCTATCTATTATGATAATATACTGGTTTTAAATTAGCAAGGAAAATTTAAAGGTTTTTCAGACCTAAGTTGTGAAATAATATAATTGACGTTTACCATATAAATAACTAAAATATGGAGGAAAAACATGGAGCAATATCAAAAAGTATTCAAAGCCTTGGGGGAAGGAACCCGCTTGAAAATTATAAAATTATTATCTGTGCAATCCTTCTGTGTCTGTGAGTTGGCGGCTGCACTGGATATGCTGCAACCAAGAATATCTCAGCATTTAAGGATACTCAAGGAAGCAGGTCTAGTGAGCGAGAGGAAGGAAGCTTATTGGAATTATTATTCCTTAGAAACAGAATTTATCACACAAGTATTGAGTGAGTTTGAGGTGTTTTTGGATAAGCCATTGGAAGATCTACCGGAACTTGGAAATGCAGCTGAAAAAATCTCCTGTCTGGATGAAGACCAAAGAGTAAAGGAAACAAAAACTAAACTAAAGGAATAAAGTGCTTAGATTACTTGGCATGTATCAAGAAAATATAGCTAATGTAGGTTAAGAACGAGTAAGATGCTAAAAGAATTACACCTTATTTATAGCTACTGGGAGTGCTAATTTTTTGGCATTATTTTTTACCAACATAGTTTATTTTGTATGATATACTAAAAACACAAGCCTAAAGGGGTGGTGCTATGTCAAGTAAAATGAATCGGTACTTAACGATACTCATATTTGTTCTTTTATTCACATTCCTTGTAAGCGGATGTGGCCAAACAGAGAATCCCCCGTATATTGACTTTCAAGATCGGGAAGTCATCCAAAATACTAAATTGACGCCTGAACAAATACCGCTAAAGATATCTTTAGCATCTATTACTTCCACTCAAAACAGTGTTTCCTATTATGAAGAGTTGTTGGATTTATTATCGGAAACCATAGAACGGCCTGTTAAACTAGTTCAAAGAAATACGTATGCAGAAGTAAACGAACTGCTGCGCACCGGCCAGATTGATGTGGCGTTTATTTGTACAAATGCGTATGTTACAGGACATGATCAGTTTGGTTTAGAACTGATAGCTGCACCGGCAAAGGATGGACAGGCTAGTTATCGTTCTTATATTATTGTACGACGGGATAGTGAAATTAAGTCATTTCAAGATCTAAAGGGACAAAGATTTGCATTTACTGACTCTATGTCTACTACTGGTTATCTATACCCTTTAAGCATAGTTAGTGAATTAAATTATTCCTTAGAGAGTTTTTTTAGTGATCATATTTTTACTTTTAGTCATGATAATTCAGTTAAAGCGGTTAGCCATGGAATTGTTGATGGGGCTGCAGTGGAAAGCATGGTCTTTAGCCATATGGTTGAAAACCAGCCAGAAATAACCAACAATGTGAGAATTATCAAGCAATCCATAGATTTTGCCTCCCCCCCAATAGTAGCTCGGGCAGACCTGGATGACGAAACCAAAAACAAGATAACAGATTTTATAACTACTCTGGATGAGACCAAAAAAGGGCAGGCCATTTTAGCTGAAATGGGGATAGATGAATATAAAAAAGTGGACGATGAGGCATATGATAGTGTTAGAACGATTGGAAAGGTTTTGAGTCTAGATGGGGAATAAACTGCCGATTAGGATATTCAGGAAACTATTTAATTTAGTTGGTGTTAAAGCAAAAATAATGGGTATTGCCGTAATGCTAATATTATTACTGGGCACTCTGCTGATATGGCAGGCGGAACAGACCTATTCCAAAGTATTGCGAGAAGACTTAACTAAGCAGGGGATTTCTTTGGGAAATTATTTAGCTGCCCGAAGTGAAAACCCTATCCTTACCAATAATATATATGCCCTGCATGAGTTACTTCGAGATACCATGGACAATAATCCTGAAGTATCCTACGTTTTAATTACTGACTTCCATGGTCAGGTGGTAATTGACAGTTTTGATAATGGTATACCGAAAGGACTTAGTGACTTTAATCAGGTTGCAGGTGGGCAAGACTTTAGCTTGCGGACATTTAATAGTCAATATGGCTATATTCAAGACATAGCCATATCTATCTTGGAAGGAAAAGCCGGGCAAGTGCGGTTGGGCTTATCTGAAAAAAGAGTCTTTAATACCATTGATGCGCTTTTAAGCAAGCTTTGGGCTAGTACCATACTTATTTCATTGGTTGGAATACTACTTGCTTATCTATTATCAACTCTTATAACAAAACCACTACAGGAATTAGTACTGGCAGCAAAAAACATTGGAGAAGGTAAGCTAAGCTATCGAGTATCTTTAGATTGGGCTAAAGATGAATTGGGCCATTTAGGTGTGGCATTCAATGAGATGGCGGGAAAACTACAAGATGCGGAAAAAGAAAGACAAAAATTATGGCAGCAGATTATGCATAAGGAAAAGATGAGACGTTTTCTTCTAAATAAGGTGATAACTGCTCAAGAAGAAGAGCGGCTTCGCATTTCTCGTGAATTGCATGATGAAACAGGGCAGGCTCTAAGTAGTATCAATTTGGCACTAGCATCATTGGAAGGTGCCGAAACACAGGAAGAGTTTCGAAAAAGGGTATCCTTAATGCAAAAGACTGTTAGAAAAGTTTTAGAAGGAATCCACTTATTAGCACGTCAATTGCGCCCAAGTGTCTTGGATAAATTGGGATTAGGAGCCGCAGTGGAGCGGTTTATTAAGGACTGTTCTGCTCACTGGGGTAAGGATATTGGGCTGACAACGGTTGGGCGTATCCCACAGGAGATGCCTTCTGAAATTAAAATTACTGCTTATAGAATTGTTCAGGAAGCACTAACCAATGCTTTAAGACATGCTGAAGCGGAGAATATCAGTGTAGTTTTGCAAAATAGTAGTGGTAAATTTCAGGTGATTATTGAGGATGATGGGAAAGGGTTTAATCTTGACGAGACTTTTAATAAATCAGAAGAAACGAATCATCTTGGTTTGTTTGGTATGCAGGAGAGGGTGGACATGCTGGGAGGGAATTTAAGCATCGAAACGTCTCCGAGCAATGGCACCACTATTTATGCAGAGATTCCGTTGGATGGGAGGGAAACCATTGGAACAGAAATACAGCAAGGACCGGCTTCGGGTATTGTTAGTGGATGATCATGCAGTTTTATTGAGCGGATTAAAATTATTACTTGGTAATACTAATGACTTAGAAGTAATTGGCGAGGCTAAAAACGGATCGGATGCAGCAGAGGCCTCTAAATTTCTAAAACCGGATGTGATAGTATTAGATATCAATTTAGGTGATACCAATGGACTGGAGTTGGTTCCTCAAATTAAGAGCCTTACTCCTAAGACAAATATTTTGGTGTTGACTATGTATGGCGAAGAGGAATATCTACAAAAAGCATTAGAGTTAGGTGCTAAAGGATATGTTTTAAAAAAGGCATCCGATAATGAATTATTAACAGCTATTAGAACTGTTGGAAGAGGTGAAACCTACCTTGATCAGACAGTTGCAAAGACTTTAGTGACTATGGCGCTAGGGTCTAATGCACTTAAAAAAGAGGCTGATAGGGAGCTATTAAGCTCTAGGGAACAAGAAGTCTTAGCTTTGGTAGCTTTAGGATACACCAATAAGCAAATAGCTGGAGAATTAATCATAAGCATTAAAACTGTGGAAACCCATAAAGCTAACATTAAAATAAAACTTGGACTTAATAAACGTTCTGAATTGGTAAGGTATGCCATGGATAATAATTTAATTTAAGAATCAGGGAAAAACCCCTACCACCGTACATGATGGTAGGGGTTTTTCTGTATTTATATCAATAAATTACCCGATAGTAGAAGGAAACTTGACATGGGATAATTGACCTAGGATATTAAATAAATTGTAAGGCTAGTATGAAAGGAGGAAAGTAACGGTTGGCAACTCAACTAATTGTAACTATTTTCACGAGGAGGTTTGAGAATGAATTCATTTGTTCCCTGGGATATGAGGGTAACCATTGATCTATTTTTAGGAGGCATGGGAATCGGCGCATTCTTATTAGCGTTAGTGGCCGGATACCTTGGAGAGCCTTATCGTCTCCTAAAGAAAACAGCTGCAATAGTTTCTCCCATAGCCGTTTGCACAGGATTGTTGTTTTTAATTTCTGAACTTGGGCGTCCTGGAAGGTTTATCACCACATTATTTAACAACAATTCGGCTTCAGTTATGTCATGGGGGGTATATCTGCAAACCGGTTTTGTTATATTTGCAGTAGTTTATGCATTGCTGATTCTTAAGCAGCGAGATGATGAAGGAATTGCGGGGTTAATCAAGTGGGTAGGCGGCTTGTTAGCCGTAGGAGTAGGTATCTATCATGGTTTTTTATTGAGTTCTAATGTTGGGGCAGGTCTTTGGAATAATGGTGCGCTGCCGATAATGATTTTTGTGTCCTCCCTATTAACGGGCATTTCTTTGGTGGTAGTAATAAATGCAGCTATTTCAACAAACCTCGCTAGCAGTACAGCAGCTAACGAAGCTGCTGCTGGGAAAGAAGGCAGCACTTTATTTAATATTAACTTAATAAATGCTGTGCTGTTGGTAGTTGAATTAATAGCAGTATTGGCGTGGCTGTTTACCCTAGCTAGAGGAAGCCAAATTATGTCTTTTGGTTTAAATAACCTGCTTTCAAACTATCCGGTACAATGGTGGCTGGGTGCGGTAGTGGTAGGGATTGTTATCCCATTATTGCTTAGCTTGTATGGTCTGAAAGTGGGCAAAAACGAGCAAGAAAGTACTACCATTATTGCAGCAGGTGCGGTTTTAATATTAATTGGAGGATTTGTATTAAAAAACGTTATCTTAGTAGCAGGGCAAATCAAGTATCCTCTATTTTAAACAGTCAAATTAAGGAGGGTTGTTTTAATGAAATTAACTAGAAGGTCTTTTATAAAAGCTGCCGGGGCTACCGGAGTTATTGCAGTCGGAGCAACTGGTAGTAAGCCTATGCTTCAGGCACTGGCTGAAAGTAACGGAACAGAGAAGGCAAAAAGCATGCAGGGTGAATGGCGTCCTACTGTATGTCAAGGATGTACGACATGGTGTGCTATTCAGGTATATGTGGTTAACGGTCGTGCCGTAAAAGTACGTGGAAATGTCAATTCCAAGTCAAATAACGCCGATGGAAAGGTGTGTCCACGGGCACATATGTCACTGCAGCAGGTTTATGACCCCGATAGAATCAAAACTCCGATGAAACGTACTAATCCTAAAAAGGGTAGAAATGAAGACCCAAAGTTTGTTCCTATTACCTGGGATGAAGCAATGAATGAAATAGCGGATCGCTTTTTGGAATTAAGAAAAAACAACGAACCGCATAAGTTTGTATTAATGCGTGGCCGTTATACTTATCTAAGAGAAATTCTTTACGGTGCGTTTCCTGATTTGATTGGTTCACCAAATAGTATTTCTCACAGTGCTATTTGCGCTGAGGCTGAGAAATTTGGGTCTTATTTTACAGAACACAACTGGGATTATAGAGATTACGACTTAAAAAACACTAGGTACGTTTTACTGTGGGGTGCAGATCCCTTAGCCTCAAACCGTCAGGTTCCCCAGGCGCTTAAGATGTGGGGAGAGGTTATGGATAATGCCAAGGTAGCAGCAGTTGATCCGAGGCTATCAGCTACTGCGGCTAAGGCGGATGACTGGATGCCGGTAATTCCCGGTGAAGATGGTGCGTTGGCCGTTGCCATGGCCCATGTGATTTTGAGTGAAGGTTTATGGTATAAGCCGTTTGTTGGCGATTTTGTAGATGGTGTAAATCGATTTAAACAAGGTGCAACTGTAGATCCTGAAACATTTTCGGAAAAATATACTTATGGCATTGTACAGTGGTGGAATTTGGAACTTAAAAATCGGACTCCTGAGTGGGCAGAAGAACGGTCCGGTATCCCCGCTGAGCAAATTCGAAAGGTTGCGAGGGGTTTTGCTGACGCAGCTCCAAGGGCAATTTCTTGGTTAGCACCTGGTACAGCTATGCAGGTGCGCGGCGGGTATGCAGCTATGGCGTCCCATGCTTTAAACGGTCTAGTGGGATCAACAGATAACGTGGGTGGCGCTATTCGTAAGTCCAGTATCCCTACCAATGGAATACCTGATTTAAAGCCATTTATGGATGATATTGCGAAGGTAGGTAACGACCATAAAAAGATGGATCAGCGTGGCTATAAAGAATTTCCCGCTATGAAAAAAGGTAAGTCCGGTGGGGGAGTGGTTACAAACCGCCTGGCAGATGGTATTTTGCAGGAAGATCCTTATGACGTAAAAATGGCAATTGGTTATTGGAACAACTTACCATTTTCATGCAGTGGAGCTTCTCGTTGGGAAGAAGCCTTAACTAAACTGCCATTTTTTGTGCACATCACTACTAATCCTGCAGAAATGACTATGTTTGCTGATATTGTCCTGCCGGCGGCGCAAAGTGTCTTTGAAAGATTGGGTTACATTAAGAGTAAAGCAGGGACCATAGCATGGCTTGCTATGAATCAAAGAGTAATTGATCCTGTATGGGACGTGCGAGTCGATGAAACTGAGATTCCGTATATGATTGCAGAAAAGCTAGCTGAGAAAGGTTTTACAAATATATTGGATTACTTTAATTCTTTTAAAGATCCGGAAACAGGTAAAAATCCTGCCAATAGCTGGGAGTTTACGGAACATGTTCTTAAGATAATGACTCAGCCTGTCTGGGATCCTGCTATTAAGAGCAACGGGGACCAGTTTAGGGGCTGGCAGGAATTTAAGAAAATCGGTGTTTGGAATTCCGAGCCATATAAATTTAGGAATAAATGGGACGATTTCGGTACTGATTCAGGCAAATTTGAATTTTACAGTGAATCATTGAAGCACGCTTTGGAGAAACACGCGAAGAAGCATAATACTGATGTGGATGATATCATGGAAACTACTAAATACACTGCTCGAGGTGAACTGGCATTTGTTCCCCACTATGAAGAAGCATATCGTTGGGGAGATGAAAGTGAATACCCCTATATATTCTTTGAGCATCGTTCTCGGTTGAACAGGGAAGCTAGATCAGCCAACTGCGAGTGGTATCAAGAATTCAAAGATGTGGATCCAGGTGACGAAAAATGGGGTGATGTAGCTAAAGTTAACCCGGTTGATGCTGCCAAACTCGGTTTGAAATCCGGAGATAATGTCAGATTGACCTCTCCTACTGGGAAGATCGAATGTACTGTAAAAATATGGGAAGGTGTACGGCCGGGGACAATAGCTAAATGTTATGGTCAGGGCCATTGGGCTTACGGTAGAGTTGCAGCTAATGATTTCAAGAAGCATATGCCCAGGGGCGGAAATAATAATGAACTGTTACCGGCAGATTATGAACGTTTGAGTGGCAGTACTGCACGACATGGTGGAGTTACTCGAATTAAAGTGGAGAAAGTGTAATCAGTTAGAGGAAGCCATTTAAGACAAGGAGGCGATGAGATTGCCTAATTATGCTATGGTGATAGATTTGCATAAATGTGCAGGCTGTGGAGCATGTGCGATTACTTGTAAGAACGAAAATAATGTTCCGGAGGGTATGTATTGGTCCAATTATATTCATAGAACACGGGGCAAGTTTCCTAATGTGCGCTATGAATTTGTACCTACACTTTGTAATCATTGCGAAGATGCACCCTGTGTAAAAGCATGTCCTGTAGGTGCCATGTATAAGGATGAAAATGGATTAACGCTTCACAATCCTGACAAATGTATAGGTTGTAAGGCTTGCGTACAGGCAGATCCGTACGGAGTAATTTACTATAATGAAGAAAAACCTCATAATTTTTGGAGTGATAAAGAAGAAGCCATTGAAAAAGGAACTTCCAGTGGTAAGGAAGTAAAGGAAAAGTACGATGCTCCATTTCCGTTTTACAATCCTGACCGCGCCAAGACTTATGCCGGAGTCCGTCCTAAAGGTATTGTAGAGAAGTGTACTCTATGTGACCATAGGATTAAGGATGGGGATGTTCCTTACTGTGTAGCGTCCTGTCCTTCAGGGGCAAGGGTCTTCGGCGATTTAGATGACCCTAAGAGCGAAATAAATAAGCTATTAAATAAATATTCTTATTTCAAGCTGGGTGAAAATTTTGGTACTAAACCAAAAGTATTTTACATCAGAGAATTTTAATCTTGAACTGGAGATGATTTAATGACTAAAGTCGTTACCAGCAATCAATCAAGAGCCAATATCTATAAGCTGTTATCCTTATGCTATCAGCCCCCATACGAGGATTTGGACAATATTGTTAGTTCTTTAAGGGAAGAAATAGACAAATTACCCGCTATAAAATACAAAATCGGAACTCTAGCTGAAGAATTGGCTTCATGTATTTCTGACTTAGAGCATACTAAAGTTGATCATGCTAAGTTATTTATTGGTCCGTTTGATTTACTGGCACCTCCTTATGGATCCATATATTTGGAAGGTAAGAGAAAAGTAATGGGTGATACGACTATGGAGGTGATGATAAAATATCAGGAGGCGGGGTTAAAACTAGACGATGAATTTAAGGAGCCGCCGGATCACATCACGATTGAACTAGAATTCATGTATTATTTGATATTTAAAGAACTACAGGGTCAAGAAACTAATGAGTATCAAACTGAATTTCTCATAAATTATTTGGAACCTTGGGTGGGTGAGTTCTGTCACAGAATTATCCAAAATGCAGGTAATGATTTTTACAAATTGCTTGCAAAAATAACTGCGAGTTTTATTAAAGCGGATATGAAAGTTAATTCTCTAGTCTGTTAGAACTTTTGGGAGGTGAGAATAGGTGCCTGACCTAATAAAGTTAGCTGATACGGTTGTTAACAATCTGGGAAATTTAGCTATACAATCAGATCGGTGTTGTCAAAAAAGATCACCTAAGAGTACTTGCCGATTGTGTATAGACGTATGTCCATCTGAAAGCATCAAGATTAATCAGGCGGGCATAGAAATAGATGGCTGTATAGAGTGCGGATTATGTGCGACTTTATGCCCCACTGGAGCGTTAACGTGGCGGGCACCTTCACCTTTGACCTTAATAAGTAAAATTAAGCAATGCCAGGAGACTTATTCAGAAGTATATGTTTACTGTTCAAACGCTTCTCTGGGAAAGAATCTATCTCAAGCAATTGAAGTACCATGCTTAGGTAGTATTACCTGGCAATGTTGGCTCTGGATATTAATTTATAATGTTGATGTAAAAGTCTATTCATCTGAAAATTGTTGTTCAACCTGTAATGTGAATCAAGGATATAAACAATACAGGCTACACGTTGATAGAGCGGAACAAATATCTGGAAAATCTGTAACATGTGTTTCGAGTATTATAGGGAATAAAAGAAAAAGGAATAGAAATAGAAATAGCAACGGTAGCGTTAATGCAGATAGACGCAACTTTTTAGGAGCAATTATGAACGGGTTAGGAAGAGTGCCGGGAAAAATTGTTACCAGAATGCTTAGCGAAGAAGATATTCCACCTCTTAAAGCAGCACCAAACAGTAAGTTTATTACTGAAAAGAGACAGGTCCTGATTAAGGCAGCTAACTATGACAATCGTATGTCAGAGAGAATGCAAGTTCAGCAACCTGAAATTGTCGGAAACTGTCAATTTTGTAAAGCCTGTAGCACCCTATGCCCTCAAGGAGCTCTGGTTCAAAAGGAAAACCAAGGTACTTTCAGTTTGGAAATCAGCGGCATCAGTTGCATTGGATGTGAACTATGCACGGAAGTTTGTTTTCATGAGGCTCTTCAGATGACGAGCATCCGTATCAATGATTTAAAGGAAAAAGTTACTCTGGCAGAGGGACGTAGCTATATCTGTCAAGATTGCGGCAGCATGTATAAAGCAATAAATGAGGTAACATGCCCAGCTTGTCAAAAACGACACCAATTACTCTAAGAAGGCGAAATTGTTTCGGTGAAATAGGGATGCCTGCTCGCTAGTCAAAGAAGGAGTAAGGTTTTGCGAAATCCTTGTTCTTTGCTTAGCGAAGGCAGTTTTTTGCTGGTTGGCTTTCTGTATCGAAGTTATCTAGAGTGTTGAAATTGAATAAGTAAATCACAATGCTGACTGGGGATTTTTTGGTCGGCATTTTTATATCTAATCATTTTCAAACGTTTACAGTGGTATATAATTATATTCAAAACACTTATATACAATATCTAGTGGCGGTGAACACACAACTGGGGCGGTATGTGGTTGGATAATGACCCACAATGATAAAAAGGCTGGAGACTAACTCCAACCTTTTAAGTCGACCGAAGGGCGAATTTGTTCACTTAGTATGGTCCGTATGGCATGGTGTACAGTTCATGTATCCTTGTTCATTGTTTAGAGCACTCTCTTTTCCAGTGTGGCATGCGGTACAGTGTGAGAATTCTTCAGATGGTTTCCATATTGCAGTGAATTTCCCATCAACATGTTGGTTAAGCAGTTCTATCATGTGGAATGCCGTATCTCCAGTTACTTTGGCACAACGATCTTTTTTCTCTTGCGAGCTAACCGTAGTACCAACAACGTCTGCCCATTTAGATACGGAAGCATGGCACAAGGGCGACTTAGCTACGGTTTGAACTTGTTCGGGGAATTTACAGTAAGCGTCGTATCTATTACTGGGGAAAGGATATTCGGTGTACCAGCCCATTAATTCATGGATAATATCGCCGTAATCCTTAGAAGCTAGATTTAGGATAGCACCAGCAGAAACCATGGTGCCGCAGAGAGTTCCCCAATGAGCGACTCCGCCGCTCCCATATCTAAACATATCGTCTGACAGGGTGGTCCAAGGATAACCAACTTCTTCTTTAAGTAACCCGACGACCGCCAGGTATAAGGCGTTGGCTCAGCCACCTTCGGTCCAATATTTATCGTAGCCACGTTTGGCTACTTCTGAAGGATCTAACTTCACATAGGGCCATGGTAGTGCCGGGGGCGATCCGGATTGGGTCCCTGTTTTAATCTTAACTGTTTTGGTTGAGTTTTCCCAGTCCACATTTGCCCCAAGAGCTTCGGATACAGTACGTAAGGGTACCATGGTTGAGCCTTTGACGATGCTGGCAGATGAAGCATCAATGGTTCTTCCATTTACTAGAATTTTAACAGGTGTGGCAGCGGAGGCAAAATTGAGCCCACCAAATCCCAGAACACTGCCTGCAGCCACTGTTCCAGCTGTAACAGCCATAAACTTTCTTCTGGATAACTTTTGTTTTTCTTCTTGCTGTCTTTGATTCGTCATACAAACCCCCCTCTTAACTTTTAAATAATTAGTGCCAGAAGTTGCTAAAAACGGTTCCTCGTTTTCTATCACCTCCGATAAAAAAAGATTGTGAAACCCATCACTAAATTATATTAATATATTTTTCATTCATTCCATTTAAGACTAGTCAGTTCCTACTATAAGAGAGATTTGAAAGGAAGAAACAAGGTATCTGCAACATTAAAAGAGATTTGAAAGAAGAAACAAGGTATTTTGCAACAATTCTTTTAGAAAAGCCGATCTTGAATTATAAGCGACTGGGTTACCATATCAACTGGATATTTTTCTATTTAGGACCTTTTCAAATTGCCTACAGTAATATATGATTATATTCGAAAACACTAATATACAATATCTAGCAGAGGTGAAGGTTGATGAACACAAAAAAAATTATCGGTATTTTAGGGCTGTTGTTATAAGTATATTGTGGAAGGTTATGGAGGTGTTCTGATGAGTGATAAAAACTCTATGGAAACAACAAAAAAAAATATTGCTGTCAAAATTATAATACCGGTTCTGATACTGTGCGTTGTGGTTGGAATATGGGTTATCAAGAATTCTAAAGAAGGTACTGTCTCGGTAGGTAGTGACAACCCTGATTTTACTTTGCATGTAACTGAACCAATTGACCTTGAAAAACTAAAGTCTTACGGACTTCCTATTGTAATTGACTTTGGTGCAGATTCCTGTATTCCCTGTAAAGAAATGGCGCCGGTGCTAAGAGAATTGAACGCGGAATTACAAGGAAAAGCAATCATAAGGTTTGTGGATGTGTGGAAATATAAGTCTTTGTCTGAAGGTTATCCCATAAATTTGATACCAACGCAAATTTTTATTGATGCAAACGGGAAGCCTTTTAATCCAAAAGATCCTGAAGCTATGCAGATGTCTCTTTATTCAACGAGAGATACGAACGAGCATGTTTTTACAACCCATGAAGGCGGGCTGACTAAAGAGCAACTTATGAATATATTGAAGGAAATGGGGTTGAAATAATGGATGTGACAGTTAACACGTGGCTGGAAGCTATTTCAGCTGCCATTTCTGCGAATATATGGATGGCCCCGTTTTTAGCATTGTTAGCAGGAGTGCTTACTTCCGTTACTCCCTGCGCACTTACCAGTGTACCTCTAGTGATAGGGTATGTAGGCGGGACAGGACAGCAAGATACGAAGAAGGCTTTTTGGCTGTCAGTAGTTTTTGCCATCGGTATGGCTGTTACATTCACTATTTTAGGCGCAACTGCATCCATTCTTGGGAAACTGATGCAGGGAACAGGGTCCTGGTGGTATATAGTTCTTGCTGTGCTGATGCTTTTGATGGCTCTCCAGATATGGGAGATATTTAACTTTATTCCACCTTCTTATGCCATCGGTAAGAATACAAAACGTGGTTTCGGGGGAGCGTTTCTTGCGGGAGTTTTAGGTGGTTTTTTCTCTTCTCCTTGCGCCACGCCTGTATTAGTTGTTTTGCTGGCCATTGTTGCAAACGAGGGAAATCTAGCATGGGGTCTTATGCTACTGCTTTTATACTCAGTGGGGCATAGCTTTTTGGTATTAATTGCTGGAACCTCGGTAGGATTTGTGCAAAAGATTTCCTCACATAGCGGCTACGGAGCAGCAAGCAGGGCACTAAGAGTTTTTATGGGGATACTGATACTTTTGTTGGCATTTTATATGTTTTATTTAGGGTTTTAAAGTGCTTGCATACACCTCAAATTGCCTTTTCCAAGCTTGCTCTCTAAAAGAAAGTTTCTTTTTCTGTTCATTTTCGGGAATATCATAGTGATCTGAAAACATCTTCCGTTTCGCGCTGTTTTATTAAAAATAAATAATGCTGATAAGCTATATACTACCTAATAGAATAATTCTAGTAATTCGTTAAAATATGTTGACAGGAAACATAAAATATTTTAAGGTAAAGAAAAAGGCATATTAGCATATACTTAATCATTTAGCCGTCAAAGGAGGAGTAACTCTTGGATAGATAAAGTTACCCAATCTCTAGCTAAAAAGACAGTATATATTCCTTGGCAGATTAAGCCGCCAAAGGGCCGCCAGGGTTTGGAGCAGCTGCTTTAAAGCCTGCAAAAGAATCCTTTTGGATATGAATTCAAGAAGGTGCGGGGTGATGTAATGCTCGTGGGAGAGGAAGCAAAGATTGTTTCACAAACATTATTGGAAAAAATCAGCAAACAAAAAGAGAAAACCCTGGTACTAAACTCAGAAGATGCGATTACAATATTACCATTGCGTTCCGATGCAAGAAAAGTATATTTAGAGGTGACTACCGGCTGTAATTTTGACTGCACCACCTGCATTAGACATTCATGGTTGGATGGAACCGGACAGATGACTTGGGATACTTTTATGCGGTTCGCTGATCAATTAGATGATTTCCCAAAGTTGGAGACTGTTCATTTTGGCGGTTTTGGTGAACCGTTAAGCCATCCTAGGACTTTAGACATGATGGAAATCATTGCGGCAAAGGGCATCAAGTTGGAAATGATCACCAATGGTTCTTTGTTAACGGATAAGGTGATTAATAGATTACTGGACTTAGGTTTAGCCAGGATATATGTATCCTTGGACGGCCCTGATGACAAGGAATATAATCGTATCAGGGAAGGTGCTGATTTTTATCAGGTTTACAATAACGTTAAGAGACTCCACCAGCTGAAGCGACAAAGAGGTATTGACAAGCCCGTTATTAATGTGGAGTTTGTTGCCATGAAGTCCAATTATAAACGACTTCCAGATCTGGCCGGCTTGCTCACCGAAATTGGTGCTCAGGAATTATTAGTAACAAATCTGCTGCCCTATCATGAAAGCATGGTAGAAGAAGCGCTTTATGACATGGAGGAGACAGATTTTTTTATCGGACACCAAATTGTGACAATGATGCGGGCCAAAATCCCGGAGATGAAATTACGTACCCAGCGATTTTGCAAGTTTATCGAAGATAAAGCCATGGTAGTAAACTGGCAGGGTAATGTTAATCCGTGCTATGCCATGATGCATACTTATTACTGCTACATCTATGGAAGAAAGAAAAAGTTCTACCAGCAATCATTTGGTAATATTAGTGACGATACTTTAGCGGGCATTTGGAGCCACCCCGATTATGCCTATTTTAGGCACCAGGTTAAGCACTTTAAATTTCCGTCGTGTACTGATTGTCCTGCCGCGGATGGTTGCTCTCCTGATAATCTCACAGACTGTTGGGGTAACAGCGTGTCCTGTTCCGACTGTTTGTGGAGTAGGGGAATAGTAGTTTGCCCTTAAATTCGTATTCTTTTGGTAGAGAGAGGAGGAATGGTAATTGAGACAGCTGGAACGAATCTTTAAAGCTTTGGGGCAGGGTACCAGGTTGAAAATAGTTTATTTGCTCAATGAACAGGAACTCTGTGTTTGTGAGTTGGAGCAAATTCTGGAAATAAGTCAGTCTGCCATATCTCAGCATATGCGGACGTTGAAGGAAGCAGATTTAGTGCGGGAAGAACGACGCGGGCAATGGGTGTTTTATTCGTTAAACCGACAGGTTTTTCAAGAAAGATTGCAGTCAGCCTTAAGTCTGTTGGAAAGTGGTTTAGCCGGTGCAGAGATAATAACGGATGAGTTTCGACGATTCCAGGAAATAATCAATAATCCTATTGTGAGCTGCCGTAGTGATTTGTTGAAAGATTGAAGAAGTTTGCGAGGGGAATCGAACGTTAATAAAAAAGACATTAACCATTAATGGCTGCAAATAAAGAAGGGGGATTTATAAAAATGAGCAAAGAAGCAGTAGGAGAAAAGAACAGTGGCATTGGTTTTTTTGAAAGGTACCTGACTATTTGGGTAGCTATTTGTATTGTTCTTGGAGTTGCCATAGGGCAATTAATACCGGCTTTTCCAGAAACCCTAAGTAGATGGGAGTATGCGCAAGTATCTATTCCGGTAGCCATATTAATTTGGATGATGATTTATCCCATGATGTTAAAAATAGATTTTTCAAGTATTGTCGGAGCTTTAAAAATGCCCAAAGGGTTAGTGGTAACATGTGGTACCAACTGGCTGATTAAACCCTTCACTATGTTTTTCTTTGCATGGTTATTTTTAAAGGTTATCTTTGGCAACTTAATTCCGGAAACTCTAGCTACAGAATACATCGCAGGCGCAGTTTTATTGGGAGCTGCTCCTTGTACGGCAATGGTATTTGTTTGGAGTCATCTAACCAAAGGGAACCCTGCCTACACCTTAGTGCAGGTGGCAGTGAATGATTTAATTCTCTTAATTGCATTTGCACCAATTGTTATGTTTTTGCTGGGGGTCGGCAATATACTTGTTCCCTATAACACATTGATACTTTCCGTTGTCTTATTTGTTGTTGTTCCTTTACTTGCAGGATATTTCTCAAGGAAATATGTCATTAAAAACAATGGGATAGATTATTTCGAAAAGGTATTTTTAAAGAAGTTTGATAATATTACTATTATTGGCCTTTTATTAACACTTATTATTATATTCTCCTTCCAAGGAGATGTAATCATTAATAACCCGCTGCACATTGCTTTGATAGCTGTTCCATTAATTATTCAGACCTTTTTTATCTTTTTCTTGGCATATGGTTGGGCTAAGGCTTGGAAATTACCTCATAATATTGCTTCCCCTGCAGCAATGATTGGAGCAAGCAATTTCTTTGAATTAGCAGTAGCTGTAGCTATTTCCTTGTTTGGTTTAACCTCAGGAGCAGCGCTGGCAACGGTTGTTGGTGTTTTAGTTGAAGTTCCTGTGATGTTAGCTTTAGTTAGAATAGCCAATAAAACTAGACATTGGTTTCCTCAAATAGCAAAAGAAAACTAACATCAACGTCAAAATGATTATTTAGGTACTGGCCTTAGAGTAAAATAATATAATTGAGGTGGTAAGGTGAAATTAGCGGTTTTTGCAGATGTGCATAGTAATATAGAGGCATTAAAGGCAGTTTTAGATGAAATTAAGAAGGAACAGGCAGATAAGGTTATTTGTGCCGGGGATTTGGTGGGGTATGCACCGTTTCCTAATGAAGTAATAAATTTAATGCGAGAAACAGGCATTGATACCATCATGGGGAATTATGACGACGGTGTAGGCAATATGCGCATTATCTGCGGCTGCGATTATAAGGATGAAAACGCCCAGCGCTTGGGTGAGCAGTCCATCCAGTGGACCAAAAAGGAGATAACAGAAGAAAATAAAGAGTTTCTGCGGAAGCTACCTCATAACATGAAGTTGGCTGCGGATGACTTCAGTGTACTGATAGTCCACGGCAGCCCAAGGCAGCTCAATGAGTATCTACGTGAGGAAGCGGATGAAGATTATTTATTGGAGCTTCTAACTGAGGCTCAATGCGATATTCTAGTCTGTGGTCATACCCATAAGCCCTTTTATAAAGATCTGGGTAATGGCAAATTTGTAGTTAACGTGGGTAGTGTCGGCAAGCCCAAGCACGGCAGCCCAAACGCCGTCTATGCAGTACTCGAAATCAGAGACATACCAGCAGTTGAGTTTAAGGAAGTTCCATATGACTACGAAAAAACAGCACAAGCGATTGAAAGCAGCACTCTTCCTGATGGATTTGCTCAGTTAATCAGAAAAGGAATAGGCTAGTATTAGAACACCCTACACCTTTTAGAAGGTTACAGCCTGTTGACAAAGTCAAGTGTCGACGGGTTTTTTCTATGCAAACATCAGTCTCGGGGTTAGTACGGTAGTTCCTGCGGCTAACTTGTCGCTGGAGTCACTATTAACTGCCACAGATTAATTCAAACTATTTCGGAGCAGATATAATTATGATATAATAATGATATAGCGAAATTAGGTAGGTGATTTGAAATGTATAAAATTATACCCAGTGCGGACTTAAGAAATAAGTATTCAAAAATTGCCGACTTTGCCAGGCAAAACCATGAACCGGTAGTCTTAACTAAGAATGGCGAAGGAGACTTAATTGTAATGAGCATTGAGCTGTTTAAAGAGAAAGAAATCGAGCTGGAAATATATAAAAGGCTCGCAGATAACAAGATGGATATAGGAAAAGGCCATTTTGTTACAGGAGCAGAAATATCAAAGCAGCTAAATAATTTCATAAAGAAAGATCACGCTGAACTAGTTAATGAATTAGAAGAAAATTACTTAAAGAATGAGGAATCATAGCATGTATGAAGTTATTGTTCCTGCAAAGGTTAATCATGAAATTTTCGCAGAATTATCCTTCTGGTCCCAAAAGAATGCAGCTTTTGCTGAAAGAGTTGCAGTTGAATTGGATTTTCATTTAACTAAAACACTGAAAATAAACCCAGGTTTTGGGGCTATGACAGCCAAAAAAGCGGGGTTATACTACTATCTTATTCAAAAGCAGTTCAAACTAGTGTTTGAAATCGACAAGCCCCAAAAACAGGTAATTGTACATTACTTCTTCAATACAAAAAAAGCAATATCTGAGTTTATTTAACTATTTAAACAAGTTGAATCTATACGTGATAGACTAAACTTTCCATTTACACAAGATTCTTTACACTCCCATAAAAATATCTATAAGCAAAAGGCAACAAAACATTTAAATGTTTCGTTGCCTTTTGCTTAATTCGTTCTTCTGGTAATACTGCTTTTGATAAAATCACCTACAATCTTACCAGCGTCCGCAGCCAAATCCTGGGCCACCAAAGCCCATGCCCATGCCTCTGCCGTATCCGAAACCATTGTATCCGTTACCATTTTCAGTACGGAATTGTTGTGCCTGATCCATTCTCTGCTTCATGAACAGACCTTGCTCCTCTGTTATAAGACCTTCTTCAACATAGTTATCAATTAGAGTCTGCCTAGTTTCATACATTTGGTTGTAAAGCTCAGCTAATGTGTCGGTCTCTTGGTCTGCTGCAAATACAGGAACAGCCATAGTTAAAATTAAGATAGTGGTGAGTAAAACAATAAGTTTTTTCATGGAAAAGATACCTCCTAAAAAGTTTTTCTTGCTATACATATAGCATAAACTAAGAATGTTATATAAATATGTTAAAAATGTGAAGTTTTTGTGAAAAGTTCTTTGAAAGAGTATAAAGGGCCGTCACTCAGAGACGGCCCGATAATTAAACTAAAACGTTTGCACTTTAGCCCCTGCCGGCAGTGCCTCCATGACGACTTTTTCCCATGGCATGCCCAGCACCGGCTCGAGGATAGTTATTGTGCCCTTATCTTCTTTTGACCTAATCAACCTGCCGCAGCCCTGTTTCAGCTTTAAGCCCATTTCGGGATAATCCACTTCTATAATCGGGTCAAGTCCCTGTTCCTTTGCCTCCCGTCGCCGTGCTTCTATTAATGGGTCACGGGGCGGGAAAGGCAGCTGCCAAATTACTATCTGAGACAGCGCTTGGCCGGGTATGTCAATTCCTTCCCAAAACTCATGCCCTACGAGCACTGAAGATACGTCCTCCCGAAATCTGCGGACAAGATATCCTCGTTCCGCTTCATCTTCCCATAATATATTGAAGGGAAACTGATATTCTCTAAGGCCCACGCGAATCTTTCCCATTTCAGATAGGGAGTTAGTAAGTACTAATGCTCGTCCCTCTGATTGTTTGAGCAACGAAGCCAACTGCATTAAAGCCTGGGGAGGGCAATTCTCACGGTCCAAAGCACTTGAGTGCTCAAAAAGATAAACAGTCACCTGTTTTAAAAAGTCAAAAGGACTTTCCACGGTGGAACTAGACGGTTCAGTTGCTCCGATAGAGCGTGCAAAATAACTAAAGTCTCCGCCGATGCTAAGGGTTGCGGAAGAGAACACTACGGGTAGTTTTTTAGTAAACAAATTCTCTCGCAGTAATTTGCCAAGATTGCGAGGAACAACCCAGAAACTTCCATCTGTTTGATCGACCCAAACAATGGCATCTCCCCCTTTTCTTGCGCAAAAGCAATAGAGAGCCGTTGTTGTACGCTCTACCCTTGCTTCGTAAATCTGGAAACGGGTTGCGGACAGGGTTAGGCTGTGTAAGCCTTGCTCATTCTGTAATTCCCAGTAAAGGGTGTCAAGGGAATGGCGCAAGATATCCGCTGCTTCTAGCAGTTCGCTGTTTATCCGAACGGCAAGCCGGTTTGTTCGTTCTTCCTGGATAGTTGACTGATTAAGTACCTTAAAAAACTCTGAATTAGCGTCAGATGTGGCCACGGCGGCTGACAACAAAGACGTTCTGGCTCCCTGAAGCTGTTCCATGAAGGAAGTCATACCATCAATCTCTTCTTCGACAATCTGCCGGCCGACCCTCATTGCCGCAGGAAGTATCACTTTATGTCCTTCGTCAAAAATAACCGCAGAGTAAGCGGGAAGAAGAGGTGACTTTCCGTCCATAACAAGTTCTTCCCGGGTCCATAAATCGTCAAAGAAGACGCCGTGGTCACATACAATCAAATCCTTAGCTGACCGATAATGCCTTCTTGCTTTGATGAGTTTACAGAAGCCTCTTGAAGAACATGAATCACAGGGCATAGTCTCGTCCCACGAGATTTGGGACCAAATTTCATCAGGAATATTGGGCATTTCAGAACGTTCGCCCTTCTTGGTCTGGTCTATCCAACGAATAAGGTCATCAAATACATGACTTTTTTGTTCATCAAGCGGCTTCTCAAGGCGATTAACTTTTAAATCACAAACGTATTGTCGCGGGTCCTTGGCCATTCGACCATCAATTCCCAAGTCAAGCAAGCGGGACAGTGTTTCTATGTCTCCTTGCGCTCCTGCAAGCTGCTCTTGGAGCGCGGTCGACGCACATGCAATTATGACAGGCTTTTCTTTAAGCCTGCCATAAGCGACCGCGGTAAGTAAGTACGCAAATGTCTTACCAATACCAAGTCCTGCCTCTGTAAAGTGTATCTTTTGCTTGCAGACAGCATCAGCGAGCTGAAAAGCTGCATAAATCTGCTCTTCGCGTATCTCATAGCCGTGTTTAGGCAAAATATCATAAAATACTTCTCCGATCCACTTGACCAATTTCGCTGGGAAATCGTTTTTATTTAGATATTCAAAGGGCATTTTAGTTCTGGTTAGTGCGCTCATAATTATCCTCACAATCTACCACTGCCCACGCAGGGTGAACATATTCACTAGCTTGATATCCACTGCTTTAGTTATATATATATTTAGTAACATATTATCCCATAAGCAAACACATAATCTTGTTATTATAGCTTAAACAAATATCATTGTAAAGTATAAGTTTTGGTGAACTATGGTGATACACTGTGACCAGAGGCGTTCTCTCTCAATAAAGGGGGATTTAAGGAGACAATGAATGGATTTCTTTTAACAGTTTCTTTTATGCAGGAGAAACCTATAGCAGTACAGAAATCTATACTTAAATCAATACTTATAGTGTAGTGGAAATATCGGTCCAAGTTTCAAGAGACAGAAAATTTAATCAACTACATATGGATGCTGAATATATTAATAGTTCACTTGTTTATTTTTTAAAGACCGATCAAGTGTCTATGAAAGTTTTTGGTTTTTCATATATCACCATACTATAGACGCCCAAAACTCGTTCAGGGAGGTTGAAGGTTTGACTTTGTTAAGGGTAGGCTTAATATCGCCTCATAGGGATTTTAGTGAAGCGGCAGCGGAATTGGCTAAAGAACTTCGGGTTAGCCTTCTAATTAGCCAGTACAATGCACAAGAAATTGGTTCTGTACTGGAAGGATGGGAACAAGGGCATGCTGTTGAAGCAATCATTACCGACGAGGGCATAGCTGGTTCGCTGCGGGGTAAAACTTCATTACCGCTGGTAACCGTTCAGGTATCGGGTTATCAAATTTTGTCTGCTCTTAATAAGGCTAAAAAGGTGGGGCCAAGGGTGGTGGTAGTGGATTTTGACCAGATATCACCAAGGATAGAAGATTCCTGTACGGAAAATTTTTTTAATGCGGATGTTAATTTTCTGTTTTACCGGGAGCAGACCGAATTGCTTAACTCCCTAAGCGCGCTCAAGGGAGAAGTAGACTCGGTGGTTGGATGTACCGGGTTAGTGGCAGAAAGCGCTGAAACAGTGGGGATTCCTGCTTTTATAGTACAAAGTGACCGGGCATTTATCAAAGATGCTTTGGATAAAGCGTTAAGCATAGGCAAAATGTACCGACGGAACGTCAAACTCTGTCGTTCTCTGCAGGCGATCCTAGATAATGCTGGTGACGGCATTATGGCAGTAGATGGCAAAGACAATGTGGCTATATTCAATCCGGTTGCAGAAAAGATCATCGGCTTACGTACGGAGGAGGTGCTAGGCCAATCCATTAAAGGGGTAGTGAGAAAAAGCCCCATTTGTAAGGAACTTTTGGGGGATGGAAACACCGTAACTCGGCAGACCCTTTTGCTGAAGGACTGGCGCCTAATGGTAAATCGCACTCATATCAGTACGGGAATATATACTGGTTTGGTAATCACTTTCCAAGTGTCAGAAAATATAAAGCCCACAAATCAATTACCAAAGGAACTAAGTCGTAAAGGGTTAGTGGCTAAATATCGTTTCAGTGACATTGTAGGTCAAAGCGCCATGATGAATGAGACTGTAAGGGAGGCTAGGAAATACTCTCGTTCCGATGCGGCACTGTTAATTACCGGTGAAAGCGGCACAGGAAAGGAGTTATTTGCCCAAAGCATACATAACGAAAGTTCCCGCAAAAATGGACCTTTTGTTGCCATCAACTGTGCTGCTCTACCCGAAAGCTTGTTGGAGAGTGAGTTGTTTGGTTATGAGGAAGGGGCCTTTACAGGTGCTAGACGAGGAGGCAAACAGGGACTATTTGCTTTGGCTCATGGCGGCACCATCTTCTTGGACGAAATAGGCGATCTCAGCCCGTCTCTCCAGGCCCGGTTGCTTCGGGTATTGCAGCAAAAGGAAGTAATGCCGGTGGGCGGGCGTAGGGTTATTCCCGTAGATGTAAGAATTACCAGCGCCACCAACATGAATTTACGAGAGGCGGTGGAAAAGGGTAGTTTTCGGGAAGACCTTTTCTATCGCCTAAATGTCCTTCGACTGCATATTCCCCCGCTGCGCATGCGTATGGAGGATTTAATATTGTTGTTTAGGCATTTCTATCAACAGCGTGTTAGCGCTGGTAATGCTGAACTTAATGAACAGAACCTTAATAAATTAAAAACCTACATGTGGCCTGGTAATGTGCGGGAATTGGAAGGATTTGTGGAAAGGTACGCGGCGCTAGGAGAAGAAGACACTATCAATTTAACTACGTTTAAAAAATTGTTAAAAAAACTAAAAAGCAGTTTCCAGACTGAAGCTGCTGGGTTTAAAGATAAGCAAATCCTGATGGTGAAGCTTGCCAGCATGGAAGAGATGGAACGGCAAATAATTGAGCAGGCCTCGGAAATGATTGAAGGAAGCAAAGGCGAAGTGGCTGAAGCATTAGGGTTAAGCCGGACGACATTGTGGAAGAAACTTAAGAAAATGTAACAAGTGGCCAATGGTAGAGCATTGGAAAGGCCTAGACCATATTCTTTTGTTGGCCCGCTTATTGCAATGCTATAATTATAAAATTTTGAAACAGGTGCGTGGAATGACAGAAAAAAAATGGCTAACTGCATGGTCCGGAGCAACGGGCAAAATACAAAACTATATGTCTCTTCCCATTACTGAAGTGTTTTCAAAATATGCTATGGAGCATCCAGGCAAGACGGCATTGGATTTCTATGGGTATAAAATTTCCTATGGGAAACTAGATCAGTTATCAGATTCTCTTGCTGCTTCTATGTTGGACTTAGGGGTAAGTAGGGGTGATAGGATTAGCCTCTATATGGAAAACTGTCCCCAATTTATTATTACTTTGCTGGGTGGCTGGAAAATTGGTGCTGTAATGGTACCCTCCAACCCTATGTTTTTGGGTGAGGAATTGGTTTATCAGCTTACCGATGCCGGTTGCGAAACCATTATAATGCAGGATGACCTATTCCCAGTTTTTGATTCGGTTAGGGTGAGGACGCCTGTAACCAATGTGATTGTTACTAACCGTCAGGAGTTTTTGCCGGCTAAGCCTAAATTGACGCCGCACCATACGCTGGTAACAGCTTCGAATTCCGCCTCGGGTGCCATAAAATTTCCCCAACTATTATCTATGGATTTTAACGGTACCGAAATTAAACCCCAGTTGGACGATGTGTCATTGTTGCAGTATTCATCTGGTACTAACGGTATGCCTAAAGGTGCAATGATCACCCATGGAAACTTAATGCATAACGCTGTTGGCTGTGCTGCCTGGTTGGGTGCTCAGCCTGAGGATACTCACCTCGCCGTACTGCCGTTGTTTGAGCTTGCCGGTTTGGTGCCTGGCATGTGCATGCCTTTCTATAGCGGTGGCACGGTTGTTTTGCTGGCCCGTTATGATACCGAATGTGTGCTGGAAGCTATTGAAAAATATCAGTGTACCCACTGGGCCAGCATCACGACCATGAAAATTGCGGTAATAAACTATCCCAATATCGGCAGATGGAATCTTACCTCCCTCAGATATTGCTTGACAGGGGGGTCGCCTGTACCATTGGAGGTGAGGAAATCGTTTACGGAACAGACCGGTGCTGATTTGATTGAAGGGTATGGTTTGAGCGAAACGACATCTCAGATCACATTAAACCCGCCTCATAAATCTAAACCCGGTTCTGTGGGCATCCCGGTCTTCGAGACAGAAGTTAAATTAGTTGACATCGACGATCCTTATCTAGAAGTACCGCTAGGTATGGAAGGCGAGTTAATAGTCAAAGGGCCTCAGGTAATGAAAGGCTATTGGAATCGCCCCGGTGAAACCAGGCTGACCATACGCGACGGGTGGCTGTCCACTGGTGATGTGGCTCGGGTAGATAGTGATGGATATGTTTATATAGTTGGGCGTAAAAGAGACATTATCAAACCTTCTGGATTTTTAGTTTTCCCCCAGGAAGTGGAGAAACTAATCTATCAGCATCCAGCAGTTGCGGAAGTGGTGATAGTGGGCACTCCAGATCCTTACCGGGTAGAAACGGTTAAGGCGTTTATTGTTCTGAGACAGGAGTATGTTGGAACATTAAGTGAAGAGGATATTATCCAATGGTCTCGCGGTAAAATTGCCGCTTATAAATACCCACGGGTAGTAGAGTTTGTTTCAGAGTTGCCCCATAACGGCACCGGTGAGGTTAATAGGCGCTTTGTCCAAGGGGAGAATGGCTCGTAAGTGAATACCGGCGGCGAGGTTTTTGCATTAATAAAGCTTGAGAGCGAAATATGATAAAAAATCTTTTAAAGGAGGAATATTTGTGCTCCAATTGTATCTAAGTGCGAGGCTTGAACCTGCTTTTCTCTGTGCCAGGCACTGGATGCTTGCCAAGACCTGACGGGATTGCAAAAAGGAGAGAGTAACTTATTGGCAGCTAATTTGAATTATAGACATAAAAGTCAGAAATATCAGTTAAATTCATCAGCAAAGTCTTGTTCACAATTTAAACAGGGCAATGCCAAAAATAATGGAGGTGTATTAATTCGTGCAATTCCCAAGACCATATCTAAAGGTTTATGAACAAGCTGGATTAGATTGGGATATTAACATCGAGCCTAGAGCTCTGCACAGTTTGTTGTTTAAGTCAGCTCAGAAATATCCTGATAAAACGGCTCTGATTTTTTATGGACATAAGGTTCCCTACGGCCACGTGGCCGTTTCCGTAAAAAGGGCGGCATCCATGCTCTATGAGTTTGGGATCCGGAAAGGGGACAGGGTCTCAGTCATGCTTCCCAACTGTCCTGACTTTGTTATTGCCTACTATGCAATACTAAGTTTGGGCGGAATCGTTGTGAACACTAATCCCATGTATGTTGAAAGGGAAATTGAGCATCAGTTAAATGATTCCGGTTCGACGATGATTATTACTCTTTATGATCTATATCCCAGAGTAAATAGTGTTAGACAAAACACATCGCTTAAAAAAGTAATGCTAACCGGTTTTAAGGGTCGTCCGGACACTATGCCCGATGGCTGCTTTTGGTTTCCAGACTCTTATGCAGTGGATCGGCCCCCTGCTCCCCCGGTGGAGATAGACCCGCTGGAGGATCTGGCAGTGCTGCAGTATACAGGCGGTACCACCGGTACATCCAAGGGAGCTATGCTTACTCACTACAATCTTTATGCTAACTCTCAGCAAACGGATCATTTCTTTGTTGGTGATGAGAAAAAACAGCTTACCCTTACTGCCTTGCCTTTATTTCATGTTTACGGCATGAGTTCCTGTATGAACCTGGCTATGGCTGCAGGTACTACTTTGATTTTGGTACCCCAATTTATTCCTGAGGAAATTGCTCAGATTATTACAGATTACAAACCGACATTCTTTCCTGGTGTTCCTACCATGTTTATTGCTTTACTAAACTGTCCCCAGTTTAAGGACGCACAAAATGTGATGGTATATAATTCGGGTGGTGCGCCAATGCCGGTTGAAGTTTTGCATCAATATGATAAAAAACTGGCAGGAAGCGATTCCGTTATCGGAGAGGGTTATGGGCTGTCCGAATCTTCTCCAACCACTCACTGTAATCCTACTTTCGGTGACACCAAACATGGCAGTATTGGCGTCCCATTCCCCGCTACAGATGCAGCGGTAATGGATCTAGAAACTGGGAAACCGGCGCCCTTTGGCCAGGTGGGCGAATTGGCCATTAAGGGCCCGCAAGTGATGAAGGGTTATTGGAACCTGGAAGAAGAAACTGCAGTGGCACTCCGAGATGGCTGGCTGTTTACCGGTGACATGGCTAAAATGGATGAGGATGGTTACTTCTACATTGTTGATCGTAAAAAGGATATGATTATCGCCAGCGGCTATAATATTTACCCAAGGGAGATAGAAGAAGTATTGTTTGAGCATCCCAAGGTGCAGGAAGCAGTGGTGATAGGTGTACCTCACTCTTATCGTGGTGAGACCGTCAAGGCTTTCCTGGTGCTAAAAGAGGGGCAGACTGCCACTGAGACTGAAATAATCACCTTCTGCAAGGATAAATTGGCTCCTTTCAAAGTGCCAAAGCAAGTAGAATTTAGGAATGAAATTCCCAAAACCGCTGTCGGCAAGCTGCTGCGCCGCAAATTGGTGGAGGAAGAAAGATTAAAGCGGGAGCAGACGGAGATGGAGAAACAAGCAGGAGCAGCTTCGGCGACAGACGACTAGAAGAGTAGTTTTAGGAGAAACCGTCTCAACCCTCCAACACTTAAATGAACTTCTAGGGAGTTAATAGCAGTTACTTTAAACAGCCGCCTATCAGGGCGGCTGTTTACGATATAGCAAGTAAATAGTGTGCCACTTAGCCGATAACATTATTGGTACAAGACTTGCATAATTAATTAGAGGGTATGCTTGTTTTTATTTTAAGTTGGTTAGAAATGGGAGAGAAACGATTGGTTTTACGCTTTCAGAATATTCCGTTCATTAATCAAACATTATTGTGTTAAAAATTTGAACATGGGGCGTTCGGATGGGGTGAAAAACCTAAATAAACTGTAAGTTAACTTTAGAAAGGTGGTTTCTATTTGAGTATTTTAAGAAAAAGGTTAAGCCGGGTAGCCCTGGGAGAAGAGCCCGGAGACATAATTATAAATAATGGCAAGGTGCTAAACGTCTATACCGGTGAAGTGCTGCAGGGCCAGGTAGTGATAGCGGGAGAAAGAATCGCATACGTGGGTCGGGAACATAATTTTCCCGTTGGCCCTGACACATTAGTCATAGATGTGGCTAATCAGACTATAATTCCCGGTCTAATTGACGGCCATATTCACCTAGATGCGTGGCTAACATTGAATGAATACAGCAAACTAATGCTTCCCCGGGGGACTACGGCTATAGTTACCGAATGCTCTACATTTGCCAATGCTTTTGGGCTGCAGGGTGTGGTAGATTTTGTCCGTGGCTTTGCTGATCAACCTATGCGGATGTTTGCTGTTGCACCGGTAATATCATTTATCTGTGCCCGCAGAAGTAAGGGCAGGGCTATCAGCCTAGCGGAAATGGAGCACCTCTTAACTTTGCCGGAAGTGTTGGGATTGGGAGAAATTTATTGGCCGGCCCTGCTTTATAGCGGGGCCGAAGAGGAATTAACTCTGCTGATAGAAAAGGCCATACAGCTTGGGAAAACTGTGGAAGGTCACGGTGCGGGAGCTAGAGACCAAAAGCTGGCCGCCTTGGCTGCCCGCGGCATTGATGCCTGTCACGAGCCAATTACTGCACCTGAGGTGAGGGACAGGCTGCGTTTGGGGTTAGCTGCAAAAATTAGAGAGGGATCTATACGGCAAGAACTGAACGAAGTGATTAAACCATTAATGGAGATGAATATTAATTTGCGCCGTGCCATCCTGGTTTCGGATGGTGTTTGGCCAGATGTGCTCATTAGTTCTGGTCATATGGATTATATTGTTCAAAAAGCAATTAACCTGGGAATGGAGCCAGTAACAGCAATTCAGATGGCGACGTTAAACGTTGCCGAACGCTTTGGTTTGGATAGGGATTTAGGAGGGATAGCTCCGGGGAAGTGTGCTGATTTGGTTGTTATTCCAAACATCCGTACCGTTGAAGCACAGATGGTGATTTGTAAGGGCAAGGTTATGGCAAAAAAAGGAACATTGCTTGGAGGACTACCGAATATTAATTACCAAGAGCGAATTTTCAGGTCTGTGAATATTTCCTTTGTTAAGCCGGAGGATTTCAAAGTTATTGTCCCTGAAGATACTAAAGAAATAGCTGTTCGAGCCATCGAAATGGTTACTGACATAGTTAACAGAGAGGCAGCCATAACCCTGCCGGTGAAAGACGGAGTTGCGTCAGTTCCTGCGGCGGCAGATGTCTTAAAGGCAGCAGTGTTTGATCGGTTTGAAGGGGGTGGCGAGCGTGCGGTAGGTTTTATTAAGGGATACGGTATGCGACAGGGTGCGCTGGCCGCCAGTTTTAGTTTTGACGAAGGCAATTTGACGGTTATTGGGTGCAATGATGAAGACATGGCCTCTGCCGTTAACCGTATTAGAGAACTGCAAGGGGGAGTCGTCTATTGCATTGACGGTGAGGTAACCGCGGAAATACCTCTACCAATATTGGGTGGCATCTCTGAGCAGACCGGTTCAAAACTCGCTTTAGAACTTGCAGCTTTTATAAAGGTGCTGGAAAGAGCGGGGTGTAAAGGAAAGTATCCGTTGTTAACGTTATTCACATTGACTTTTACGGCAATCCCTTCATTAAGACTACTATCTAGAGGTTATTGGTTGTCTAAGGAAGGCAGGGTGGTTGATTGTCTGCTTTAGTAGTATTAGCGGATTTGTCGATTGGTGTAAGTGTCTGAATGACTAGATAGGGCTTAAGATAGATAACTTGGTGATACAGGAAAAAAGATGTCGACTTGTTTACAACCTGAGGAGAGTCTTTACTCCCCTTGGTTAGTAATACCAAAACTATTTAAGGAGTGATTTAATGACCGATAAGATGGAAGCTTTATTGTCCAGCTGTTACCCGGAACAAGTTAGTAGAACGCTTGACTACCCAGACAAGACACTACCTCAACTGCTAGAGGACCTTGCAATTGAATATGGTGATGTTGATGCCTATATTTTCGCAGGCCAGAAAGCCAGTTATCGCGAATTTAATGAGCAGGTTGGCAAATTTGCTACAGCGTTGGCTAAATTGGGCGTCACTAAGGGAGACAGGGTTGCGGTCATGGCTCCCAACTGTCCCCAATATGTAATTAGCTACTATGCGTTGCTCAAAATCGGTGCCATTGTGGTGCAGACTAACCCCATGTATACCAAAAGGGAAGTGGAACATCAACTGCAGGATTCCGGAGCAGAGCTCATGGTGGTATATGATGCACTATATCCTACGGTAGCTGCGGTGCAGGCTAACACTAAGCTGGAAAAGGTAATATTGTTTAGCCTGGGGCAGGAACATTCACTGGAGGGGGATGATATCTATCGCTTTGATAAGCTCTTAGCCGAAACTCCTAACCAACCGCCTGAAGTGGATATTGACCTATATGAAGACGTTGCAGTGTTCCAATACACCGGTGGTACGACCGGCGTGTCCAAAGGGGCTATGCTTACCCATGCTAATGTTATGTGTAATGCATATATGGTTAAAGTCTGGACTCACGACAGCACCATGGGTACAGAAAGAAGTTTGGTTGTACTTCCTTTGTTTCATTCCTACGGCATGAGTACCTCCATGAACACTACTATCCTGATGGCAGGTACCATGATTCTGGTTCCCCGCTTTGACCCTGATGAAGTGTTGAAACTAATTGAAGCATACCGACCAACTATCTTCAATGGTGTGCCTACCATGTACACAGCTCTGTTGCAACATCCTAAGCTTAAAGACTTCGATTTATCATCCGTTAGAATTTGTATTACCGGTGGCTCCGCCATGCCGGTAGAGGTGCAGCAGAAGTTTCAGCAGATTACCGGGGCCAGCATTTTGGAAGGATTTGGCCTTTCAGAGTCATCCCCTGTAACTAATTGTAATCCTTTAGGTAAGGAAGTTAAGGTTGGAAGCGTTGGAGTCGTAATGCCTGATACTTACTGTAAAATCGTGGATATTGGGACCGGCGAACAGGAACTGGGTGTTGGAGAAATTGGTGAACTTATAATTAAAGGACCTCAGGTCATGAAAGGTTATTGGAACATGCCTGAAGAGACTGAAATTGCATTAAGAGACGGATGGCTTTTTACCGGGGACATCGCTAAGATGGACGAAGACGGCTATTTCTATATTGTGGATCGGAAAAAAGAAATGATAATTGCTGGTGGATATAATATTTATCCCAGGGATGTGGAAGAAGTGCTGTATGAAATGCCAAGTGTAGTTGAGGCGGGTGTGGCCGGTGTTCCCGATAAGTATCGCGGAGAGACAGTCTGTGCCTTTGTAGTGCCGAAAGAAGGAACCAATTTAACTGAGGAGGATGTCGTTAACTTCTGCCGAGAAAGGCTTGCTGCCTATAAGGTGCCGCGAAGGGTAATATTTATGGATGAATTACCCAAAACCACTGTCGGTAAAATATTACGGCGCAAACTAACGGAGGTTGCCGCCGGGATGGAAGAATAATATATTGGGATCTGGTTAATTTAACCAGGTCTCTTTTTTGTGTTGGGGGAACTTTTTTAATATTTAAAGCGTCTCTTTTAGTGGAGAGTATAGCGCAAGTTATAGTTATGCACGGGTATTGTATGGGGAAGTGCATTAAATGTAAGTGTTTTTCAGTTTCAAGTCAGGGGTGAGCTTTATGGAGTTTGAAAAGCCAATTTCTCTTATTGGCGATCGACGGGGTAAACATTTGGCCCTGCTGATAATAGCGGTAATTATTTTAGTCTGGGTTGGCAATTTAATATTCTTTTACAGTCAACAGCTTGCCCAACCTATTTTTTTTAGACATTATTATGCTCTTAATGTATATAATGATGTTAACTTTAGTCTTTATTACTTAGCTAACCGCAGTCTTGATAAAGAGATCAGTTATATAGAGATCCCGGGTTTGGAAATATCCCCTCGGCAGGAAGTCTATAAGGAAAATGAGTACAGTCATCATCTTCTTAAGCAAATCAATGTAACAGTAGAGCGAGGCGAGCTGGAGAAACAGTTGGCTCAAGGCGACTTTAAATTTAATGAAATTATTGCCCATTTATCTAGTGGGGAGACAATTACTCTACCGGTAGGTGAAATTAATTTCCAGTGGATTGATACCAAGTCGCCCCTTTCTAATCAAGTAGTCAAGAGTTCAACCTCTAACGAAGGCTATACCTTATGGCGAGCCGAAAGTGCCGTAAAGGTTAAGGCTATGACTTATAGATTTAAGGAACTTCTGGGAGATCATCTGGAAATCACATTGAATAAGAAACTTCCTCTTCAATTAGAGCAAGGAGATACGCTAAAGGTTAATTACCGTTTTCTGTTCGACGACGATAACGTCGTTGCCGCCAAAAGTTATTATCACATTGACCCTTTATTAGAGGTAGAAACAGGTAATGACGGTACCCTTACGGTAACTGGTGAGCACCTAACCTACATGCCGTATTTTACCAACGCCGACATTCGAAAGTTTGTCAAACAGAAGGGGGACTCACAATGACTAAAGCAGCAGAACACTTTAGAAAAATTGTCTGGGGTTTGGTCATATCACTCTTTGATATTCACATTATGAATATTAATATACTGCCTGATACCGTAGGTTATGTTTTAGTGATAATAGGATTGGAAAGGTTATCTGCTTGGAACACCAATTTTAGCAAAGCTAAAACCGCGGCATTAATCTTGGCGGTATGTACGATACCGGATTTCATCAAGTTTGCACCAAACCTACTGGTAACTACTCAGATTAGTATCTGGCTGCTGATTTATAATTCCATATTGACTTTGATAAAAGCAGTTCTTATATACCATATCTTCACTGGCATTATTCAGTTGGCTAAAGACCGAGGGCTAGAGGATCTATATCAACAGGCCTTGGCCAGATGGAAACTGTACGCCGTGATAATAGGATTTCATCTAATCACAACTCCCTTCCAGTTAAACTTTCTCAGTGATTGGCAGTTATTATACATAGTGCTGACACTGATTGTACTAATAGTGGAAGTGACTGTAATAGTGTTGATTAACCGAGCTGGAAAACAGTTGTCTTCGGTTGAATAAGAGTAAATATTATTGTCTGCCAGTGACTAATACACCACATGTTGGTGTATTTTTTTAGTTCTAATCCATAATCGAAATTTCAGCGAAACATAATCCTTATTTGGTATTGACTGAGTTCATACCGGGGTAACTAGTTAAAAGAAGGGAAAAATATTCATGGTGGCGAATATTAAGTAAGCGTAAACTGACAGTTTGCGTTGGTTTTTGTCCGATAGCTAACCGCTACTTTCTTCGGGGACATTCCTGTCCCCAGAAGATATCCTAAACTTCAGCAGGTGTGTCCCCTTTATTTAACTGCTAAGTGGCGCTAGGCTCCTGGATATGCTTAACTAAACATCAGGATTGGCATAAAACCCATCTTAAAGTTCACTGGTATTTTAGTTCACTAATCCAGTTTCATCGGAAACCTGGCATAGTGCCTTTGATGCTGGGGGACTCTAGTAATATTGACATGCGCTTTGGATAGTTGGGAAACGAGAGAAAACTAGGATATGAATCAGTTTAGAGAGGAGAATTCTAAAATGAGCAAAATTCCAATGAAAGTACCGTTACATCAACGAACTAGTGGAATTTGCTTTAAAACTGGAGGGTGCATCCATCAAGATTATTCGAAGATGGAATTATGACGAAAAACCAAGTTCAACGGTCTAATCTTCCTAATAAGCGGGCCGTTAATAATGAAGAGTTTTTATTAGAAATCGCAAAGAATATGAAGTAATGAGATAAGGTTAAAGGACAATAGTATAAGGGTATTTTTATTGCGAGGTATAATATTACCTTTTGTAGTAGGTGTTATTATATTTGCTAGCCTTCCAGAAACTAGAATGTCAGTAAAGGTCTACTTTAACAAAAGATAGCCGATATGATTTGTTAGCGTTTTTAAGATTGCAAGACGAATGACAGAAGGCTAGATTATGTGAAGGAAGGGATAAGTTAAACCGGCAATGACAAAATACCGGAAGATAAAAATGGTATTACCGTAAATCGACAGATTCCTCTTCGGTAGGATTTTCATGACAGATCCTTCCGTTGCGAGGAGAAGAAACTGTAAAATAAAGAAACAAATTTACTTACCAGCTTAGGTCAGTAATCTAAAGACTAATTGCTAGTTACGAATTCTACATGGTGTCTTAGTTCTTAGGTTTGTAGTCGATAGATAGTGTGTATTGCCCGTTTGTAGCCTTTTTTGTGGCTGACTATTGGGGTATTTCTTTTTAGACTTGTTGGATTTGTTTATTTTGGAAAAGGTTCAAATATAAAAAACTAGAATATTTTTTAAAAAAATATATTTTCAGGAAGGACTTTTTTAACAAACGTAGAATATATTATAATATTAAATATATGGTACCTATAAAAACGTATGCTGTCTAAGGAGGGACTTGAAATAGCTAGAACTATTTGTGTGGTTGGCCATGGGACACTGCCTCAAGGCATGGTGGCCAAAAGTGTATACGACCACATTGCTGTGGTGACCGAAGTGGATGTGCGATATGGAGTAATTGTAGATGTCCAGTGTACTTTGATTACAGACTTAGCAAATAATATTGTTGCAAACATTATCAAGGGTCATTCTCTTAAAGACGGCATGGAAGATGCAATAGATGTTTTGAAGAAAAGTTATCACGGTGCAGCAAGAAATGCAGTTATTGCCGCGGTTAAAGATTTACACAGAAATTATTTAAGAATACTAGAAAAAGAAAAATAGACTGTTTTATCTGTAAACATCAGGGGGAACTTGATGGGAAAGAACGGATAAAAGCCGGTTTTGAGCCTACGCTTAATTCCGGTTTTTTTATTACATAAGTTTTTGTATTAGCCAGGTCATTTTTCGAAAGCTTTTTAATATATGTTTTGAGGAATTAAAGAGGGGGGCGTTATGTCAGAACAAGGATTTTGGGTTTTAGGGAATATTCCTTTAGCATGCAAAATAGATATTAGTAATTAACTAATTAACTAATTAACTAATTAACTAATTAATTAATAACTGAAAAATGTTTTGGCAAAAAATATTTATCAGACTGTTTTATCTGTAATCATTGGGAAGAACTCGATGGACCGAGCAGATAAAAGCCAGTAATGGGATTTTATTCTCAATACTGGCTTTTTTGTTTCTTGAAGAATTAAGATATGCACAGCTTGCATGAAAAGCTTATTTAGATGGGCCGAGAGCTAACGAAAACGTTTATTTCTATGTTAGTTATTCCTAAGTTAAAACTAAGCATTGCATCTGGTTATAACTGGTAACACAGATTTTCTAGAAATCATTTTTTTAAGGGGGTTGCTTTTTACATGAGAGAATATGAAAGAGTTCGAGTTGCTATCATAAGGGGCGGAACCAGCAAAGGGGTTTATATCATGGGAAATGAATTACCTCAAGACCCTGGACTTAGAGACCGGGTAATTTTGAATATTTTTGGTAGCCCGGATATTAGGCAGATAAACGGGTTGGGGGGAGCCGATCCTCTGACTAGTAAGTGCGCAATTATTAACCCATCTCAAAGGGATGATGCTGATGTGGACTATACTTTTGCTTATGTAGGAGTGGAAAAAGGCACGGTGGATTACGCCGGGAACTGTGGAAATATTTCATCGGGGGTAGGCCCTTTTGCTGTGGATGAGGGTCTTGTGAAGGCAGCTGAACCGGTTACTGTAGTTAGAATTTTTAATACCAACACTAATAAAGTAATTGAAGCGGAGGTGCCCGTTAGGGATGGCAAGGCGCTGACTGAAGGGGACTTGGCTATTGATGGTGTGCCAGGGACCGGTGCTAAAATTCTGTTAAATTTTTTAAATTCTGGGGGAAGTAAGACAGGCAAACTACTCCCTACTGGTAATGCGGTGGACCAGGTGAAACTCAAAGATGGTCAGTTTATTAGAGCTAGTATCGTCGATGCTGCTACTCCTGTGATTTTTGTTCAAGCGGCGGATATGGGATTTACTGGAAAGGAGTTGCCTAATGATACTCAGAACAAACCAGAGATATTGGAGAATATGGAAGAATTACGGTGTATATGTGCCGAAATGATTGGACTGACAAGCCATCGGTCAAATGCATCTAAAGAAAGCCCAGCAGTACCAAAAGTAGCTATTGTAGCCCCACCTAGCAATTATACTAATAGTTCAGGGGTGGAAATTAATTCTGAAGACGTGGACCTTTTAGCTAGAACTAAAGCGTTAGCAGTTATGCACAAAGCTTACGCAATTACTGGTGGAATTTGTTTAGCTGCGGCGGCTCTTATTTCGGGAACTGTCGTTAATCAGGTTGTGAGTAAACGAGCCATAGACACTGGTGCTGTAAGGCTGGGTCATCCTGCAGGTATACTAGAGTTTGACATGGAGATAGCGACTTCAAGCGGAGGTGATTTGTATTTGCACAAAGCGGCAGTAGTCCGTACCGCTCGAAGGATTATGGATGGATATGTCTATGTACCATTTAAAATATATTGGGGGGAGATAAACAAAACAACTAAATAAACGTATCGATGCATAAGGAAAGCACAGAAAAGTGCAAGAACACAGGAAATTTGTTACTTCCATGGAATACCATTAAAGTAACTTAAAGTAAATTATAAATGGTTTTTGAACCGATATCCGGTAAAGATGAACAAGACCATTAAAGTACCCCTTTCTCAATAATTAGTTGATTTTATACTAAACATAAGATGACAAATATTATTCTATAGACAATTTCCCCTATTCTTTGCACATTTGGGCTGGCGTTGCAGTTGAAGGGCGAATGGAGGGCAAGATAAACATGGAAAGAGAAATTCTGGAATATATTTTTAATCCACGTTCATTAGCAATTATTGGTGCATCGAATGATTTAGGAAAAATGGGTGGAAGGACTTTGAATTTAGCATTGTCAAATGGGTATAAAGGTAATTTGTACCCGGTCAATCCTACGCGGGATAGTATAATGGGTCTAAAGTGTTATAGGTCATTAGATGACATTCATGAAAAAATTGAAAAGGTCATAGTCGCAGTCTCAGCTAAAAATGTGCCAAGCACTTTAGAACAGTGTGCTTCTATGGGAGTTAAAGTTGTACAAATACTTACCTCGGGTTTTGAGGAAGAAAATTCTAACGTACGGCAGCAGTTGTTGGAGAGTATACGTTCAGTTGTTGCATCTGGTACGCGAGTCATAGGCCCAAATTGTGTGGGAAGCCATAGTGTTGAAACTGGTTTTTCTTTGACTCAGTCTTCCCCGCAAAAACCAGGGAATATAGCATTAATTTCTCAGAGTGGTGGTCTAACAATAGATATTCTAAGTAAAGCGAAAGCCAATGAGGTTCCAATTAGTAAAGGATTATCTGTGGGAAATTGTTTTGACCTTGATCATCCTGATTTCTTAGAGATGTTAGCCAATGACCCTAGCATTGATATCATTTCATTTTATATTGAGAGTGTTGGAAAAGGACGACGGTTTTTTGACTTATTGAAAGAGACAACAGTAAAGAAACCAGTTATTATTCTAAAGGGTGGACGTGGGAGAAAAGGAGCTGCTGCTGTGGCTTCCCATACGGGTAGGATGACAGGGGAGTGGGATATTTGGCGTGGTTTGTTTAAACAGACTGGTGTGATGGCGGTAAATTCAACTGAACAAATGATTGATAATATGCTTGGGGCCAGATACTTGACTCATAAAGTTGCGAAAAAATCTATTCTAGTCCTTGGAAACAGTGGAGGGGCCGGCGTCATTACCTCTGATGCGTTGGAACAAATGGGATGGAGGTTTCCAGACATTGCAAGCTATTCTTCTGAAATTTCAAATGCTTATAAATTGCAAGTTTAAATGCCCACCATATCCTGTAAAAACCCCCAATATAAA
>JADQBR010000088.1 GCA_016278515.1 Bacillota bacterium
GACTGCCCATGTAGTTGAATATCTTAAGAAAAACCGTATTTTCCGGCCTCGAGCAATCTATGTTGGTGACTATTTAAATGAATTTATCCCTATTGAGGAAAGAAAATAATTTCAAAAAGAGATACCTCGCTATCGCCTTGCTATACTCGAATAGGATAGATTTTGAAAGTAAAAGAAAGTAATATAAAACCACCATCGTCGACACTGTAATTGTCAACATGGTGGTTTTTGTTTTATGAAATCTTCCTAATTGTTTAAAAATATTGTGATGAATTTCCTATAGTATCTGCTTATCTTATTTTTGGAACTAAATATTATTAAGTTCGTCATATTATATGTTGGGTAAAAACAATAGGGGGGCATTAAAGTGAAGCATTTCAAGATAATCGTGGTTGGCGGATTGTGTGCAAGTCTACTTTCTAATTATATCTTGTTTACAAAGCTTGATGGTATGGATAATAAGATAAACAATGTTTCTAATTATCAACATCAGGTTATCAATACAGTTAATTCCCAGGTGGGTAATATTAATAATATTATTAATAAAATCAAAGAGGATCAGAGCTGGTTAAGTGCAGTCAATGTTGATACAGTAATTAATGAATCTGACATGAATAAAGCTTTGGTGACTTTTGAATGGCAAGTAAAAGAATTACAAGACAATTCTGAAGTGCTTTTTAATTATAAGAAAAATGAAGAAAAAGAATACAAGTCTATTAAGGCAGAAGATAAGGGAAATGGTTTTTTCAGAGTAGTTATGCCAGTTGAGATAAAGCCAGAACCTAATTGGAATTATCAAGTAATTGATAGAAGTAATAATTCGAGCGAAAGGCAAATGAGGGTTATTGAAGAGAAGAAGGAGGCATACGAAAGGGAAAATCAGTTAAGTTTCGATTATTATATTTCTGTTTCTCATGCTGACATGATAAAAAGTGGTGAAATTAATATTGCACGCATCGAAGATGTAGGTGCCCGCAAATATGGTTATTTAGAAGTGCGTACAGAAATTGACACGGATAAAAATTTTGATTTATCAGTAATGAGCGGAAAGACGTATGATACTTCAGTTTATTTAAAAGACGTGTATCTTAAAAAATTCAAAGATGGTCAATTAATAGAAGAGGAAAAATTAGAGGAAAGAAAGATCGAATATGAGGGTGGAATGCCTGTTAGAGAAGAACCTAAGGTCTTTTATATAAAATCCTCAGAGGAAAAGTTAAACTATACTAGTCTCGCGGTAAAAGTAGTGTATAGTGAGGGCTCTGTATTTGAAAGAGAAATTTATAGTGAGTAGTATTCCACAGAAACACAGGTGACGTTTCTAAACCACTGATAAAGGCCCTTTTTTAAACTAAACTTGATTCTTTAATTCATCTTTCATCGTTATAGCGTAGCAAGCCCATGTTTTGCAAAGCCAAAGAAAAGGATTGGGGAATAAAAGATTTAAGTCCGTAAACATCCCGTAAAAACCAATCAAAATAAGTAAATAGTTCGCCTCGACTTATATTCATTTTCTGGCAATGCCATGGATCAAAATAAGCAGTATGATTTCGAAATTCTGCATAAGCGTAATACTTAATCATTTTTTGCCAGTCTTGTGCCATAAAAGGTCCAAATAAGGCAAGGTAGGTATTCTTTTCAGCAATTTTTTCTGCAATCACAGGTAACCATACAGGAGAAAATGCCAATTGCAACCGATATTCTTTTCCCTGCCACAACAAAGCGAATTCCAAATCATCCTTAGACTCAGATACAATCAAATTAGATGCGTGCTTTTCAAGATATGAAACAAATTTAATTAGAAATTCTCTGGCAGTTTCTTTTTTGTCCGCAAGAGGCAACTGGAGATTATTTTTTATTTCACCCAACAATGAGGATATAAAAAGCAGTGCTTTAGGATTTAGCAAAAGACCATGTTCTGTACGGACAAGGGCTTTCATAATGATAAGGTTTTCTGCAGTAGTTTCTACTATTTTTTCTCCAAATATAGAATTCAAGTCTGCCAATAGCGGTGCTGGAATTGTTTTGTCCTCTGTCCGTTTGTAACAAATTATAGCGGATTCCAGAAGGTTGAGACACGGGTATGGGTTTTCTTGTTGTAAATAATCTTCCAGATCTTTTGTTAAGAACATAAAATCGACCTCCTAGATTATGGGCTGTCTGAAAATATACTATTAACATTTTCAAAAGAGTAAAGCGTATAGATAAAATAGCATTCTTTGTTATGTGCATTATTAGGCGGTCCAGTGAAGGCTCACGGAAGGAGTTTTCACCGAACCGCAGTATATAAGAAGCTAAGCTGTTTCTTTAGTATGAGTCTTGTTATCAGCGAATCTTAATTTTACCGAAGGTAGGTAATGCTGGTGGAATAGGTGGCATCTGCCATGTACTCGTCAAAGGTACTGGTGTATCTCTATTGATTTTCACATCAATAACTGTTGGTTTATTGCTTTTAATGGCAGCTTCAACAGCAGGTGCTATTTCGGATGCTTTTTCAATGCGTACACCTTGGCCGCCCATGGACTTTGCCATAGCAGCGAAATCAGGGTTCCAGAGTTCACCGTCACGATATTTGGTGCCTTCGTAGGTTTCGAAATTGGTACCAATTTGCCGTCCTCCGAAGTAGAACCTCTGTAGGTCTCGAATGGCTCCGATAGCATAGTTGTTCATAATAATCCAAATTACTGGTAGATTATACTGTACAGCAGTGGCCACAGCATGAGGCATCATGAGAAAACCACCATCACCACAGACATTGATACAGGTAGTCTCGGGTCTTGCCAACTTGGCTCCAAGAACTCCGCAAACTCCAAAGCCCATAGCTGCAAATCCACCAGCAGTAAAATGAGTTCCTGGTACTTCTGAAGTCCAATATTGTTCGATCCAGGGCTGGTTATTCCCTACATCCGAGAACATGATTGCATCTTTTGGTGCTACTTTACGAATGTCATGAATTAAACGTCTAGGATCAATGGGGCTGTCGTCGTTTGTCTTATAAGGGGTAACAAAATCAATCCATTCCTCCTTATAACCACCTAATTCTTCAAACCATTTAGTATAATCACCCTTGCCGCCATTAGTCACTGCTTTTTCAATTAACTGATTAAGAACAGTTTTAATATCTCCAACTATACCCATATCTACGGGATAATTTCTAGCAATTTCACTAGAGTCAATATCAACTTGGATTAGCTTAGTAGCTGGAATATTATAAGCAAAGCCTGGTTGCCAGGAGGCGGCATGTAAATCTGAGAAACGGCAACCCAAGACGAGGATTAAATCTGCATTGCGAGTTGCTTCCACTGCAGGGTAATGCCCCCAACAACCGCAGACGCCAAGATGCAGAGGATGATTATCCGCAATAGCTCCTTTACCCATTAATGAAGTATATACTGGTATATTCATGTATTCAGCAAATCTCAATAATTCATCTCTAGCTCCAGAAACGTTAACGCCACCACCAGCGAGAATTAAGGGTCGCTTTGCCTTTTTCAACTTTTCAAGTATAGTTTCGATAACTATAGATTCAGTACCATGACGCCAGGAAATACTATCAGCCCAACCTTCAGGATCGGGTATCACAGTCTCGCCAATGGTCTGATAAACGTCATAAGGAACATCCAAATGAACTGGCCCAGGTCTCCCAGTCTGCATTAATTTAAATGCTTTAGGTAGGAACTGGGAAATTTGATTAACTGTTGTAGCCTGAAAACTATGCTTAACATAAGTTCTCACTACAGATGAAAAATCTGCTTGATGCTTTCTGTAGGGTTCCTGGAGAGCACCGCTATCGAATTGATTGGTGGTTACCTGTCCAGTCATCAGTAAAAAGGCCGAGGAATCATAATATGCGTTTGCGACTGCGCAAGTGGCGAGTGCCGGACCAGGTCCAGTAGATACATAAACTGGAAGAGGCACTCCTGTTAACCTAAAATAGGCGTCGGCCATGAAGCCTGCTGCAGTTTCAATGCGTGGCCAAACAACTTTTATCTGGTCCTGTTTGTCATAAAAAGAATCCAAAAGGCCGATGGCACCGTGTCCAGCATAGCCGATCATATAAGGGATTTTTTCTTTCACCATATACTCAGCAACTACATCAGCACCTTTGTATTTACCTAGTTTATCAGATGAGTAGATCATAAAAATACCTCCTTATTTACTAATCATATAAACTTTTGCCATATCGTGATGTCTATTAGCCGTGGTATTACTGCTCTTGCATAAGTAATTGACTTAAGGAAAAGTTAGTCACAGTGTAGTAAAGCTCTTATTAGTTGCTAAGTTCAATGTTTTTGCTGTCATCTCATATCACCCACCACCCCTTAGTGAAGATAAATTTATTTTAAAAATTAAATAATAATTCCTGTAATTTCCATTTAATTTATTAATATTACTTAAATTAGATAATATTCTTAAAATACTTCGAGTTAGGGGATTAACAAGCAATGAAGTACAAGCGTGTGGCACCTGCCGCACCACATTTCCATATCGGGTGCTAAAGCACCACATAAGAAATTCACGGTAGGCAAGGTCGAGGAGTTTGTATTCTAATAAAATATGTAAAGACCCCGACGCACATGGAGTGTGGTATTGATAGAAAGGAAACAGGCATAAAATAAATGGCTGTGATAGAATACGTATAAAAGAAAACGTTGAAATTAGTGGAGCAACTATTGGTTAATAGAGGAAGCCCCTCAGCCCACTTTGTCACGGGGCACATTACAGAGAAAATATATTGGAGGGAGTATTGTTGAGTAAGTCACAATTTTCGACTCGTCTGGGACATATAAAAGACTTCGCTGAAATTAAATGGGGATGGGAAGGAAACTTATTGACGCAGGGAAAATTTACAGAGGGAATAAAGAAGGGAAAACAGGAATTTTGGGTAGCTGAAACCGATAATAGGATAGTTGGAGAGCTTCACATTCTATGGGATTCGGAGGACCATGAGGAGGCTAATGGAGTGGACCGGGCATACTTGTGTGCTTTTAGAACCCATAGTGATTTTCAGTCTAAAGGAGTAGGAAAGCTTTTAATGACCAGAGTCTTAGACAGAATAATTAGTAGAGGGTTTAAAGAGGTTACAATATGTGTAGAGCAGGATGCAGATGAATTAAAAACCATCTACAAAAAGTGGGGCTTTAATACTTTTGTAAAGATCAAAGATGTGGATCTGCACAACTTGAATCCGGATGGTAGCCTTAAAACATTTGCTACTGCTGGAGAGCTTTACTTATATAAATTTGAATAATACAAAAGGGGTTGTTAATACTTATGTTTTTTAAACAGATAGATTGTGGAGGGTACAATAATTTCGGTTATATTATTGCCGATGAGGAAGAAAAGAAATGTGTCTTGATTGATCCATCCCCAGACATAGAGGCAATAATTACTGAAGTAAACAGAAATAAGTTTGATATTGCATATCTTATTAATACTCATGATCATCCAGATCATACTGCAGGAAATCAAAAAATACAGGATAAGTCAAAAGCAAAACTTGTTCTTCATAGTTCCTCTTCAAAAGCTGAGATAAAGGTAAATCATGGGGATAATCTTTCTTGTGGTAAATTAAACTTTGAAATATTACATACCCCTGGCCACACAGAAGATTCAATCTGTATATTCGTTAATAATCATCTGATAACCGGTGATACCCTTTTTGTGGGAAAGGTAGGGGGGACTAACAGCCGGAAAAATGCATTAAAAGAGTTCAACAGTCTTAAGCAGTTGATGGAACTTAATGATGCTGTTTCAGTCTGGCCCGGACACGACTATGGTCTTAAGAATACTTCTACCATTAAGGAAGAAAGAGAAAATAATCCTTTTTGTCAGCGACTACATGACTTTGAAGAGTTCTTTAATCTAAAAGAAAACTGGGACAACTATAAAAAAGCACATGGAATAACTTGAAGCCAGCCATTTAGATGATTGGCCTTCATATTTAGGGCGTATATATGTTAAAATCAAATCGAAGAATAATTTTCTCTCAGTCAAATAAACCGTAGAACTTTTTTAAAACATGAACAAATGATAAAAGGAAATAGACATAAATTGGGGGTTTATGGATGAATAATAATGATATATTAATTAGATTAAGATATGCTCTTGATATAAAAAATACAGATATGGTAAAGATATTTAAACTTGGTGGCATTGAAGTAACAAAAGAAGAGGCGCTAAAGATGCTCATAAAATCAAAGGACAGTTACCATGATGAATCTGACAATGATGGTGATATGGACAAAAATGAAGATAATATACAATGCAATAATATACAATGCAATAATATTATGTTAGAGTCATTTTTAAATGGTCTTATTATATTTAAAAGAGGGAAGCAAGATCCAAAGCTAGGGCAACCTGAAAGACCAGCATTGACCATAAAGGATAATGGAAGTGTTAATAATGTCGTGCTGAAGAAATTGAAAATAGCACTAGCATTAACAAGTGAGGATATGCTTGATATATTAGAAGGAGCAGGAGTCATTATAACAAAAGGAGAGTTAAGCGCTATATTTAGAAAAGAAGGACATAAGAATTATAAAAAGTGTGGCGATAGATACGCTAGGAATTTCTTAAAAGGATTAGCTATAAAATACAGGGAATAATTAAATTCCTTGGGTTTATTCGATAGCTTAACTAAACATCAGATGGGGAATAAAACCTCACGAGATGCAAGTTTTGCTTTCTGTACAATCGGGTGTAAGTCCAGCAAAAAAGCAAATAATATAATTATATTTTTCTTGAGTATTATATAATTACATGTTATAATATGATTTTGCAAAGAAATATAGTTATCGAAATGAAGAAGTATGTTAATTTAACAAAAACCGACTCCTCTTCTAATTGGTAAGAGGGGTCTTTTTATATAGAAATTCCTAAATGCATGGAAAGAAATTTACGAAATTTAAGAGGAGGTGTTATTAAATGAATTTATTTGTAGAGTTATTTTTGGTTGTCTTAGTCATGACTATAAGTAATACCATAGGAACTTTAAAGACTATTTTTACAGCGAAAAAATATTTTAAACCTGTTTATATCATTGTATTTATAGATGCTATTATTTTTGCATCAGTAATTACTAAAGTGACTTCAGGCGGCGAATATTTATATATATTGGCTTTTGCAGTAGGGAAGATGTTTGGGGTTTTCTTAGGGGGAGCAATCGAGGGAAAGATTGCTATAGGATTGATCGAGGCTGATATCATGGTAAGTGATAAGGATAGGATGATTACTATCTCAGATCATTTGAGGGAAGCTGGTTTCTCCGTAAATACCATGGTTACCTATGGAATCCACGGCAACAAGAGATATGTTATAGAAGTAACGGCGAAAAGAAAAGATATTGACAGTATTAAAGTCGTACTGGAAAGTGTTGATTGTAAAAATCCAACTATGACCATTAAGGAGGTTTCGAATGTTTCCGGGAAAGTATGCAGTAACGAAGGTTAAAAGCCAATACAACATGCCGGGAGCGGCATATAAAAGAAAATAATAAAGAAGTGAATATTTAGCATAAATGCTATTTATACTTAACTATAAAATGCCAAGATAAAGGAGCAAACATAACAATGAACAATTATAGATTGACAATTCAGTATGATGGCGGACGATATAAGGGATGGCGGCTGCTCGGTAATGGTGAAAATACAATCCAAGGAAAAGTAGAAAATGTATTATCAGAGATGGCAGGGACAAAACTAGAAATTATTGGAGGCAGCAGAACGGATGCCGGTGTACATGCTCTTGCTCAAGTAGCTAATTTTAAGATCAGTAAGAAGGTGACTGAATCTGAAATCAAGAGTTATTTGAATAAATATTTACCTCAAGATATCAGCATTAATGAGGTTGTGTTAGCTCCTGAGAGTTTTCATGCCCGCTATAATGCCAAGGACAAAATCTATTTGTATAAGATCTGGAATAAGGAATATTCAAACCCCTTCATGCGAAAGTACAGTATGCATGTTGAAAAACCGCTGAATATCAAAAAAATGAAAGAAGCATGTCAATATTTTATAGGTGAACATGATTTTACTGCCTTTTCAAGCGGCAAGTCCAAGAAAAAGTCAATGGTACGAGAAATAGATTCTATTAAGATAGAAAAAAATGCCGGTTTAATTCAACTAAGATTGAGAGGCAATGGATTTCTTTATAATATGGCTAGAAGGATTGTCGGAACGTTAATAGAAATTGGATTAAATGAAGTAGAGGGTAAAAATATACCGAACATGATAAAATCAAGAGAACGAAACCAAGCTGGTCTTATTGCGGATGCATGTGGGTTGTACTTGGAAAAAATTGAATACCATCTGAACTAAGAAGCTTAAAAGGGGGATTATCGTGAGGATCGGAGTGCCAAAAGAAATTAAAAAAAATGAATATCGAGTTGCACTAACGCCAAGGGGAGTTGAAGAATTCACCGCAAGTGGCCATGATGTATTTATTGAAAAAGATGCAGGGAAAGGCAGCGGCTATTCTGATGAGTCATATAAGGAAGCGGGTGCCATTATCACAGATATAGATGAAGTTTATGAAAAGGCAGAAATGATCTATAAGGTAAAAGAAATTTTACCGCCAGAATATGCATATATGAAGGAAAATCTGATTGTTTTTACATACTTGCATTCTAATGGAAATCGAGAAATGACGGATGTTTTGTTAAATAGCAAAGTTGTAGCCATAGCCTATGAAGATATTGAAGATGAATACGGTATGTTTCCTCTTTTAAAGCCCATGAGTGAACTTGCAGGAAAGGGTGGATTCATAGCGGCCATAAATTTCTCCCAAAGCATTCATTCGGGAAATGGCTTAATGCTTGCAAGGGTTATTGGGGTTAAACCAGCCACCGTGGCCATCATCGGTGCTGGGAGCGCAGGGCTGGGTGCAGCGGAACTGGCATCTGCCATGGGAAACAGGGTTGTGATTTTGGATATAGACATGGATAAATTAGAAGAAGCAAAGTTCAAACTGCCTCTAAATGTGGAATTGTTATATTCCAACAGAAGTAATCTAGTAGAAACATTAAAAGAGGCAGATGTGTTGATTAACTGTATATTGTGGAATAAAAATAGTAAGGGCCATTTAATATACAGAGATGATCTAAAACTCATGAAACCCGGATCATTGATTGTGGATGTGGCCTGCGATGAAAAAGGCGCTATTGAAACATCAAGGCCTACCTCCCATGACCAGCCTGTATATATGGAAGAAGGAATACAGCATTATGTGGTGGATAATATTCCGGCAGCTTTTCCCCGTACCGCTACTCAATCCCTTGGCAATATTACACTTCCCTACGCTTTAGAGATTGCAAACAAAGGAGCAGAAAAAGCTTTAAATGAAAATGAATACTTGAGAAAAGGCTTATGCTTTTATAAGGGCAAATTGACAATAAAGGAAACGGCAATGAAATTCTCAATAGAGTATACTGACCCTAAAGATGCATTAGGAATCATTTAAATTGAACAATTAATATTAAGGCCAAACTTGGGTTGAACAATGGCATTGGGAGGTGAAGCGGGTTGGATTATATTAAAGATAAAAGCATACTTGAACTAACAGAAAGTATAAAAAGAGACTTGATAATAATACGAAGAGATTTTCACATGCACCCAGAACTAGGCATGGAGGAACATAGAACATCAAAAATAATTGGCGACATCCTTGAAAACCTGGGATTAAAAGTTCAGAGAAATATTGCAAACACAGGTGTAGTAGGGTTGCTAGAAGGGGAAATGAATGGAAGAACCATTGCGCTTAGAGCGGATATAGACGCTCTTCCTATAGAAGATGCAAAAGGTGTGGAATATGCCTCTACGATATCAGGGAAAATGCATGCATGCGGACACGATGCACATACTGCTATTCTTTTGGGCACAGCAATGATTTTATCCAAGATGAGAGATAAGTTACTAGGCAATGTATTATTTATATTTCAGCCTGCTGAGGAGACGGTAGGTGGAGCAGAGCCTATGATTAAAGAGGGAGTTTTAAAAAACCCTAAAGTTGATGCCATATTTGGACTTCATATGGCATCAGATATTGAGACAGGAAAAATTGGCGTAAAATATGGGGTTTCGAATGCTTCTTCTAATGAATTCTCACTAGAAATTGAAGGAAAATCAACTCATGGAGCTACTCCTCATCTGGGTATTGATGCCATAACAATTTCAGCAAAAGTGATAAACGATCTTCAAACAGTAATAAACCGACAAATAGATCCAACTGAAAATACTGTATTAACTGTAGGAACGATAAATGGTGGTACGCAAAGTAATATAATTAGCGATAGAGTATACATGACAGGTACAATAAGGACATTTTCTCTTGGTTTAAGTGATATAATATCAAGTAAAATTAAAAAACTCTTAGAGGGAATAACAGAAAGTATGGGAGGTAACTTCATACTAAAGATTAGCCGGGGATATCCCCCTTTGTATAACCACGAAGAAATGGTGGAGTTGGTCGAAAGTGCTGCTGAAGAAATTATTGGATGCGAAAACATTATAACTATTGAAAAACCTCGTTTGGGTGCTGAAGATTTTGCTTATTATGTTCAAGAAGTCCCAGGGGCTTTTTGGAGGTTAGGTTGTAAGGACCCCAAAAGTAATATTGAACTTTCCGATCATAGCTCAGATTTTGATATAGATGAAGATGCTTTATCAGTAGGGGTTGCTATGCATATCAAAACAGTATTAAAGTTTTTATGCTAGCTATATGTAGAATAATTATAATCAATATGATGCCTATACCAATAACGGTATAGGCTATTCTTTTATGCTTGTTTTAATGGAAATTAAATATGTTTCTGTGGAAAAAAGCAAATAGGATAGTTGACAAATTAGTTAAATAATTATTAGAATAATTTATTGACAAATAATTGTTATTAATGTAAGATGAATTTATACTAAAAAAAAGGTCGTGGATATTTTAAATGAACATTTCAACAAAAGCAATCGTTTCAAATTCTGAAATGATAAAAAATTATAAAGCTTGCAGAGAAAAGGCAGAAAGTTTCGGTAAAATATTTGTCTTGAAAAACAACCAACCCGATGCAGTATTGTTTTCTATTGCTGAATATGAAAGACTTTCAGTGTTTATCGAGTATCTGGAAAGTCTTGAGGAAAAAGATATTGCAAAGGTTACTGAGTCTTTACCAAAGGAAGGAAACAGGAAAAGATACGTTATTGACCATTTAAGAAATGATATAAAGTAAAATAAATAGTAACATAGCTCAGATTCCAACAGCATTATTTTTTGTTGTGATGAGTGCTGCTCGGCAAGCGATGTGCTTTGGATTGTAGTATGTAGATATGAGGCAGGAGGTATTTGATATGGCAGATAAAAGCCCTAAGAAGCGGGAAAAAAAGAAGAAGAAGGCTGAGAAAAAAACAATTGTTCCAATTACTTCGCTGTCTTCAACGAACAAACCCAAATAGATTGATCCGATATGCTTAGATAAACATCAGCTGGGGAATAAACCCCATCTGAAGCAAGTATTACTTTATTAACAAAAGGGTAAAATAATGATGTCGACGGAAGACTGCCTGTCACTAGCATCCCCATTGAGTTTGGTGGGACTACCTTGACCCATGGCACTTACGATCCAGCCGAGGACACTGAACATCCGGCTGAATCGTAAGTGCCTGTGATTTATCTCAAGTCTCGAAATAAGTGCGACTAAGGTTCAGGTGGAGAATAATTCCATCTGAACCTAGTCCTCTTTATAATAAAAAACAGGGGAGCGGAGGGCCTAGATGGAGCTTGTGATGAGAGTTAAAAATATCAAAAATAAAATATTTAAATTATATGATTTGCTAAAGCCGATTAGCTTTTTAAATTTATCTTTCAAATCAAGGGGAAGTATTGGATATCGTAGGCTAATTCCTGAAAATGAGCAACTTGAAAACCCGCCAAAGTTATATATGGATTGGCCGGATGATGTTTCAAAACCCTTTGTAGGCCTAGTTAAGAACGAAGCTAAATTGAAAAATAATGCCAATTGGCCCAAGTTCGAGCGTTTTCTAAAGGTAAACAATATTCCCTACGAAGAATACGAGATTAACAAGTCGGATTTTATAAAAGAAGGCAAGAAATTTGACATTGTGGTTTGGCGTACTGAGACATCCTATGCTAAGCATTGGGAAGCGGCCGACAAGGTAGAAATTATCCAGAATCATCTAGGAAAAATGATTCTGCCAACTTGTGAATCCTTATGGATGGATGAGGACAAGGTAAGAGAGCAATATCTTTTTGAGATAAATAATCTGCCTGCAATCAAAACCTTTATTTCACATTCTAGAGATGAAGTTATGCACTATATTGAGGATTGTGCATATCCGTTTATTTCAAAAGACAAAACATGTGCTGGCTCAGATGGCGTCCATTTGATAAAAAATAAACGGCAAGCAAAAGCATTATGCAATAGGATATTTTCGTCTGGCCAGAAAACTAATGAATCCTATACGCGACAAAAAGATTATGTATGTTTCCAGGAATTTGTGCCTAATTATGGTTTTGACTTACGCATCATTATGATTGGGAATTCGTATTTCGGATATTATCGTTATCCTAATAAGGGCGATTACAAGGCTTCCGGCTCTGGGATTATTGAGAAAAAATTGTTGCCTCAAGACGTTATGGAACTGGCTAAAAAGGCACGAGAATGTTTGCCGAAATCATATTTGCTGGCCGTTGACTTTCTGCAAGACAAACGAGACGAAAAATATTATATTATTGAAACATCTATCTTTATTGGGATTGAGTCTTCTGAACAGCTTATGATAAATGGTGTTCCTGGCCGCTATATTGAAAAAGATGGCGTGTTTATATTTGAACCTGGTCGTTTTTGGTTACAAGAGCTTATGATGCAAGAGCTAATGAAAGCATGGATTGTGAAACAGTCCTAAAAAAGGAAAGAGGGAAATTATGAAATCTGTGAGTTTCTTAAAAAGCACAAAAGAAAATGAAAAAAGGCGAGCATTATTACCGGAACAAATAAGTAGCATTAAAAATAAAAATTATCTATATTTTGAGAGAGGTTATGGAGAGGAAATAGGATATGCAGATGATGAATATATTAAGCAAGGTGCTAATATATTACCCAAAGAGGAAATTATAACAAAAGATATAATTTGCGATCCTAAGATA
>JADQBR010000098.1 GCA_016278515.1 Bacillota bacterium
AGAATATCTAACTTTCACAATATGCAGGAAAAACAGGGGTGACAAAAACGATAGTTCAACGATAGTTAAGCAATAGTTTAACAATGGTTCAACGATTGTTAAGGGAAAGTCTTTTTTTTAGTTTTTGCCTTTCCCGACCAACCGACCAACTGACCAACTAATTGAATTTGGATAGAGAACATTAGATGTGTTATAATATTTATAGAAACTAAAAGCAGGATGTGATCTCAAATGAAACAGACTGTTGAAGGTATTTTTAATGAAGGGAAAATAATCTTAAATGAATCTGTTCCCTTTAAAAATAAATCAAAAGTATTGGTTATATTCTTGGAGGATTATGAAGACAAAGCTATCCGCAAGGAACAACTATTGAAAACTTTTGGTTCATGGAAAGATGATCGTGATACAGAAAAAATTGTTGAAGATATATACAGTTCAAGAGTTTCAAGAAGGAAAGACATTAGCTTATGAGGTATATGCTTGATACCGACACTTGCATCTACTGGCTGAATGGCGTTAAGAGTATTAATGATAAAATGTCAGAGGTTGACCCTGATTTGTTAGGGGTGTCTATTATCACCATCGCTGAACTTCTTTATGGAGCATATAATTCTGCTAATATTGAGAATAACCTTGCAAAAGCAAAAGAATTCGAGGATGCTATAAATGTGTTTTCTATTGACAAAAATTGTGTAAAGTTTTATGCAAAAATAAAAGCGAAGCTGAGGAAAGAAGGCCAAATTCTTGATGACTTTGATATACTTATTGCAGTTACAGCATTAAATAATGATGCTATTCTTGTTACAAACAATATTAAACATTTTGAGAGAATAGATGAACTTAGACTTGAAAATTGGAAAACATAATTAAATTATGTATTGAGAAGGGAACTGGATAAAGACATCCGGTTCTTTTTAACGTTTAAGTATAAAATTGAACATCATTGAACAATGGTTAAACAATAGTGAAGCAATAGTTAAACAATGGTTTAAACAATAGTTGTACAATGGTTGCCCAAGCAGAAAAAATCTTTCCTGACCAACTGACCAACTTTCTGCTTTCCGAGAGAAGTGGTCATCAACACAGTACATAATGAGGATTATATTTCGATTACTGATATTGCAAAATATAAGGATGAGAATCGAACTGGTTATATCATACAAAACTGGCTGAGAAATAGAAACACCATTGAGTTTTTAGGTATATGGGAAAAACTCAACAATCCAGATTTTAATGTCATCGAATTCGAGTACATTAAAAGTCAAGCAGGACTAAATAGCTTTGTGCTTACATCTAAGAATTGGATTGAAGCAACAAATGCCATTGGTATAGTGGCTAAAGCAGGAAGATATGGTGGAACATATGCTCATAAAGACATTGCATTTGAGTTTGCATCATGGGTATCTGTTGAATTCAAGCTATACCTCATTAAAGAATTTCAGAGACTTAAAGATCAGGAACAAGGTCAATTAGGCTGGAATATTAGAAGGAATTTGACGAAGATTAATTATCGAATTCATACAGATGCCATTAAAGAAAATATAATACCCAAAGAACTAAGTGGAATAGAAAAAACTTTTATTTATGCGTCTGAAGCCGATGTACTTAATATGGCTTTGTTTGGAATGACTGCGAAGACATGGAGAGAGAATAATCCCGATAAAAGCGGTAATATCCGAGATTATGCCAATGTATCACAACTGGTATGTTTATCAAATCTTGAGAGCTTGAATGCCGTTTTGATAAATGATGACATAGATCAGAGTCAGAGGCTTGAAAAGCTTAATAAAATTGCCATAAGTCAAATGAGGATTCTTATGGATGACGGTAAAGAACATTTAGCTATAGAGACGAAAAAAGGTAAATGAGTGACTATCGGTGGGAGATAGTAATCATCTACCACCGATGGAAGCCAGTGACATCAAGGGTTTGAGCGAAAAGTGGTCGAAGTGGTCGATAAAATCGGAAACCTTTTGATTGGATGTATATATCGACGTGAGTATCGTGGAATGATTAAGGCCACAAGATATAGCATAATATGAAAATAAAATGTACAAGGTTATGCAAGATATAGTATTTATCCTTTTGTCATATTCGTGTAAAGGTGAGTATGATATAGGGATAAATAGGAATAAAATTTAAGGAGTTATTGTTATGAGCTTGAAAGAAATTGAAATTATTGGGTTTAGAGGTTTTAAGGAGAAGGTGAAACTAGAATTTGCTATTCCGAATGGTTCTGAAGGTAGTAGGTTAACAATAATTACAGGTCCAAATAACTCTGGAAAATCTTCGATACTTGAATGTTTAAAAGCAAGAGGTGGTCATAGTAATCCTAGCTTTTCAGTTGGGTCTAGAAATAATTATGTTGATGAAGTTGAACTTACCTATAGATTTAACGATAGAGAAGAAAAAATCAAATCCGTTAACAAAGGATCCAGTGAGACTAATCGTGTAGAATACGATCAGAGCAAGCAAATTTATGTGGTTCCTTCCAGACGTAATTTTAATCCATATTTTGGTAGAAGCATACAGGATCGTGATCAATATTTAAGGCAAAACGGTTATAGTGGACACAGAGAAATGTTTATAAGTAACTTTGAGCAAAGACTATTTCAAATTTTAAAGAATCCTAATGATTTCAATTCGTTGTTAAAAGAAGTACTTGGATTTGATGCTCAATGGACCATTGATCAATCAGATCAAGGTAATTATTTTTTAAAGTTCTATAACGGAGAGCAATCACACACAAGTGAGGGATTAGGTGAGGGAATAGTTAGTATTTTTGCAATTATTGATTCATTTTATGATTCAAAAGAAGGAGATATGATTGTAATAGACGAGCCAGAGCTTTCGCTACATCCTAGTTTGCAAAAAAGATTATTAAATATAATACTTAGGTTTTCGAAAGATCGTCAAATAGTAATTTCTACACATTCACCATACTTCGTTGATTTAAACTCAATTAAGAACGGTGGACATATTTGTAGAGTTATTTCTGAAGGAGAAGGTTCAATTATTTACCAATTAGGTAATCAAGGACGTAAATCTTTAGAAAAATTGGTTACCAATAACTTGTTTAATCCACATATATTTGGAACAAATGCTAAAGAATTGTTTTTCCTAGATAATAATATTATTTTAACGGAAGGACAAGAAGATGTAGTTTTATACCCTGAAGTTGCAAGACAATTATCGATGGTATTAGAGGGTAATTTCTTTGGGTGGGGAGCAGGTGGAGCTGATAATATAGAACATCTTTGCTATGTTTTAAAAGAATTAGGCTATAAAAAAGCAATAGGGTTGATAGATGGTGATAAGTTGAATATTAAAGAGAAACTCCAGACAATATTTCCAGATTATTTGTTCGAGACCATTCCTGCAGATGATATTAGGACTAAACCAAGTAAACCTGCCTTTGAAGGTAAAGAAGGTTTGCTCGATGCCTCATTTAAGATAAGAGAAGACTATATTGATGATGTCAAGACGATTATTAATGATATAAATACTTACTTCAGTTAGCTCTTCGTAAGATGATTAATTGATTACATAAAAAGTCAATTCTTTGATTCTAACAGGACAGGCTACATATGTAGTAGGACGCAAAACGCAGATACAATATGTTGCATAAAATAAATAATTGTAGTCTAATTAAAAAGATAGACTACAGCTGTAAGCCTTGAAAGGTAAGGGTTTCAGAGATTTGTAGTCTATGTAGTCTGAGAAATCGCAAACTTTTTGATTGGATGTATATCTCGACGTGAGTATGCTGAAAGGATGAAGAAAGTAGAAGGTTGGAAAGTTGAAAGGGGAAACCAAATTGGAGAATCTATTGGTTTGGAAGAAAGCTCATGAGTTGACGTTGAACATATACGAGGCAACTAAAGATTTTCCAAAGGATGAATTGTTTGGATTAACTTCTCAAATGCGTAGAGCATCGACTTCTATACCATGTAATATTGTTGAAGGAAAAGCACGAGGTTCAAGTAAAGATTTTAAGCGTTTCTTATTTATAGCAAGAGGATCCCTTGAAGAGCTAAAATATCAGATTATACTTTCAAAGGATTTGAATTACATAGATGAAATGAAACATGATGTTTTACAAAACAAAGCGAAGGAAGTAGGACGACTATTAAATGGGTTGATGGTGTCGTTGGAGAAGTAATCTTTTTTCCACTTTCCACTTTCCAACTAGATTGCAAATTCGGAGGTTAAGCAGATGTACTTAAAAATAAAACGCCTAATTGATATAGCATTATCGTCGATTGGATTAATCATCTTATCTCCGATATTTGCAATCCTAATCATCGCAATCAAGCTAGACTCCAAAGGTCCGGTGCTTTTTAAACAGAAAAGAGTTGGGATTCATAAGAGTCATTTTAATATATTGAAGTTTCGTACTATGCGAATAGATACGCCAAAGAATACGCCAACACATCTTCTGGAGCATCCCGAGCAGTTCATCACAAAAATGGGTAAGTTCTTGAGAAAAACAAGTTTGGATGAGTTACCGCAAATTATCAATATATTTAAAGGTGAGATGTCTATCATAGGCCCTCGGCCTGCATTATGGAACCAGTATGACTTAATAGAAGAGCGCGATAAATATGGTGCCAATGATGTGCCAACAGGACTAACCGGATGGGCTCAGATTAATGGTAGAGATGAACTTGCTATTGAAGTTAAAGCGAGGTTTGATGGGGAGTATGTTGAGAAGATAGGCTTTTGTATGGATATTAAGTGCTTCTTTGGGACTATATTTAGCGTTCTGAAGAGTAAAGGGGTAGTTGAAGGTGGAACTGGGAAGAAAGAAGCAGGTAATAAGGGGACAATATCAAGATGAAAAAGATACTGATAACAGGTGCTGGTAGCTATATAGGTACCAGCCTAGAGAAATGGCTAGAAAAATATCCGGACAAATATTCTATAGGTTCAGTTGATATGAGAGACGATTCATGGAAGGAAAAAGACTTCTCGCAATATGATGTTGTTTTTCATGTGGCTGGGATAGCTCATATAAAGGAAACAAAAGAAAATGCAGAACTTTACTATAAAGTAAATCGGGATTTGGCATATGAAACTGCAAAAAAAGCAAAGAATGATGGTGTCAAGCAGTTCATATTCTTAAGTTCTATGAGTGTTTATGGAATTAAAAACGGCGTAATTGATAAAGATTCACCTCTTAATCCACAAAGTAATTATGGGAAGTCAAAGCTCCAGGCAGAGGAATTGATAGAATCCTTGGCAGATAATGCCTTTAAGGTTGCAATTTCACGTCCGCCAATGATATATGGTAAAGGTTGTAAAGGTAATTATCCTAGATTAGCAAAGCTCGCAATAAAGTCACCTATTTTTCCTGATATCAAAAATAAACGCAGCATGATTTATATAGATAATTTGTGTGAGTTTGTAAGGTTGTTAATTAATGATTGCAGAGGAGGGTTATTCTTCCCGCAGAATGATGAATATATATGCACTACTGATATGGTTAGGGTTATAGCGGAAGTTCATAAAAAGAAGATACGGATGACTAAGTTATTTAATCCCTTATTAAGTTTGCTAAACACTGGTTCAGTTAATAAGGTATTTGGTGACTTGGTCTATAAGAAAGTGCTTTCAAATATGCCTAAGCGATATAACATTATAGATTTTGAAAAATCAATTTTGATGACTGAAGCAAAGGGTAAAGGAGACTAAGTGTGAAGAATAGGATTGAATATATATTAAAACACAACTTAATCATACAACATATATACAAAATTATGATGAGCTATTTTTTTAGGTTTATTGGATTGTTTATAGAAACAGACCCTAATTTAATTCTTTTCAATTCTTTTGGAGGAAGGAAGTATAACGATAGCCCTAAAGTACTATTTGAGTATATGATAAATCAAGATAGGTACAAGAATTTGAATTATGTTTGGGCATTGGAAGAACCAAATAAGTTTGATGTACCCAATTGCAGAAAGATAAGAATTGATACAATGAATTACTTTTTAACCGCACTCAAAGCTAAGTATTGGATTTCTTCCGTGAATATTGAGCGTGGATTAAAGTTCAAAAAAAAGAATACGAGATATCTGAATACATGGCATGGTGCTGGAACTAAGAAAATTGGTAATTCTGTTAATGGGCGTAAGGACTTTGATTACTCTAATGTAGACGTAATGCTTGTTCAGAGTCAGTATGAAATGAGGATTTTTAAGCAAGATTTTCTAGTAAGAGACGAGAGTTTCCTTTTATCTGGCTTCCCCAGAAGTGACGAACTATTTAAAACATCTGGAGAGCAGATTGAACAGTATAAAAAAATCATTGGGATACCTAAAGATAAAAAGGTGATATTATACGCCCCAACTTGGAGAGACAGTACAAACAGAGGCATTAGTTATGACTTAAAGCCACCAATTGATATTATAAAATGGCAAGCACGATTAAGAAACGAGTATGTGGTTTTGTTTAGAACACACGCCTTTACGACAAAAGTTATGAACCTACAGTTTAACGAGTTTGTGCGGGATGTGTCAAATTATACTGACGTTAACAATTTACTATGCATAGCTGATGTGTTAATTACAGATTATTCTACGATTGTATTTGATTACTCTATTTTGGAAAAACCATTTATTTGTTTTGGGTACGACTATGAAAAGTATAAGGCTGACCGTGGCTTTTATTTTGATCTTGAAGATGAATATCCGAATGGTGTTATGAGAACTGAGGATGAGGTTATAGAGTGGATATTGTCAATGGACTATGGAGAAGAATGTAATAAAACAAGGAGATTCAAATTTAAGTATATAGAAAGTGGCGGGAATGCTACGGAAGCAGCTGTGAATGCATTGATGGGTTATACATAAAAGCAATAAAAGCCGGTGTTATAAAACTTAGCAAGGCTCAAAAGGTCTTATTGTAAACCAAAAGGAGGGTAATATGAAAGTCGAAACTTTTATAAAAGAGATTAAAGAAAAGCATAGCATTGAGTTTTTCACTGGAGTCCCAGATTCTCAGCTAAAACCTTTTTGTAATTACTTAATCGATAATTATAGAGTATCTAACAAACACATTATTGCTGCTAATGAAGGTAATGCTGTGGCATTGGCAGCCGGATATCACTTATCTACTGGCAAAATTCCATGTATTTATCTTCAAAACAGTGGCCTGGGTAATATTATTAATCCTGTAGCTTCATTATTAAATGAAAGAGTATACGGCATTCCCTGCGTTTTTATAGTGGGGTGGAGAGGTGAGCCGGGTAGAAAGGACGAACCGCAACATGTATTCCAAGGCGAGGTTACTCTAAAGATATTGGAAGTAATGAACATCGCCTACATGGTAATTGATAAGAAGACTACTGAAAATGAATTAGAGAAAAAAATGGCTGAATTCAAATCTTTACTGGACTTAGGAAAGAGTGTGGCTTTTGTGGTGAAGAAAGGCAGCTTATCATATGAAGAAAAAGTAACTTATAAAAACGATAATTCAATTTTACGTGAAGATATAATCCGTTCCATCACCAAGGTAGCAAAAGAGGACGTCATTATTTCAACCACTGGTAAGACGTCACGGGAACTATTTGAAATAAGAGAACAGAATGGACATTCACATAAATATGATTTCCTCACGGTTGGCTCTATGGGGCATAGTTCTTCAATTTCTTTAGGTATTGCTCTTAACAAACCGAACACACGGGTGTGGTGTATTGATGGAGATGGAGCTGCGTTAATGCATATGGGTGCCATGGCGGTGATAGGGGCAAAATTAGCCAACAATTATATTCATGTAATCATAAATAACGGAGCTCATGAATCTGTGGGTGGACAGCCGACTGTGGCTGATAGTATTAATTTAAGGCAGATATCATTGGGTTGTGGGTATAAGTTTTCTTATCAAGCTGCAAATATTGATGAGTTAAATACAGCGTTATCTGAATTAGAAGGAAAACAAGGACCAATTTTTATTGAAGTAAAATCAGCTATAGGCTCAAGGGACGATCTTGGACGACCGACCTTAACGCCAATTGAAAATAAGATAGCGTTTATGGAATATCTTAGGGAGTGTGACTAAATGAGGGCTTTAATACTTAACTCTGGCATGGGTAAAAGGATGGGAGCCTTAACAAGTAAACACCCTAAGTGCATGACAGAGATTGGCGAAGGAGAGACTATCCTCAGTCGTCAACTAAGGCTGTTACAGCAATGCGGGATAACAGAAATATTTATAACGACAGGACTTTTTGATAAGGTGTTAGTTGATTATTGTTATTCTTTAAATTTGCCGTTGCAGTATAACTTTGTTAAGAATCCTGTTTATGATAAAACAAACTATATTTATTCTATCTATCTTGCCAAAGAGCATCTAGATGATGATATTATGCTGATGCACGGTGATCTAGTATTTGAACTTGGTGTTTTGCAGGATGTACTCAAAGACAATAACAGCTGTATGACTGTAAGTTCAACTATTTCATTACCGCTCAAGGACTTTAAGGCAGTTATTAAAGATAGTTTGATTGAAAAGGTTGGAGTTGAATTTTTCGATAATACTGCATTAGCAGCGCAACCGCTATACAAAATCAATAAGGCAGATTGGAATATATGGATGGATTGCATTATTGTTTATTGTGAAAATGGACAAGTATCTTGTTATGCTGAAAACGCTTTTAATGAAGTATCTAATACATGCCATATTTATCCAATGGATTTTACTAATCGTCTCTGTGCAGAAATAGATACACCAGAGGATTTGGTATTAATTAAGAATAGGTTGGCTAAGCTTAACCATCATCAATAGCAATTATCATAAGTTTAAGGTCATATAGGTTTTAAACACTCGCTATTATGTAAAGGAGGGCCGAACTATTTATAGTGAAGTATTGGCATTGAGTTAGTATGCTAATTGTAGGTATAATTATGTTTGCATTATTGAGAGACCAAGGGGGAGAGTATTTAAATGACTAAAAGTAATAAATCAGTTTATATGTGTTTTAGTACAGATGTGATTCATGGAGGGCACACGACAATTATACAAAAAGCAGCTGAACTTGGTGAATTAACTATTGGCATGCTGACTGATGATGTTGTAGCTAGCTATCGCCGTTTTCCTGTTTTAAAATATGATGACAGGGTGAAAATTCTAGAAAGCATTAAGGGCGTAAGCAAAGTAATTCCTCAAAAGACATTAAGCTATGCAGAAAACTTAGATTTGTTCAAGCCTGATTATGTTGTTCACGGTGATGATTGGGTGAAAGGATTTCAAGAACCAATTAGAGACGAAGTAATAGAAGTGTTAAAAGAATATGGTGGGGAACTTATCGAATATCCCTATACGATCAATGAGGAATATGAGAAACTAGAACTGAGTCAGCGGGAACAGTTATCTATGCCTGATGTGCGCCGGGGAAGGTTAAAACAATTACTTAGAATGAAACCGTTAATAAGTGTAATCGAGGCCCATAGCGGTATTACCGGATTGATCGCTGAAAAGACAGCTGTTTTGAAAGACGGGAAGACACATCAGTTTGATGCCATGTGGTGTTCAAGTCTTTGCGATTCAACTGCCAAGGGTAAGCCTGATATTGAATTGTTGGATATGTCAACACGTTTACGTACAGTAGATGAAATCATGGACGTTACCACAAAACCTATTATCATCGATGTTGATACAGGTGGGATGACTGAGCATTTTGTTTACAATATACGCACTCTAGAACGTATGGGTGTTTCTGCTGTAATTGTCGAAGATAAAACCGGGCTTAAGAAAAATTCACTCTTTGGCACCGATGTTGAACAGACACAGGATACGATTGAGAATTTTTCTGCTAAGCTAGCAGCTGGGAGGGCAGCATTAAAAACAAAGGAGTTTTTCTTAATCGCAAGAATTGAAAGTTTAATTCTAGATCGAGGTATGGATGATGCTTTAGCTAGAGCATTTGCTTTTATTAAAGCCGGAGCTAATGGAATAATGATTCACTCAAGAAAGAAAGATCCTGCAGAAATATTCGAGTTCTGTGAAAAGTTTAGAGCAAAAGATGCTTCAACCCCATTAGTGGTTGTTCCGTCTTCCTTTACTACTGTCACTGAGGATGAATTTGCTAAACGTGGTGTTAATATTGTGATTTATGCTAATCAGTTGACAAGGAGTGGTTTCCCTGCGATGCAGAAGGTCGCAGAAACCATACTGACAAATCGTAGAGCTAAAGAAGTTGACGATATGTGTATGCCCATAAAGGAAATTCTTACGCTGATTCCTGAGGATTATTAAGCGATACGGGCTTAAATAAATGAAAGAGGCGTAAGAATAAAAGGAGAAAAAATGAATTACAAACCATTCTGTAGTACTGAAATTATATTTTTTAATAAAGAAGAACTTAAGCAAAGAATACTTTCTTTGGATGTAACCAACGTAGTGTTGGTGATGAGCGAGTCGTCGGCATTACGATGGGATATGCATTCTTTTATTTGGGAGTTACAGGACAAATGTGAATTATTAAATGGCACGCTGACTTGGATAAAGACTGTGGCGATCAATCCAACCCAAAGGGACGTTATTAAGTCTTTGCAACAAATTGGCAACAATAAGGCTGATATAATAATTGCGTTCGGTGGGGGAAGCGGTATTGACCTTGCGAAAGGAATAAGTGCATTCCATAGCATGAAAAAAAATGATAAGTTCATAATAGACCAGATTACCGACAGCATAAAGAACAAGAAGTATAAGGGTAATGAGTTCATTGACATTATTGCTGTGCCTTCTACAGCTGGAACCGGCTCTGAAGTTACACAGTGGGCTACAATCTGGGATGAGAATAATACTGGTAAGTTCTCTATAGACGCCCCCATGCTTAAGCCAAAGATAGCAATTGTTGTGCCTGAATTGACCTTATCTTTGTCTGCTAAGATGACGCTTTCCACTGGGCTTGACGCGATGTGTCAGGCAATAGAGTCTTATTGGTCAAAACATACCGATCCTATTGTCCAAGAGATAGCATATCGGGCCGTTGAACTAGTAATACAGAATCTAAAAAATGCAGTAAAGGAGCCACATAACCTAGCTGTTAGAGAGAAACTATGTAGAGCTTCAGTATTAGCAGGATTAGCCTTCTCGCAAACTCGAACAACAGCTTGCCACTCCATCTCTTATCCGCTTACCATGTTGTATGGCGTGCCACACGGATTAGCTGCATCCATTACATTAGATACAGTTAGTCAGATTAACAAGGGGCATTTCCCCAATGATGAAGCATTATTTAAGTTATTTTATGAATATGATGGCATTATGAATTGGATTGATGCGGTCTGTGAAGGTGTAATTGATATGAGGTTATCTAATTTTGGCATAATCGAAAATGATATTCCGTTGATTGTGGATAAGGCTTTCACAGGTGGTAGAATGGATAATAATCCTGTAGATTTGAATAGAAATGATGTGAAGTATATTCTCCAAAGTGTGTTTGTTTAAAGCAAAAAAATGTCAATAGATATCAACTCTACCATGAGCAAGGCATTATGTAAAATAAAGGTGATAAAATGGATATTTTGATAAACTCAGGAAGAACAGTTCCATTCCTTGGAACCAGAAAAAAGTTAATCTCTCAAATTATCAAAAAAGGACACAATGTAACGTTAACTGGTTATCAAAAGGGGTATGAACAAGAGATTGAGGACATGGGAGCATTTTTTGTTAAAATGCCTTTAAACAGGTCAGGCCTAAACCCCATTAAAGATTTAAAGCTATTATTGGACTACTACAAATTAATAAAAGTAAATCACATTGAAGTTGTTCACAGTTATACAATTAAACCTAACATTTATGGCACTATAGCAGCACGTCTAGCTGGAGTGAAAGAAATTTATCCAACATTAAATGGGATTGGTTATGCTTTTACCGGAAAAGGGTTAAAGGCTAAGATGGTGCGTATCGTCGCTTCCATATTATATAAGATTACATTTAAGTGTAGTAAAATGGTTTTTTTTCATAATATGGACGATATACATGAAATGGTAAATCGACGTTTAATAAATCGAAGTAAATGTGTTTTAATTAATGGTTCTGGTATAGATATGGATTATTATAAAGAGGAAAGAATGCCGGAAATATTTTCATCATTCGTACTTATATCGAGATTGCTAAAAGCAAAGGGAATACTAGAATATGTTAATGCTGCGCGGATAGTAAAGAAAAAACATAAAAATATAGTTTTCAAGTTAGTAGGACCGACTGATCCTAATCCAACAGGAATTAGTTTGAAAGATATTCAACCCTATATAGATGAAGGTACCATTATGTACTGTGGGGGACAAACTGACGTTCGCCCTTTTTTGCGAGAATCCTCTGTAGTTGTTTTGCCATCTTATAGAGAAGGGCTTGCTCATACAATTTTAGAAGCTATGGCGACGGGAAGGGCCATATTGACAACTGATGTCCCAGGGTGTAGAGAAACAGTGATTAATGGAAAAAATGGTTTTCTTGTCAAGCCATATAATGCAGAAGATTTAGCGGAGAAAATGACTAGGATGATAGAGGATCCGTTAGCTGTTAGTAAAATGGGGAAAGTATCGCTTTATATAGCTAAAGAACGATTTGAGGTCAATAAAGTTAATTATGTTATTATAACTACTATGAACTTGTGAATTTGCTATGGTATCGGATTGTAGTTATTTTGCAATGATTAAAGAAGGGGACGTACAGAAATAATCCAAGTTTACTTTTTTAAAAAAGGATGGATAAAAGATGAGTTTCGATACATTATATAAGAAAATAATTAACCATGACGAGAAAATTTCAATAGTTGGACTTGGATATGTAGGCATGCCTATAGCCATAGCTTTTGCGAAAAAGTTAGATGTTATTGGTTTTGATGTCAATAAAGCCAAAATTGGGTTATATAGATCTGGAATTGACCCTACGAAAGAAGTAGGAAATGAAGTTATTACAAATACTTCTGTGGATTTTACTTCGAATGAGGTGCGTCTAAAAGAAGCCAAATTCCATATTGTAGCAGTACCTACGCCTGTTAGTGTAGACCACACACCTGACCTTACTCCGGTGGAATCTGCAAGCCGAACTCTTGG
>JADQBR010000065.1 GCA_016278515.1 Bacillota bacterium
TTTGAATTCCGGTGACAACAAGGGATAAGAACCTCTTTCAAAAAGCTCATGCCTGTGTCTCCTGTCTGGGTATCTGCCATGGACATCAAACTGCTCGATTGCCCCAATGATAGTCCGTTTATCGCGCAGATAATCAGGGGAATGTGACGTTTTGGTGTACTCCAGATATACATCTTTGTAGCATGACCATTCCTTTGAATCCACAGCCGCCAGAATTTTTTTAATCTCCCGTTTGAACCTGTCAACGTACGTTTTTGAATAACCGTTGGTTTCCATGTAGGAAATGAGTTTGGGATAATTATCCCGTAGGTTTTTTACATTCATTTGTATGACCTCCTTCATTTGATAAGAAGAGCATACAATGAAAGAAAAAAATCCAAACCTTTTTGCATCAAAGTCCTTAAATATCAGGCATTTTTGAAAAAGGTTTGGATTTTATTTAGGTTTGGATAACTCAGATCATGAAAAGAAAAAGGCACTGATTTATCAGCACCTTTAACAACAATTAGAAACTGATTATATAATGGTAACTGGAAGTTATAGAGTGTTCCCGACTCCACTGACTTATAGGTGGCCGCTCATGGCTAGGACCCCCTGGGTGGCCTAATGCGGCCAACGACTCGATTAGGTTTAGGGGTGTGGGCGGCTCTTCCCCAAAGTCCTGGCTACGCCGCCCCTCGTGGGAATGCTCGGGTTGTACTAAACCGCTGCGCGGTGGCACATTATAAGTTGTATTATGGCTTAATGTATTGTATAATTTTTTTAACGCTAATTTTATCTTTCTTGGCTTTTGGATTTTTAAAGGGAAAATATTGATTTTCCCATAGTAAATTTCTCTGGCAGACGGTTCAGTACAACCCCAAATTCATGATGTTTTAGTTCTGTCGTTATTTTGAATAGCTTTTAGTTTTAACTCCACTTTAGATGCTGTGGGGGTTTTTTTATTGCCACCTCAACATCATAAATTTCTAATTTGTTAGGCGATGTGCCACGGTTAATGTTGCTTACACATTTATTCCATATTTCCAAACTAACTCAGCTATTTTATCAGGTGTTAACAGCACAACTTGTCTATTTCCTTCAAAGGCAGAGTTAAATGTATTTTTTGCCTCTATTGTTGGGTGTTGAGATACAATAGCTAATACATAATCAAGTTTTACTCTCATGTTAAATTCATCAATATAAAAACTATTATATAAGGCCTTTTCAACCTCGTTAATTAATTCATTAATCGATTGTCTGCTCTGTCCACTAAATTTACATGCTTTTACTTGAGCACCTACAACTATTTTTCTCCATTCAAATCCAGAACCAATAAATGGGCCTATATCAATTCCTAATTCTCCAGGGCCGTGATGGGTGACCCTCTTCACATTTGAAAAATTCATTTTATGTAGCAACGGAATAACTAAAGAATTGATGAATTCATCTTCTTTGTTTACATATTTATCTATGATTTTAACCTCAATATCCTTAATTCCTTTTGGAGTTCTTTTGATTAAATCAAAAATTTTGGTTTTACCATCTTCTTTAATAATAAATATTTTACAATCAGCTTGAAGAAACGTATCAGGTTCTTCTTTCCATGAAGTAAATAAAAATTGTATGTTAGGACTTACGATAGAGTCGATCCTCTTAACCAATTGTTCGAAATATTCGCCGACTAGTTTTGTTGGTAAGTCATCAAATATCACTAATACATTTTTATACTGAGAAAACATTTGACTCAAAGACAAGAATACTTCTGCACATACCAAACCTTGTTCACCAGTTGACAATGTGGAGTAATCTAGTTCGTAATCTTTGTTCCACAATTTAACATATAACTTTCCGTCTTGTTCCCACCTTAACTTTTCAATTAATCTATGTGAACTTTCGTTTATTTCCTTAGCTACATTAGAAAAAACAGAAAAATGACTCTTATCTATGTTGCCATCCCATCCAGTTAATTTATTAATACAAAATTTAGCAAGTTCTTCACCAGTATGTAATTCCTTGATTGAGTAAGTTCTATGAAGAAAAACTATAAATAGTGAGGATATAGACGAGAAGTCATTAACTAATTTCCCATTGACTTCCAATCTATCGGCTACAACGTTATTTTTATCGTATTCAATAAATCTTTTGATCACCATTTCATTTTTATGACTATCTATTAACTTACCCTGAAGCAAGGTTTTACTGCTAGAATATCTTACATTATCAGATAAATACGCTTTTTTATAATCTAATAAAAGTTGTATCGCTTCACAAATTGCAGATTTTCCTGAAGCGTTAGCTCCTGTCAAAAAAGTAATTCTACCTAACTCTAAGTTTATTGGTTTTCTAATTGATGCATAATTTTCTATAGATACAATCTTTAGCATACTCTCGACCCCTTTTTTATGCTTACAAATAGACCCCATGTATATCATAATGGCATTTCGCCTAACGTCCCGATGTGGATAGGTAAGGCTTTGATGTTATCTCCACCTTTTCCCCCACCCAAACCGGACAGGAACCCTTCAATTCATCAGGCTTTCCAACGAAATAACTTACTTGCCTCCTTCGGCTTTCAACCCTTTACTGCTTCACAATAGTATTGGGCACAATATCGTCTACTTTGTAAGCTCTCTCAGTGTTGGGCTTCTCTCGTGAAGCTTGCGTTTATGTTCACAGTTTTACCTGCGGTTCGCTACTCATAAGAGAGTTAGGGCTTCACTTTTTCGATTTTATTGTATTACTCCGCTGTTGCCCTTCGCCATGTAGCACGCTTTCCGTACCTCGGACTACTACGACTCTTGTGTTACTCTAACACCTTCCTGGTCCTGTGAGACTCCAGCGTTAGAGCAATTCCGTGTTCCGTTCTGCTTATCCTTTATTAATGTTAATAATTATTACCGGCTCATCAATTGTAATTATCTTGGCATCATAAAGTTGAATTATTTCATCTACTGTCTTTATCCCTCTTTCATAAAAATTATGACCAGCAACTTGATTAGCCAAATTATTTTAACCAACTAAATCTCGGATCCCTTAAAAAATAAACATAATAACCTAGTTTTTCTATTGCGGCTTGTGAAAACATTCAAGCCCTCCCCAAAAAGCTTATGGCGTATAACGGACATGCATTCCCGCCCGCAAGTAACGCTTCCTGCGCCCTTGTGGGAATGCAGGGTTATGTGGAGTGCGGCGGCCTTCGAAGCCAGAGCTCATGGAAGCAGACTCCTTAATTTTTTTATTATCAATTATCAGTGCTTCGCTGATGAGAATTTAATGACTTAACTGAGGCTATATATATTTGAGGTTCTAAATCAAAATTTCTTGTTACTTTCCCTCGTACTTTGTAAAACCCAATATTTTTCTTACTTTTTTTTATCCCAAAAACCCTATAAATAAAATAATATTCATCTATCTCTTCCGAGACCTCTACCTCTTTCCTGGTTATTTCGAAAGGTATGCCAGCCGGTCCAGTCGTAGATTTTACTTCAATGACAATCTCTTTCTCTTTTCCATTCTCTATGATAAAAGATTTGATATCGTAACCAAGATTGTCTCCTTTTTCTTCAGAAGCCCAAGAAACTCTTTTACTTAGATCCTGTCTACCCATCTGTTCAAGCATTTTTCTCTCATATTTTATAACAAGCTGTTCTCCAATCTTTCCTATTTTATTCTTTTTTATTTGTTCTTTAATATAGTCTTTCTTATGATTTCCCGGTAATTGTGCTTTTTTAGCCTTTTTAATATTAGAACTCTTATTATTAGGAGTTTTCTTTTCGACCAAGGATATATTTTCAAAATCGCTTTCTAAAAAAGTATCTTCCTCTTCTTCAACCAACATTTTCTTATCCTCAATTATTTCTGCTAATTCCAAAAACTCTGTATTCACATTTTCTGCTATTTTAAAGCTTCCATATATTTCTTTTAGGTAAGAATATCTATTAGCTGATATGCCAAAATCATTTCCAATTGTAATATAGTCATTCTTCTCCAATTTTCCTTTTTCATTTTCTCTGTCCTGCAATTTATCAAATATCCCCGAAAAAATGATGTTTTTTGAATTTAACGATGGCATCTCAAGCCATTTTTTTAAATTCTTAATCCTTTTATCAATCATTGTGACGGATGCGCTATCTTTGATTTTCTTTCTCTTTTCTGGTCTTACAACTCTTTCGGAATCAACAAGAGGAATTTCTTGGAATTTTTCAGTCTCTCCATTATTTCTTAAAAATATCTTCTGCTTTACCTCCACTAATTCCCTCAAAAAGAAGTATAACAATTACTTTTTCTTGAGGGTTATTAACTTTTTTTAATCTTCGGTATACATCTTCCCTATTTTTAAAATAAATAGCCTTATTATAAACGAATGTTTTATATTCTTGCTTTTGTACGTTTAAAATAGTCTCAATATCATTACAATAACCCTCTTCTTTGCACCATTTAACATAATCTTTTATGTACGTAACATAAGGAGGGATAGATAATATTGATGGAATTTTAAGTGCCTTTAAAAAATTGCAGTATTGATCTCGAGAGAAATTATAGATGTAAGTATCATAGTAGTTTTCGGACTCGCGAACTTTTAATAGAATATTTTTATAGCTGTTCTTGTTTGATTGATTCTTCCCAAGCCCATTATCTAAAAATTCTTCTATTCTCTTTTTAGATAGTTGATAACTATACATAGAATCCTCCATACTTTAATTCTTCTATGATAATCAGTAACAATTCTATATGGCCGTTTATATTCATATTTGTGCCCTAGGATGGGTGTTTTATCTTGTCGCCGCATTTCACATAACTCTGGTATTACCGAACTATTGGTTCGCTAATCCCCCCAAGTAAGGATTATTCACGACATATTTCGGGAACACTCATTATCTCTAAATGTTCGTTTATTAGTTAAGTTTGCTTCATAAAAACTTAGAGAAAATTTGCTAAGCTTATTTAATAAGCTACCTTTAGCCAACTGCTAATTAGCCTAACAACCATTTACACCATATATCGAAATCTACCGCACCAGCCACCCATAATCCTGCCTGCAATCCATGATATAGTCAACGTACACTGTCTGGTCTTTGATCTGATACAAAACCAGATACCATTTTTCTACAAACATCTTGTGATATTTATTGAGCGGTATAAATTCGGCGTTCAGAAACGGAAAACGCTCCGGCATTTGATGCAGGGAACGGATAGCGTCTATCAGGTTGTTTTTTATCTTACGTGCAGCCGTAGGACTTTTCTGTGCCAGAAAACGGACATGACCCGCCAGCATCTGACGGGCACGGTCGGAAACAATCACTTTATATTGAGGCTTCTTTTCCATGTTCTACCTCATTAATAATACCGTCCAGATATTTGTCCAGTTCATCCGGTGTAACTCCTGCACGCCCTGCCAAACGGTCTTCCTCAACGGCCAGCAGTTCTTCCCGCAGCTTCAGCATTTTTTCACGACGGGTAAACGCTTCTATATCCATAACCACAAGATCGCCCTCGCCGTTTTTTGTTACAATGTACCACTTGAATTTATAATGATAAGTTCGGCAACTGCTTTTACTAAAGGTATCTCCCTCTGTAATTCTTTCTCATTTTCATATGGACGATAACGTTCGTCATTTTTACCACTTTTACTGTGAACTAAAGAATTCCTAGTGTAATAAACTCGCTTTGCTAATTGTGTAACAATACCTTGTGTGTCATTCCAACTTATCACAGGAGCATTACAAAATGGCACTTTTGTTGCTTGATAATATGAGAATGCAGTATCATCTATATCATTAATGCGGTTTTTAAGGTCATCAATAGAAATAAACTCCGAAATAACAAATTTCAAAGTTTCCAATTCATTGCCTTGTCCATCCTGAACATTTATCTTTAACCTGTTCTTTATAAACAGAGCCATATCATATATCTTATCGTCATTTTTGTATGAAAAAGCTGGATGTGTTATTTTATTCTTTAAATCATCCACAAGACGCTTTCTAAATACTTCATCGTAAAAATATTCCATTATATGATAAAACGATATGTATTTGATATATGGATCATTTGAAGAAAGTGCTAATTTATAATAATCAACCACATCATTAGTATATGTTCGCAATGGAGGCTTGTCGAGTTGGCTAATATCAAACCTGTTGCGTGGTGACATATTTATGTTAAACACATCATCTATCGACTTACATTCAACTAGCGCCATATCAGTCTGAAACATAAACTCAAAGGCAAACGCAGAGCATAAACTCTTAAATGTTGCAAATGATCGTGGCATATCTGATCGTATCTTTATTGATATCTCTCCTATCATACGAGACAATATATTCTCAAATGACAACTCTTTAGTTTCATCAGAGTTAATACGATAATCAAAAGGCCTTCTTATTCTGCTCATTATTGGGGGCATCCTGCGCCTTACTGAAGGATCATATCGTAGTTCTATCAATTTCATGATTAAGTATAAACTATATTCAGCTGACGGCCAGTTTAATTCGTAGCTTATTCCATTAGCGCTATCGTTTACTTGAGAAAATACATCTCTATGTCTCATCGGATAATCTAAATCAATAGCCACCTCATAATAAGAGTCGCTATATAAAGTAATTCCATCATACTGCATAGATATAGTTCTATTATACATATCTAATAATTCTTGATCATATACAATAAACTGCCTTTCTTCTAGTGGGGGATTTTTATAACGATTGCGTGAAATATCTACAATAATATTACAGTTTGCCTCATCAGTCTCTTTTTTCCCAATAACTCTGCATAAAAAATCTTTTATTTCAGTGTACTCTACCATTTAAACACTCCTCAAAATTACCAATATATTTAAAATAATAATCTACCGCACCAGCCACCCATAATCCTGCCTGCAGTCAACGATATAGTCAACGTACACAGTCTGATCCTTGATCTGGCACAAAATCAGATACCATTTTTCAACGAACATCTTGTGATACTTATTGAGCGGTATAAATTCGGCATTCAGAAATGGACAACGCTCGGGCATTTGATGCAGGGAACGGATAGCATCCATCAGGTCGTTTTTTACCTTGCGGGCAGCGGTGGGACTTTTCTGCGCCAGAAAACTGACATGGCCCGCCAGCATCTGACGGGCACGGTCTGAAACAATCACCTTATATTGAGGATTCTTTTCCATGCTCCACCTCGTTAATAATTCCGTCCAGGTATTTGTCCAGTGTGGATTGTACGTTCCGCTTTCCAGGCGGCTGATATTGGATTTCTGAGTCCCAACCCGGAGCACCAATTCTTCCTGAGTAATGTTTTGGCTCGTTCGTGCTTCGATGATTTGAGAAATAACATCATAGCGCGGCTTCAGCTTTTCGTACTCCGCTTTGAATTCATACTCTTTCATTAAAAGCTCTTTTACTTCGGAAAGCTTAGCTCCTGCTTTACCCAATGTCACACTTCTAAAAAATCCCGGTGTTACCCGAGAAACAAATTTTATATTTTCTATTTACCTAATAATCTTACCATTTGAACTAAACCATCATCTGGGTCTTTTCTAAAGTGTTTAAACCCATTCCGGGTATAGAAGTCTATCAACTGGGGCTTGTCCTGGCATTCAATAAAAGCCACCCTACCGCCGACAATTCCTTGTGCTTTACTAATCACTGAAAGGGCATATTCTAACAATTCATCACCTGTTATTTTATCTGCGTACTCATCATTCTTACCAAGTTGCCCAATAAGAAATGATGGAATTTCCGTTATTGAATCAGACCCTTTTTTTGCATACAGTCCATCCAGTTTTCTAATTTGGGAGGCTGCCATACCATTTGGAATTTTTAGAGTTTGCATAGCAATCGTAAAATATGCTAGAAAAACAAAGTTTCCATTTTCTAGACCATCTTCATCAAAAATAAGATATGTACGACTTTTTGATTTTCTTTCGTATAAAATGGCTTTGTTTTCATTCTTTAAAAAGCTCTCTATATCATGGTCTTTTGCACAATAAAAAGTAGAAATGACTTCCTTTACTGTTTCTTTGGAAGTCATTTCTAATAACGTTTCGAGTGGGATAAGCACTGTTTTAATAGCTTCTCACCCCTTGCCATCGCCTCATCAGAAGCAAGTTTTCTGTTTATTGGTTTTTCTTCCTTTGATGACGAAAGCACTTCAACAAGTCTTTCTATTGCTTCCGGTTCCTTTACGACAATGTTCTTGTCAAATGAAACGGTTGCCATAGGTATCACCTCTTTCAATCATCTTGCTGCTACTATTATTATACACATGAACACCCTAAAAGTAAATTTTCTCTTTACCGTTTATCCATTAAGCTTGCTATATATATTATACCCCAATTCTTCAAAAAGTGTTTTTTATTTTTATTTTCCCCCGCGTGTTTTTCTGATCCTCGCTATCGCTCCTGTCCGTTCCGCCCCCTCAACACCATTCTTAGATAGTCGTTATAATCCTTACCGCATTTTGGCGGCTCGTCGGAAACAGCGTAGGAGGGAGGAAGAATGGCTTTGATGGTCTTTGCCGCTAGCCGTCCCGGTGTATCATTGTCAAGATGCAGGACAATCTCATCAATTTGCGGATGATCCTTCAGGTATTGCATGAGTGCAGCGGGTGGGGTGCTTTCATCAATATTCTTTTTCGACCTGTAAATACAAAGCGTGGACAGTTATAATACTCCAGGAATGGGTGATTAAATCACTCATTCCTGGAGGTAATACCATGATATTATGGAACTTGTTGCCCGGATGTAGAAGTTTGCGTAGAATAACTATGCGGAACATGATTGGGTGGATATCTCCGTAATTGTCTGACTCTGGTAAGTACCCCTAACAACCATTTACACCATATATCGAAACCGTACCAGCCACCCATAATCCTGCCTGCAATCTATGATATAGTCAACGTACACCGTCTGATCCTTGATCTGGTACAAAATCAGATACCATTTTTCTACAAACATTTTATGATATTTATTGAGTGGTATAAATTCTGCATTTAGAAATGGACAACGTTCCGGCATTTGATGCAGAGAACGAATAGCGTCCATCAGGTCGTTTTTTACCTTACGGGCGGCGGCGGGACTTTTCTGCGCCAGAAAACGGACATGGCCCGCCAGCATCTGACGGGCACGGTCGGAAACAATCACCTTATATTGAGGCTTCTTTTCCATGTTCTACCTCATCAATAATACCGTCCAGGTATTTATCCAGTTCATCCGGTGTAACTCCTGCACGCCCTGCCAAACGATCTTCCTCAACGGCCAGCAGTTCTTCCCGCAGCTTCAACATTTTTTCACGGCGGGTAAACGCTTCTATATCCATGACCACAAGATCGCCCTCGCCGTTTTTTGTAAGATACACAGGCTCTCCGGTAGACCTACATAAATCTGCTATTTCGTTGTAATTCTGTCGGATGCTTGCGGACGGTTTAATCTGCATGGTATCAACTCCTTGTAGAAATATTCTAATCATACCATACCCCTTTCTTGCTATTAAATCAACCTGTAATTGGTATTACAGTCGTTCATATTCCCGCGGCTGCCGTATTTTCAATTCAATTTTCAAATAGTCATTCATGTCCTTTCCGTGCTTGGGCGGTTCGTCGGAAAGAAGGAAAAATGGTCTTGATGGTCTTTGCCGCCTGCCGCCCGGGCAATACCGGCATCGGGCCGAAAAGTATGATCTGGATATCCTTTAAGAATACCTCCGGCATCGGCAAAGTTGTGTGAATCCTCTTCGTATAATGGGCAAAAAGCACCTGTTTTTAAGCAGATGCTTTCATAATTACAGTGTTTTCGTTATGTGTCCTTACGCAGAATTCCCAAATACTCTTCATAAGCAAACACCCTGCTTCTGCGGACATTTTCGGTTTGTCTTAGTATTCCCAATTCAACAAGCCTGTTAACAGCATTGGATACAGTATTAAAAGAAAGTTCCAATGCCATACTGGTTTTTTTAATGTCGATAATCGGGCTGCCTTCAAGATAATTAAGTACCTTCATAATGCTTTTTGCAGCTTTACCGGTGTTTTTTACAACTTCAACATTTTTATCATGCAGCTTGATTATCCTTTCGATTGTATTTATTGCATCCTGAGCCGATTCATAGATGGCCAAAATAAAAAATTTTATCCATTGCTCAAAATTACCTTTTACCCTAACCTCTGTCAACCGGTCGTAATACTCAATTCTGTTTCTCTTTAAAAAATAAGATATGTATAGAGTCTCATGGCTCAATAATTTTTTCTCAATTAAGTAGAGTGCAATTAGTAGCCTTCCTATTCTGCCGTTACCGTCTAAAAATGGGTGGATGGTTTCAAACTGATAGTGAATCAAAGCAATTTTAATTAATGGATCTAGCTCATCCTCGCTGTTTATGAATTTCTCAAGGTCAGACATCGCTTCTAGCATATCCTCAAGATTTGGAGGAATATATCTCGCATCCTTTAAGGTACTGCCTGCCGGTCCTATCCAATTCTGGCTGCGTCTGAATTCACCGGGATTATTTTCTCCACCTCGCATATCCTGCATAAGTATCTCATGGGTTTCTTTTAGAATTCGATTACAAATTGGTAATTCGGATAGTCGTGCCGAGGCATATTGCGACGCCTTAATATAGTTGATAACGTCTGCAACATTTTGATTGGTATTTTCCTCTAGGTTCGGGTCTAAGATATCATCCAGTGTTGCTTGAGTACCTTCAATTTGCGAAGATAGCAATGCTTCTTTGCGTACATACATGGAAACAAACAGCTCTATATTAGGAATCTGTCTTGACATACCCTCTAAGATACCGACGCTGTGGTTAGCCTTAGAGAGCAGTTTGACAGTCTCTTCATCAAGCTCAACTGGCGGATTTGGTGGTAATGAACTTGGCAAAAAGGATTTATACTGAAGCTCATCAGTTAAATTTTTCCTATACTCTCCTGCACGGTTTTTCATACTACGCATCTCCTAAAATGAAATTACGCCTACAGAATAGCATAGTTATTTCAATTTGTCAACCAAAATGAAATATAGCGGCATTATTTCTTGCTTTTATTTCATTATTTTTATTTTATGTAAATAAGGTTACAATATTCGATTTATTATTTCAATTTATAAAATCAATATCCATCTCCCATCATAAACACTGGCCTTATACCAGCCTGCAGGTGCCATATCGGGAAAAATGGATTTATCGCCGCTGGTATGAACAGGCATATAACTAATCGGATAGGATGCGCTGTTGGAGAGAGTGGCCGTCACCTCTCCCAATTCTACCGGTCCCGCAAGCCTGAAGACCATTTGTCCTATTTTTACATCACCGTTCAGCCCTTCTTTTTCCGCCAGGAGAGTGAAGGCCATGATCAAGCGGTTTTCCTCGCTGAAGGGTTTCACCCAGAACACCTTTTCTCCGTTCAGCTCCGTGCCAGGCGTAAAATGCATCAATTCGCTGTTCGGCAGTTCAATGGCAATATCAGCCCCGTAAAGGTCGCTGACATTCTTAGCGGAAACGACTACCTGAAAAAAATCGCCCTTCATAATTTGCTGCGGCACCTGCACTTCAAGTGAAGGCAGTGCGGGAGCAGCATAAGCTGCTCCCGTAAATAGCATTAAGAAGACCATTATCAAAGATAAAACTCTGCTCAAATTCATCAGCTCCCGCTTTTAATATTGCCCCGAAGGCATAATGGTGAGATAGGGGTCTGCAATTTCAAACCAGAAATTGGAGCCCATTAGGTCAAGTCCTGTGAATTTACTGTACCGTCGGCATTAATATCGGCCCGGGCATCCCACCTGGCATCACCGTTACTGGTATTTATTGCAGCAGCTATGATGGCTGTATCCCGTATATCAATCTTATTGTCCGCGCCATAGGCGTTGCCGCCCACCATGGGGACACTAGCAAACCAGGAGTCCATATTGGCGCTGTGATCATACATTGCATCGTGGCCGAACTTGAAACCGTATTCCGGCTTGATCTGATAGGGGATATATCCGGGTATCTCTATAGTAAGAGCAAGCTTTCCTGAAGGTGCCTGGACATTAGTAAAGGTAAAGCTGTTTGTTCCGTCCAATACGGTGGAAAGGTATTCGTCCCCCGTACTGATATCAATAAATTTGA
>JADQBR010000077.1 GCA_016278515.1 Bacillota bacterium
TAAAACCTTTCTCTGCTACCAGAAAATTGACGAAGAAAGTACCATATATAACATAAGACATCCCAAAACAAAAATAAATCACTAATAGGGTACGAATTCCCTCTAGCTTGCTGATGTCCTTAATGCTCATTTCCTTCTCTTCCGCTTCTGGTATAGGGCCTGCCGATTTCTGAATGGACTATCAAATCTATAACAAGTTGCCATTCTCTTGGTATACAAGGTGATAAATAAAGCCTTAAGTTGGTTTGCAGGTATGTGTTTGGCGTCCAAATGTTCCTTGACGCTTTCCGCCGTATGTTGGATTATGTCCTTCTTCGAAACACAGGATTTTTGGAGGTAGTGCTTATTTTTATTCTAGCATACAAAGTAAAGGCTGGGTTTTTATAATCCGTTTAAAAAATTACAAAATTTTTTAAAAATTTTGAAGGGGAAACATTTTTTTTGCAGAATACACTGTGTATACACAAATGAATACTAGATGAATACACGATTTTTTTGCTTTGCTAATATACGAACTACAAAAGGAAGGAAGGTCCCATTTGATGTCGCATAACGAACCTTATGCTTTTAAACGTGATGAAGCATATCAAAGTATCAAACAAGCCATTATTAAGTCTGAGTATGAGCCAAACACAATCCTTTACGAAACATCAGTTTGCAAAACTCTTGGCATGAGTAGAACTCCGGTGCGGGAAGCGTTGATGCACTTAGCCGATGAAGGATTGGTTCAAAAATTACCAAATAACGGTTTCGTGGTAAAAGTGGCTACATTAAAAGAGATAGGAGAAATATATGATTTGCGGCTTTGTTTAGAAAGATACGTCGTTGAAGAGATATTTAACTGCCAAATGTCACCGGACTTGACTGATTTAGAACGTTTGATGACAATTCAGGATAAAGAATTGGCCCAAGGTAATTACTGGGAGGTTTTTGAGGCGAATCGACTGTTTCATATTGAGTTTGTCAAATTTATCAATAACGGCACTCTTTTGGAAGTGATGCAGAGCCTTAGAGAAAAGCCTATTCAGTCTGGGTTTCATGCCTTGAGAAACAATGCTCTCGTTCAAGAGGGCATAGATGAACATTGGGACATATTGGAATCTTTAAAAAGTATGGATAAAGAACGAACTATGGTCAATGTAACCAACCATAACATTAATAGCAAGAAACGCTTGTTAGGCTTAAATCTGAGGACTGACCGTAGGGGTGGTTAACAAATTAAAGTTGTTAGGGGGTGGGGATAAAGAGAAAACGAACTAGCTACCAAATTAAGAAGGGAGAAATATTATGAAAAAGGTATACCTTTCACACATGGCATGGCCTGAAGTACAAGACATTGTCAATAAGAGACCAACCGTGCTTATTCCGGTAGGAAGCAATGAGGCTCAAAACCTTCATAATCCGACCGGGTATGACGCATTTGTTGCGCAGCGATTAGTAGAAGAAGCTGCAAAAAAATGTAACGCAGTAATAGCTCCAGTGCAACCTTACGGATATTCGGACATCTTTGTGGAATTTCCCGGCACAATAACTTTGCGACCGGAAACACTCGAAGCAGTATTTGTAGATATCGCCAAGTCGCTTATTAAATCCGGTTTTGATCATATGCTGTTTGTCAACAATCATGATCCTAACCATGTGCCACTGTCTAACGCAATTAACAAGGTGAGAGATGAGTGCGGTATTACTTGTGCATCAATTTGGCCGACAACCTTGGCGCGCAGCTTTGCGCAGGATTTATTTGATAATGCTAATGAAGTCCTCGTGCATGGAAACGAACCTAGTACCTCATTAATGAAATATCTTTATCCGGATCTGATCCGCATGGATTTAGCCAAGTCGCAACCTAAACCCTCAAAGTTTCAGAATTTTGAGTTAGCATCCCCGTCTAATCTATCCCACCAAGGACAAAAAGTACCCATCTTCTTGAGAGTACATGATGTTGCTCCTCAAGGAGGCTGGGGAGACCCTAAAGGTGATGTTGAAGCCGGTAAAGTAATGTTTGAACGCATGGTAGATTTTGTGGCTTCCTTTGTTGAAAAGTATAACGATTTAGATACTAAAGTGGAACAGAGTAGATAAAGTGGGAGGGGATGTGATAATGGACTCAGCTTCAATCAAGAAAAACGTCATTGACTTTATTGAGGGGCATGCGGATGAAATAATCGCTACCGGTGACCAAATAGCCAGTCACCCGGAACTTGGATTTCAAGAGTATAAGACTAGTGAACTGGTGAAGGAACGCTTTGGACAGTTAGGACTTTCTTATCAGGAAGATCTTGCGGTCACAGGTATAAAGGCTAATTTGACCGGTGGAGCAGGAAACAAGTGTCGGGTAGCTTATATGGCAGAGTTGGATGCTCTTACCTGTCCGGCCCATCCAAAAGCGGATCCTGCTACCGGTGCAGCACACGCATGCGGACACCATGTGCAGACAGCAGTGATGCTGGCAGTCGCACAAGCTATGGTTGAAACAAAAGCAGTACAATACCTAGGTGGGGATATTGCCTTTATATCTGTACCGGCAGAGGAATTAGGACAGTTTGAATTTCGGCAATCTTTGAGGAAAAAGGGAATTATCTCCTTCCTTACCGGTAAACAGGAAATGTTGGCAAAAGGTGCGTTGGATGACATTGATATGGCTATGATGATGCACATGCAGATGCCTAAGGTTGAGGGTAAAGTAATTACGATAGGAGGTTCCATGAACGGAGCTATTGCCAAGAATATTTTCTATAAGGGTGTAACTGCTCATGCCGGTTCCGGGCCTCACCTAGGTGTCAATGCCTTGAATGCGGCCATGATAGGCTTGCAGGCCATTCATGCTCAAAGGGAGACATTCAAAGAAGAAGACTGTGTTCGTGTTCATCCGATGATAACCAAAGGTGGAACTCTAGTGAACTCAGTGCCTGATGACGTTAGATTAGAACTTTTCGTCAGGGCAAAAAATGTGGATGCTCTAACCAGCGCTTGCGAAAAGGTAGATAGAGCATTTAAAGCAGGTGCCGATGCCATTGGAGCAACCGTGACAATTGAAAACATTCCTGGCTATATGCCACGAAAGTCGGATGAAAATCTAGATAGTGTATTTGAGGCCAATGCTGCAGACATCTTAGGAAAAAACCTGGTAGCAGAGGGGCCTCATTTAAACGGCTCAACTGATATGGGAGACTTGAGCCAGGTTATGCCGACAATTCACCCGTGGATTCACGTGGTTAAAGGAAAGTTACATGCTGAAGACTTCGAAATTGAAAATCCATATTTAGCTTACGTTCAATCTGCTAAGATAGCTGCTTGTACATTAGTAGATTTATTGGTTAATGGTGCCCAAAAAGCATTGGAAATAAAAGCCAAGAGCAATCCCCCAATGACCAAAGAGCAATGGTTGGCTAAATGGGAGGAACTAGTAGGTAAATAAATAAAAGTAATTAGGAGGCGGGTAAAAAATGAGAAACTTTAAGGTCTTCGTTATGGTACTTTTGGTAGTTTTTACATTGGGTTTAGTCGGTTGTTCAAGTGGCGGTAGCAATGTTACCGACAATAATACCGACAAGGGCTCAGGCGAAAAGCAGGCAGCAGAAAGCAGCAAGGATAAGAAGGTCTATGAACTTAAGCTTGGTAGCAAAATGGTAGAGAACCATCTTGAAAGTCAAGCAGTGAAAAGGTTTATTGAACTGGTTGATGAAAAGAGTGACGGTCAAATAAAAATTACTTCCTACTTTGGGGAGACTTTGGGTAATTCCAAGGTGCAATTGGAAAACGTAATGAATGGCGTACAGGATTTTTACGTTGAAAGTTACACCTTCTTCGCCAACTATGTTCCTGAATTTAGGGTTCACTCTTTACCTTGGTTATTCGGGTCCAATGAGAATTACCAAAAATTTCTCAAAAGCCCCATTGAAGAAGAGATGGAACAAAAGTTAATTGAGCAGAACGGTTTACGTATCATTAACGAAGACAAGAACTGGTTGAGGGGACCATACCGTATTCTTGTTTCTCGCAGACCGATTCAGAGCATGGAAGACCTTAAAGGTTTGAAACTTCGTCAACCGGATAATCAACCTACAATTAAGACTTGGTCTGCTTTAGGTGCTAACCCGTCAATTATACCTTATTCAGAAACATACCTGGCTGTTCAGCAGGGCATGGTGGATGCGGTAACAGTACCTATTGCTAACCTGTACAGTGACAAGTTTATTGAATTAATTAAAAATGTTACTGTAACTCATGAATACCAACAGCAAGTCGCAATTGCAATGAATGAGGAAGTATATAAATCATTGCCGGAAGATCTACAGAAGGTAATTATTGAATCCGCTAACGAAGCTGGTGATTACTGTACGCAGTTGGTTAATGAAGAAGGTAATACACTAAGACAAAAATTAATCGATGAATATGAGGCTAAGTTCTATGATGTGGATTTAACTCCTTTTAAAGGAAAAGCAAAAGAAATTCATATGGAGCTTGAGGCATCTGGTTTCATTCCCACTGGCTTAATTGACCATATTAATGAATATTTAGATAATAACTAAGCTGCAATAGATGTTCGGGTCAAGTCTTTACTTGGCCCGAGTATTTTATCCATAGAAAGGAGACAACAGTCCAGTGAAAGAGTCAGGTTCAAAAATGGATGCTATAACTAACTGGATGACTTTCGCATCAGAATGGTTCTGTGGGTTGGTTGGGTTAATTATCTTATTGATTAGTCTGTCTCAGATAGTACTACGGGTGGGTTTTAACGTTGCACTACCGTGGGTATTTGAATTGACCGCATTATTAGCTGTTTATGCCGTATTTATTGGTTCAGTTGCTCTAATATTGGGAGAACGGACCGCTCAGGTTAGGCTTTTTGTTGATATGTTCCCGGGTGTGTTGCAAAAAATATTATCAGCGATTGTAACAATAAGTGCATCTGCCATGGGAATTTTACTGATATACGGGGGATGGGTGTATAAAGGGGTATTGAGTACCTACACCATGTCAAACTTGCCTCTGTCATCAAGCTTGTTTTCTTATCCCATTATCCTTTTTGGAGTTTCGTTAATATGGAAGGTGTTGCTGTCGGCTAATCGGACCCGAGCTCGTTAGGAGGAATGACGGATGGTTTCATTTGTTTTATTAACAATATTATTAGTGATGATAGTAATCGGAGCACCGATTCCAGTAGCTATGGGCACTGCAGTACTAGCAGCATTTTTACTAGGGGGCTACCCTTTTTATATTATGGCCCAGACCCTAATTGCTAGTGCCAGTAATTGGTCCCTGCTTGCTGTGCCGTTTTTTATCATGGCTGGTAGCCTAATGAACGAATTGGGTGTCACCGATCGTCTTTTTAAATTTGCACGAGCATGTGTTGGACATATTAAAGGCGGCCTAGCTCATGTAAACGTACTCGCGTCTATGATTTTTGCAGGTATTTCTGGATCAGCCACAGCAGATGTAGGCGGATTGGGAAAAATTGAATTAAAAGCTATGCAGGATGCCGGATTCAATAAGAAATTCGCTGCAGGTATTACCGTAGCTTCTTCGGTTGTGGGACCGATTATTCCACCAAGTATTGCATTTGTACTTTATGGTGTTATGGCTGAGGTTTCCATAGCCAAACTTTTTTTGGGAGGTCTTTTGCCCGGTATTGTAATTGGCTTGAGTTTGATGGTAACTGCGTATATCCAGGCCCGCAGAAAGCCTGAGGAGTTTCCTACAGAGAGACGGGCTAATCTTAAGGAATTTTCTGCAGCAGCCAAAGGTTCTATTCTGGCGGTTATGGCACCTGTACTAATCTTGGTTGGTATGACCAGTGGCTTTATCAGTCCTACTGAAGCCGGGGCAGGGGCAGCAGTATATTCTGTGTTTGTCGGATTAGTGTACAGAACAATTGATTGGCGAAATATGTGGGCGGCAATGAAAGAGTCTATGATTCAGTCGGCCCATGCCATTTTATTAGTGTCTCTGGCCGGGGTAATGGGTTACATTATGACCTTCGAGAGAACACCCCAGTTATTAGCGGAAGCTATTGGAGGAATTGCAAATACCAAATGGGCAATATTGCTATTAGCTGATGTTGTTTTCTTAGTTATCGGTTGTTTCATGTCTGCAACAGCATCCTTAATTATTCTGACACCTATTTTTCTACCAATAGTAGCTCAGGCTGGGGTTGATCCCATACATTTTGGTGTCGTTATCAGCTATGCTCTGCATATTGGAATTGCAACACCGCCTGTGGGGATAGGACTATACGTGATTTCGGACATTGGTGATATAAAATTGGAGGAAGCTATATCGGCGGTAATACCATATTTGATACCACTGATTATTAGTCTTTTGCTAATTACCTACTTACCGCAGGTAACTTTATGGCTTCCAAGCATTTTACTGGAATAGAATGCATAGAACTTGAATATGTGTTGACATCTTAGTTTAAATAGACTTGAAATTCGTCGTTGTTTGCTGCGATGAACTTCAAGTCTACTATGTTGCAAATTTCTAGTCATAATGGAGACGATTAGTAATGCTTAAGGGTTCCGTAGTGAAAGCGACTAGTATAGTAAGTATACTGTTTGCGTTGATGCATCTGTTAGGTGTGTTTATTCATCTTTATATGCTTAACCAATTAAACTATATATTGCTGCTCTTTTTGGTTTTTTTAAGCCTTTTGCTAGTAAAGGGGACAGCAAGAGTTATCGGTTATTTTTTGTTTGCTGCGGGTGGCGTTCTGCTACTGCTGTATCATGCGCCACTTTCTCTTTGGATAGACGGATTAACTAGGAATGTCTACTTAGTGGTTATGTTTACCCTTGTTCCTTTATTAGCGATACCTGTATATACCGGGGGATATGTTCAGGCGTTAAATGGCTTCTATGCAAAATATGCTCGACGAAACAGCCAGTTTTATTTACTTGCCAGTGCTTTAGCTTTCTTCATAGCAGTTACAATCAATTTAGCAGCAATTTCCTTAGTATATCAGGTGAGTTTAGCAAGTGAAAAAAGTAAAAACTTGCAGTTGCTAAGTACAGGAATAGTACGGGGGGTTTCGGCATCCCTGACATGGGCCCCAAGCTACGCTGCTGCCGGTATTATCATGGAGTTAACAGGTATCAAGTGGCTGGATTTTTTTCCTTACGGTTTTCTTATAGGGCTCTGCGCGGTTTTCACCGGCTGGGTAATGACTTATTTCCGAGAAGGGAAAGTAGACTACAATGACAGAGCACCTACAAACCTAGTTGCGATTGCATGGAGGAAAGTACATGAACTAATAGCTTTTGCTATTGTTCTAATTGGCTTTATCATAACTGTTTCCTTAATAACCGACATGTCTACAATTATTGTAGTTTCCATTTCTGCTATCCTTTTTCCAATAAGTTGGCTGGCAGCTACCGGGAAGTTATCCCTTTTTGTTGAAGAGGTTAAAGGGCAATATTTTCAAGAGGAATTACCTAAATTAAACAACATAGTAGTATTGAGTATTGGGGCTGGGTTTCTCGCCACCGCAATTAGTTATTCGCACGTAGGGGATGTAATACCCAATTTGTTGTACGAGATAATAGGGGATAATGGAACATTACTATCAATTCTGACAATTTCCGCTATAGCGTTTTTTGCCTTATTTGGGGTACATCCAATCATTTTAGTAACGATTTTAGGGACAACAATATATCCGCAGTCCTTCGGTATAAGTGATACTATGATGGGTCTTATTCTCTTATGTGGCTGGTCGCTGGCAAATGTGATTTCCCCTTCGTCCAGTATTAACGTTGCCATGGCTGGCGTTATTAATCGTTCTACGCTGGAAGTAGGGCCCAAATGGAACGGTGTATATGCATTAAACGTGATGATTGTTATGGTTGTTATACTACGTCTGTTTTCAACAATGGGTTTGGTGTAAAATTTATGGTAAAAAATTGAGGGGGTGTGTTATGTTAGGTCTTGAATCTTTGTTGCAAGTGGGGAATGTGACCTTAAAAAATAGAATTGTCATGCCTCCTATGGTTACAGACCTGGCTGCTGAGGATGGCACTGTTACGAGTGAACTGATATCCCATTACGAAAAAAGGGCCGCTGGGGGAGTGGGATTAGTTATTATTGAAGCATCAATAATAAATCCCGAAGGGAGGATTACACCGAACCAAATAGGTATATATGATGGAAAGTTTGTGCGGGGGCTTAGTCAATTGTCCGGGGTTATTAGACATCATGGTGCGGCAGTAATGGTTCAACTGCATCATGCGGGGCCGAAAGCAGTAGGTGTAAAGTCAGTAGTTTCTGCTTCCTCTGTGCCTGTAATTGAGACCATACCTGGGGAGATGTCTCAGGCCTTGATAGAAAAAACTATCGAAGAATTTGTCGCGGGAGCTTTCACTGCAAAGAAAGCGGGGTTTCAAGGGGTAGAGCTTCATGGGGCACATTTCTATTTGCTTAATTCTTTTTTGTCACCATTAACGAACAAAAGGAATGATAGTTTTGGAGATGCATTAGAAAATAGGGTTAGGATTGTGAAAGACATAATACTTGGAATTAAAGAATACTGTGGCAGTGAGTTTTTAGTCGGGGTTAGGTTAAACGGGGAAGAACCTCCTGGAGGGCTACAGCCAAAAGATACAGCTACTATAGCTGTACAATTAGAAAAGTCCGGGGCGGACTTGTTTCATATTTCCGGTTATAATATTCGCTTGGCGCACGGGAGCAGTACAGTCTATTTGTCTGATTTCACTTCCAGTCCGCAAAAGATTACGGATAAGGCAGTATTTTTAGGGCCGGCTGAGATTATTAAATCAAAAGTTAAAACCCCTGTGATCGGTGTGGGTAAACTAGGTGACTATGAAACGGCAAACACTGCCGTGTCTGCTAACAAAGTGGATTTGGTAGCAGTGGGTCGTCCTCTAATTGCTGATGCCAGTTGGGCAAATAAGGTGTTGGGGAAACATGATGATCCAATTCATGAATGTACTTATTGCAATGGGTGTAGGAGAAAGAGAGCTAACAATAAGCCTGTGAGCTGTATAGTACATAAATATAGGGATTAGGTCTTACTATATAGATCACACTGCCGAACACCTAATACTGAACCACTATTTTCCTGAAACCATACACAACTGTTATTGGCCCTGGGAAGGAAATCAAAAGCTCTCTTTGTCAGAAAAAACTACGCCGGAGGTGAGTTGGGAACAATTTCTGGCAAGGAATGTAAGGTCGTGGAGGGAAAAGATTGGCCAGTGTCATTGCAGGTTTCACGCCATTGATGATATGACTGCAGTGTACATACTGCATAAGAACATTGACTAGTCAAAAGGTTTTAACGCTTTTTTTCACTTGGCTCTCAGTTGATAACACCAGATGAAATGGAAGGCGTGATGAGCTAAATGTAGCTACAGTAATTAATGGGGAGGAGCATGCTAATAACGTATTATCAAATATGACATTTCCCCCGATTATTTAGTATCCTTTCATGCGAAGGTAATGACTATGCTGCCAGAAGATAATTTTCACCTGTATTCCTAGATCGGTACATATAACCGAGGGAGATGTTGTAGAATGTCATATTGATGGTTTTGTAAGTTTGGATAATCCTGTTATCGATCTAAAGAAATATAGTTAATATGCAAGGCATCTAACAAACAAAAAACCTTAAGAGGAGGCTTCGTATGTCAAACGTAGGCTTTAGAATTTATACCAAGATTAACAGACCTAGCAGGGAATTGGTTGAGGGTTTTAAAGGACTACCCACGCCTAATATTGCTGATAGCATGAACAGATTTTACTGTGTAGACGCGGAAATCAAGCCTTTAAACGATACTCCGTTACTGGGTACTGCATTTACGGTAAAGGTAGCAACTTCGGATAACCTTATGTTTCATAAGGCACTAGATATGGCTCAACCTGGTGACGTACTTGTAATTGATGTGCAGGGAGATAAAATTAACGCAGTAACAGGTGAAATAATGGTGCGTTACGCTATGAAAAAACAATTAGCTGGGTTCCTGATTGACGGTGCCATTAGGGACTCTGCTGCAATTAAAGAATTCTCATTTGCTGCATTTGCAAGGGGAGTTAACCCCAAGGGCCCGTATAAAGATGGGCCTGGTGAAATAAATGTTCCGGTTGTCTGTGGAGGTGTTGTGGTTCAACCTGGGGACATTATAGTAGGGGACTCCGATGGTGTTGTCATAATAAATCAAGAGGATGCCCCCGAAGTTCTACAGAAGGCGAAAACAACGTTTGAAAGTGAAGCCAGTATTTTTAAAGCAATAGAAGAAGGGACCTGGGATAGAAGCTGGGTGGACGTCGAGTTGAAAAAAAAGGGATGCGAAATTATTGAATAGAGCGTCTACTGGTGGATGTGCCCGGAAAAATATAGGTTTATAGAACGACACTGCTGAGGAAGGTTTGTGAAATTTGATTAGTAAGAATGAGGGCGGCTGCGCATTGCCCATCGGGTTCACCGGACACCGATTTTCCGCTCTACACGGCTGGACGAAATTGGCGGTTCCAAGCTGTATTTAAAAGCTGAAAATTTGCAGAAAACGGGAAGTTTTAAAAGCCGGGGAACCAGTAACAGCCTTATCAAGGCTCTGGAACGAGGAACGATTAAGGGAGTGGTTACGGCGTCCTCTGGTAACCATGGACAGGCAATAGCTTGGATTACAGGTGTCCATGGGGTGCCATGTACAGTGGTAATGCCTGAGGATGCGGTTAAGGCCAAGGAGAATGCTGCTCGGGGTTACGGAGCGGAAGTGGTTTTCAGCGGTACCTTGTCCCATGAACGGATCACCAAAGCGAGAGAGTTGGCTGAAGCAAATGATTTACTTTATCTGCCCGGGTACGACCATTATGACGTTATTGCCGGGCAGGGAACCATTGGGTTGGAGCTATTGGAACAAGTACCGGATGTGGAGGCAGTACTTGTTCCCGTGGGCGGAGGCGGCTTGATTTCTGGTATTGCTACGGCTATCAAAGAAATCCATCCGCAGGTGAAAGTATTTGGTGTGGAACCGCAGTTTAGCAACTCCATGTATCTTTCCTTACAAAATGGGAGGATTACTGCCAGGGAAACAATAGATACAATTTCTGACGGGCTGCGTTCTAAACAGCCAGGTGCATTAACATTTTCAATTGTGCAAAATTATGTTGATGAAATATTAGTGGTTTCCGATGCGGAAATCAAGGAGGCCATGCGCCTAATTATGCAGTATCAAAAACAGGTAATAGAGCCCTCCGGGGCAACGGCTCCTGCCGCGGCTCTTTTTGAGAAACTGGGTGGCCGCTATAAAACTGTTGCTGCAGTAATTAGCGGCGGTAATGTAGATTTTTCCGTCCTTTCGCAAATAATTTCCCACGAAAATCAACAACCTTAGAAAACCGAGCTTGGGCAATAAAATACCCAAGCCTATTTCTTTCTTAATATCCATACATGCCGCCGAAATATCGACGTTACCCTAGTATTATTTAAAAACTCGTCCTGCGGTATGACAGGCGGTCAGCATGTACCTACTACCTGAGGTTTATCTTGATTTGAATCTTGATTTATTTTTCCAGTTAAAATAAGTGTCACTGCACCTAGGGCCGCTAAAACAGCAGCCAGGACAAAAGCCCCT
>JADQBR010000083.1 GCA_016278515.1 Bacillota bacterium
ACAATGGGATCGCGGTACGCTGCACTGCTGGATACTGAAAACCGGAGAAAGTTAGAAATAGAGCAGCTCAAACTAAATACCGATTCCGTCTCCGGCGGACTTAACGCAAGCTTTAATTTTCAACCAGTAGCTGAAACAACGAGCGAAGTACGGTTCACCCTGCCTAATCTTTATCTCTATCGTTATATTAGCAAAAAAGAGCAGCAGATAACATTAGACATCAAAGACGGCCACCAGCAGGAATTAGATAAAGTCCTGATTGGTAACGGAAAAGAGATTACACTCACAGGTATTGAAAGGGATCGTTCCAAATTGACTTTGTCCTTTCAGTTGCAGGATTCTGCCAGCAGTCCGATGCTCAATCATTTACCGGAATTTGTTGTGGCCAATCCCAGAGGAATCGATAAATCCGGCATAAGACTAGCCATTGATAAAAAAAGTGGTAAAGGGACAGTCATACTGATTGCCAATGACGGGCCTACAACCATAAAACTAAACAGCATCGGTGAATTGTTGGATATAGACCGACAATTCGATCTGTCGGTCCCTAACGCTAGTTATTGAGGTGTTGAATTTGAACCAAGAATTAATACGAAAAATATATAGTCTCTGCTACAGGCTGACAGGGGATGAAGTTTTGGCCCAAGATTTCTGTATTAAAGTTTTTACCGGCACTCAAAACAATAGCCAATCTATACCAACAGATTTTCTGCATGCAGCCAAAACAACGGTGGGTATGCTATGGGATTCGGAAAGTTCAAAACAGCCAAGGCAATCTGAATTAATTGACTCAAAACGTGAAATACAACGGGCGCTAAATGCATTGCCAATTAAAGAAAGGACGGCAGTGGTCTTAAAGGATGTCTTTAAATTGACTTTATGTAGAGATTGAAAAAATCATTCCGAACAAGGATGTTTACCGTTTGGTGAATAGCGGTAGGCGTGAGATTACCTATAGTTTAAAACATAAATAGCCGAATTGCTATTGTATGAGTGTCTTTCCTATCATTTTTGAAGGAGGCGTACCAAAATGCGGCCTGAATTCATTATCTTAGCCATTGCAGTTGGCATCCTTGTTTGGAACGATGCCAAAGCGTTAGAAACTAACTACATATTCTGGAGTATTGTTTCAACGATTCTTTTTCCCATTGGTCCAATCGGATATCTTTTTTACCGTTTTCAGCTTAAATAAATTAGAGATTGAAAAGAAAAGTTCCATTTTGAGATGAAGGAGAAGCTTATGAAGAAAAAAATTGTATTTGCTGTTGTGCTAATCGCATTAATATTGTTGGCGGCATTCTTAATTATTCACTTTAGGAAGGCAGAAAATTCCTGGAGCCGTAAGGAATTTGTTCAAGCTGTGCAATCGGGTAAAATTGATGCCGTAAAAATAATTGTTGAGAAGAATAACTATCGTGTTGAGGGGGCTACCAGAAACGGACTTGTATTTCATTCGATAACTGCTAAAGATCCTAGCTTGCTGCAAATAATGAATGATGCCGGCGTAGACATTCAAGTAGAACCGGAACCTAGCCCTCCATGGTGGGCAGCTTTAGCTGGATTGGCAGTCTTTCTACCAATTCTTATTTCTCTTGTACAATTGGTTGTAATGGTGTTTGTATTGGTTTATATAAAGAAAATTCATGATGTCTTAAAAAATAAAGATATTAACTAAGGTTGATTACGATTTCAGCACTTAAAATACATCTTACAAGTAGCTTAGCTTTTAAGAGAAGTTTTATCACTTCAGTCAAAGGTTATTGGTTCTAGAAAGTTTTTGAACCAGAAAGGTGCTATCTATGCTGCTTTCACAACGACACCCTGCGCTTTATTTCTTAAGTGTCTGGGAAAAACGTTGCCGACGACACTTGAAATGGCTTTCTCTTAACAAATATTACGCGCGAAAGAAAGGTTCAACCTTACCAATACGAGTAAAGCCGCATCAATCCGTATTGATTAGAAAACTGGGCGATAGTGATTTGCGGCTCCAAGAAAATAAAATAGTCAACCTGAAAATTGCTGCTCCTTTAATAGACGGGATTTTAATGGAACCCGGCCAAATATTCTCCTTTTGGCGCTTAATTGGGAGAGCTACTGCAAAACGCGGATTCAAGGAGGGTATGTATCTTAACAACGGAGAAGTAAAAGAAGGGGTAGGCGGAGGGTTGTGCCAACTGTCAAATTTGCTCTTTTGGATGGCTTTACATTCCCCTTTGGAAATATTGGAACGTCACCACCACAGTTTTGATCCCTTTCCGGATAGTGGAAGAGTACTACCATTTGGGACTGGTGCCAGCGTATTTTACAACTACATTGATCTTCAATTCCGCAATAACCTTCCCTATACGTTTCAGTTTAGAGTTTGGTTGACCGAGAAACATTTAAAAGGTGATATTAGAGTTTCGGAAGAATTACCCTTTTCATATCACGTATACGAAAAAGACCATCGGTTTAGCATGGAAAACGGAGAGTACTATCGTTCCAATGAAATTTGGCGTCGAGTTGTAGACCGACAGACCGGAAACACTGTGCGGCATGAATATTTATTTTCCAACCATTCATTGGTTAAATATCTCCCTAGCCGCGATATATTAGCCTAATGCGGCTGTGCAGCAGAACTAACGGAAGGATAAGAGGCAATGACCAATCTGAAACGGGTTGCTACAATCAGTATAATTATATTCGCTCTAACCCTTGGGGTTACTGCGTGCACTGCTAACAACAAAATGGTGGATAGTTTCGGGGCCAATGAGCGCCGCCAAGATGATGAAAGTCGTACTAATTACATAGCTAATGGCGACAGAAACAATACAAAATCTGAAGAAAACAAACAGATCGTTGATTGGTCAGAGCACCTAAACTTTAAGTGGCGCTTCAAAGGAGCGCTGCCCTATCAATACCTTGTAGGCGGAACAAATAACACTCTGCTGGTTTTGGGGGACGATGGTGGGTTGAGCGGTTATCACGAGGATTCCATGCTTTATGGAATTAACAGAAGAACCGGAGAACAACAGTGGTCAGTTTATGGGGAATCTTCCCCTATGAGTTTCTTTATTGATGAGGAAGAAGCCACTATTACAGTATCAACCAGTATAGATAAATCACCTTCAGTAAAGAAAATTGCGTTGGATTCGGGCAAGATCTTATGGGAGAAACACCCCGAAAGCTGGAATAACTATTCTGGCATTAAGATAGCTGGCACTGACGATGCAGTGCTGGTTAACTTATATAAGTATAGTAATCAGCAGTTAATTGGCAAGCTGGTGGCCCTAAATGAATTAAATGGGATAGTCCTTTGGGAGAGAGGACTGGAACCTGGAGAACGTTTATTGAACATACAGCGTCCGCTGAAATGGGCAGTTGTTGCAGGGCCTAAAGCAATCAAAGCCTTAGACTTCGTTACGGGTAAGGTAATTTGGCGGTTCCAGACTAATATGGAGACAGCAAATTTTAGAGATGGCTTTGATCGCACGATGGTTGTTGCGGATCCTAGAATATGGGGGAAGCAGCAAGCTAACCATTACTGGTTTTCGACTAAAGATCAATTTGTTCTTTTGGATTTAGATACCGGCAAAGTTCTAGACAAGATTAAAAACAATAGAGATCAGAGAATTATTGTCGTAAACGAAGATTACATAATGATTCACCATATTAGGGGCAGTTCTTCGCAACCGGACATTCATTCAATTTTGTACTCTTTAAAAACCCATAAAGAAGTATGGGAGTCACCATGGGATATAAAGGCGGCGTTGTTCGAAGACAACAGCTTATACTACTTGACGGGAGATAGGGCTACCAAAGTAAATCTGGCAAACGGAAAGGAACTATGGTCTATTCCTTATGCGACTGAATTTTTCAAGCAACCGATTTTAGTGGACTCTGAATTGATAATACCGGGAAAAGAGGTTATGACTGTTTTGGACAGCAAGACAGGGAATTATCTTTATCAGGTTAAAGACCTGTCAGTGGAAGATGTAGAGGGGAGATTTTTGCTAAACTATTATGCAATGTTGACTAAACTTGGCGATGAAATTTACGTAGGAGGGGCTAATGGTTTAGTAAAACTGACAATATAACCATGGTTTTTATATTTTTGGTGCATATTGTAACGTAGGGAGCGTGCAATCTTTTGTATCTGCTATTTACTTTATTAATGATTTTCATAACGAGTACATGGATTATTATTCAGGAAAGAAAGAAAAAAGTCCTAGAGAAGTCAGTAGCTATCTATGCCTTGCGAAAAATTAGTTGGGAATTGATTGCAGGGATTTTCATGTTTCTGGTAGCGTTGGTTCTCTGTTATTTCTTTATTGAAAGCCTTATTAAAGCATTTTATGTACTTTATAATAGTCATTTGATTGACAGCGCACTAGACTTGTTTAGCACAGAAATCTTAAATAAGGTGCAAACATACACCTTGGAAAACAGCATGCTCGCTGAATGGGCTGGAATTATTAGTTTTAAAGGAACGGGACTGAAGTATCTAATCAGTGCAATCGGCATAGGCGGTTCAGGGATTATTACAATTCACCACGAATTACAGAAAAGCGCTGTACGTATGGATGGAATTCTTTTAAGAATGCAGAAAACAAGCTGGGATAAGATCACATATTACCAATGGGGCGAATTAGACCAAGGAAGGACTTTGGATGGCGATAGAAGCTATTACATCCTTAGATTTAACGTAAAGGCCTCTAAAATAGAAGCATGGCTGACAAAAAATGATATGGCTGAAGTCGAATTATTAATTGCGCCTGATGATAAAGAGGCGGTAGATAACATTTTGGCAAAGGCTTTGGCAGCTAAGCAATAAGCAGCTAGTTATTATGGGTTCTATCGTTTGTAGCAAGTGGTTTTCAAGTATGCAGATATTTTTTGGGGGGATACCTATGGGGACACATAAGTGGTTGGCTCTAATTATGACATTAACAGCTATTCTTTTTTCTGGCTGCAGCAACCCAAGCAGTCAGCAAACTATTGCTCAATTTGAAACTAAAATGGCTACATATGAAAATGAGAACACTGAACTAAAAAACCAGATTAAGGAGCTAAAATCAGAAACAGGGAAATATCAAGAGCAGATTGCTCGATTTAATGAGCAGATGAACATTCTTCAGCCGATGAAGGAACAGCAAAAAGTCTATCAGCAAAACTTTCAAGAAGCCGAAAAGATTAACATTCCGAGGTCTATGTACGTTGAGGATGCCGCCGAAATGAAAATTTATCCTTACGAAAGTGCACATATCATAAATTCCATATCCGATAGATACGTCATAGTACATACAAAGGTTATCAATGACCAGCAAGAAGAATGGGCTTTAATCGAGGCTATAGATTTTGTGAACACCAATAATTATGGTTATATCAGGTTAAAGGATTTGGTTCGGAAATCCTATGTGCCTGCATTTAAATGTGCTGTTGAATCCATATCAGACGTAAAGATTGGAGATTCTGTTGAAAAAGCAATAACCCAATTTGGTAACGATTACGTTAGATATAAAACGGAAATTGGCTGGTCCTACGGCTTTAAGGATAGTGTCTTTATCGGTATTGACCCCATTAGCTATACAATGAAGAGCATTATAGTTAGAGCGGAAGGATTCAATACCAAAGAGGGTATTCAGGTCGGTGATAATGCCAAAGAAGCAATAGAACTGTACAAATCCAAATACAGAATGAATAAAGATGAGCTTTTGCTTAAAGAGTATCCCGAAAGTACCTTTGACTTAGGCAAGGGGTATTATTTGCAAATAAAATTCGATACTCAAGAATTAACCGATGACAGCATTATTACTGAAATATTGATATTTAGTATATCTGATGGAGATTATTAATCGTTGCTGGGATTATCAAATATCTTCCATTGTTCATTTTTATGTTCCAATAGCTCTTGTGAACTTCGGATTAGTATGCGAGGGGGGATAAAAATGTACAGTGCTATGGTGTTGACTTTTGGATCATTAGTGATAACTAGTCTCTCCATTTTATTAGCCATAGAGGGGCGAAAATGGTTATATTGGGTAGGCGGAATATCTATGTACTTTTTTAGTTTCATGACAGGGTTTTCAATTGGCCTTTATGCTTTAGGCATTTCCTTTGCAATTTTTGCACTCGCTTTGGCCCACACAATGAAATGGATAACGAGCTTCAGAAGTTCCTTTATTACCGTCATCATAGCGCTGGCCATTTGGGGTGCAAGCATTATGTTGTTAGATGACGCAGTGCTTTTTCTACCTATCATTTTAATTTTGAAAGCCTTTGGGTTAAGTTAACTGCCTAGCAATTAGCATAAATTCTCCCCATAGTTGGTTTGAATTTCAGAACGATTTGATTGTTGGAGTACATTCTGGGAACAGAAGATTACAAAGGCGGGGTGTACCAAGAGGTGATTAACAAAGGAGATGATAACCCTGGTCCGAAAGTCAAATGATTTTCGCCTTTACTTATTGATAGTAACCGCATTCCTGGCAGTATTTTTGCTCGGGGGATGTTCTTCGTATTCAGAAGAGAACCTTACCAAGGAAGATATGGAACCCATTGCAACACTGCCGCCACTGGAAAGAATACTGCCAAATGATCCATACTTGTTCTTGCCTTTGGAAGCAGTAGGCTTTCAATTAACTTTTACCGGGGAGGTAGACCCGGCTACTGTTGAGCAGTCTGTTTCTTTTGAGCCCAAATTGGATTTTACGGTACGACGTACTCAACCCGGCGAGATTTATCTGGAACCCGAGGGCAAACTTCAGTCCGAAACAGTTTACACCCTACAGGTCAAGGGAGTAAAAAATGAAGCCACAGGCATACCGGAAACTCTTGAATTTAATTACCGTACAGAATTTCGCGGCGACAGGCAGATAACCAACCCTCAATGGTCCCACGATGGGAAAGAGATAGTTTACATAGTTCTGCCAAAGGATAGTGACACCGCAGAACTTTGGAAGGTAAATGTCGACAAAGGAAACGAGCAGCTGCTAGCCAAAGGCTTATCCTGGCCGGGAAGGGCCTGCTGGGCTCCTGATGACAGCAGTATCCTTTTTGTCAAAAGGGTTGCGCAAGAAGACAAAAACTATTCCGTTCCCGAGGTGAGGTTAGTGGACCGAGAAGGGCGGGGCGAGAAGGTTTTGGTTTTTTATAAAGACATGGCAGGCATGGTTGATTTTGGCCCCTATAACGTCTATCCCTGGTGGTCTCCTGACGGGCAAAAAGTCGCTTTGCAGCTGGATCTGGGTGGCGTAGATTCTCATTCCGATTTCATCAGGTCCATGGCGGTAGTTGATAAAGATGGTAAAAACCTACGTTTGATTGACGGACAGATTTTTGTCGGATGGAAAAACAAGGATAGTTTGATGGTTTTAAAAACTTACCAAAATTATAACTACGGACGCTCTTATCGCTACGACTTATTTTCAGCAGACCCGGCAGGGAACGAACCCTCCGAACTACTGCTGGGAGCAGGCCAAGTTCCTAATTTCGATCGGGCCAGCCAGACACCTGATTTAAATTCCCTGGTTATGGGACAATGGAAAAGTTTGTCTACGGTTTTTGGATTTAAAAATGAAGGAACTGGACTATTGCTTTACGATGTTGCGCAGAATTTTTTGACCACTTTGGGGCCGTATAAAGGTTACCAAAAACACCCGGACCTTTCCCCGACTGGCAAGAGAATTGTCTTTACCGGTAACAAGGAAGGAAATTGGGACATCTATCTTTGGGAAAATGGTACTGTAAAACAGCTCACCAGTAGTCCATCCCATGAACTATACCCGGTATGGTCTCCGGATAGTGAGAAAGCGGCCTTTGTCTCTACCCGCGGAGGCAAAGAAGAAATTTGGCTGCTGGAGCTTTCTTCCGGTAGTTTAAAGCAGTTAACCGGATTGGATAGTTAAAGAATTAGCATCTTATTTTTTTGTCTAATAGGGAGAGGCGTACATTGAGACAGTTTTCAGGACTTTTGCTGCTTGCAATGCTGATAATCATATTTATAACAACTGGCTGCAGCAGCGAAAGTACTAGCAGTAATATTGCATACATTTCAGCAAATGCTGGTTCAAAATATGAGGACACATTTAAAGAATTAAACCTTGGGGTTTTGTTCGATTTCAATTTAAAACTACCTCGTGCTGATAAAAGCTGGGTTAAGGTTTGGGTAGAAGGCTGCAATGAAGGAAAAGCCGTAAAGCCGTTTCCCCTTAAACAGCTTTCCTATGGGTTGAGTCCCCAAAAAACAGAAGAAGGCCACATGGGTTTTGGGATTATCAATCCTAATAGTAACGAACCGCAATTATTTTTATATTCTTCCGGTGCAAGTGTAAGCCCGGAAAAGATAAGAAATAGCCTTTTGGTCAAATCAGGAGTCAGCAGTTGGGGTTATGCTATTGGGAGGGAACCGGTTGGCATAGAGCCCGGCGAAGAAAAGGTTTTGGCGATATATCGGCAAGGGGAAGGATCTTTAAGAGCAGATTACAATTATCAAGATATAAAATCTATAAACGAAATGATAAGTGAGGACATTGCAGTGCTTTTGCTCAAAATCAAAGTTGAGGAAAAATAAAGTTATGGCTTGGTACATATCGATTAACTCTGAGATGCAATTCAAGCAGAACGAGATGAGCTGCGAAAACAGGCAGATAGTCTTAAACAAGAAAAAGAACTTCGCAATCATATTAGCTATTTGTCGTATAAAATAATTGAGGCAATGGAGACCAGAGAATTAGACCTTTTAAGAGAATATACTACTGGTAAACTTAAAGTCAGAGAAAACTCATTTGTTTATTACCATGGAGGACAAAGATTAGAGTTTTCTTTTCCTGATGGCGACATTTCCCGATGGAGGGAACGAGGCTTTGGATTTTATGAAAACAGTTTTGCTATTTTCATAGAATACTATGAAAACAATCACTACGATGGTGTGTTTGATATGTATTTTACAGAGAAAGATGATGGTAAATGGAAACTAGACTCCATAGAAAGAGACATTTAAGTGAGATAGTATCCAAATTTGCGCATAAAAATGGGGTGGTGTTATTGAAAAGCATTAATCTTAATTTTCTTAGTTGCGTTTAATTTACAGGCAATCTTAGGCATATTGAGCTATCGCATCCTGAAAAAATGAAGGGAGGGGGAGTTATTAAAAGTGGAATTATTGGTGATAGCAATTTTGTTAGGAGTTGCGGAATTATTAGTGATAGCAGTTTTGTTAGGAATTATCGCATGGAATATTAGAGCCGGCTTTGAACGAATAGAAAAGAAGTTGAATGATCTCTTGAAGGAACTAAAGACAAGCGGTAACTAGGCAATGGCATATTACCTCAATGGAGTCTCGCATCAAATTAGATGGAGAAGGGTAGGTCTATAACCATGACTAAGAAAAAGTTCTTATCAGGCGTCATTTTGACCATTCTACTATTTTTATTAGCTGGGTGTAGTAGCAAAGCAACTATGAACGATACTAATTTGGAATACCAGCACTTATTGGCACAAATTCATAAAAAAGACGAACAGATAAAAGAGCTTCAAGATGAAATTGCTGATTTGAATGAGGAAATGCAATCGTTTAAAGAATTGAACATGAAATATGAGGGCTTCGAAGGAAAGAAAAGGTTTGTTGAAAAGGAGATAGATATACTGGCGCTGCCATTGGGAAACGCATCGCCTCTCAATGGTATAGGGGAAAACACTGTGGTTGAAATTAATGATCGTGTATTCTCCGACGGGGAATCTTGGTATTACGTAACAATTCCTGTTTACGATACTCCAATTAATGTAAAAGGTTGGATTCGGGAAAAAGATACTGTTCCTTATACAAAAGATAAGCAAAAATTGGTCCAATCGGATGTTTATTTTAAAAAAGGAACTCCTGTATATGAAACTGATGATATTTCTTTAATTGATTCGTTACAACCGACGCTGACTACAATTGACAGGCGAGGAAGACTAGAAGAAAAAAGTAATGGCTTTGCTGTGATCGCCTGTCCCGGAGGTGAATACCTTGTTATTGAGGGAAAATATCTTAGATATCCCCAACCAGAATAAATTTTAAGCAACTCTTGTTTGCCACTACATTTGATAACAGCGCTAATGCCGTTTAATTGTTCAGCACTGTTTCTGCGCAACAGAACTAAATTACAATATTGTAGAAGGTATCTTATTACTTGGAGTTTGAAGAAAGGGGATTTTTTCTCATGAAACGGTACCTGCTTATATTAGCTATATTTCTTATACCTTTCTATTTAGTAGGTTGTGCTACGGGTTTCCAAGGAGAAGATATAAATACCATATCCGAGGCTAAACTAACGGATAGAGAAAAGTCATTGCTTTCAGCGGCAAATGAACATTTTTTTGTGTTTGACTATCATATCGATAGCGAATACAAAAAGATATCCGCATGGGTTGAAAAATACGAGTTTGGGAAAAAAGTAGAAAGCGCCACTGGAAAAATTTTTTTACTTAACAGTAACAGGGATGGAACAATTGTATTTACCGCAAATGAGGCGTCACCAAGCAGCAGTGAAGTTGATATTTTATTTGGGATATCCATTATCAATGGCGGAGGCTCTAGTAAAACAAGTTCTTTGCAGAAGTCAATAATTGAAGATAAGGACAAAGGTTTTGGTATAACATGGTCAAGTAATATTATGGGTGAGACGCCTATAAAAGGAAAAATGATTTTAGCCAACATTATTTATGATGAGGGTGGTCAACATATGAGTGGTTTACAAATAGATGACGAAGGTAATTTAGAGGGGATAGAAGGGTATGACGCTGTATATGTCCTTAGATGCGAGCTTATAAGGTGGTAATAACTTTTTAAATTACGAACGGCAGAAAATTACTACATTTTGGCTTTATACTGGCTTTTTTCATAATAGAACAGTAAAGGGGCACAGCGACATAAGGGATTAAGAGGGTTTTCCAAAGAATGTAAGTATTAATATTATTTTTTAGGAGCGTTGTATTATGATTAAACGGTTTCTGCTGTTCAGTCTGACTATTTTTGTTATAATGTTAATCTTTATCCCGACAGGTTATGCAGGTATGGATAATTCGATACACATCATTGTAAATACTGTTAATTCCAACCTAACCTGTCATTAGTTAATGGGGTTAATCCTGACTTATG